>NZ_JPST01000012.1 GCF_000763315.1 Thermoactinomyces daqus | reverse complement strand
TCTTATTTTCAAGGTGCGTTCTCTCAGTTGTGCCGATCCTCTCGGCGACAAGAAATAATATATCACTGGTTCAAAAAATATGCAAGCCTTTTTTATAAAAAATTTAGCGGGTGGGAATTTGAACCTGCCCGCTTCGACCTTCATCATCGATCAGCCCAAAATCTGAACCAACTCGATCCACTCTCCGTCCGGCCCCAGCACAAAAGCATTCTTCAGCCCGATGTCCCATGTTTTGATCTCTTGGGCAATCTCTACACCTTCTTTTTGCATCCTGTTCACTTCCGCATTGAGATCATTGGTCAAAAATAGGCGGTCAGCAAATCGAGATGGGAAGCTTCCTGCTCATGAAATCCCGTCATCAATCCGGTGACGACGTTTAACTGGGTCTCTTGGTCGATGCGCAGACAAGTCCATCCGCCGGCCGCTTGAATCCCCCCTGACAAGGCTGCACTTTCAAGCGCCCGCACCACTGTTGTTCCCACTGCAATCACCCGTTTCCCTCTCTCTTTCGCTTCCTGAATGATTCTTGCCGTTTCTTCCGGGACTGCATAGAATTCACAATTTTCCTCCGGTTGAACCCGCTCCGCATCGTCAAATAAGTAACTCAACCCAGTATGCAGGGTTAGATAGGCAATTTTTATCCCTTTCCTTTGCAAGCGAAAAAGCATTTCCCAGGTAAACGCTCGGCCGGCCGATGGAAGCTCAACCGAACCCGGCGCATTACCGTATACCGTTTGATAATAATCGAGCGGCCATGATTCGGCGGAATACTCATAATGGACCGGCTCCCCGAGTGCGTAGATTTCTTCCAACAACGCAGCCCCTTGCCGGTTGAAATCCAACGTGACAAAAGGCGGGCGAGTCTAAATCGCCTTTGCCAATAACTGCGGCGAAAATTCAAGCAGGTCCCCCGGCATCACCGATCCTCCCACCAACAATGCGTCCCAGATTGACTTATCTTTTCTGCGGGCCAAGCGAACCTCCATTCCCCTCTTTAGACACTCATCCCGACGAATCCAATTGGCCTTAAGCGAAGCCGGAATTGTACGGCTGTTGTTTAACACCAGCACATCGCCCGGGGACAAGTATTGATCAAGCTGAAAGAAGATGGTATGTCGGGATTTTCCGGTAAGCCGGTCAGAAACCATCAATTTCACATTATCCCGCCGGATTCCCTTCCGTTCCGGCAGGCTGGAGTCATTTAAAACAGGTGGCAGAACAAATTGGATCGGAGCCGCCATCGTTGATCCCCTTCTTTCCCGGCAAATGTGGGTGCATGAAGCCGTTGGCCATTGACATGACTGGACTCATCCTGTGCAAGATAGAGGAAAACACCTACCCTGTCACGCGGATCAGCCAATTCATAATCGCAATCCGGTACGGCCAGGGCATGCATCTCCGTATCCATCTCCCCGGGGTCGACTGCATTTACCCTGACTCCGCTGCCCTCCACCTCATCGGCCCAGGTTTGCGTCATTCCCTCCAGGGCAAACTTGGAGATGCCGTATGCTCCCCATCCGGCATAACCAATCCGGCCTGCTTCCGATGTGACATTGATCACTGACCCTTTTCCGCGCGCGAGCATCCCGGCCAGTACCCGCCGGGTAACCAAAAACGGATTCATGACGTTAACCCGCAAGACTTCCATAAAATCTTCCTCGGGAAAGTCGAGCAAGTACGGACTCGGACCAAAGATTCCGGCGTTGTTAATCAAAACATCGATTTGCCCAAATTCTCCCTCCGCTGTCGCCACAAACCGTTCCACATCGCGCGGGGAGGACATATCTCCTGCCATGGCCAATACTTTTACCAAGTAAGCTTGCAGCTCCTTTTCCACTTGCTTCAGATTTGCTTCCGTACGGGCGGTGAGCGCCAGTGAAGCCCCCTGTTCGGCAAAGGCATGTGCCAAAGCCCTCCCCAGTCCCCGTGACGCCCCGGTAATCATAACCACCTTATTTTTCAGTATTGGAAAAACCTCCTTATTTTTCTGAATGATTGTGGCACCACATTTTTACCCAATAAACAATTATGTTTGTTAAATGGGTAAAAATTTTTTCTTCCAAAACAACGGCCAAAGGGCTTTGCAACTCCTTTGGCCAACAAAACAAGTTATTGTTGATCAACGACCAGACGGTTCCCAAGGAGCCCTCTTTTTGTTGCAAGCCGAGAGACTCGGAAACAGTACCGCCCAGTCATTCCCGGTGCTTTATTCCGGTGAACGGATGACACGGGGCATCCGGGCAATAATCGGCGTTCCGTAGCGCAGGTTTAATTTAGGATTGGGAAGAGAGACTGTCATGTGAGAAATCCGTTTGAGTTCGGCGATTTCCCCTCCATTTTCCACCCATAACCGGTTCACTTCATCGTTCTGGGCGACCCATTCCTGATCCAGTTTCCCGCCCACATCACTGTACCTCTGCTTGGCATAGGTGCGTAAATTGTACCAGCGCTCATCCAGCAGATCGCCCGTATCCCGCCAGTGATTCAAATCGATTTTCTTCATGCGGTACAAATCGTCCAAGGCTTCATTCAAATGCCTGTCTTCCAGTGTCACGCGGGCATCCATGCTTTGGTAAGTCTCATCCAGTTTTTGATTATCACTGGTATATTGTTGATTGATCGCTTGCAGCGTTTTTGTGTACCAATTTTCATTTTCAGCATCCAATTCGCCGGCAAAACGGGAAAAGGCCTCTTTCAGTCCCTGCTCATCCATGACAGGCACAAACGTGCCTCCCCCGGCAATCGCGGCGCTATCCAATGTCTGCCGGCTTTTTTCATCCAGACTGAGCCCGATGATGTTGACGATCGTTTGTGGATTGGATTTATGTAATTGCTTCACTTCGGCAACAGGGTTTCCACCGCAGGTATCGCTTCCCCCGCTGACGATGTAGATCCGGTTCTTGCCTGTGGCCCCCGGCTTTTCAGAAAATGCGCGGGCTGTCTGTTTGATCGCCAAGGCAAGCGGTATTCCGCCGGCAGGCTGAGCTCCGTTTAAAGCCTGGTCAAAGCGGTTAGCATCATAAGCGGACAATTGGTACGCTGTCTCAACATTCCCGCAGGAAGGAGCCTGGTTCTTGGTTTGCTCTGAACCGGTCTGTCCGTAAAGGAGCAGGGCCACTTTCGTTTCCTTGGGAAGTTTGGCCGCAAATTGTTTAATGGCCTGACGAGCAAGGGCCATTTTGCTTTCCCCGTTCATCATTCCTACCATCATCCCGCTTGCATCAAGAAGAATGACAACATTCTCCTTCATTTTCGGCTTTGTCACATCCTTTAGAGCAGTCGGCTCAGCCTCGGATTTTAAACGGAGCAAAGTCGCCTTGTATTGAGGATTCTCCAATTTCGTAAATTGCTCTTCATATTCTGCATAGTTTTCCCCCAACAGTGCCAGCAACCGGCCATAAATCTCTTCCGCCTTCAAATTTTTCGGGAAAGTCTGCAACGCTGCCCGCAGCTTCTGCACATTATAACGCTTGGATGCATAAAGGCCCTGTCCATGATCCCGGACGATCAATTTGGCATCCGTGCTTGAAATCGGCGGTTTAAAATCAGCCTCTTTTTTGTCTGGCTCGCCCGCCAGTGATAAATAGCTGCAACCGCTGAGCAACATCGAACAGGCAAGGACAGCAGCCCACCCTCTGATCGTTTTGCGTTTCATTTCTTCCCTCCCATCATTGAGAATCCTCTTCTTCTGCTTATACCATACTATGCTTTCACTGGGAAAAGAAAAAAGCAAAATACAACTTTTCGTCATCTTTTTCTCAACGGCCGTTCATTCTCTCACGCACAATCGAATGAACGAGATGAACCGGCGACATCTCCCCGCCCGTAAACAAGGATACCCATTGCTTGGAAGGCAGCAATCTTTTGGCGATCTCGGCTTCATCCAACCCTCTCTCATGAAATTCCAGCGTTTTCTCCTGTAACCCTTCCAAAAAACGAAGCTTCTTTTCCAATTTGAAACGGCCGCCCTCTACAATGCCTGCGTGGCCGCAAAAAACGGTTTCGACCGGGAAAGTCAGAATCCGCTTGATCGAATCGATCATCCGGGGAACCGATTCTCCTTTCATCCCGTAATCGAGGCGGGTTCCCAAAAATAAATCACCTGCGAACAACCATTTTTTCTCTTCTTCGAGCAGGCAAATATGGTCAGGTGAATGCCCCGGGGTGCGAACAATCCGAAATCGATGGTTCGGCGTCTCCAGCCATTCGGGTACATCGACGCCCCCCATTTCCCCCCGCTTATTCCCCCAGATGATCCGACGGTAAGCTGGCATTTCCAATCGGTCAAATTCCGATTTTGTCTCAGGTGACCGGTACAAGGGAATGCGAAAGTAAGCGGCCCAAAAATCGGCGTTGCCGGCGTGATCTTCGTGAAAATGAGTGAGAACAATCTGGCGCGGATTTTTATCAGTTAAATAAGGAAGGAGTTCTGATCTTGCACGAACCGGCCCGGTGTCGATTAACAGACCGTCCACAATGTAACAACAAAAAGATAAAGGACTGCGAAAAAAACAGAAGCGTCCCCGGATCATATGAACATCTTCATTCACCGCTGTCCTGATTCGTATTTTCCTCATCTCGCCATTCTTCCTTCCTGGAAAATGACACATCGAAAAAGGCTCAGGCGCACATCTCCAGTGTTTGTTTAATCACACACCTGGTGCTTCTCCTTATTATTGTAAACCATCCTTCTTCTTCCTGTTATTTTCGCAAGCCATGAAAAAAAGCCGGTTGATTCTACCGGCTTTCACACTAACTCTTTCACCAGCCTGCCAGGGTCGGAAACATATTCTCCCAGGGTTTTTGTAAAGCGAATCGCATCCGCCCCATCCAGGACGCGATGATCAAAACTGAGCGAAACATTCATTTGCCAGCCAGCCGTGAGAACGCCTTCCCGAACGACCGGCTTTTGTTCAATGGGATGAATAGCCAGGATGGCCACTTCCGGGGGATTGATAATCGGTGTAGCCCAGCTGCCGCCAAGCGCACCGGCGTTGCTGATGGTAAATGTGCTCCCTTTCATATGCTTGGGCAAAAGTTTTCCTTCTCTCGCCCACTCTGTCAATTGTCCCAATTCCTCAGCGATTCTCTCCATACTCTTTCTTTCCACCTGATGGATTACGGGAACCAGCAAACCGCGCGGCGTATCGGTGGCAATCCCCAGAGAAACGGAAGAAAAACGCCTTACTTTCTGTTCATCTTCCAAAAAATGGACATTGAAATGAGGATGGTGTTTCAAAGTGACGGCAACCAGTTTGGCCAGAATCGCCATGTAGGTCAGACGGGGCCCTTCGGGGTCGTGAAGCCGGTTCTTGCGCCACTCCACCAATCCGTCAGCGGCCAGCTCATCAAAGTGGGTCGCGTGGGGTTTGCGCGTCACCGAAAACAACAACCGGTCAGCGATCTTGCGACGGGTGGGGATGAGGGGTTCTTCCACCCACTCCCGGGCATGCGAAGGGGCATCGACAATCCCGGTTTGCCCGTCTTCGCCGGCGGATAACAACTGATTCGATCGGGCTGCCTTCCTCACATCATCATCAGTCACCCTGCCGTGAACGCCTGTCCCCTCCACTTGCAGCAAATCAACTCCCAAATCCCGTGCCAGACGGCGGGTGGACGGCGCGGCCAACACCCTTTTCCGCTTCTTTGCCCCTGTCGCCTCCCGCAGATTCTTTTCGTCCCCGCCGGAAGCTCCCGGTGTTGGAGGCGGATCCGGTTTCTCTTCCTCCTGACCTGCGAGCCTGTATAATACTTCTCCCACCGGAACCACATCCCCGATTTTCCAGCAAAGGCTGGCAATGCGTCCGGCCGCGGGGGCAGGCAGTTCGACCACAGCCTTATCAGTCTGCACTTCAATCACAGGCTGATTTTCTTCCACCTCTTCTCCTTCCGCCACCAACCAGCGCACCACTTCCGCTTCTGCCACGCCTTCACCGATATCCGGCAAGCGAAATGCCACTGACATCCCATTTCCCTCCTCGCTTTCTTAAAATGATGCAACCTGACCGATCGCTTGTGAAACGCGCTCCACTCCGGGAAGAAAATGGTCTTCCAAAGCAAACATCGGAACCGGAGCATCATATCCGGTCACGCGGGCGATCGGAGCCTCCAAATACAAAAAGGCGTGTTCTTGGATCAGGGCAATCAGTTCGGCGCCAAGGCCCGCCGTTTTCGGAGCCTCATGAACGATGACGGCTCTGCCGGTCTTTTTGATCGATTCGATGATCGTCTCTTCATCCAGCGGATAGAGCGTGCGCAAATCGATAACGTCACAGCTGACCCCTTTTTGCTCCCACTCCCGGGCCGCTTTTTCCGCAATCGGCACCATCGCCCCCCAAGCAAATACGCTGAGATCATCCCCTTCTCTCACCCGTCGCGCTTTTCCAAGCGGCACTTCGAACCAGCCCTCGGGGACCTCTTCTTTGACGGAGCGATAAATTCGCATCGGCTCCAGGAAAATGACCGGATCCGGATCTTTGATCGCTGCGAGCAACAGCCCTTTCGCGTCGGACGGGGTGGAAGGCACGACGACTTTCAGACCGGGAATATGCACAAACAAGCTTTCTGTCGAATCGCAATGCAGTTCGGGAGCGCGAATTCCGCCTCCGTAAGGGGCCCGGATGACCAGCGAGGCGGGAAACACTCCCTGTGTCCGGGTGCGCAGGCGGGCGGCATGCGTGACGATTTGTTCAAAAGCGGGATAGATAAAACCCATAAACTGAATTTCCGCCACCGGTCGAAACCCGTTGACCGCCAGGCCGATCGACGTTCCGACAATCCCCGCTTCCGCGAGAGGCGTATCAATCACGCGCTCATCGCCGAACTCTTCCCACAATCCGTCCGTCGCCCGAAATACCCCTCCGTTTTTGCCCACATCTTCCCCGAGAACGATTACACTGGGGTCGGTCTTCAAGGCGACGCGCATTCCATCACAGATCGCCTGCACGATGGTCATCTTCGTCATCCTACTCCCCCCTTATCCTGTTCCAATTGCTTTTGTTGCCGCCTTTCATTGGGAGAAAGCTGCGCATACACATGTGCGAACAGATGGGTGGGCGGGGCGGGAGGACGGCTTTCCGCTTCCCGGATCGCCTCATCGATTCGCCGCTTGCACTCCTGTTCCCACTCTTTTTCCTCTGCTTCATTTAGAAGGCCTTCCGCTCGTAACAAGTGAATGTAGCGCTTGAGCGGGTCTTTCTTTTGCACCCACTCTGCCACTTCTGCATCGGGACGGTAGCGTTTCGCATCATCGGCTGTGGTATGGGAACCTTTGCGATAGGTTACCGCTTCAATCAAGGTCGGCCCTTGACCTGACCGGGCCCGTTTCACCGCTTCCGTCATCACATCATAAACGGCAAGCACATCATTGCCGTCAACGCGGACTCCCGGAAACCCATAGGCAGCGGCCCGTTCCGCCACCGTTTCCGACGCGGATTGGCGCGAAAAAGGAACACTGATGGCGTAGCCGTTATTCTGGCAGAAGAGAATCACCGGCACGCGAAAAACGCCTGCGAAGTTGCATGCTTCATGAAAATCGCCCTCCGAGGTGGCTCCATCTCCAAAATAGGCAACAGCAACCGACGATTCTCTGCGCAGTTTTGCCGCCCAAGCCGCCCCGACCGCATGCGGAATCTGAGTGGCGATGGGAACGGAAGGCGGAAGCAAGCGAACCCCTTCGGGCGGCTTGCATCCCTCCACCCGTCCCATCCAATAAAGCAGAATATTGGCGATCGGCATTCCGGCGATCATCGCTACCCCGTGTTCACGATAACTGGGGAAAATCCAGTCTTCCTCCTTCAGCGCCATCGCACTGCCGATCTGTGTCGCCTCCTGGCCTTCCAGCGGCGCATAGGTGCCGATCCTCCCCTGCCTCTGCAACAAAATCGCCCGGCGGTCAAACATGCGGACGAGCGTCATCTCGCGGTAAAATCGAAGTTTCGTCTCCCGGTTCAGCCGTGTCCATATCTCCATCCCCCGTCCCGACAGCGTGCCGTCCGGCAGGAGATATTGAACGAGATTTTCTTGACGCTGGTCAGTAAGCACAAACCCTACCTCCCTCTTTCCGACAAATGAAAACCGAGCAGAATCCGGCGAAGATCCGCCACTTTCTCGATGCGCTCCATCACCAGTTGATCGGCTGCCCTGCTCGTGGCAATATTCTCGGCATGCGAACGTTCATAAATGGCTAACAACATGTCATAAATCGCTTTCGTCTTGGCCAGAACCCGTTTCTCTTCGTAACCCTCCACTTCATCGGCTACCTGAATCAATCCGCCCGCATTGACAAGATAATCAGGGGCATAGAGAATTCCTTTTTCATGCAGGTAATCGCCATGACGCGTTTCTTCGAGCTGGTTGTTGGCAGAACCGACAATCGCTAGGCAGCGAAGCTGGTCGATCGTTTCATCGTTCACCACACCACCGCGGGCGCAGGGGGCGAAAATGTCACACTCCACGCGATGGATTGTATCCACTCCGGTCAATTCCACATTATCTCCGTACTTTTCTGCCAATTCCATGCAACGCTCCTCGTTGATATCCGCGATCACCACCCTTGCCCCCTCGGCAACGAGCAGTTCAACCAGGCGGTATCCCACTTTTCCCACTCCTTGGACCGCCACTTTGCGCCCGCGCAGCTCAGGTGATCCCCAAAGGTACTTCGCCGTCGCCTTCATTCCCTGCAAAACACCGAACGCCGTAGGAATCGAGGTATCCCCGCTGCCGCCGTGTTCTTTTGGCAGACCGACAATCGCCTTCGATTCTTTGGCGGCATGAACAAAGTCCTCCGCATAAGTCCCCATGTCCGTTCCCGTCAAAAAGCGCCCGTTCAATCCTTCGACAAAACGGCCCACCGCCCGGAACAATTCGGGGGTCTTATCAGTCCGGGGGTCCCCGATGATCACCATTTTCCCCCCGCCAAAATCGGCATCCGCCAAACCGCATTTATACGTCATCCCTTTGGACAAGCGCAACACATCCTCAAGCGCTTCATCCGTGGAGGAATACGGGATCATGCGACAACCGCCCAGCGCCGGGCCCAGTGTCGTGTTATGGATGGCAATGATCGCCTTTAATCCGGTCGGCCGGTGGCGGCAAAATACTACCTGCTCGTGTCCGTGCTGATCCATGAGATCAAAAATATCGCGCATCATCGCCTGATCTTCACGCTCTTGATTTTTTCCCTGATCGATTTTCATGCTTCCCATATCTCTCATCCCCATTTTTCCAGCTTGAAGCGATCAGACAAGCCTGAAAATCTCCAACCTGCTTCATCATATGACCCAAACGAAGGGGTGTGCGTTTATTCCCCTTTGAACGAAGGTTTCCTCTTTTCTGCAAAAGCTTGTACCCCTTCGAGAAAGTCCCGTGTCTGCCCCGCTCTCTCCTGCAGAACGGCTTCCGATTCCAGAGCCTCTTCCAGACTTCCTTCCATCCCCTTGTAAATCGCCTGTTTGGTCAATCCGATCGCCACCGTCGGCCCCTCCGCCAGCTTGCGCGCAAAGGCAAAAGCTTCGTCCATCAACTGATCTTCGGAAACCAAGCGGTTCGCCAGTCCGATCGCTACGGCTTCTTCCGCTTCGACATCCCGTCCCGTCATCGCAATTTCCAGCGCCCTTCCCAGCCCGACCAGCCGCGGCAAAAAGTAGCTCGAGCCGCTGTCCGGAACCAGTCCGATCCTGACGAACGCTTCGACAAACTTTGTTTTCGGCGTGATCAAACGAAAATCGCAGGCCAAAGCGAGGCTTGCTCCGGCTCCGGCCGCCACGCCGTTGACAGCCGCAATGATCGGCTTTTCCATCCCGACCATCGTTTTGATCAGAGGATTATAACGGCTGCGCACGCTGTCACCGAGTGAAATCAGCTCTCCTTTTTTTTGCATGGCGGAACGGTCGTTTAAGTCTTGTCCAGAACAAAACGCTTTCCCTGATCCGGTCAAAATGACAGCGCGGATTTCCCTGTCTTCTTTTACCTTTGTCAATTTTTCCAGAAGCTCACGGCTGAGCTGGTTATTGATCGCATTATACAGCTGTGGCCGGTTTAGCGTAAGAATTCCGACCCCCTCTTTTTTCTGCAAAAGAACCGTGCGTTCACTCAATTACGTCCCCTCCTATTTTCCTTTGAATTGCGCTTTTCTTTTTTCTATAAATGCATTCATGCCTTCACGCTGATCTTCGGTGGAAAACAGCATGCCAAACGCCAGCTGTTCAAAGTGAAGTCCCTGTTCCAGCGACATTTCCTGCGCCCTTAGAATCGCCTGTTTCGCCATTTTAACCGCCAGCGGCGGCTTTTCCGCAATCTTTTGCGCCAGGCTCAACGCTTCCGGTTCCAATTGTTCCGGAGGAACCACGCGGTTGATCAAGCCCCAGTCCAATGCCTCCTCCGCGGTAATCGGATCGCCGGTCAAGATCATCTCCATTGCCTTCCCCTTGCCGACCGAACGAGTCAACCGCTGCGTTCCACCCGCTCCCGGAATCACCCCAAGCAAAATCTCCGGCTGCCCAAAACGGGCGGTTTCCGCCGCAATAATGATGTCACAGCACATGGCCAATTCATTTCCGCCGCCTAAAGCATAGCCTGCCACCGCAGCGATGAGCGGCTTCTCCACCCGGCGGACCCGCTGCCAATCGGCGAAATAGGCGTTTCCGACAAATTGGAAAGGAGCAGCATCGGCCATTTCACTGATATCCGCTCCGGCGGCAAACGCCTTGCCCTGACCCGTAAGGATGATGCAGCCGATGTTCTCATCCCTGTCCATTTCTTCCAACACGTCTGCCAGTTCTTTCATCAACGATGTGTTTAATGCATTTAACACGCGGGGTCTGTTGAGGCGGACAATCCCGACCCTGCCTTCCCGTTCTACCAGAA
This sequence comes from Thermoactinomyces daqus, assembly GCF_000763315.1. Lineage (GTDB taxonomy): Bacteria > Bacillota > Bacilli > Thermoactinomycetales > Thermoactinomycetaceae > Thermoactinomyces_A > Thermoactinomyces_A daqus. The sequence continues at coordinate 192,352 of NZ_JPST01000012.1, read as the reverse complement.
TCAGCGGCTCGTCCATCCGGCTTGTTCCTCCTTTTCTGTTAGAAAGCGGTTACATTTAATCTTTTATAAAAATAATCTCTTTTCTGATCATACGATTTTATTTTACCAAACAAGCGGTTGTTTGTCATTTCCTTCATGTACAGCAGCACAGCAGTAAAGACAGGAAATTCCCGGCATCCACATGCTTCGCTCAACAGAAAAAGCGCCCTTTTCCAGGCGCTTATTTGTGTGAAACGGTCTTTTGCGGCTGTTTCGCCAACACATATTTCGCTGTTTCTGAGATGCATTCTTCACAAATGATCTTGTCACGAAAGTAGAAGAGATTGTAAGAACTTCCGCACAAAATACAACTGGGGTTATATTTTTTCAGGACAATCGCATTGTTATCCACAAAAATTTCCACCCCATCGTGGGGATTGATGCTCATCAAATCTCTTAATTCCTTTGGTAAAACGATGCGTCCCAAATGGTCTACTTTGCGAACGATCCCGATTCCTTTCATCCCATGGCTCCTCTCATTACTGTTGAAAGCTGTTTCGGGAGGTGTCAGCTTGCAACAAACAAGCGAGCGTCACAAAAAGGTTGTCGGTATCGCTGTGACCGTTTATCTCTACTGGGAACCTGATGGACTCTGCGTCATTGACCCAGTTGAAGTTCCCGTGTCGGTTTGGGTGTTGCCTTCCACATTGGTCGTAGCAGAACCCGGGTTGTTTGATGTGGAAGTGTCAGTTCCCGGATTGGCTTTAGTCGGCTGATTGGTCTGATCGGGAGTATTTTGCTGACTTTCGTTATCGGTGGGTGTCTGATTTCCCGATCCATTCAATTTCTGATTGGAATCCGCCGGTTCTTCCGTGGGCTGGTCTTTTGGCGGGGTTTGCCCATCCGTTTCCGAACCGTCATCGATAATCGAATTCCAATCCGTAGCAGAAGGCTTTTTCAACAATTCGGATACCGGTTTGATATCATTGGCCAAAGCTTCGATCGGCGTATCATTGACCTCTTCCAGCGGAAGCTCTTTTCCTTCTTTCTTCGCGAGCACCCAGACAGCGTATTTCGCCGGCGACAAACCTTTCTTCGCCGCTTTTGTCTGCACTTTTTTGGGCATGGCCAAAGTGTGCACATGCAAACCGAGATGTCGGTCTTCGCTCTCCTCACTGATCACCTTTTTCAAGGAATTGATCGTGGAGACGCTCTCTTTCTCCTCTTTAATCCCTGACAGCACCACTTGGTCTTGATTGTGCAGATATCCGTTTCTTCGCGCTGCTTCCAAAAACTGAACAGCAAAATCGTCGACGCTTTCCCCATGGAAATCAGCCTGCTTCAGCAGCTTTTCCGCCGACTTGTTCAGTGGTTCAACCTTGACCACTTTTCTATCTTTATTTAAAGCGATGGCAACACTCGGATTTACATCAAGATACACATAGGTTTGTGCATAGGCTTTGTCGGGTGCCGCCGAGGACAGAATAAAAAAAGTTCCGAGCATCGCCGCAGCCGCAGTAGAAATGGCCGCAATCCATGCAGCGCGCTTCTGCTTTCTCACGGGTGATGTCTGAACGGAAATTTCTTCTCCAACCTGGGAAAGATCATTGGTTTTTGGAACTTTAACAAATTCACCATCGGTGGTTAAAATGATCCAGTGCTTCGCCTGAACCTCCATAATGATCCCTTTTCGCATCAGTCCAACCTCCCTTCTTCCCCTATAACCCAATGTAACTGCGGATCAGGGTAAGATCTTCGACCACAACAATGGTGAGGGCGATCAGGTAGTTTCGATGTCTGTTAAGCGTTCGTCTGTGCAAACCGAGTGTTTTTGCCAGATCTTTCTCTGTCTTTTTCTGGGATAAAAACTTTTGCATTAAGTTTTTGTCCGATACTAACATTTTGGCAACTTGCAACAAACTTTCCCGTGTATCCCGATGTTTCGGACTCTTTTTCGTCAATTCCTCCAACGTGATTCCGTATTTTTCCAAAGAACGGATAAAAATTTCAATCTCCAAACGGCGCAATCGGTCTGTCTCTTCTTTTTTGTGTCTTTCAAACGACAAAGCGACTAACTCTTGATTATGCGTCTCTTCTTCACGTGCACCCGGCGCAGAGAGGGGAATTGAGCGTTGATGCCTGCCTTCCTGCCTGAAATAGTCTACCAGCCGGCGCTGGATGACCTTGTAGGCAAATGATAAAAAGGTGGCACGATGTTCGGGATTATATCTCCCGATCGCTTCATCGATCGCCCGATAAGCAATCATGTATTCATCATCATGAGGTGTAACAACCCTTCTGCAGATCCGTGATGCAATTCTGCGCACGTGCGGTTCAAGTTCACGCAATAGTTCGTCTCTCTGTTCAGGAGAGTGCGTTTCTTGCACCTGTAACACGCGCATTTCCAAATCTGTTCCCCGAAACATGCAATACCGACACCTCTCCCTATGTATTTATTCGCATCGCCAACCTTGTTTTTGTCCCCACAGGCCATCAACATTTTACCATGTTCCCCGCACCCCGTCTTTTGAAGGTAATTTATTTTAAAAAATAGTATAAATTAAAGCAAGGTGTCGACTTGCATGATTTGCAGAAACAAAACAGGAAGAGGATCACCCCGGGCGGATGCCTCCTCTTCCTTCTCCCCCGTCCGTCACACACCGGCCAACCGGCGAATTTTTTCAACTGCGTGTGCATTCTCCAGCGATGAAAGATCCCCTGCATTCTCCCCCAGATAGGCGGCACGAATGACCCGGCGCAAGATTTTGCCGTTACGCGTTTTCGGCAGTTCGTCCACGATATGCACCCGTTTCGGTTTTAATGCTTTTCCCATCCGCTCTCCGACGAATCGGACCAGCTCTTCTGTCAGCGACTGAACTTCCTCCCCGTCGCCGCGTACGACAACGAAACAGACGGCGCTTTCCCCTTTGTCGGCATCCGGAACCCCGATCGTTGCCGCTTCAATCACGGACGGATGATCGACCAGAACCGATTCCATCTCCGCCGGTCCCAAACGTTTTCCGGCGATTTTCAATGTATCATCGGAACGGCCGGTGATGAACCACTGCCCCCCCTCATCGACAATGACCCAGTCCCCGTGCAGCCACGTTTTGGGCCAGCGCGACCAATAGGTATCCTCATAGCGTCTGGCATCCTGCCAAAATCCGCTGGTCATGCCTACCCACGGCTGCCGCAACACCAATTCGCCCACCTCGCCCCGAACCGTTTTTCCCTGATCATCAAACACCTCGGCGTCCATTCCGGGCAGCGGTCCGGCAAAACCGCAGGGAACGATCGGCTTGAAGAAATGGTTGCCCAAAATTCCGCCAGAGATTTCGGTTCCGCCTGAGTAGTTGAAAATGGGAACCCGCTTTCCTCCCACTTGTTCAAACAGCCAGTGCCAAGGCTCCGGGTTCCAGGGTTCCCCCGTCGAACCGAACACGCGCAGACTGCTTAAATCCCGCTGGCTGAACCACGATGTGCCATGTTTCATGAGCGCACGAATCAGCGTGGGAGAAATGCCCAGATGGGTAACGCCGTGTTTTTCCGTCAATTCCCAGAGACGTCCTGGAATCGGATAATCCGGCGTACCTTCAAATACGAGCATGGTGCTTCCCAACAGCAGAGTGCCAAAAACCATCCACGGCCCCATCATCCAACCCATATCGGTCACCCAGAACAGAATGTCCCCCGGTCCCACATCGAAGGCATAACCCGCATCAAAGGCCGCTTTGAGCGGAAATCCGCTGTGTACATGGACCGTTCCTTTCGGTTTGCCGGTTGTTCCGGAGGTATAGATAATCATAAACGGGTCATTCGCGTCCGTCACCGCAGGAGAAAGCGTTTTCATTTCTGCAGTCAATTGATCCCACTTCACATCCCGGTCCGGGTTCCACGGACAATCTCTTCCCAGCCGGCTGACCACAACCACTTTCTCCACACTCGGTGACAAATCTGCAGCCCGATCCGCCTCCTCTTTCATCGCAACCACTTTTCCCCGGCGCAAATAGCCATCAGCCGTGATCAGCCATTTCGCCTGACAGCCCTGAATCCGGGTTGCCACCGCTTCAGCTCCGTATCCGGAAAAACAGGGAGTAAAAATAGCGCCTATCCGGGCAACCGCCAGCATGGCTATCACATTTTCGGCAATCATCGGCATGTAGATAGCGACGCAGTCCCCCGCAGCCACCCCCAATTTCTTCAATCCGCATGCCAGCCGGTTCACTTCCAGCCACAGGTCGCGGTAGGTGTATTTTTTCGTCGTCCCGTCATCTCCCTCCCAGATGAGGGCCAGGCGATGCCGGGCAGCGGGTTCTTCGACAAACCGGTCCAGGCAGTTATCGGAAATGTTGATCTTTCCATCGACAAACCAGCGGGTCCAGGCGATGCCATCGGACATATCCAACACTTGCCGGTACGGCATCATCCATCGCAAGCCCAGATCATTCACAACTTCATCCCAAAACCAGGCGATATTCTTGATTGATTGTTCATAAAACCGGTCATAGTCCCGAAACCCCAGCCGTTTCATAAATCGATACAAGCGTGTCTGTTCCATTTGCTCTTGTTTTGGAAACCATACTGGCTTGTGCATCGAAAGATCACTCCATTTCTGAATAAAATCATCCCTCTATATTTTAAATCTATTATGATTATTGGGTCAAAACTTTGCATATTTCAGATATAAAATACACACTTTCACAGAAAAAAAGCTCCCATGCTCAACACATGGAAGCCCGCACATCTTTATTTCGTTTCCATTTTCAATCTCGCGGCCTCGCTCTTTTTGCGGAAAAAGAGGAAATACAGGATATAACAAAGAATAAATGCCGGAATGCCGTATTCGATCGCCGGCCGCTGCGTCGGATCAAACCACAGGCTGATCAAAGCGATCAGGTTAATGAGAAAGGCAAGAATCGGCACAACCGGATAAAGCGGCGTTTTAAAATGGAGTGCTTCCAATTTTCCGCCTTCGGCCAGGTAACGGCGCCGGAAGAAAAACTGCGATGCAGCAATGGACATCCATGCCAGAATCGCCGTCATTCCCGCGATGGAAAGAAGCACCATATAGACAGTATCCTCAGCAAATTTGTAAGACAGGAGGGAAAGGCAAGCAATTGCCATACTCAAAATCAAAGCGTTAAACGGAACACCCCGTTTGGTCAGCCTGCCGAACACCGGACTGGCCATACCGTTTTTGGACAAGGCGTACAGCATCCGCGTCGTTGCGTACAAGCCCGAGTTCGCCACGGATAACAGTGCCGTCAAGATGACAAAATTCATGATATCCGCATCATATGGAATGCCGATTTTATCAAGTACAGTCACAAACGGGCTCTCCATGACCCCAGCCTGTTTCCACGGCAATAATCCGCATAAAACAAAAACAGCCAGTCCAAAAAACAAAATCGTTCTCCACACCGTTTGCCGGATGGCGCGCGGGATCGTTTTTTGCGGGTTTTCACTTTCCCCGGAGGCAATCCCAATCAATTCCGTCCCCTGAAAGGAAAAATTGACGGCCACCATCGTAACCAGCACATTGATAAACCCATTGGGGAACAACCCGTCCTGAGTAAAGTGGCTCAAGTAGGGAGCCGCTTCTCCACCCTTCAGGTGGATGAATCCAAACATGGCAGCCCCGCCCAAAATAATGAACAAAATGATGGTAATCACTTTGATGCTGGCAAACCAGAACTCGGTCTCCGCAAATCCCTTGGCCGAGAAAGCGTTTACAACAAATAACACGACTCCAAAGATTAAGCACCATACCCAAATCGAGACATGGGGAAACCAGTGCTTCATGGTCAACCCGATCGACGTGAGTTCCAGCGCCACTGTCACGGCCCAGCCCAGCCAATACATCCATCCGACGGCAAAACCGGTGGCCGGCCCGATGAATTTGGTGGTATAATCCTGGAACGATCCTGCAGAAGGCATCGCCACAGATAATTCACCCAGGCACAACATGATCAGGTACATGCAGATTCCGCCGATTATATAAGATAATACCGCACCTAACGGCCCCGCCTGTCCGATCGTGAAGCCTGTACTGAGGAAGAAGCCCGTTCCGATCACTCCACCGAGGGCAATCATGAACAAGTGGCGGCTCTTCATCGATTGTTTCAGCTGTCCTTGCTGCTCTTGACTCGTATTCAACAGACGACCTCCCCTTTTTTTATAGCCATTTCCCTCTAACTCGATTTTATAATTTTTTTAAAAAAACGCAAAGCAATATTTTTCCGCACTCGTTAGAAATGACAGATTTCTTGTATATTTTATTGAGTCCTGAACACAAATACCTTTAAACTATCAATACCAACAGTATAAATATACAAGAAAGTGATATAAATAATCAACAGGTAAATAAAGCAAAAATAAGGTATAGTATGGGTACAATCGTCTTACACCAAGGGAAAAGGAGCCAATCACATTGAAAAGGATCATCAAAAGAGAAGAATTGAACAGCAAGCATCTGGGTGAAACAAAAGAAATTTTGGTTTATCTTCCCGACGACGAAGAGAAAAACGGAGAATATCCTCTGCTCGTATTGCATGACGGGCCGGATTACTTTAATCTTGGCCGGATAGTAACCCAGGCCACCCGCATGATGGAGCAGAAAAAAATCATACCGTTCATGATGGCGGCCGTACCCGTGCAAAAGGAAAAACGCACGTCGGAATACTCACCCATCGGCCAGCGTCAGCCGCTTCACATGAACATGATCGTCGAAGAACTTCTCCCTTTGATTCGCACAAAGTATCCCGCCAGCCGGAAAAAAGAGGATCTCGTGATCGGCGGTTCCTCCCTCGGCGGAACAGTCTCCCTGCATATCGCCTTGACTTATCCCGAGGTATGTGACCAAGTGCTCTCCCAATCCGGCGCGTTCATGGAAGCGACGACTGAGCAAATCCTGCGTCAGCCTTCGCTCTCCCGCCTTAAACTGTATCAATCGGTCGGAACATCGGAAACGGCCGTTCCCACGCATCTGGGCACGTTCGATCTCGTTGCGCGCAATCGCGAAATTTATCGCAGCCTGAAGGAAAAAAACGCGCAAGTTCACTACATTGAAGATGAGGGAGACCACACCTGGGGCTTCTGGCAACGGGACCTGCCCCGTGCCCTGCAAACTTTCTTTGGCACAGAGTGATCTACATAAAAATCATCCGCAGAGGCTTCGGCCCCCTGCGGATGGTTGCTAATCCAAAAACTCCTTTTTTCCGTCCGCTGTTTCCACGTCACTGCCTGAAGCGGCAAAACATCCAAGCTCATCCTCCGACCCCGGATCTTTGCCAAACAACTCCTGGTAACGCTGGCGAAAACTTTCCGGAAAATAACTGGACAAAAAGATGACACCCTTAACCATTGAAAGAGCCAAATCTTTGTTTTGCGGCTGAAACGCGGCGTTCTTCCGAAATGAATCAACATCCGTGCCAAATCGGAAAGCGTGATGTTCAACTTCTCTCAGCAGTTTTTTTATGTATTGAATCAAATGGCGAACAAGCACTCCAGCTCCGGGAAGATCATTTTGCGCCCGAGTGTTGAAATATTTCTCTGCCAACCGATCCTCGTCTTCCTTTTTGAATTCTTCGAGGAATTCCCTGGATAACGAGTGTCGCAAGAAGGGTCCCCAGGTTTGCAAACTGTACCGGGTCGGTTTGAACAGCAGGACATACACGAGATCGAACCACGCGCGTTCTTGCGGATTAAAAGGCGCATCCGTTTTGTTCGGGGCATGGTGCAATGCCGTTTTAAGGTAACGTCTGCAAAAATCCTCATATTCGCGGGTAAACATCAATTTTTCGTGCCAGATTTCATCGACTTCCCGGCTGAACATCGGAACACTTTTCAGGAGCGCGGCCATGATCAAATAACGTTTCCATTCAAACCAGCGGTTTTCCCATTCAGTCAGACTGATTTGGTGTTCGCGAATGACGCGTTCCTTAACCCGTTCCACATAGCGTTCGGAAAGCGATTGTTCCAAGTGGCGCAACAATGCCCGGAAGTTTCCCCGAAACTCTTCGCCATGATCCTGCATGCCAAGATCGGGCAAAACGTATAAAAGCCGGTGTTTCTTTCTCTTGGCCAACCGATAGAGAACATTGACCACGATGCTCATTCCAATGAAAAACACCAGCAACAAACCAGCGATGATTTCCATTCCCCGCCATCTCTCCTCTCTCTACCATTGTAATCAATCGATGAAGAGAAATGCACCCTTGCCGCTCATCAGCCAAAGAAATGACACCTTCTCACCGGCAGAAAAACAGGGATGAAAGCTGGACACAATCGGGAGGGGCGCGGCATCCCCCGCCGCTATTTCACAGAAAAAACTCCCTCAGAATTGGGAGGGAGTTCAAGGGCCGTCATTCTGCAATTAGTCACAATACCGGTCATAAGCAGCCGTCAGGTTGGCAGCGATCTCTTCCAGCGGCACATTCTCGATTTCATGACGGTGAATCATATGCACCAACTTGCCGTCTTTTAAAAGAGCAAAAGACGGGGAAGAAGGCGGTTGACCTTCAAAATACTCGCGTGCCCGGGCGGTTGCTTCCCGGTCTTGCCCGGCAAAAACGGTATATAAATGATCCGGCACTTTATCGTGTTTCAGCGAAAAGGCAGCTGCGGGGCGGGCCAGGCCGGCTGCGCATCCGCAAACGGAGTTGACCACCACCAGGGCCGTTCCTTTTGCGCCTTCGCCGGTCAAGGCTGCATCCACCTCTTCGGGTGTGCGCAATTCCTTAAATCCGACGTTGGTCAACTCATCACGCATATGTTGAACCATAGCTTGCATTTGTTGGACATAAAAGTTCATGGACACTGTCATCCCTCCTTCGCATCTATTTTATCCCATTTTCAAAGCAAGAGTCTACCAATCATGCTTGAGGCCTTTGTCACGTCATTTGCTGCTTGTACATCTTTGTCCCAAAAAAGTCCCCGCTGGCCGTGGACATTTGATTTGCCTGCACAGCTGGTTCCACCTTTTTCAGCAAGGGAATGTTTTTGGAACAATGAATATAAGCTTCGTCAATTTTCACCAAAACCCAAGCCTCCACCTGTTTTTCCACTGTCTGCTGCAGATGAAGCGCAATCGGTCTCGGAATGCATCGCGTCAGTGCTTCATCTTCAATGATTCCCGCTGTCCCGTTGATATGCAGACCGATTCTGTGGGTAAAAAAATCGATAAACAACATTCCGATATGCGGATTTTCCAACATGTTCCCAAGGCTTGCCAATACACCATTTCCACGATACTCCGGGTATATCACGTTTTTTTTATTTATTATATGTATAAACCCTGGTTTACCGGCACGAAAGGACATATCGCAATTCCCCTGGCGGTCGCTTGTGGCAAGAAACATCATTTCCTGTTTCAGGAGAAAATCCTGCATGGCAGGCGACAGGTGATCAAGCATCTGATTTTCATAAAATGTGTTGGCCCGTTTTTCGGTGCCAAACCTCTTTTGGAGCCAGTGCTCGCCTTGTGAAGACATGGATTTAACACACCTCTATACTTTATAGGGTTTTTTCTTAACCAAAGTATAAGAAAAATAATCAAATTCAGCAAACAATAATCAGAAATGTTTTACATGTTTCTGGTTCTCATTTGAAAAACAAATTCGTTAAGGTTTTTTTGTGAAAACGGGTGCACCCCTTCATTCCCAGCGTTTCAAATGGTCGATCAGAGGTACACCCGCGCTTCTATCGTGTTCGCCAGCTGTATATTCCTTATCGGTTATCCACCCGCTCCGGGTAGAGGTCGTGCTTGGCCAAGCGCTCCTGCGCAATTTTCTCCCATTTTGTCCCTGGTTTTCCATAATTGACATAAGGATCAATGCTGATCCCGCCGCGCGGGAGAAATTTTCCCCAGACTTCGATATATTTGGGATCCAATTTTTTAATCAAGTCTTTCATGATGACAACCACACAGTTTTCATGAAAGTCCCCGTGATTGCGGAAGCTGAAGAGATAAAGCTTGAGCGACTTGCTCTCCACCAGCTTTTGATCCGGAACATAACTGATATAGATTGTAGCAAAATCGGGCTGGTTGGTAATCGGACAAAGGCTGGTAAATTCCGGGCAATTAAACTTGACAAAGTAGTCGAGGTCCGGATGACGGTTATCAAACGCTTCGAGCAAACCGGGATTATATTCAAATTCATAGTCCGTCTTGCTGCCAAGCAAATGCAGATTCAAGTCTTCCTTCTTTTGCTCGTTCATGTTCTTTCCTCCACACATGATTATAAACGCTCAAAACGCGCATAGGCTTCATTCGTTTCCTGCACTTCGACCCATTTGACCAGCGGCTGGTTTTTCTTTTGCCGGCAAAGGCCATCGATGATCGAGAAAAAGACTTCAGCCACTTTTTCCGTAGTGGGGGCAGCCCCTCCTTGCTCGGGATCGAATTCGGGAAACTGGTTAAGCAGATAATGGTCATATTTTTTTTCCAATGCATGCTTTACCTGACGGAAATCAATCAACATATGCTGCTCGTCCAGTTCCTGCCCCTCCACGCAAAAAGTCACTTTGTAGTTATGACCGTGAATCCGTTCGCACTTGCCCGCACCCGGGACGCTATGGGCACAGGAAATCCAGAAATGCTTGACGAGTGTATACTTGCCGCGCATCGTTCATCACCTGAATTGTGAGGGAATTTTTTTATAGGGGATCGGATCAGTTGCGTTGTTTTCCGCAAAACCCTTGAGCCTGAGCAGGCAGCTGTCGCATTCCCCGCAGGCTTCTTCCCCGCCGAGGTAGCAGGAAGTGGTCAGTTCATACGGTACGCCGAGTTCCAAGCCGCGCCTGATGATTTCCGCTTTGGACCAATGAATGAGCGGTGTCTCAATGCTCAATTTTCCCTCCGATGTAACCCCCATTTTGGTCGCAAGATTAATCGTCTCCGTCATCGCAGCGATAAACTCGGGCCGACAGTCCGGATAACCGCTGTAATCAACCGCAGTCACTCCTGTATAAATCTTTTCCGCCCCGATCACTTCGGCATAAGCGGTCGCCAGTGACAAGAAAATCAAATTTCGCGCCGGCACATAGGTGTCGGGAATCCCATCCTGCACTCCGCCTGTTTGCACCTCGATCGCCTCGTCGGTCAGGGCACTGCCGCCAATATCCCCCAAAAAGGAAACGTTCACGATTTTATGCCGTTGTTCCACTCCATAGAAAGCCGCCACTTTTTTGGCATGCTCCACTTCTTTGTCATGCCGCTGCTGGTAATAAAAAGTGATGGGATACAATTCATAGCCTGCCTCTTTGGCAATCCCCATGCACGTGGTACTGTCCAAACCGCCGCTCAATACGACAACCGCTCGATTGCTCATGCGTTTTCTCCCCCTTAAACGCCCCGCGCATCGGGGTCCCAAATGATTTTGTGAATCTGCAAATTGAGTTTGACCTTAGTCAATCGCTGTTCGAGGATCAGATCCACCAGACGGTCCGGTTTCATCGTTTCCCAGACCGGGCTGAACAGCGGGACGCCCTTCTTCATTTTTTCCTTTACCACGGACGCCGCCAGGCAAAAATCTTCCTCATCAGCGATCACAAACTTCACCTCATCCGTGTCACGCAAAAAGGCAAAATTCTCTTCAATCATCTTGTCGTTTTCTCCGCTGGCCGGCAGTTTGTAATCCAAAATAAACCGGACCTTTTGCCCGATTTTTCCGTTGTTTTTGCGCCATTCATCAAAAGGCCCGAGGTGGATGGCGCCGTTGGTTTCCACATGCACGTCATCCACCTCTTCGATTCCGGCAAGGGCCGCCATCAAAAGAAGGGACTTATTCCCGTGCATCAGCGGCTCACCCCCGGTCAGGCAGATGTGCCGATTGCCGTATTCCCTCACCTGCCCGACAATTTCTGATACCGTGGCAAAGTACTCCGGTTTGGCGGGGGCATAACTGTAGGGTGTATCACACCACGTACAGCGCAGATTGCAATTGTACACCCGTACGAACGTGGTCGGATACCCCGCTTTCGTCCCTTCTCCTTCCACTGTTTGAAATACTTCGACCATCGGAAGTTTCGGATCTTCCGTCAATCGTTCTTTCTGCAAAAGAACGCACCTCTTCTCTATCTGAAAAGCGTTTCGCTCAGGATCCGGACTAAACCCATGCTATCAAAAGCAGGCGCGGACAGACAATACCGCACATCCAAAAATCATAGCGAAATTCGCCTTGTTTCACAAGATCGGTCTTAAAAAAGGGAAAATCAGGGATTCAAAAGAGCGGAGAGCAACCCGGCCATCGTTTCGGAAAAGCCGGGCAGATATCGTGGAATTCAAAGGTAAGGGTTGCCTGCAATCAGCGGCTCAAAACGGCTTTACCGCATCGACGATCAGGGAAACACTTTTCAGCTCACCCGACTGATTGCGGTGATCAAAGCGGCGGGAGCGGTAGATAAAACCATCGAGGGGATCCCAGTCCACATAATGAAAATGACCGTTTTCATCGCAGTATTCAAGCAGCTTCACCAAAAAACCGGCTTCCTCAAACATCCGGGTGAACGATTGATAATTATAGACGATTTTATGCGAAGCAGCCGGGTTATCCGCATTTCCCGCTCTCCCCGCTTTGACGAGTTGCTGATATTCTTTGTTTTGAAAATACCCGTCCGGCACGGCACAGCGAATCCATCCTCCCGGCAATAAAAAACGGCGGCAAATACGGGCAGCCCTCACTCCTTCTTCAAAAGTCAGATGCTCCCACACATGTTCCGCCAAAATGGCCGTAATCGATTCTTCAGCAAATCGCGCTTCCCAATCTTCCGGTTTCAGCAAATTCAATTCATGTTCATTAGTGTGAATCCAGCCCGGGTTGTTGATCGTTTTTCCCGCCCCTACAACGACGCGGATTTCGTCAATTGATTCACCCATTGTGAAAACCCCCAATAAGTTCTGTTTATCTGTCTGCCATCAGGCGTGTGGATTGGTGGAATCATCAAAATGCCGGATCGGCCATGTCGCGCTCAAGCGTCTTTTTTCATTATAATCCTGATTCTGCTTGAATTTTTATGTTATTTTTGCGAAACCTGCGCCTGGAACGGTGCGGGAAAGACAAATATTTCCCCGGTCATAAGCGGGTTCACATCCGCATACAGATAAAAAACCGACTTTTCAGCTGTTGATTCCTTATTTTTGAGCGCCGGGCCGGAGAATCAAAGCGCAAACCAACCTGCCAGGTTCCGGGACAGGAAAATCGAGCGGCTAATTCCCCTTTTCCTTGTCGAAAATGAAAAAGGAGGAGGGAAATGATGAGTAAGAAGCTGACGGATGATTCCTATATGCGCATCTTTGATGCCGAAGAATGCGCCATCATTGAATTTGCCCTGCTTGATACTTACAAGCGATTAAAAAACTATGAGGACGAATGGCACCAGCAACAACTGAAAAAAATGAGAAGGCTGTTAATCCAGAAGTTTGAAATTCTCCCGGACGAATAACAAAAAAGCAGTCACCTCCGTGTGCGGGCAATGCCGTTGCAGTTCTTCCTGACGATACAGACCGGGTGCAGGCTTGCCCGCGTTTCTCCATATTAATCCCGTCCTTCCCCTGTCTCCAGCGCTTCGATCTCCAATCTGTCCAACACCGGCTTCCAACGCTCCGGAATCCGGTCGGCAATCAAAAAATCAACCTGGTCCAGCGAACACACTTTGTAAAACAAGGGCTTCCCGAATTTTGTATGATCAGCGAGCACGATCACCTGTTCAGCGCGATGGATCATTTCCCGCACAACCTGCCCGTCCTCTTCGCTTTTAAAAAAAATGCCTTCATCGGTAATTCCGCCCGCGCCCATTAAAAATTTGTTCACTTTATATTCCTGCAACTTTCGGGTCGTCTCCGATCCGTACAAATAGCGGTCCCGCGCATGGAGTATCCCGCCCAAGACGTGAATCTTCACTCCCGGTTTCGCGGACAGGATATCGGCGATGTCGATCGAATTGGTGACCGCCACAATGTTTTGCGCCGTTATTGCCTGGGCGGCATATTGAACCGTCGTGGAAGTATCCAGCAGAATCGTGTCATAATCCTGAATCCACTTCGCCGCTTCCCTCCCGATTCGCTCTTTGCTCTCCCCTTTCAGATCCAGCCGTTCCTTATAACTTTCAATTTCCTGGTTCAAGGTAGGGAGAACCGCGCCACCCCGGGTTCGGATGATCAGTTTTTGCTCGCTCAATTTGACCAGATCCCTTCTCGCCGTGTCGCGGGAGACGTTAAATTGCTCGCAAATGTCCTGTACGCGGATCCGTCCGTGTTCTCTCAAATATTGTAATATCCCCAGCATTCGTTCCTCCTGGTACATGATTCGCCTCCGTTTAAGCATTTTTAAGCAAAGTTAAGCATTTATCACCAATAAAAACAATAAACACTTACTATTGCTTAATTTTAACGTTGCTTTTTGCGATCCGGCAAGGTAGATTGAGGATAGGAGAGAGGGAAAATCAACCACCGGTATCCCCTTGATCCTGCCACTCCCGGTTGCCAGCGTAACCTGCCGAAAGGGCGTGATGGCAATGGGAAAAGTCCCGGGACCAACATCCCCGGGACTCTCATCACTCTTCATAAATCATTTTGCGCGTCATTCCGCCGTCGACCACCAGCTGAATCCCCGTCACAAAATCATTTTCGGGATCACTCAGGTAGAAACAGGCTTTTACAATGTCTTCCGGTTTCCCCACCCGTCCTGCCGGGTGCTGTTCATGATCAACCGCCCGCAACGCTCCGTAATCACCCGTTTCAACCCAGCCCGGGGCAATCGCATTCACCCTGATCCCGTCCGGGCCCAATGAAATGGCAAGTGCATGGGTCAACCCGACGATCCCCGCTTTGGATGCGGCATAAGCCTCTGTGTTGGGTTCAGACATGAGTGCGCGGGTTGAAGCGAGGTTGATGATCACGCCGCTCTTTTGCGTTCGCATCACTTTTGCCGCTTCGCGCGAGCATAAAAAGACGCTGCGCAAATTGGTGTCAATCACGTCATCCCACTCTTCGGCCGTCAGGTCATAAGGCGATTTCCAACGTGATACCCCCGCATTGTTGATCAAAATATGCACCGTTCCGAAGGCATCAACGGCTTTTTGCACCAATCGGACAATCTCCTCTTCTTTGCGCACATCAGCGGGCACCGCAATCACTTCTCCATTCAACGATTGCAGGCGGCTTGCTGCTTTGAGCAACAGATCCCGGTTCAGATCAGCCATGACCACCTTAGCCCCTGCACGCGCATAACCCTCGGCAACAGCCCTGCCGATTCCCTGGGCTGCCCCGGTGACAATCACCACTTGACCGCTGAATTTCCCCATCGGTCCTTCCTCCTTTTCACAAGAAAAATCCCCACACCTCGGCGGGGAATCATCCTTCATTGCTCTACTTTTTGCAAGATCGATTGATAAACGCCGGTCCCGTGCCCATGAATATGATGGATTTCATCGCGGGCCAAACGGGCCACCAACGCTTTCTCTTCCTGCGTCATCTCGCTCTTTAAATCGCGCAGTTTCCGCTGCAATTCACTGATCAGGCGCAATTCCCGTTGCCTCTCTTCCGGGGTCGCCGCAAGCTCATCAGACTGCCCCTGACGCAACCGGACTGCTTCTTCTTCCAGTCTTGTGGAAAGAAAATTCATCTCTTCCGGGGAAAAAAGCATCAACTTTTCCTCCTTGTTCCTGAGGCTTGCATCCATAGTATCAGCCAATGTCTTTTTTCCCATTCTCTCTTCCGGCCTACGAGCGGATCATTTTGCCCATTTGCACCGCCGCCTCTTTCATCCGCGGGACAAACTGAATCATCTTGTCGATATTCATGCGGGAAACCGGACCGGATACGGCCAAAGCAGCCACCAAATCGCCCCGCTTGGAAAAAACAGGGACGGAAACGGCAGCGGTTCCTGCTTCCCGTTCTTCCACACTGATGGCAAACCCTTCTTCCCTGATTTTCTGCAATTGTTCAAGGTACTGTTCACGCTCGAGATTTTCCGGCCAGTCGGGGGAAGAGAGTAATTTGGATACCGCTTCTTCCCCGGCATATGCCATGAGGACTTTGCTGGAAGCACCAACGGCAAGCGGCATCCGCGCCCCAACCGGAGCCACGCGCCGGATCGCCTGCCTGCTTTCCACCGCCTGAATCCGCACGCGCTCCCCTCCGTCGCGAATATATAAACTGACCGTTTCATCCAGTTCATCACGCAACCGCTCCATCTCCGGCAAGAAGAGCACAGCCGGGTCATCGGACTGATCAAGATTGGCCGACAGCTCCCAGACGCGAAAACCGAGGCGGTACTTCTCCGACTGAGGATCGCGTTTTACAAATCCCTTTGCCTCCAATGTAGCCAAAAGGCGAAAGACCGTGCTTTTATTCAGTCCCGTCTTCTCGGCGATCTCCATCATTCCGAGTTGGGATGCATCTGCAAAGCACAACAATATATCCAAAGCCCGCTCGGCTGCCCGCACTGTTGCTTTTTTCGCTTCACTCAAGGTTTAGCCCCTCCGCGTTTCATTCTATGAAACTTATTTCGTTTTTCAAACATTATACTCTTCCAGGCTAAAAGATGAAATAAAAATATCGTGCAAACATGGTTCACCCCAAGCGCTGCATCACAAACGTCCGAAATTTCAAGACCGGAAGCGGCATGAATCCGCCTTCCCGCCAGGCCATCCCGATCATCCTGCGGCAACGGGGTTCACTCACTTCCAGACAAACAGTTTTTTCCTGATTCAGTCCGGAAACCTCCGGGATCAAAGCGATGCCCAGTCCCGCCGCGACCAATCCGGCCACGGTTGTCACCTCTTCCCCCTCAAAAGCGACTTGCGGGCGAAAACCGGCTTCCCGGCACAGGTTTTCGGTGATTGAGCGCAATCCGTATCCATGTTTCATGCAGATGAACGGGTCGTTTGCCACCTCATCCAAACGAACGGTTCCTCGCCCGGCCAAACGATGGTGTCGCGGAACCAGAAGAACCAGTTTCTCCTCAAGCAAATCCACCCAGCCGAAACCGGGACGCCGCACCGGGGGGGGAGGTAAAACACAAATCGATTTCCCCCGCCTCCAGCTGTGTCAAAATATGCTGGGCTGAATTCTGGTAAAGCTGAAAGCGAACGAAGGGATTGGCCTCTCGAAATTCCCGCAGCAAGGACGGAATAAGCTGCGCACCCAGCGTATGCAAAAAAGCGAGTGAGACCAGTCCCCTCTCCGGATTAAGAAGATCGTCGATTTTCTTTTTTCCTTTTTCAATCTCAGCCAGCGCCCGCTCCACATGCTGAAGAAACAGATGCCCATAGCGGTTCAGGCGCACTGATCTTCCCTCCCGTTTAAAAAAGGGAACGCCGATTTCCTCTTCCAGCGCAGCGATGGAACGACTGAGCGCGGGCTGGGAGATCGCAAGCTGCTCGGCGGCGCGTGTGAAATGTTCCAGACGGGCGACGACCCTGAAATATTCGAGCTGTTGCCATTCCATCCCGATCCCTCTTTCTGTTCATTTAATAACAGAAAAACATCGATTTAATGCAAAAATGAAATTTTACGACCAGCAAAGGATAGCGCTACGATAAGAGAAAGAGGGGAGATGCCCCCTTTTTTTATATTTCAAGCCGGGCCTTGGTATGCCCACCCTCTCCGGTTTTGCTCCCGTTTCCACCTTCAGGTTGCACCAAAAAGAAAGATGAATGTTTTCCATCCTTGAAGGAGGCATAAACATTGAACAAAATTGTTCCGGGATCCCCCGCCTTTGCCAAAGCGCTGACTTGCCTTTTCGCCGGGGGATTCGTAAGTTTTTCCATCCTTTACAGCACCCAGCCTCTTTTACCCCTTTTCTCACATGAATTTCACGTAAAGCCCGTAACCGCAAGTCTATCCGTATCACTGTCAACGGGGATGCTCGCCGTCTTCATGCTCTTGGCGGCTTCTCTCTCCGATAGCTGGGGCAGAAAAAAAATGATGAACCTGTCGCTTCTTTGTTCTTCGGTTCTCGCTTTGCTGCTTCCTTTTCTGCCCAATTTCACTCTCCTGCTCATCTTCCGGGCGCTGACCGGAGCAGCACTGGCCGGTCTACCCTCGATCGCCATGACCTATATTAATGAAGAGTTTCATCCCCAAAGCCTGGGGCGGGTGATGGGCATTTACATCGCCGGCACTTCCATTGGCGGAATGAGCGGGCGTATCGCCGTCGGCATTTTGTCCGATCTGTTTTCATGGCAAACGGCTCTTACCTGCATGGGTCTCTTCAACCTGTTGCTCAGCTGTTGGTTTTGGAAACACCTGCCGGAGTCCGCTCATTTCCATCCAAAACGGCTGAAGCTCCGCAGCTTGTTTTTTTCCCTGGTCAATTGCTTGAAAAATCCGGGTTTGCTCTTATTATACGGAATCAGTTTTGCCCTGATGGGCAGTTTTGTCTCCCTGTACAATTATATCGGTTACGATCTAATGGCCTCGCCTTATCACTTGAGTTCTTTTGCCGTCAGCCTGATCTTCATCGTCTATTTGACCGGAACATTCAGTTCAGCCTGGATGGGCCGTCTTGCCGACAAATGGGGGCAGGCGAAAGTTTTGGGCTTTGGAATCTTCCTGATGCTGATCAGCGACGGACTCAGTCTCTATCCCCATCTCATCAGCAAAATAATCGCGGTCGCAATTTTTACTTTCGGCTTTTTCGGCAGTCATTCCGTGGCCAGCGGCGGGGTGGGAAAACTTGCTGCCGCCAGCAAAGCACAAGCATCTTCCCTTTATCTCTTTTTCTATTACACCGGTTCCAGTCTGGCGGGTTCAGCGGGAGGCTGGTTCTGGAGCCGGTTTGGTTGGTTCGGGGTGACCGAAATGATCGGCTGCCTGTTGCTTGTCTCACTCGGTTTGGTATTTCTCCTTTTCCTCCTGAGAGAGAAGCCGAAGCCCGGCCGAAGTTTTTATAAGAGTCATTAACCTTGTCATGATCTAAACCGCTGCTCACCACACATATAGTAAGACAGGGGATGTCCGTCGGGGAAAACCGCTTATATTGTTGCAGGCCGCACAAGATTCCCGGCTTTCGTCTCCGGGTTGCGCCAAAGAAGCGAATGGTTTTTTCCGGATGTTGGAGTGACAGCCCCCGCTCCTGGTTGATCAAAGCCTGCTTTTTTCCATTGTTTTCTCATTTTTTTTAAGTGGAAGCCTATACAATATTTCAAAACCATTGTATAATGGTATCGAATTTAGAACCTTGTTTCACCAGACGAAACCAACCCGCAAAGGAGGTTGCCCGCATGGCAAAGGATTTGTTCAACGTCCGCTCCAAACTGACCGTTGAAAATCAGGAATATGTGTACTACCGTTTAAGCGGATTGGAAGAACAAGGAGTCGGCTCTGTCTCCAAATTGCCATTCTCCATTAAAGTGCTGCTGGAAGCAGCCGTACGCCAATTTGATGGAAAATCCGTAACAAAAGAACATATCGAACAATTGGCCACCTGGGCAGAAAAGCGTTCCGACAAAGAAATCGCCTTCAAACCCGCGCGGATCGTGCTGCAGGATTTCACCGGGGTACCGGCCGTTGTGGACCTTGCTGCACTGCGCTCAGCCATGGCGCGCGTCGGCGGTGATCCCAAACGCATCAACCCGCTCATTCCCGTTGATCTGGTCATCGACCACTCCGTGATGGTCGATAAAGCCGGAACTAGCGATGCTTTGGAGTACAACATGGACCTGGAGTTCAAACGCAACGAAGAGCGTTACCGACTCTTGCGCTGGGCTGCCGAATCCCTGGATAACTTCCGCGCTGTTCCTCCGGCAACCGGCATCGTCCACCAGGTAAACTTGGAATATTTGGCCAATGTGGCCGTGACCCGGGAAGTGGACGGCGAAAAAGTGGTATTCCCGGATTCGCTTGTCGGTACCGACTCCCACACCACCATGATCAACGGGCTCGGCGTTGTCGGCTGGGGCGTTGGCGGCATTGAAGCCGAAGCATGCATGCTCGGGCAACCGCTCTACTTCATCACCCCAGAAGTGATCGGCTTTAAACTGACCGGAAAACTGGCTGAAGGAGCCACTGCAACCGACCTCGCCCTCACCGTCACCGAAATGCTGCGCAAAAAAGGCGTTGTCGGCAAGTTCGTCGAGTTCTACGGTTCCGGTCTGTCCAATCTGAGCCTGGCCGACCGTGCGACGGTTGCCAATATGGCTCCGGAATACGGTGCCACGATCGGTTTCTTCCCGGTTGACGAAGAATCGCTCAACTACCTGCGCAACACCGGGCGCGATGAAAGCCTCGTGCAGCTCGTAAAAGAATACTACACGGCACAAGGCCTCTTCCGTACGGATGAAACACCTGATCCGGTATACACCGATACGATCGAACTCGACCTGTCGACCGTCGTTCCAAGCTTGTCCGGACCAAAACGCCCGCAAGACCGCATTGAGCTGAGCAAAATGAAAGAATCCTGGAATGAAACCTTGCGCAAACCGATTGATGAGCGCGGATTCGGCCTGTCCGACCAGGAAATCAGCAAATCGGTCAGCGTTACCCGTCCCGACGGAACCACTTATGAACTGAAACAAGGCTCGGTTGTGATTGCAGCCATCACCAGCTGTACCAACACATCCAACCCGTCCGTGATGGTCGGCGCCGGTTTGGTGGCGAAGAAAGCGGTCGAAAAAGGCCTGAGCGTACCTGCTTACGTGAAAAGCAGCTTAACCCCCGGTTCCAAAGTCGTAACCGACTATTTGACCAAGGCGAACCTGATTGAACCGCTGGCAAAACTCGGCTTCACCGTGGCCGGTTACGGTTGCGCCACTTGTATCGGAAACAGCGGCCCTCTCTCTGATGATGTGAGCAGAGCGATTGAGGAAAACGACCTGACCGTCGCCTCTGTCCTCTCCGGTAACCGTAACTTTGAAGGGCGCATCCATCCGCTGGTGAAAGCAAACTACCTGGCTTCCCCGCCGCTGGTTGTCGCTTATGCCCTCGCCGGAACAGTCAACATCGATTTTGAAAAAGAGCCGATCGGCCACGATCCGAGCGGACAGCCGGTTTATTTAAAAGATATCTGGCCGTCTTCGCAGGAGATCAGCGATGTGATGGCCAGCGCCATCAGCGCGGAACAATTCCGCAAACAGTATGCCAAAGTGTTTGATGCCAACGAACGCTGGAACCAACTGCCCACACCAAAAGGCGTTCTGTATGAGTGGGATGAAAAATCGACCTATATCCAGGAACCGCCTTTCTTTGTCGGCCTGTCACCGGAAGTGGAAGAGATTAAACCGATTTCCGGCGCACACATCCTGGCTCTCCTCGGTGATTCCGTGACCACCGACCACATCTCGCCGGCAGGAAGCATCGCCACCAACAGCCCGGCCGGACGCTACCTGCAAGAAAACGGCGTCAGCGTAAAAGACTTCAACTCCTACGGTTCACGGCGCGGAAACGACCGTGTTATGACCCGCGGCACCTTTGCCAACATCCGCATCCGCAACCAGGTGGTACCGGGATCGGAAGGCGGCGTGACGGAACACGTTCCGAGCGGTCAAGTGATGTCCATCTACGATGCGGCGATGAAATACAAAGAGGAAAACACCCCGCTCGTCGTCATCGCCGGCAAGGAATACGGCACCGGCAGCTCCCGTGACTGGGCCGCAAAAGGAACCAACCTGCTCGGGGTCAAAGCCGTGATCGCCGAAAGCTTTGAGCGCATCCATCGCAGCAACCTCGTGGGCATGGGCGTGCTCCCGCTGCAATTCAAAGATGGCCAAAGCTGGAAATCGCTCGGCCTGACCGGAAAAGAAACCATTGATATCATCGGTTTGAACGATCAAATCGCTCCGGGTCAAACCCTGAAAGTGAAAGCGACCAAACCGGACGGAAGCACGGTTGAATTCGATGTCGACGTGCGCCTGGACAGCGTGGTCGATGTGGAATATTACCGCAACGGCGGTATTTTGCAAACGGTCTTGCGCCAAATCCTCAACGGTTAAAGCGGGTAAGAATCCCGGTCAGGAATGATCTCTTCGATGACCCGGGCGCATGGGAAGAACGGCTCACCGTTCCTGGTATCCCGGTTAAGCCTTCCGTTTCCATCCCCGGGCATGCCCGTTTTGAATTTCTAAATCCGTTTGGCAATCGCATTGAATTGATCCAAATGTTATGATGAAAGCAGTGCCACCCACTCGGCACTGCTTTTTGATTATCTCGAAAAAGGTGATGCCCTGTGAATTTTTCATCCTGGCTGGCCTATCCGCTATCCCAGCTTCCCTTCATCCTGGTCACGCTCCTGATCGCTTTTACCGTCCATGAATTCGCTCATGCCTATACCGCTTACCGCTTTGGAGACCCGACAGCCAAAAATGAAGGAAGGCTCACATTAAATCCGGCGGCCCATCTTGATCCGCTCGGGGCGCTGTTGGTGATCATAGCCGGATTTGGCTGGGCAAAACCCGTGCCGGTCAATCGTTTTTATCTGCGCAATCGCAAACTGGTCGGTCCGCTCATTACCATCGCCGGCCCCTTGAGCAACCTTCTCCTGGCCTTTCTGTCCCTGTTCATCTGGGACCTGTTGCAGCAGTTTTCCTGGTATGCCAGCCTTACTCCGAACATGATCGGCATCATGACCACCTTTTTTTCCATCATGGTCCATTTCAATATCCTTCTTTTCTTCTTCAACATTCTGCCGTTTCCACCCCTGGACGGGTATCGCTTCATCGAAGATCTGGTTTCCAATGAAACGCGGGCGAAAATGCATCAATATGAATCGTACGGCTGGCTCCTGTTCATCATTCTGGCGGTCACTCCACTCGGAAACTTTGTCTTGGCCCCTTACTTCTCTTTTTTCATCCCCGGTACAATTAATGCCATGAGCGATTGGCTGCATTTTCTGTTTTAAAGAGAAGAATCCTCTGCTCCCGGCAAGCGCTTTTCCAATTCAATCTCATCATGCAGCGGAATGCCCTCATTTCCGACCAGCGGAATGGAGGGTTTTTGTTTGCGCGCCTCGTCAACCGCTCCCGGGTAAAGAGCAACCATCCGGTACCCCCGTTTTTAATAAAAACGCAAAGCATTCAGATTGTCGTTGGTTGTGATCAGACAGATGCGCTTCCCGCCCTGCTCTCTCACCTTTTGCTCAACCGCCCGGAGCAGGCTGCCGCCCACCCCGCAGTTTGGGATCAGCGCATTGAGGCTCAGGATCTCCGCCGCATCGGCCCGAATCGCAAACGTGACGGCTCCCACCGGCTTCCCTCGCTGAATCGCGATCAGGGCGGACAACTCATGCAGATGAAAAACGTTCCCTTTGGAAACCATCTTTGCTCCGCCCCATTCCTTCTGCCACAAGCGCCGCAACCACTCCTGCTCTTCACCCGATTCGGGGGCGCGGATGATAGTTTTCGTCATGCTGTTGACTCCCCTTTTCATCAGGTATGTTGCTTTCCATAATCTGAGGTTTGCGACGCTACCGGAAATGGCGCAGGTTGGCAAATGCCTGCATCGCCTGGTACCAGGCAGCCACGGTTCCTTCCGGCACACTGGCTGCGAGGTATTTCTTTTTGCCGATCCGGCGGCATGCCCCTGCCTCCATCAAGATCAAGTCATCAGCCGCCTCCGCCAGCTCCATGTCCTTTTCCGTGGCGATCATGGTAATCCGGCCTTGCGGATTGGATCGCAACTCCCGCCACAAAAGTTTTTTGCCCAATTCATCCAATCCCTCGGTCGGTTCATCCAAAATCCAGATGGAGGGATCGACCAGCAAACTGTGAGCCAATAAAAAGCGTTTAAAAGCTCCTCCGGACAGCTCACTGACAAACGAGCGGCGAAAACCGGCCAACCCCCATTTGGCCACGATTTCAGCACTCTTTCTTCGCGGATTCATCACGCGCTTCAACTGCGCTTCATACAAAAACGCTTTTTCAACGGTCATGTCCGTCTCCCATCTGCAGTGAACGGGAACATAACTGATTTTTCCCTTCAGCTCCGTCAAAAAGGATGAGCCGGCCGTCGCATTTCCCTTCGACCAAACGTACGATTTTTGCTCACCCCATTGATAAATAATCCGTCCGTCATCCGGGACAGAAACCATGGCGGTTAAACGCAACAGCGTGGTTTTGCCCGCGCCTTTCGGGCCCAATATAACGGTAACTCCGGCCCGGATCGAAGCGGAAAAATCGAGCAATCCCAGGCAGGGCGAACGGAAGGATCGTCTTGACGCATCGTAAGAATCAAATGTTTTTCTCAAATGGAACCAATCTATACGCAACGGTAACGTCACCCTTTCCGGCCGAATTGCAAGTCTGTCCAAATCAAGTGTTCTGTGAAAGGCATGGTTTTCGGGTTGCGCCCCCCTGACCCAGCGTTTCTGCTGATCAGTCAGCAGGCCGCCATCCCCCCTCCTGATTTTTCAAAAAATTTTTCTTCCGGCGCTGTGTCAGACAAATGTTTTTATGTAAGAAAAGATCTTGATTTTCATGGGGTTATTAAAAAGCCTGAGTGAGAGGATCAAACATCCATCTGTCCAAATACGTGATAAATTCTGACCTTTATATTCTTTATTAATTCTAGTATAACTTACAATAAAATCCAAGTGGACGATTTAAAGGAGAATCTTTTTTCAATTGGGTGACATTCTGTTTTGGCAAAGGAATGGATTGACCCCATCCTCCTTCTGTGATAGGTTGAAAGTGTAGAATTCCATATGCGAGAAACGGGAGCTTGGAGTGAGCCAGGCTGAGAGGGCGGAGAACTCTGCCGCCGACCGGTGAACCTGATCTGGGTAATGCCAGCGTAGGAATGGATGAATAGGGATCATTGCATCTCCTTTTCGCAAATTTTCTCCATTTTCCAGTCATACGCGCTTGGTGTATGGCTATTTTATTTCTCTTCCCTCATTTATCCTCTCCCGTTTTCTCCTTGTGGACCCTATCCACAAAACAGGAGGAAAGCAAATTGAACCGCTACTTTTATCCCAACAGCAAGAAAGTGTATGTCGAAGGATCACGTCCCGATCTCCGCGTTCCGATGCGGGAAATTTCACTGTCCCCGACTAAGGACTGGCGCGGGGAAACCCCGAATGATCCGGTTCGCGTCTATGACACGAGCGGCCTCTATACCGACCCGCAAGCGAAGATCGACCTGCGCAAGGGCTTGCCCAAACTGCGGCAAAAATGGATTCTGGAGCGGGGCGATGTAGAGGAATATGAAGGCCGGCAGGTACAACCGGTCGACAACGGATACCGGTCGGAAGAAAAAGTCCGGCAGCTCGACACATTCCCGCATCCCAATGTTCGGCCGTTGCGCGCCAAAGCCGGTAAAACGGTGACGCAGATGCATTACGCCAAAAAAGGAATCATCACGCCGGAAATGGAATTCGTCGCCATCCGTGAAAACCTGGATCCCGAATTCGTCCGGCAGGAGGTGGCCAGCGGACGCGCCATCATCCCGGCCAACATCAACCATCCGGAAGCCGAACCGATGATCATCGGCAAAAATTTTCATGTCAAAATCAATGCCAATATTGGTAACTCCGCCGTTTCTTCCTCCATTGAAGAAGAGGTGGAAAAAATGACTTGGGCGACGTTGTGGGGCGCCGATACCATTATGGATCTGTCCACGGGGAAAAACATCCACAATACCCGGGAATGGATTATCCGCAACTCACCCGTGCCGGTGGGAACCGTGCCGATTTATCAGGCGCTGGAAAAAGTGAACGGCGTTCTGGAAGATCTGACATGGGAAGTGTACCGCGATACCCTGATTGAACAGGCGGAGCAGGGAGTCGATTACTTCACCATTCATGCCGGTGTGCTGCTGCGATATGTTCCGCTGACCGCAAACCGCGTGACCGGAATCGTCTCCCGCGGTGGTTCGATCATGGCTGCCTGGTGTCTGGCACACCATGAAGAAAACTTCCTGTACACCCATTTCCGGGAGATTTGCGAAATCCTGAGAACCTATGATATTTCCGTCTCGCTCGGCGACGGATTGCGCCCCGGGTCGATCGCCGATGCCAATGACGAGGCACAGATGGCGGAGCTTCACACACTGGGAGAGTTAACGAAAATTGCATGGGAATATGACGTGCAGGTAATGATCGAAGGACCAGGCCATGTACCGCTCCATAAAATCAAAGAAAATATCGATATCGAACAAAAAATCTGCCATGAAGCTCCTTTCTATACATTAGGTCCATTGACCACCGACATCGCTCCCGGTTATGACCATATCACCTCGGCCATCGGTGCAGCGCTGATCGGGTGGCACGGAACCGCGATGCTCTGTTATGTCACTCCGAAAGAGCACCTGGGCCTGCCGAACAAAGAAGATGTAAAAGAAGGGGTGATCGCCTATAAGATCGCCGCACACGCTGCCGATCTGGCAAAAGGTCATCCCGGCGCGCAAATTCGCGATGACGCCTTGTCCAAAGCGCGTTTTGAGTTCCGGTGGGTCGACCAGTTCAATCTATCGCTCGATCCGGAACGGGCCAGAGCGTTCCATGACGAAACCCTGCCGGCCGAACCTGCGAAAACGGCTCACTTCTGTTCCATGTGCGGGCCCAAATTCTGCAGCATGCGCATCACGCAGGATATTCGCGAATACGCGGAGAAAAACGGATTGGCGCTGGCAGAAGCTGCAGAAGCAGGAATGAAGGAAAAGGCGGCCGAATTCAAACAATCCGGTTCATCGATCTACAAATAAGCGATCAGCGGAATGGGAAACGGGCCATTGCGTGATACATGGGCTGTTTTCCCAATTTCGTTTCATACAGGATCAATTCCCGGACGATCCAAGTCTGCGTCAGTCTCTCCGGCCATGCCGCCTGTAACAGTTCCGGGGCCGGAAAATCATGCATTTGGCATTTTCGCGCCAATGTCACATGCGGGCGGTATGGGCGCTCTTCGCGGGGAAAGCCAAGCGGAGCCAGTCTGTTTCCGATCTTTTGTTCAAGCGATGTCAAAGCCGGCAAATCCCCGCTGACCCCGGCCCACAAAATTCGCGGTGAGGCAGGGCGGCCAAACGTTCCCAGTCCCGCAAGCGTCAGGGAAAAGGGGGAAGCAACCGCTGCCAGTCCGCGCAGTTCCTCCGTTATTTCCCTGATTTGCCGCGGAGTGCAATTGCCCAAAAATTTCAGGGTGATATGATAGTCTTCCTGATTCACCCATTTGCCGAAAGCCCAAGTTTCGCTCTGTTTTTCACACCAGTCTGCCAGCATCCGTTTCAGTCCGGCAGGCAGGGAAACGGCAATGAACAATCGCGGTTCAGGCTGACGTTGCAAATCGCTCACTTCCTTTGTTTTCAAGATTTAAAAAGGGGACCCTCATCTGTTACAGGGTCCCCTTCCTTTATGCGCATAAATCATTCTCCCGCTTTATGTAACTTATTGACCCAGCGCTTTTTTGGCGGCAAGAACAGGTGCTTCGTAGTCAGGATGGTTGGTTGCTTCTTTTACGTATTCAACATAAACCACCTTGTCATTTTGGTCGACAACGAAAACAGCCCGGGTCAACAAGCGCAATTCTTTGATTGCCACCCCGTAGGCCGTGCCGAACGAAAGATCACGATGGTCGGAGAGCGTTTGCACATTTTCCACTCCGGCTGCACCGCACCAGCGTTTTTGTGCAAATGGAAGGTCAACGCTGACCGTAAGAACTTTCACTCCGTCCAATTTGGCGGCTTCTTCGTTAAAACGGCGGGTTTGCAGATCACAGACGCCTGTGTCCAGGGAAGGAACCACGCTGATGATGCGAACCTGCCCTTTGCTGTCCTCCAGGGTGACCGGAGAAAGATCATTCGCCAATACGGTGAAGTTCGGTGCTTGATCGCCCACTTTGAGCTCCGGGCCGATGAGGGTAACCGGGTTGCCTTTAAATGTCACGGCTCCATGACGTTCTACTGCCATCACAACCAGCCTCCTATTTCATGAATTCTTCTCTATCTTACCATGAGTTCCCTTTGAAGGGAAACAAGCCATTCCGATGAATTCTCCCCGGACGACGCCTGTCCGTTCACTTTTTTCCCGAAGCGGACACCGTTTCTCACTGGAGTGCTCATACATACACGATCAACCGCAAATGCTTGGTCAGCAATGTCTCAAGGATTAAATTCCATATGATTCCGAAGAGATTCACCTTCATTGACAAGAGCGATCTTTCGCATCGCTTCCCTTATTCACAAGATTGAAATAACCGCTTTCCTTCTTTATTATGAAAAGAGGATTTGGATCATTTCATAAAATATTTATTTTAAATTATATTACTCGATCCAAACATCCTCCCCTTACTTCATCAAATTTTAAATGGAGGCCATTCATGAATACGCTCGGTGAACTTTTGCGCAGTCGAACTTATTTGACTCCTAATCTTGAAGCAGTCGTCTCTGCCGGAAAACGAATCACTTATAAAGAATATGCTTCCCTCGTCAACCGCCTGGCGAATTTCCTGTTGCAGCGCAATGTGGGAAAAGGAGACAGAATCGCTTTTCTCTTGTCCAATGATTATCCTTTTCCCCTCATTTTCCTGGCTGCGGCAAAAATCGGTGCGATTGCCGTCCCGATCAACTGGCGGTTAAAGCCGGCCGAGATCGGATGGATTTTGCAGGACTCCGGGGCAAAATTGCTGTTTTTTGATCATGCGTTTCAGCAGGCAATCGCAGAGATCGGCAACCTGCCGGAACTGGAAGAAGCGATCCGCATATACCGGGATGAAAACCATGACTCCTTTGCCGACTTGCTTTCTTACTATCCCGACACGGAGCCAAACCTCCCGGTTGAGGAATATGACCCGGCCATAATCATCTATACCTCCGGGACGACCGGAAAACCAAAAGGCGTCGTCTGCTCGCACAAAAATATTTATGCCGCCGGACTTGCCAATATCAATACGCTGGATTTGCGATTGGCCGACCGTTTTCTGTTTGTCACGCCTCTGTTTCATATCAGCGGAATGATGTTTATTATCAATGCGATCATTCGCGGCATGACATTAATTCTGGCTCCCCAATTTAATCCGGTTCAGCTCTGGGATCTGGTCGAAGCCGAAAAAATCACCGGCATGATGTCCGTCCCGTCCATGCTGACTTATATGCTGGAAACAGCCAAAAGCTGCAACCGCGACACCACCTCGCTCAGGAGCATCGTCTGCGGCGGATCACTGGTGCCGCCCCATCTGATCAAGGGTATGTACGAATTGGGCTATTCCATCAATCAGGTTTACGGGGCAACGGAATTTACGGGTGCGATTACATACTGGATGCCCAACATGGGATTGGATAAATGCCATTCAGTGGGAAAAGGACTTTATTTAACGGAAATCAAGATTCTCGATCCTGTTACTGGCGAAGAACTGCCGCCGGGAGAGTACGGTGAAGTGGTTGTCCGCGGGGAACAGGTATTTCTCGGCTATTGGAAGAACAACGAGGAATCGCAAAAAGTGATTCATGGCGGCTGGTATTACACAAAAGATGTCGGCAAATTAGACGAAGACGGATTTTTGTATATCATCGATCGCCTGCGTGATATGATCATCTGCAGCGGTGAAAAAGTTTTTCCGGCCGAAGTGGAAAGCATCCTCATGCAGTTGGAGGAAATCAGCGATGTGGCCGTTGTCGGTGTGAAGCATCCGGTCTGGGGAGAATTGCCGCGCGCCTATGTTGTGTTAAAGGAAGGGGCCTTAATCACGGCGGATAAGATCCTCGCCCATGCGCGCAAACACCTGGCCGATTACAAGTTATATGACGTGGAGTTTATTGACGAGCTGCCGAAAAACAGCATGGGCAAAACATTGAAATACCTCTTGCGAAAATATGCCAATCAGGAATAAACAAACAGCCTGTGAGAAGCTGACTCACAGGCTGTCTTCTACCCCTCTCCGCCGCAGACAACCCCCGGACAGGAAGGATAAAATCGTGTGCATCGCCGTTTTTACCGAAACTCCGGCCACATCGCGAAACGGATCGAGGCAGACAAGATCAAGTGCTTTTACCTGTTCTTCCTTTCCCAACCGATGCACCGCTTCGAACATCTCCCATGAGAACATTCCGCCCGGGGAAGGGCCCGGAGATCCCGGCAGAAAGGAAAGATCCAGCACGTCGATATCCACGGTCACATAGATCAGATCAACCTTTTCCTTCAACCGGGAAACCGCCTCTTCCATAATTGCTGAAAGACCCCGGCTGCGCACTTCGCGCATGGTAAAAAAGACAATCCCCTGCTCATCGACATATCGCCGGTAAACCGCTGCGTTGGCAAAACCGTGAATGCCGATCTGCACAATGTTTTCCCCCTGAATCGTACCTGACTCGATCAATCCGCGAATCGGCGTGCCATTACTCGGCCCCCCGCTCTCCAGGCTCCGCACATCAAAATGGGTGTCAAACTGCAACAGCCCGATCTTTTTTCCCGAATGAAACTGCGCAAAAGATTTCACGGACGGGCAGGTAATCGAGTGATCCCCGCCCATGATCACCGGCAGAAAATCAGGAAAACGGGCAGTCGCCTCATAGACATCTTTCATCCCTTGTTCAATGTGGCGGTGGCACAGCGAAATATCCGTCACATGCATGCGAATGTCGCCAAGATCCCGCACCTTAAGCGGAAACAGGTCTACATCGTGATCCACATCGTAGGTGGAAAAACTGCGCCAGCTCTGTCTGACGGCCATCGGCGCTTCACTGGCGGCAGAAGCGCTGATCGAGGAACGCGAAAGCGGAACCCCGATAAACCCTACATCCATTTCCTCTTTGCCATCCCACGGCAAAATCCAACCGCTCACCTTGGGATCAAAGGGATCGCTTCCACCCGTTTGATGGATGAACGGCGGCGGATTCAGATGGGCAGATCGCATCGTCTCCCTCCCTGCACAACCAATTCCCCTTTTTTAAAGACCGAATCAGTCAAATTCACTCCGTAGTGATAAGAAAGATGGGCGTAGTTCGGAGCATCCAGGATCAAAATATCCGCTTGTTTGCCCGGCTCAAGACTGCCGATCTCTCCCGCTTTGCCGATGGCGTGGGCGCTGTTGATCGTCGCAGCGGCAATCACTTCGGCCGGCGTCATCTTCATGTTTAAACAAGCCAGATTCATGATGACCGGCAGCGAAACCGTCGGTGATGAACCGGGATTAAAATCGGTGGAAAGCGCAACCGGCACACCCGCTTCCAGCATGTCGCGGGCCCGGGCACAGGGAGCCATCAGGAAAAAAGCGGTGCCCGGCAGCAGAACGGCGACGACCCCCGCTTCCGCCATGGCGCGAATCCCGCGATCGGAAACCTTCAGCAGATGGTCTGCGGAAATCGCTCCGATCCGCGCGGCCAATTCAGCGCCACCCATCGGTTCCAGCTCATCGGCATGCAATTTCGGCACCAATCCCCACCTTTTGGCCTCCGTTAAAATGCGTTCCGTTTGCTCAAGCGAAAAAACACCCTTCTCACAAAAAACATCACAAAACTCCGCCAAACCTTCCCCGGCAACACGGGGGATCATTTCCCCGATCACCAGGCGCACATATTCTTCGGGATCATGCTTATATTCCTCCGGAATCGCGTGGGCTCCCATAAAAGTGGAAACAACATCGACCGGATGTTCCTCATGAACCCGCCTGGCCACGCGCAATTGTTTCAACTCATCCTGCAGCGTCAGCCCGTAGCCGCTTTTTGCTTCAACCGTGGTGACACCGTGGAGCAAAAAGCGATCCAACCGCTTCAGTGTCTGTTCCGTCAGTTCCTCTTCCGTCGCGCTTCTCGTCATGGCCGTGGTGGCCAGAATGCCGCCTCCTGCTTGCAAAATTTCCAAATAGGTGCGGCCGTTTAACCTCATCTCCAGCTCATATTCCCTCGTTCCGGCAAAGACCAGATGCGTGTGGGGGTCGATCAATCCCGGCATCACCACTTTGCCGGCGGCATTCAGCACCCGGACCCCGTCAAGCCCGCCCCAGCGCAATCGGACCTCCCGCTCCATCTCTTCCCTGCTGCCAACCGCGAAAATCCGCTCATTTTCAATGGCCAGACTGCCCTGCTCTATGATGCCCAATTCGGACATCTGCTTGCCGCGCTTCGGCCGGTCGCTGGCCCCCTTCAAGGTGAGGAGCTGGCTCGCGCCGTGAATCAGCCATCGGTTCATCGTTCCTCACTCCATCATCGGAATCTGAATCCCGTGTTTTTTCGCTGTCCGGATCGCCCGTTCATAACCGGCGTCCACATGGCGGACAATGCCCATGCCCGGATCGGTGGTCAGCACCCGTTCCAGCCGTTTGCCCGCTTCCGGTGTTCCGTCGGCCACGATCACCATGCCTGCATGGATTGAATAACCCATTCCGACGCCCCCGCCATGATGCAGGGAAACCCAACTGGCTCCGCCGACGGCATTGATCATGGCGTTGAGCAGTGGCCAATCGGCAACGGCATCGCTGCCGTCTTTCATCCCTTCCGTCTCCCGGTTGGGCGAAGCGACCGATCCGCAATCGAGGTGATCACGCCCGATCACGATCGGTGCTTTAATCTCCCCTGAAGCGACCATTTCATTAATAATGCGCCCGAATTTTGCCCGTTCTCCGTATCCGAGCCAGCAAATGCGGGACGGCAGCCCCTGAAACTGCACTTTTTCCTGCGCCATTTTGATCCAGCGCACCAGATGCTGATTGTCGGCAAATTCGCGCAGGATCACTTCATCCGTTTTATAAATGTCCTCGGGATCCCCCGACAGGGCAACCCAGCGGAAGGGCCCTTTGCCTTCACAGAACAGCGGACGGATGAAAGCCGGCACAAATCCGGGGAAGTTAAACGCTTCCTTCACCCCTTCCTCATAAGCCATTTGCCGGATATTATTACCGTAGTCGAAAGCGACAGCGCCGCGTTTTTGCATGTCCAGCATCGCCGTTACATGCTTGGCCATGCTCGCCTTGGCCGCCTTCACATACGCATCGGGATCGGTCTCTCGCAAGCGGTCCCCTTCTTCCAGAGTCATTCCTTCCGGGAGGTAGCCGTTTAACGGGTCATGCGCCGAAGTTTGATCCGTGACCAGATCAGGAATAAATCCGCGCCGGACCATCTCGGGAAGGATTTCAGCCGCATTGGCACACAATCCGATGGAGAGCGGACGCCCCTCGCGTTTTGCCGCTTGGGCCAATTGCAACGCTTCATCCAGCGAATCCGTTTTCATATCCAGATACCTGGTAGCCAAACGGCGCTCGATCCGTGCGGGGTCACATTCAACAGCGATGATCACTCCGCCGTTCATGGTCACCGCCAGCGGCTGAGCCCCGCCCATTCCGCCGAGTCCTGCCGTCACGGTGACGGTTCCCCGCAGCGAACCGCCAAAGTGTTGCCGGGCCGCTTCGGCAAATGTTTCATACGTTCCCTGTAAAATTCCTTGTGTTCCGATATAGATCCAGCTTCCCGCCGTCATCTGCCCGAACATGATCAACCCTTTTTGCTCCAGTTCGCGGAACGTCTCCCAGTTTGCCCAGGCCGGAACGAGATTGGAATTGGCCAACAGCATCCGCGGCGCATCCCGGTGCGTTCGGAACACCGCAACCGGTTTGCCGGATTGGACCAACAGCGTTTCATCATCTTCCAGTCTGGTCAGCGTATCCACAATCGCCGCAAATGCCTCCCAGTTGCGCGCCGCTTTGCCGATGCCGCCATAAACGACCAGATCCTGCGGCTTTTCGGCCACATCCGGATCAAGGTTGTTCATGAGCATTCGCAGTGCCGCTTCCTGAATCCATCCTTTGGCCGTCAGCTTCGTTCCCCGGGGTGCACGAATCACTTCCCGGCTCCAGTCACGCATAGCCCGTCCCCCTTCTGACATCGGTTTAGAACTTTCGGAACGATAAAGGCAAATGATATTTCACGACCGGCTAAATACCAAGGCGACAGATAAAAATAAAATTTTATAATTTAACAACTTCTTGTTTTTACATTAACATTGAATAAAAACAAGGAGCAAGCGACTGTATTAGTGATTTAGCGCAATGACGCAGACTCGAATGCAGGCCGGGTCATGCCTTTCTTTTCAGACCCCTTGTTTTTTGATATATTTCTTTGTGAACTCTGCTCGGAACCGTTGGAATTTCACTGGACGGAGATGAAATCATGAACATCAATCTCAGCCCCCGCGCCGCGGCCAAACTGCATCTGCTTCTTTATGAAGAAAAAAAATCCGGCGGCCATTCCCTGGCTGTTCGCATTATTCCGCTCACCACCGGTTGCAACAGCCTTTCGTTCGCCTTGGAAATAACCGAGGCTGACGCGCGCATGGAAACCGTTTCTGTCAACGGCGTCCCCTTTGTCTGGCGCGGCGATGAGCGGGAATGGCTGGACGGGGTCATCATCGACCTCAATCCGGAAAACGGGAAATTTTCCATCTTTCATCCACACCCGCCATCCATGCCGGAATGCCCTTTTGAATGAAGGTAAACAGAAGATCAATTTCTCCGCAAAAGGAAAGAGAAACCATGCAGTTTAAAAAGTGGATCTTATTCGCGACCGCCTTGATGGCGCTCCTGATCCTCCTCCCCGTAGCCGTATTCTGGAATTGCGTCTCGCGCTATGATGATGTCCAACCCGGAACGGGCCATTATCAGCTCGGTATTGTACTGGGTGCCGCACTGTGGGATGGCAAGCCAAGCCCCGCTTTAAAGGAGCGCTGCCAAACGGCCATCATGCTGTACCAACAAGGAAAAGTGGATTATCTTCTCTTATCCGGAGGACCGGAAGAGGAAGGAATAACGGAAGCGGAAAGCATGAAACAATTCCTGGTTGCCCACGGGGTTCCGGGCAACCGGATCATTCTTGAAAAGCGATCGACCAACACCAAGGAAAACATGCAATACTCCGCCGCCATTCTGAAGCAGAAACCCTTTGCATCCATCACGGTCATCACACACGATTACCATATGTACCGCGCTTTGCAGTATGCCAAATGGTTCGGGATCAAGGCCGATCCTTCTCCCGTTCACTCGAAGGTTCTGTTCGTTCCCTATCACAAAGCGCGTGAATGCTTGGCGCTGGTCAAGC
The DNA here is from genome assembly GCF_000763315.1 of Thermoactinomyces daqus. Taxonomy (GTDB): domain Bacteria; phylum Bacillota; class Bacilli; order Thermoactinomycetales; family Thermoactinomycetaceae; genus Thermoactinomyces_A; species Thermoactinomyces_A daqus. The sequence continues at coordinate 157,422 of NZ_JPST01000012.1, read as the reverse complement.
AACAATTGTTAAAAAAATAGCCGGATAATGCTGCCGGGGCGCAGGAAGTCACATTCCTCAAACACCCGGCCTTTCGGAGCATTGCTGCGATCATACTGGGTTTTTCGGCCTTTTTTCGTTACAATAATAAGGAATGTCATACAAAGAGAGGATGGAAACGGTGAATTTGGAAAAGGCAACCGAGGCCAATCTGGAATATCTCATCAATGAGATCAAAGCGAAGCTCAAGTTGGTCAATGCCGCTCTGATCAACCCAAACGATTTCAATCTCGGTCAATATGAGGAAATCCGTGAGATCTATGAGTTGATTGAAAAAAAGCAGGGAAAGCTGACCATGATGGAGATCGAAGGCATCCTGGAAGAACTGCGCGATCTGCGGCAAAAATAAGAGAAGGCAGCGGGCATAAAGCAGCGTCCCACTTCTTGCCCGCTGTCTTCTTGACAATCCATGACTTGTCTGCACAGCCACTTTCACCGCAAAAGTATGTACCCCGCTCCGCTAGGCAAAGTGTGCCGCCAGTTCTTTGGGGAGCGGAACGGATTTGCGCGCTTTCAGGTCGATGGTACAACATGTCACTTCCGCATCAGCCACCAGCTGGTTCTGCTCGTTATAGATTTCGTGCTTCAATACAAAACTGGTGCGCCCCTTGCGAATCGGCTCCGTAGAGATCGTCAGTTTCTGCCCCAGTTTCGCTTCTTTCCGATAGTTGATATTGATATTGACGGTAACGGTCCCCACTCCCATTTCCGTAAACACGTCAAAAGGCAATCCCGTACAGTTATACCAATCCTCACGGCTCCATTCCATGTATTCCAGATATTTTGCATTATTGACGTGCCCCATCACATCGATTTCCGTTGGCCGCACTTCAATCTGAATTGAGGTTTTCATCTTCTCCCTCCCCAGTTCACACATCGCTTTAATAAATATTTTTCCACCGGTCGGCAAAACACTCTTCTTTCAGCGTATCGATCATGTCTATCATTTCATTCCAGTATTGTTCATCTTTATAACAATGAAACTTCCTGGCAATGTACGCCTGATTCCATACAAAGGCACGGAAGGTCAGCGGATTTAACGGCAGCCCTTCCACCCCGTACTCTTCAATAAAACACTTAAAAAGCACCGGCTTGATCTGTTCAAACAATTCAGCCATAATTTCTGTTTTCTCTGTTGCAGATGTTGAATTCAAATAAATTTTAAACCGGGCTTTCGCCCAGGCGTGCAACACCCGCCGCGTTAAAAAATTGTTTTTATATTTCATCCACGCTTCTTCATCTTCGATCGTAACCGTCGGTTGATCTCCCAGAATTTCGCCCACAATCCGAAAAACGGCATGAAGCTGCCCGTTTGTCATATCACCCGGTTTTTCATGCTTAAGACTGACATTCATCTTTTTCAACGCCGGAATGATATCGCCCATTTTCATCAACCCATGCCTCCTTAAACACGCTGTCATCCCTGTGACAAACGCATTCTCCCCCATTCTCCTCATCACGATGATCGGTTGCAGCCACTTATAAAAGAGGGATTTAATCATTTCCATGTAACCCCTTAAAATTCCTTCAATTTAACGAAATTTAAAATAATAATTTTTGTTAAAATTTGCATGCTCCTGATAAAAACTCTTTCGTCTTCTTGCAATAAAAAAGCACTGCGGTCATCATGCAAACTACACGACTATTATATTATGAATCGGAGGCAAATCAGACAGCAGAAAGATTATTTTTAAATTTCTGTCATATTTCCACAAAACAACCCCCCCTTAATGCTCAAAAAGCGTTTTAAGGGGGGTTGCAAGAAATTATTTATTTACCATATGAATCGCATGTCCAAGAATGCCTTCCGCTGCTTCCATAATCGTTTCCGGCAAGGTCGGATGCGCGTGGATGGTGAGGGCCAGATCTTCGGCATTTGCTCCCATTTCCACGGCAAATACTGCTTCGCCGAGCAACGAGGAAACTTCCGGACCAACCATTTGTACACCCAGTACTTGTTTGGTTTCGGAATCAGCAACGATTTGTACAAAACCTTCGGCATGATTCATGGACAACGCGCGTCCGTTGGCTTGGAAGGCAAACCGGCTGACAACCGGGTTATAACCTTGTTCTTTCGCTTGCGCTTCGGTCAAGCCGGTATAGGCGATTTCAGGATCACTGAAGATAACAAACGGCATGGCCTGATAATCGATGACGCTGTTGAGCCCGGCAATCGCTTCGGCGGCAATTTTGCCTTCGTAGCTCGCTTTGTGGGCCAGCAGCGCACCGCCTGCGCAGTCACCGATGGCATAGATGTGTTCCACATTGGTGCGGCATTGGTTATCGATTTTGATAAATCCGCGCTCATCCAGTTCGACACCCGCATATTCCAGACCGAGCTCATCGGTGTTGGGTTTGCGGCCAACGGCAACAAGGCAATAGTCAGCGGTAAACGTTTGTTCTTCCCCGTTCACCTGCGCACGAACGACAACTTCATCGCCCGTGTTTTCGCCGCCTTGCACCATCGCTTCGGTAATGACGTTCACACCGGTTTTTTTCAATTTGCGGCTGACAACTTTGGTCAGCATCGGGTCGGTTCCCGGAAGGAGAGATTTGGTTCCTTCGAGAATGGTTACTTCCGCACCCAGTTTGGCATAAGCCGTCCCCAGTTCCAATCCGATATAACCGCCGCCGACCACGATCAGACGCTTCGGCACTTCTTGCAGATTGAGTGCTTCCGTCGAGGAGAGAATCCGTTTGCCGTCAAACGGCAGGATTTTCAGCTCAGCCGGACGGGAACCGGTCGCGATGATCACATCGTTGAATTTATAGGTTTGGCTGGAATCGTCGGTTACGACACGAACGGAATTGGGACCGCTGAAAAATGCTTCACCGCTTAAAATCTCCACTTTGTTTCCTTTGAGGAGCGATTTTACGCCGCCGGTCAGCTTTTTCACCACTCCGTTTTTCCATTCCATCAGTTTGGGCATATTGACGGTCACATCGCCGGAAACTTCGATCCCTATTTCGCCCGCTTCCTTGATCCCGGTATACCGTTCAGAAGCCGAGATGATCGCTTTGGAGGGAATACATCCGCGATTGAGACAAACGCCCCCGAGATTTCCTTTATCCACGATTGCAACGGAACGTCCCAATTGGGCGGCGCGAATGGCGGCCACATATCCGCCGGGGCCCGCGCCGATGACGAGAACATCTACTTCTTGAGCAAGATCTCCCACTACCATGTTATCACATCTCCATCATTAACAATTTCGGGCTTTCCAAGACTTGTTTCAAACGTCCGATAAACCGTGCAGCAACATCCCCGTCGATCAGGCGATGGTCAAAGCTCAAAGATACATGCAGGATGGAACGAACGGCAATTTCGCCATTGTGAACAACCGGTTTCTCTTTGATTGCCCCGATACCGAGAATCGCAACTTCAGGATAATTGATGATCGGTGTGAAGAATTCACCGCCAAAACCGCCGAGGCTGGAAATGGTGAAGGTGCTGCCTTTCAGTTCACTCGGATCCAGCTTCATTTCGCGGCCGCGTGCAGCCTTGTCGGCAATTTCTTTGGCCAGATCAAACATCGATTTGCGGTCGGCATCGCGAATGACAGGAACCATAAGGCCATTGTCCGTTGCCGTGGCCAAGCCGATATGATAGTAATGTTTGATCACAATCTCCTGTTTTTCATCGTCAATGGATGCATTCAGAGTCGGGAACTCACGCAGGGCGGCCACGACCGCTTTGATGAAGAACGGTAGATAAGTAAGTTTGATGTTGCGCTCTTGAGCAACGGATTTGCCCCATTTGCGCAATTCGATCAGTTCGGTTACATCGAATTCGTCCATCAGGGTAACATGCGGAGCCGTATGTTTGCTCTCGACCATGCGCGTGGCAATCGTGCGGCGAATGCCTTTGAGCGGAATCCGTTCCTCGTTTCCGGTCGTTTCGATCGGTGTTTTTTGTGCAGGTGCTGCCGCGGGCACTTCCGGAGCCGGTGCTTCCGTTTTTTGCTCTGTAGCCGGTTGAACCGCGCCTCCCTCGGCAAAGCGTTTGACGTCTTCGGCCAAAATCCGCCCGTTTTTGCCGGAACCTGTCACTTGTGTAATGTCAACACCCAGTTCACGCGCCAGTTTGCGAACGGACGGCATGGCGCTCACATTGCCGCGTTTGGCGGCAGGCGCTTCCGCTTGTGCTTCCTGTTTCGCTTCTGCCGGTTTTTCCTCTTTCGTTTCAACCGATTCTGCCGCTTGTTCCCCGGCAGCCTCTTCTTCTGCTACACCTTCGGCATCAATGACGGCGATGGTGGAATGAACCAAGGCGATCTCGCCTTCTTTTACTTTAATCTCTTTCACAACCCCTGTCACCGGGGAGGGAATTTCCACTACCGCCTTATCGGTTTGAACTTCGGCAAAAATATCGAATTCTTGAATCCGATCGCCTTCTTTGACATGCAACTTCACGATTTCGCCTTCGTGGATCCCTTCACCCACATCCGGCAACTTAAACTGATATGCTGCCACGATAGTTCCTCCTGTTCTAACTTCAGATCATCGGGCAAAAGGAGGCGGTGACCAAACCGGAAGTCACCGCGGATAGACTGTGTCCGCCCGAACTACACAGCCGTCATGGGAAGACAAATCATTAAAAATCAAGAACTTCGTAGATGCCTTTCACAACGCGGGAAGCATCCGGAATCCACTCTTCCTCAATCAGCGGGAAGGCGAGGACCGTATCCGGCGGAGCAACGCGTTTGACCGGTGCATCCAGTTTCAAAATGGCATTTTCATTAATTTGCGCAATCACTTCGGCAGCAATACCGGTACTGCGCGGAGCTTCCTGCACAACGATCGCGCGGCCGGTTTTTTCAACCGAGTTGATAATGGTTTCGGTATCGAGCGGGCTGAGCGTCCGCAGGTCGATTACTTCCACTTTGGCTCCTCTTTCTTTTTCCGCAATTTCAGCGGCTTTCAAAGAGGTGTGAACCATGGCGCCGTAGGTGATGATGGTCACATCGGAACCTTCGCGAACCACGTTTGCTTTCCCGATCGGAACAGTGTATTCTCCTTCCGGCACTTCATCCTTGAGAGAGAAATACAATTTCAGATGTTCGAGGAAGAAAACGGGATCGTTGTCACGAATGGCCGAAATCAGCAATCCTTTGGCATCATATGGATTGGACGGGCAAACGACTTTCAATCCCGGTGTTTGCGTGAGATAACCTTCCAAGCTGTCCCCGTGAAGTTCCGGTGGTTTCACCCCGGCACCAAACGGAGCGCGGAATACGATTGGTGCTTGGTAACGGCCGCCGGAACGGTAACGCATCCGCGGAGCTTGGACACAGATGGAATCCATCGCTTCAAAAATAAAACCGATGAATTGGATTTCCGCAACAGGACGGAATCCCTGGGTAGCCAAACCGATGGCCAAACCGCCGATTCCAGACTCAGCCAAAGGAGTGTCAAACACACGGTCTTCCCCGAACTCTTTGGCCAAGCCGTCGGTAACGCGGAACACACCCCCGTTAACCCCTACGTCTTCACCGAATACGAGCACGTTCGGATCCCGTTTTAATTCCACGCGCAGGGCATCGTTGATTGCTTTTACCATTGTCATCTTTGGCATGGTTTATTTGCCCTCCTTCGTATACTCTGCTTTCTGTTTTTCCAGATGCGGAGGCGTGATTTCGTACATGCTGTCGATCAGGCCGGCAATGGTCATTTTCTCAAATTTATCCGCTTTCTTCGCCGCATCCGCCACTGCTTGTTTTGCTTCTTCAATCGCACTTTCTTCATCTTGTTCCGTCCACAGGCCTTTTGCTTCAAGGAAGCGGCGGAAACGTACCAACGGTTCCCGTTCATCGTACTCAGAAGGTTCATCTTTGGAACGGTAACGGGTCGGGTCATCCCCGGACATCGAGTGAGGTCCAAGACGGTAGTTGAGTGCCTCGATCAAGGTCGGGCCTTCTCCGTTGCGCGCGCGTTGAGCGGCATCGGCCACCGCTTTGTACACAGCCAATACGTCAAAGCCATCCACTTGGATGCTGCGGATTCCTGCGGCGACACCTTTTTGGGCAACGGTTTCCGCCGCCGTCTGTTTGGAGAACGGTGTGGAAATGGCATAACGGTTATTTTGCACGACAAAAATGGCAGGCAATTTGTAAACGCCGGCAAAGTTCATCGCTTCGTAGAAATCACCTTGCGAGCTTCCGCCGTCACCGGTAAAGGTAATGACCACCTGTTTCTTGCCACGGCGTTTCAGCCCCATTGCCACACCGGAGGTTTGCACGTATTGCGCCCCGATGATGATTTGCGGCATCAGGACATGAACATCTTCCGGGATTTCTCCTCCGTGCTGATGGCCACGCGACCACAGAAACGCCTGATACATCGGATAACCATGCCAGTAGAGCTGCGGAATGTCACGGTAACCCGGCAGGATGTAGTCATCTTTGTTCAGCGCAAACTCACTGCCGATCATGGTTGCTTCCTGTCCGGAAACCGGAGCATAGAAGCCCAGCCGTCCTTGCCGCGCCAATCCTACGGCACGTTGATCCCATACACGGGTAAAGACCATTCTTCTCATCAATTCCCGAAGCTGTTCATCACTCAGCCTCGGCATTTGATCCTTGTTGATTACTTTCCCTTCTACCGACAGGATGGAAAACGGCTCGATCCGCTCAAGGCGAACCTCTGCGTTTCCATACCCCTTTTCACGCTGTTTGGTTTTGGCCATGGTTTTACTCACCTCAATCAGTATAAGTATCAGCGGTCGTGAAAGCGTTTCACTGTTATAACTAATTATGAGTTCTGTTTTAAAACAGTGTTACAAATCATTTCAAATCTGTTGATTTTATTAACACTTTCCCCAATGAAACAAATGGCCTTTCTTCAATAATACAACTCCACGAAAATTTGTCAATGAACCTTCCGGTTATTTCGCTGGCCTACCATCGCTCTCCTCCCCGTGAAACCCGGTGAAAATGCGCGGTGTGGACAAATTTCGCCACTCAAAATTTACGTTCTGCCAATGGTTGGCTGTCTTTCTTTGAACCAGGCTGTTGATTCTCTTTTATATTACCCCCGAATCAAAATCCCCTTTATGAAAAATTGAAAATAAAAATTCTCATTAAATACGGAATTAACGGTCTATTATATCCCCCCGGCCACAGCTTTTATGAAAATATTTTTTACTTAACACAAATCGTTCAACTGGAACGAACTAATAAAATATTTATATCAATAGCAATATACCCTTTATATTGAAAATAACTCAGCATTTAGAGTACAATGATTTAAAGCGAAAATGGCAGCAGTAAAATTAAAAGAGGTGACCCGGATGTACAGCTGTTTTGTTGCGGATCCTCCCAGCAGCTAATCTCCTTTCATCAATCTCATTGATGCAGACTCAGGTCCCAACACCTGAGTTTATTTCTTTTACAAGACCATAAAAAGAAGGAGACGACCAAATCGTCCCCCTATATATCCAATCAATCTATCGCGGCAGCGACAGCTTTTCCTCGCTCTCCTCGTTCCGGGTCAGATGCGGAGAAACGAAAATGCGCGAAATGCGCAACTGATCCATCTCCTCCACTGTAAACATCCATCCGTCATAGGGCACTTGGTCCCCCACTTCCGGGACTTTGCCCAATGCGGAAAAGAGCCATCCTCCGATGGTGTCATTATCGGGATCTTCTATATTGATATCAAAATACTCATTCACATCTTCGATCAGCAGGCGCGAATCAATGGAAGTATTCTCCCCTCGCTTCTGGAACTGCGGTTTTTCATTATCAAATTCGTCCTGGATTTCCCCGAAAATCTCCTCGATGATATCCTCTGTTGTCACCAGGCCCGCCGTTCCTCCGTACTCATCGACGACGATGGCCATCCCTCCCCGGTTCTTTTGCAGGTTGACCAAAATATCCTTCAATTCCATCGTTTCCGGAACAACCGTCACCGGGCGAGCCAGCTCTTTCAGGTTCGGTGTTTTCCCTTCAGATAATTTATTGTAAACATCCCGTATGTGAATAATCCCTTGTATATCATCCTTGTCACGCCCGCACAGCGGAAAGCGGGTATGATAGCTGTTCTTAATAATATTAAAGTTCTCCTCAAACGTATTATCCTGAAACAAACACTCCATCTTTACCCGCGGAACCATCACTTCACGGGCGACCCGTTCCGTAAAATCGAAGACATTATCAAACAATGTCAACTCTGTTTGGTCGATCACACCGCTTTTGTGGCTCTGTGCGATCAACATGCGAATCTCCTCTTCCGTATGTGCCTGCTGCGTTTCGTTGAATTCGATGCCAAACGCTTTTAATGCCAGGTTGGCACTGTAATTCAGAATGAAAATAAACGGTTTGAACAAGCGGTAAAATAAATGAAGCGGGACTGCGGTCCACAGGGTAATCGATTCCGCTTGGCGAATCGCGATCGACTTCGGCGCCATTTCCCCAAGCACAATATGCATAAAGGTAATAATGGAAAAACCCATCGCAATCGCAATTGTATGAATAAGCCAATCCGGGGCGCCCACATACGCCAACACCGGCGAAATCAGTTTGGCGACGGCCGGTTCTCCGATCCACCCGAGCCCCAGGGAAGCAAGCGTAATCCCCAGTTGGGTAGCCGACAGATAGGCATCGAGATTGGCCAGAACCCGTTGCGCCACTCTCCCCCTCCGATTCTCAATCTGTGCGATCCTGGTTGATCTCACTTTGACGATCGCAAATTCAGCCGCCACAAAAAAACCGTTTAATAAGACGAGCAGGACAACGAAAAACAAACGTATCAGACTACTGGCAACATCATCCAATTTTTGCCTTCCTCCCAGACAAATGAAAAATGAAAATGGAGCAGATGAAAATCTACCTTTCTATCTATTATATAGAAACACGCTGATAAGAAAAATATTAACTTCGGCAGAAAGATTCATTCCTGCCTTCTGCCTCTGGGCCGGGCTGGTTGATTTCCTCTGTTCAAAAACAGAGCAAACAAAAAAGGACCCGTCTGAATGGGATTCAGTTCATTCGAAGAAAGAAATCGCCGCCCCAATCGGCGAACGACACAGGGCGGTAATTTTCCTCTTGATGTTAAGATATGATGGCAACGTAAATAAATACATAAATACATCTCACAATTCACAATCACAACCGAAGGTGAGATTTAATCTTATCCATTGTCATTTGGAACAAGGATGTCAGGCTTTGAGAGTGGAAACATCCCCGCCTGAAGTTCTCTCATCCCCCAAACTGAAGTCACAGGTCTCTTTCTCGTGAAGTGATAAAACACCGCCGCCCGCCGGATCGCTCGTTTCCGGAAGTCGGCGGTGTGAATTTTTTCTGTGAAGTCAATGCAGCCGGGATCAGGAACCCGCGGACCCAGCCTTGAGTGTTTTCAGGTGGTGTATCTGCGTTCCAATATGGTTTACGCTTTGGCAAGCGCCCACTTTTCGATGGCATAGGCGACTCCGTGTTCCGAGTTGGACTTGGTTACGTATTTGCAGACGCGTTTCACTTCATCATCGGCATTGCCCATGGCCACGCTGTAACCGGCAATCTTCATCATCGACAAATCATTGCGGTTATCTCCGATCACCATCACCTGTTCAAGCGGAATCCCCAGCTTTTCGGCATAGAGAGCCACTGCCTTTCCTTTTTGCGCCTCGGGATGGTTCACCTCGATATTATTTTCGGCAGAGGCGGTCACAATGACGCCGCTTAGTTCTTCCGCCTTTTTCCGGGCTTGCTCCAGCTTATCCGGTTCCATGGAAAAAGCGAGGATTTTATAGATTGACGCATCGGGGTTTTGCAGAGCATCTTCAACATGTACCCCAGACACACAATAATGTTTCAAGCGGTCAATGGTCGCTGATTTCAAAACATCCGGGTCAACCTCAGGGTTTGCGCTCTTCACCCGATCCAGTTCCACTTTTAAAAGATCAAAGCCTCGACGGCTGGCATATAATCCCTGATCCGTATAAGCCTGATGGTAAATGCCGATCTCTTCAAACCTTTGATGCAGCATTTCCGCCTGTTCCCGACCCAGCGGAATCGATTGAATCCTCTCTCCGTCCCGGGTTTGGATACAGGCACCGTTTAAGAAGATCAAGGGACATTTCAATCCCGCTTCCTCGACCACTTCCATGGCCGAGCGGTAGGGACGGCCCGTCGCAATCATCACCTGCACGCCGTGTTCCTCAGCCAAACGAAGGGCCCGTTTATTTTCCTCACTGACTTTTCCTTCCTCATTTAAAAGGGTTCCGTCCAAATCACTGACAACCAGTTTAACCACGCTCTTCACTCCCTCGATGTTAGTGAGTCACCCGAATCTATATTGTAACTCAATTTCCAAAAACGATCATGAACTTGATGAAGAAGCATGCCAGCCGCAAATCATGTATAATAGGAACAGATTCAGAAGAATAAAGGATGATCGTCATGCACGAAGAGATGCCAACAACCGCTCCTCGTCTGTGGGGAGATAAACGTTACCATACATGGAACCATCATCTGCGCAGCCTGTTCGGGCAAAAAGTGTTCAAGGTGGCTCTGGATGGCGGCTTCACTTGTCCCAACCGCGACGGAAAAGTGGCCATCGGCGGCTGCACCTTCTGCAGCGCCCGCGGTTCCGGTGATTTTGCCGGCAACCGGCGCGATGATTTATTAAAACAGTTTCAAGAAGTGAAAGACCGAATGCACACCAAATGGCCGGACGCCAAATATATCGGCTATTTTCAAGCATTCAGCAACACGTATGCCCCGGTGGAAGTCTTAAAAGAAATGTACGAGCCGATCCTGGAGCAGGAAGGAGTGGTCGGTCTGGCCATTGCCACCCGCCCCGACTGCCTCCCGGATGATGTCGTGAAATATCTGGCTGAACTGAATCAACGCACTTATCTTTGGGTCGAACTGGGTCTGCAAACCATCCACGAATCCACCTCAAAGCTCATCAATCGCGGTCATGATTTTGCCTGCTTCGTCGAAGGTGTGGAAAAACTCCGGCGCCACGGCATTTATACATGCGCCCACATCATCCACGGTTTGCCGGGGGAAACAGAAGAGATGATGATGCAGACGGTGGAAGCCTGTGCCCATATGGATATTCAGGGCATTAAAATCCATTTGCTCCATCTGTTGAAGAACACGCCGATGGTGAAGCAATACGAAGCAGGGCTGGTGCAATTCCTGGAAAAAGACCAGTACGTTCGCCTTGTTGTCGATTCGCTGGAGATCCTTCCTCCCGACGTGATTATTCACCGTGTGACCGGTGACGGACCACCTGACCTTCTCATCGGTCCGATGTGGAGCACAAAAAAATGGGAAGTACTCAACGCGATCGACGATGAGTTGAAACGCCGCAATACCTGGCAAGGGAAAAAAGCACAGCCGCGGCGGGGCATTCAGCTTCCGGGCAACATCAGGGAGTGATCCGTCATGATCCTCCCTTCCATTTTGCAAAGCGCCCGCCACTACATAAAACAAGCCTTGCCTCCCGGCGGTTTCGCGATTGACGGAACGGTCGGCAACGGGTATGATACCCTTTTTCTGGCTGAAACAACCGGGCCGTCCGGAGCCGTATTCGGCTTTGACATTCAGCAAGCCGCCCTGCAACAAGCAAGGTGCCGTCTGGAAAAAGCGGGACAGCTGGAACAGGTTCGTTTGTTTCATGCCAGCCATCATCGGATGGGAGAGGAACTTCCCCCCCGATTGAAAGGAAAGATTCATGCCGCCATGTTTAATCTCGGCTACTTGCCACACGGGGATTCATCCGTCATCACCCGGAAAGAAACAACCATTCCCGCCTTGCAAACGGCACTGGATTGGCTCAAATCCGGCGGCATTCTCACCTGTGCACTGTATACCGGACATCCCGGCGGCCAGGAGGAAGCGGACCACGTCATCCGTTTTGCCACAGGCTTATGTCCGAAATCCTATCAAGTGCTGTGGCAACAGCTGATCAATCGGAAGCAAGCCCCTTCGCTGGTCATAATCGAAAAGAGGTAAACCCGATAAATGAAGCAAATCAGTTCGGTCCCTCCCATTCCAGGCCCGTGAAAGCATGTTGCAGGCCAGGTCATGGTGCCTCCCTGAACATCACTGCGTTCCGAACGGTCAGTCAGCAGAGGGGCACCTCTTCCCCTTTTGCGATTGCCTGAACTTCCATCCGGGGTTGTGCGGCGCTTCCGATGTAAAGTTCAGATTCTCCCGGCAAGGATGCAGGCATAAAAAAACATCTTCCCCTCTGGAAGATGTTGCTCTCTTAATTTCTATCGGTTTCTTCTTTGCTTCGCCGCAAGTGCGCTCAAGCGTTCTTCGCTGCTCTTCATCCATTTTTTCATCATATCTTCGAAATCAGCAGGGCTTTTCCGTCCACCGCGACGATCGCCGCCTCTGCGTTCCCGCTGACGGTCATCCTGGAGCGCCTTTATCGACAAGGAAATCTTTCCTGACGGATCAATCGAAAGCACTTTTGCTTTGACTACCGCACCGACCTGCAATTCGTCTTCAACTTTTTCTACATACTTTGTCGAGATCTGAGAGATGTGAACCAAACCGGTTTCACCCGACTCAAGCTTGACGAACGCACCAAATGGTTTGGTAGAGATCACCTCTCCCTGTACGACGGCCCCTTCCTTTAACTCGCTCATTATAACACTCCCGAAGTGGAATTCATTCTGTACAAAGGTACCATTTATTTTTGTAAAAGTCAATGGGTATTAATACCTAGAAACAATTTCCTTAAGCTTTATGACAATCTCCACATATTACTTCCATCTTATTCCCAAACCAATTAAATATAAACGTTTTTTCAAGCATCGCCCGACTCGGCATTTGGTTCATCACGATTCGGAATCAGCGGCAATTAAAAATAACATATTCACCCTCTGTATACCATTATGTTATACTATTTATTGATTCGGTATATCATAAATCGCGATTCCAACATAAAATTGCAAAAATAAAAAAGGTGGATGTTACGTATGAGTATGGTAATTCCCGCAAACAGCGGCTCAACCTTTAAGCTTGGCGCCAAAGTGCACTATCAGCTGACTGTCGCCGAACTGGTCGAGCAAGCACTCAAGCGAAATGAAGCGGTTCTCACAGCGAACGGTGCCTTACGGGCCACGACTGGCTCTTTTACCGGACGTTCCCCCAAGGATAAATATATCGCAGCGGACGAATCAATCAAGGAACAGATTGACTGGGGACCGGTCAACCAGCCGATGGAACCGGAAACATTTGCACTTCTTTTCAAACACATGCAAGATTACTTAATGGAAAAAGATGTTTTTGTTTTCGACGGATTTGCCGGAGCAGATCCAACCTACCGCCTTCCGGTACGCGTGATCAACGAATACGACTGGCATAATCTGTTTGTTCATCAATTGTTTGTCAGACCGACAAAAGAAGAGCTGCAACAGCATAACCCGGAATTTACCGTCATCTGCGCCCCCGGTTTTAAAGCAGACCCGGCCGTCTTTGGAACCCGCTCGGAAACAGTCATCGCAATCAGCTTTGCCCGTCGCATGGTGCTGATCGCCGGGACGGAATATGCAGGGGAAATGAAAAAGTCGATTTTCAGCGTTATGAACTATTTGCTGCCGGAATACGGGGTAATGCCGATGCACTGCTCCGCCAACATGGGAAAAGACGGAGATGTCGCTCTCTTCTTCGGGCTTTCCGGCACCGGCAAAACCACCTTGTCCGCTGACCCGGAGCGTTTTTTGATCGGAGACGACGAACACGGCTGGTCAGACCAGGGCGTATTTAACATCGAAGGCGGCTGCTACGCCAAGTGCATCGGTTTAAATCCCGAGAAAGAGCCGCAGATCTGGAATGCCGTAAGTTTTGGCACAGTGCTGGAAAATGTGGTGCTGACAGCAGACCGATCCCCGGATTACAAGGATGACACACTTACGGAAAACACGCGTGCTGCCTATCCGGTTGATTATATCCCGGGAGCGGTAAAAGAGGGGCGCGGCGGGCATCCCAGCGTGATTCTGTTTTTAACCGCCGATGCTTTTGGCGTTCTGCCCCCGATCTCCAAACTGACACCGGAGCAAGCCATGTACCATTTTCTGTCCGGCTACACCAGCAAACTGGCGGGAACCGAGCGTGGCGTGACAGAACCCGAAGCCACTTTCTCCACTTGCTTCGGAGCTCCCTTCCTGCCTCGCCCGGCAGAAATGTATGCTGAGATGCTGGGCAAAAAAGTGGCCGAGCATCAGGTGGAAGTATATCTCGTCAATACCGGCTGGACGGGAGGACCTTACAGAATCGGCCGCCGGATGGATCTCCGTTTTACCCGCGCGATGGTTCATGCCGCAATCAAAGGGCAGCTTCGCGATGTGGAATATATCGAAGACCCGATCTTCGGCCTTTCAATTCCCGTCTCTTGTCCCGGCGTGCCTGCCGAAATCCTGAACCCGCGCAATACCTGGGCCGCCCCAGCGGAATATGATCAAAAAGCGCGAGAACTGGCCAAGCGCTTCCATCAGCATTTCGCATCCTTTAGAAATGTGAGCGATTCCATCCGCCAATCCGGTCCCAGATTCGCCGACTGAACCGGAACAGCCAACAGATCAAAAACGGTCTGTTGGCTTTTTTTCGTAAAGGGGCATCACGTCCCCTCATCCTCGGCATTCCATTCACATAGACTTAATCATTTTTTAATGGAACAATGTTTAACTTGCAATAAAACTATAATATTGATATGATCTCAACAGTAAAATATAGGGTTTTATTGCTATAGGAAGGGAAGCGACTTATGACAAGACCCGTAGTAATTGGAGTGGCCGGAGGAACCGGTTCGGGAAAAACGACCGTAGCCAAAAAACTGGTTCAGCAGTTTGCTGAATCGGTGGTTTACCTGGAGCAGGATTCCTACTATAAAGATCAATCCCACCTCACCCTGGAAGAGAGAAAAAAAACGAATTACGACCATCCGCTCGCCTTTGACAATGATCTTTTGTACTCCCACATCCAGCAGCTTTTAAATTACTGTCCCATTGAAAAACCGATTTACGATTACAAGCTCCACACCCGGGCCAAGGAAACCGTCGTTCTCAATCCCAGGGATGTCATCATTCTCGAAGGGATTCTCATCCTCGATGACGAACGTTTGCGCAGCCTGATGGATATTAAGGTGTTCGTGGACACCGATGCTGATGTGCGGATTTTGCGGCGGATCGAGCGGGATATCCAGGAGCGTGGGCGAACATTTGAATCGGTGATGGAACAATACTTAAATGTTGTGCGCCCGATGCACCTGCAATTTGTCGAACCGAGCAAGCGCTACGCCGATCTCATCATCCCTGAGGGCGGTCACAACCAAGTGGCGATCAATCTGTTAATCAATCAGATCCGGACCTTTCTCCGAATTGCCGATACGATCTGAAAGCCTTCCAATCCCGACTTGGAGGGCTTTTTCTGTAAAGTGCGTCACAAGCCGGGGCATCATGCCCGCCTTTCCTTCCTCATTTCAAGATTTCATCCCGGGTTATGCCGAAAAGACCTGATTGCTTAGCGGCGCAAATTGTAACAATGTCAGGAATACGTTAAAATATCCTTTGATTTCACTGATATCATCACCTGTTGATCAATCCAATGCGAACATAAACGGAGAATCCCGTTGACCGCGAGCGAGTCGGGGGATGGGATTCGGAGCTGATCAATCGCAAAACCGGGAGGAGAAACCGTTGAAAACGTTAGAAACCCAATCACTTCAAGCCGCCCGCAAGGAAATTTTGACTCACGCTTTGCTGTCGCATCTCCATACAGAGGGAAATGTGCGAATCTTTATGAAGCACCATATTTTTGTGGTATGGGTTTATATGTCTTTGCTTAAAAAATTGCAACAGTCATTCACTTGTGTCTCCCTGCCCTGGCTGCCGCGGACAAATGCTTCATTTGCCCGCTTTCTCAATGAATTGGCCGTCTGGGAAGAAACCGACAAAGACGGAAAGGGCAACTATGCCAGCCATTTTGAAATTTATTTTCAAGCCATGGAGGAAATGAAAGCAGACACGAATCCGATTGAGACATACCTGCAAATGTTGCAGGCTGGCTACCATCCGGTCGAGTCGCTGTTTCAGAGCGAAATCCCGCCTTCTGCTGCTGATTTCACCAAGCAGTGTCTTGAACTTGCCGGCAATGGTCAGTTGCATGAAGTCGCCTCTGCCTTCTGCTACGGATACGAATATTTGGTGCCGGAACTGTATGCCCGTCTGGCCAAAAGCTTTTCCAAAATCTCCGTTTCAGAGCGGCTCATCTACTTTCTCAATCGCCATACCCAGATTAGCTCCAACAAACGGGCCCCGATCGCGGAGAATTTGCTGCTCACCCTGTGCGGGGAAGATCCGGTCAAGATCGGGCAGGCCGAAAAAGTGGCGCACGCCACACTGGCGGCCTGGCGCGGAGTGTTGGATGGAATCCTGGCCGAAATCAAGCGCCAATGAAAAAGAACCCGGGGCCAATCCGGGTTCCATTTTTGTCTATCTGCTTTCCTCTTTTTGCTCTTCCAGTTTTTTCAATTGCGTTGTAAGCGCTTTCAAACGTTTTTTCAGTTCTTCTCCCCACTCTTTATCATTCAAAATCTTGGAAACTCGGAGCAGATCGAGCGAATGATCAATTTGTTCACGCAAAATCGGTTCAAAATCGGCATCTTCTTGAAAACTGATTCCGTACTCTTTCCATTCCTCGATCATTTCGGGGGTAATCGTTTCACGGAGGGTTACCTCTCTGACGCGATCTTCCTTCGCATAATCTACCACCAGCTCAAACTCTTCCTTTACGGCAGGATGAACTTGCACATCATGGCATACCGGGCAATAGAGCAATGGCACCTGATGCACCATGACGGACTGCTGCCGGTAAGACCCGATAAAACCAATCGTTGAAGCTCCACAGCAGTAACTCATGGGCGTTCCCTCCTGTTCCCACTCATGATCGGGATCATCCATTCTCCAGATCCGATCAAGAATCGATGGATGTGTATATATTTTACCACAAATCAGTAAGTTCAAAACAACCTATACCAAAGAAAATAGACTGCCATTTCCTTCCCGTGCGCCGACAAACTCACGATTGCCTCTTCCGTGCAAACCAGCAACCATATGAAACGATGTAATCTCCTTCAAAAATTCTTCACTCATCCTTGCAATCTGCCAAACCGAGTGCGATGGTGGCAATCCGTCCACAGAAAAACAAAAACGCCCCTTCTGAAGGACCGACAGCCGGCCAAAGCCTGGCAACAGTTCCCACAGGGGCGAAAAGTCTGTCAGCCAACTTATTCGCTGACCACTTTTTCGTAACCTTCAGCGTCAAGAAGGTTTTCGAGTTCGGAAGAATCTGCCATTTCCACAACAATCATCCAGCCGTCTTCGTAAGGAGAATCGTTTACGTTTTCCGGAGACCCTTCCAAAGCAGCATTTACCTCCAACACTTTTCCGCTGACCGGCGCATACAATTCCGAGACGGTCTTAACCGATTCAACACTGCCAAAGGGCTCCCCGGCTTTCAGCTCGGCACCTGCTTCCGGCAATTCGACAAAGACGATGTCTCCCAATTCCGATTGCGCAAAGTCGGTAATCCCGATCCGCACTTTGTTTCCTTCCAGGCGCTGTACCCACTCATGTTCTTCTGAATAACGCAGCTCTTTTGGCAAATTCATGTCGGACCCTCCGCTTACTCAAGTTCTCCCAATACGCGTTCCAACGGACGTTTCAACATCGACAGGGCTTTTTCGCCCGCAGAGCGGTGTCTGAGCAATCCGTTGGCATCAAACAGATAAAAAGCAGGAACAAATTCGTTTTCAAAAGCATCCACGACGCTGTGGCTGTTGTCGATCCCTTGCGGATGCTTCAGTTCGTATTTTACTATGGTTTCTTTGACTGCGTCCACATCTGTATCTTTTTCCGAACGCGGCATGTGAATCCCGACAAACTTGATTTGCGGATACTCTTCACGCATCTTGTTCACTTCCGGCAAGCTCTTCTTGCACATGTGGCAGCTGATGGACCAGAAGTGAACGATCACCGGTTGTCCTTTCAGATCTTCATTGGTCACTTCGCCGTTGACCCATTCCGTAATCCCTTTGATTTCGGGCATTTCCGTACGCAAACGCAACGCCATTCTCTTCAGCCTCCCCTTTTATGGAAATAGAGGACCTAACGCACTAGTTAGGCCCTCGGAATCGATGTGAAGATTAAAGGGTTTTATCCCCCGGTTTCCAGTTGGCAGGGCACAGTCCACCCATTTGCAATGCTTGCAATACGCGCAGGGTTTCATCAACGCTGCGTCCGATATCGTTGTCATGCACGACTTGATAACGAACAATGCCTTCCGGGTCGATGATGAACAACCCGCGCAACGCAACTCCTTCCTCTTCGATCAAAACGCCGTAGTCGCGGCTTACTTTATGGGTGGTGTCCGCAGCCAACGGATAATTGATTTTACCGAGACCATTGGCATCGCGCGGAGTGTTGATCCAAGCGCGGTGAGAATATTTGCTGTCGGTGCTTACACCGAGAATTTCCGCATCAAGATCGGCAAACTCTTCGTAGCGATCGGAAAGAGCAGTGATTTCCGTCGGGCATACGAAAGTGAAGTCAAGCGGATAGAAGAACAGAACGAGCCATTTTCCTTTATAGTCGGAGAGGCGCACCTTTTCGTCAAGCGTTTCAAGATTTTTGGTGCTCTCCAATTCAAAATCGGGAGCTGGC
Organism: Thermoactinomyces daqus; assembly: GCF_000763315.1. Taxonomy (GTDB): domain Bacteria; phylum Bacillota; class Bacilli; order Thermoactinomycetales; family Thermoactinomycetaceae; genus Thermoactinomyces_A; species Thermoactinomyces_A daqus. The sequence continues at coordinate 138,701 of NZ_JPST01000012.1, read as the reverse complement.
AATCCTACAAGACGATGTGCCACGAGAATAACCTCCTCAGATTAAGTATACTTTTGATCCAAACTTACCTTTCCCAATTTGGATTAGCATTAAACAGCGGGTAAGGCCTGTTTGGTACAAATTAAAAATAACACGCCCCCAGATTAAAGTCAATACTAATTTATATTAATTATAAATTGAGATCTTTTGTCATTTACTACGCCAAAGTCTTTCCCTAAATCCGCGTATGAGGAAGCATCCCATCTGCGCAGATCACTTCGGCCAGTGCCGGTTGGTCAATCGCGATCATTTCTTTTAGCAGCGGCAAGTCTTGCTCCTTCTGAATGCGATATCCGCTAAACCCGAACGATTCGGCCAGACGCACGAAATCCGGATTGTCCAAATCAGCTCCAAGCGTGTGCAAACCGGCGCTTTTCATGCGGTTTTTCTCCATCGCGTAACATCCGTTATTCAGCAAAACCAGCTTGATCGGGAGACGGCGGGCAGCTGCCGTGGCCAACTCAGCCATCGTCACCGGAAAACCCCCGTCACCGACGATGGCAATCACCTGACGCCCGGGATGATTGAGAGCAGCGGCAATTGCTGCCGGCAGGGCAAATCCGAGCGTCCTCCACTTCCCGGAGATCAGAATTTCCTGTTGCTTTAAGGGAAAGGTTCGTTCAAACCAAAGAGTATGGTCTCCGACATCAAGGACAATGACTGCCCGCGGATCAACAAGCGTGCCCAAAGCAGACATCAGCCTGGCAGGGGTAAGCATGCCGGCCGAAGGCGAGGTTTCCTCCTCGATCCGTTTCTGCCAGCTCTGTTTGCGCTTTTGAATCAGTTCCATCCACTCCGCCTGATCCTTCTGCGGCATCTCCTGCAAACAAACCTCCACCACATACGACACATCGCCAACCACCGAGGTGACACAGGGACGCGTTCGCCCGATATTCTCCGGGATCCGGTCCACCTGGATCACCGGAATCTTTTGCGGCACAAACGCTTGCGGCCACCAGGTTGCTCCCAGGATCACACATAAATCCGCCATCTGCAGGAGATCCGTTGCCGACTGGCTGCCCGCCTGTCCCAATCCGCCGGCAAACAGAGGGTGATCATTTGGTATGAGCGACTTCGCCGGCATCGTCGCAATAATCGCCGCCTGAACCGTTTCTGCGAGGCGAATCACCTTTTCTTCTGCTCCGGCAATCCCCCGCCCCACCAAAAATACAGGCCGCGTCGACTGCCCCAGCCGGGAGAGCAATTCTGCCATCACCTCAGGTTGCGGCTGGAGCGGCGGCATAAGCGGCGGATTCGGGTAAAAGATTTCATCCGTCGCTTCCCGCCACATCTCTTTGGGAATCGACAAATGGGCAACACCGCCCCGGTTTACCGCCGCTTTGAAGGCCAGATTCAACTGTGTGGAAAATCCTTTCCCGTCAGCGACCAGTGCGGAAAAGAGGGCGATGGGCTCGATTAACCGCTGCTGGTCGATTTCCTGTTTACTGCCCGTTCCCAACTTGCTTCGCTCCACCTGACCGGTGATGGCCAGTACCGGAACACCGTCAGCCGCGGCATCCGCCAATCCATTCAAAAGCGAAACGATCCCCGGACCGCTTGTCGCCAGAACAACGCCAGGCCTTCCTGTCAATTTCGCTTCTGCCGAGGCCATCAGCGCAGCTCCCATTTCCGTACGACATGCGATATAGTTCACCCCGGACTGTTTCGCCAGTTCGCCAAGCAAATCAAGATTGGCATCCCCGATCACACCGTAAATTCGCTGACATCCCCAAATATCCAGCTGTTTGAGCAAATGCCCGGCGACATGAATCCCCATTTCACACCTCCCTTTCTATTGTGCCTATTTCCGTTTTATCTTACACAACCGATCACGAAAAACATCTGCTTCGCTTGATCATGCTCCGGAATTTTCAACGCTGCCATCGCATTAAACAGGCAACGGGATCACTTTCACTCCTAAAAAATACAAAGCCCCACTATAACAGGAGGCTTCGTTTTTCCGGTATGAGTCTTGGACTCTTGTCGCCTTGACGGAATTTAATACCGTACCGTATTTAATCAATCAACACACCGGTTTCTATAAATTATCCGCAACATTGCAATGTGTAATAATATAAAAACCAGACCGCGTGATTCTGTTCGTCTGCTGCGGCGCGCTGAAACGCTCTTTTTATATTCCGGTTTCTTGTCCGGTCAGCCAGATCCAGGTAAAAGTCAACCGTTTTCTGTTCATCCTTGATTGCAAACTTTAATCCTTCTTTAAAGTTATCGGGGCATTTTTCCGTGATCTTCGGTTCCGGTTGTTTACCCGTAAGCTGAAAATAAATATTGGAAAAGGCACGATAATGTTTGATTTCATCTTCTCTTATTTCTGAAATACGCTCTTTTTCCTCTTGAGTATCCGCCAATTCTGCCAGTTGGGCATAGCAGGCAATCGCACTGTATTCTCCGTTGATCGCGTGGGCGATATCCTGAACCAGATGCGTATCCAGTGCTTGCGATATTTGCAGATAGGGAATATTATACACAATTCGTTCCTCCTCGCAGTAAGTAACGACAATGCTATGGAAAGTGTATGTACGCCACTTGTACCTCGTGCACAAAAAAACCCCGACCGAATGACGGTCGAGGATGTTACCTCTTTCTAACCCCACGTTTCTTTATACAGGTCTTCTTTAAACCCAACCGTCACCTTGTTGCCGTCTGTCACGATCGGGCGCTTGATGAGCATGCCGTCGGAAGCGAGCAAATCCAGCATTTCTTCCTCACTCATCTCTTTCAGCTTTTGCGACAATCCGAGGGCGCGATATTTTTGCCCGCTGGTGTTGAAAAACTTTTTGATCGGCAAACTGCTCTTTTTGATCAGTTTTTCCAGTTCCTCACGCGAAGGCGGCTCCTCGGCGATATTTTTATCGGTAAACGAAATGCCGTGTTCCTCCAGGTATTTCTTGGCCTTCCGGCATGTTCCGCACTTCGGGTATTGGTACATGATCAGGGACATCGGTCATTCCTCCTGTTCCTGTTGACAAAGACCTCAGCCTCTACTGTTTATCCTTTTCATTTTTCCCCGCATCCGCCTGCCTAAACACTTGACTGCCCCGCTTGTATTCCACATCGGAAACGTTGGCTCTGGCATTGACGGCACGGGCCGCTGTGAAGAAAAAGTCGGACAAACGATTGAGGTAACGGCGTACCTCATCATTGGTCTCCTGCTGCGCACAGAGTGTGACCACGCGCCGCTCGGCCCTGCGCGCGACCACCCTGCAGACGTGAAGCGCAGATGCTCCCGGGGAACCACCGGGCAAAATGAAGCGCTGAAGCGGCTTGCATTCAGCATCGTATTTGTCGATCCACTCTTCCAAACGGGTCACCATTTCCGCAGAAACCTTGTACTGGCGGCTTTTGCCCGCTTGCGCCAAGTCTGCACCGGCATCAAACAGTTCGTGCTGGATTTCCGTCAGATCCTGAATCAGATCCTCATCCCGTTTTGCGTCCAGGCGGATCACCGCTTCGCCGACGAAAGCATTTAACTCATCCACCGTCCCGTATGCTTCAACCCTGACATCATCCTTACTGACACGCCCTCCGATCAGGCCGGTTTTCCCTTCATCACCGGTTCGGGTGTAGATTTTCATTTTTTCTCCTCCTTTGCGGGTTGCAAAAAAACTTGCGGAACGTGAAGCGTCGGATGCGTCATAAGCAGTGGCGTCACCCCATATGCCTCTTCGATCCTCTCCCGGGTGATAACCGCTTTTGGAACACCGCTGGTCACCATCCGGCCTTCTTTCAGCAAAACCAGCCGGTCGCAATATTGCGCTGCCAAGTTGAGGTCATGCAGCACAATCAGGATGGTGAGGCCGCATTCAGACTGCCACTTTTTCAGTAAATCTAAAATCGCCAGCTGATGCCGGATGTCCAAAAAAGTCGTGGGTTCATCCAAAACCAATAATTCCGGTTCCTGGGCCATCGTTCGCGCAATCGCCACCCGCTGCCGTTCCCCGCCGCTCAGCTCGGCCAGTTGCCGTTGTTTCATCGGCCAGAGCCCGGTTTGCCGCAGCACGGAATCACACACATCGAAATCACGCCCGGAGGCCCATGACCACCTGCTTTGGTACGGATAACGGCCCATTTTCACAACTTCTTCGACTGTAAATTCGATCTCTCCCAGCGGTTCCTGGGCCAGGACGGCGACAATCCGCGCTCTTTCCTTGGGCGAATACGTGTCGATCCGCTCTCCCTTCAGCCTCACCTCGCCGCTGTCCGCTTTCCATTCGCCCGTAAGACAACGGATGAGCGTGCTTTTGCCGCTGCCGTTTGCCCCCAGAACGCCAACCATTTCCCCTTTCTCCACACACAGATCGATCTCCTGTAACAGCCAGCGGCCGCCGGCTTTTTTCCCCAACCGGGCTGCCTGAAGCATGGTGCCCCCTCCTTTCTATTCCCCTTTTTTCCGCTGATGCCGCTTGAGGATCAATGCGAAAAAAGGCACCCCGACAAAAGAGGTGATCACTCCGATCGGCAACTCGGCGGGAGCGATCAGCGTCCGCGCCAGACAATCCGCCAGCAGAAGCAAGATCGCCCCGGCCAATGCAGACAGGGGAAGCAGAGAGCGATGGTCGGCGCCGGTCAACATGCGCATGATGTGAGGGATCACCAATCCGACAAAGCCGATCATGCCGGAGACGGCCACGGCCGCGCTGGTCATCATCGATGCGATGAGAAGCAGGCAAACTCTCGTTTTTGCCACATTGACCCCGAGATGGGCCGCCGCGCGTTCCCCCAGTGCCATCAGATTGAGATCGGCGCTCATCAGCCAGCAGGCAGGAAAACCGATGAGTAAAAAGGGAAATACCGCACCCACCTGGTTCCAGTCCCCCAGCGAAAACCCGCCCATCAGCCAGAATTGAATCCGCTGCATCTCTTCCGGTTTAAATGACAGGGCAAAGGTGAGCAGCGCGGCAAAAAAACTCTGGACAACGACTCCGGACAAGATGAGGGAGATCACGTTGAGTCCTGAACGCCCGCGGGCAAGCATCAGCACCAGCGCCAGTGCGAGGCAGGCCCCGGCAAAGGCAAAGGCGGGCAGCGACCAGCCTCCCAGCAATGCCGCACCCCAACTGGTCACAATCGCCAAAACTGCCCCGACCGATGCCCCGGAGGAAACCCCCAGAATATAGGGATCAGCCAGGGGATTTTGCAATATCCCCTGATAAACCACGCCGGCGATGGCCAAAATCGCCCCGACCAAAGCCACCAACAACACCCGCGGCAGCCTTAATTGCCAAATGATCACGGCATCGGTGGCGTTAATTCCGCTTCCGTTGCCCACGCCCCATTTTTCCCCGATCACTTTCCAGACGGTCATCATGTCAATATGTGTGCTGCCGAGCGAGACCGACAGTGAGAAAGTGAAAAGGAGGCAGAGGAAAAGTCCCCCGCCCCAGATCAGCTTCTTTGGCCGGCCCTTCACTTTGACTTCCCGCCAAAAAGTTCAGGATAGAGAAGCGATGCGATCTGTTTCACGCCCTGAAATATGCGCGGCCCCGGGCGATTGGTCAAATCAGGGTCAAGCGCGTGGACGCGGTGGTTTTTCACGGCACTGATCGAAGACCAGCCCGGACGGGACAAAATCTCTTTTTCCCCGCCGTGAAAAGTGATGATTACGTCGGGATTCCATTTGACTACCTGTTCGGGAGAAACCTTGGGCCAGCCCTTTAATCCGCCGGCCACGTTTTGCCCTCCGGCAGCGGTGACCAGCTCATTCATGAAGGTATCCCCGCCCGTGGTGAACAGATTGGGATCCAGTTCGATCCATACCTTCATCCGTTTGTCCTTGGGAACCCCGGCAATCTTGTCGGCAATCTCTTTCCGCTCTTTTTCCATTCCGTCAATCAGTTGTTTGGCTTCCGGGAGATGATTGGTCGCTTCAGCTGTGACGTTGATCGAGCGATAAACGTCCTGAATGCTGTTCGCCCCCAGCACCAACACGGGAATGCCCAGCTTTCTCAACCGTTCGATCGTCTGCTTGTCATTCGCCGTATTGGCCAGCACCAAATCAGGCTTGAGCGCGACCACCTGCTCCACATTGATCGTGAAGTCTCCCACTTTTGGCAATTTTTTCACCTGGGCCGGATAATCGTCATTGGCCGTCACCCCGACCACTTCTTTGTCCAAATGAAGGGCAAAGGCGATTTCCGTATTGCTCGGAATAAGCGAAACGATCCGCTTCGGCTCTTTTTTGATCGTCGTCACTTCTCCGGCCATATCCTTCACTTGCACCGGATAGCTGGTCCCCGACGCTTTCGGCGTTGTTTGCCCGGCAGGATTATTTGCGCCCGCACATCCGGCCAACGTAAACAAGAGCACAAACGATAAACATAAGACCATGACACGATTAAGTTTACGCAATCTGATCAACCCCCTCCTGTTCGGCTCGATTCATGAAAAAACCTGTGCCGGCCTTAAAGGGCACAGGAAGGAGAATGGCATGCGAAAACAGGGGGGTTCGGATACAACCCCTTTGCGCATACGTCTCTCCTTTACCTCGAAGGAGAACGCAGATGGATTGAAAAAGGCAGGTCTCCTGGCTTATGGTTCATCGTCGGGCCGCGCCTTCCCATCCGTCCGGACAGTGGCATCAACGGCAGCCGTCCTCCCCAATCACAGTGGCGGGACCGCGCCGGATTCTCACCGGCTTCCCTCTTCGCTTTCCCGTAAAAAGAAAGACCTTTTTCTCCATGCACTTCGTTCGTTATCATTATAGAAGAAGAGGATGAGGGTTGGCAATTTTCAAACCAGATGAAAAAAGGAGGATTCTTCAATGCCGGCACATCCATTTACAATTGAATTGAACAAGGAAAACCGGGTGATCCGCGGGGATCTGTTTCTTCCTTCCGCCGGGGGCAAACATCCGGTTGTCATCATTTGCCACGGTTTCAAAGGATTCAAGGACTGGTCTTTTTTTCCGGTGATCGGCAAGCGCCTCGCCGGCAAAGGGATCGCAGCGATCACGTTTAATTTTTCCATGAACGGCATCGGTGAAGATTTGCAGAGCTTTACACAGCTGGACAAATTCGCTCACCTGACCTTTACCCGGGAGCAGGAAGACTTGTCCGTTTTGCTCAGCCATCTGAAACAAGGCCGTCTGCCCGGGGCAGAGCAACTGGATGTGGAGCGCATCGGCCTTCTGGGCCACAGCCGCGGCGGGGGAAACAGCCTCATCTTTGCCCTTGATCATCCCGGGGAAATCCGTGCCGTAGCCATTTTCAACAGCATCCACCGCCCCGACTTTTTCGCTGCGGAAGTGATGGAGGAAATCCGGCAAAAGGGAATCGGCTATGTCACCAATGCGCGGACGAAACAACAGCTTCCGATCGACCGTGAAGTGTTGGACGACATTGAAGCCAACCGGGAACGCTTCCAGTTCATGGACCGACTGCCTGAACTGAAGCAGCCCCTGCTGATCATCCAGGGCGACGAAGATCTCCCCGGCTTTTTGCAAGGAGCCGAACAAATGGCCAAACGCGCTCCCCATGCGTCGATGCATATCATCCGCGGGGCTGATCACACGTTTCGTTCGGTGCATCCTTTTGCCGGAATCTCCCCGCAGCTGGAAGAGGCGCTGAACCTGACAACAGACTTTTTCCTGGCGGAGTTTTAGAGAATCTCTGAAAAAATATCGGCATTGTTTCTCTGGTATTTTCGATTCTGTTGGTTTTCATTTCACATCCAACATATTTATAAAAAAACGCCATTCTTTCTGAAGGTATTTGAAGGAATGGCGTTTTTCAAGGGAACAAAATTTATGTGGTTTGATTGGGATCAAATGATTGCAAAAGACCGAGTTACAGCCTGTTTATTTACCTGGATGCCCCAACAATGCGGCGATATCTTTATCGGTTGATAAATCTGCTCTCACCCAGGCATCATGAGGCCGGTCATTCTCTACAAGATAACGATAGGTTCCGCTGGAAAGATTGGAAAATGTAAAATAATGATTATCACCATCTTTATATACTCGTGTGCTAGACAAGGTTACCCAACTGCGCCACTCAATTTTTGTAAGTATACACCCACTGTTTCATTTTTATTGCCATCATTATTTGCAATCACGCGAGCATAGATTTTATCCCCGCTAGAATAGCACAGATTACTGGTTCCAATATGGCCATTCGGGGGGAGGCGTAAATAATCATTGTGCAGCCCAATCCGAACAAGCTGCTTCTACCTGACTTACATTCACAAAAGGCAAACTGAGAATGGAGATGAAAAAAAGAAGAGATAAAACGATCGGTTTTATCTTTTTCAAAGATCCACCCTCCTGATATAATTTAATAATTACATTATGTAATAAATTCACTATTATTCAATATAATAATATTAAACAAAAAATTATGCTTATTGATTTGAAAATCTCTCATATCATGTACCTTCTCTTTTACCAAATAAACTTTGATTCATTAAAATATGAAGGAGCGAATTTTATTCCTAAAAAACCTTATAGTTGCCATGTATTTTATAACCCACAATCGCAACTGTCGTACTGGAAATAATCTTTATGAATGTCCATCATAAAAAGAAATTATCATACTGCCTTGATTCGAGATATAATAAAAAAATAGCATAGGAACGTCTAAGAGAAATCAGTCAGAAATGGGTGAAATGATGGTTGAACCTCCATATGAGGAAAAATGCTGCCCTGCCGAAGGGCGTAAAAGCCACCACCCGCCGAAAATAAAAAACAACCTTATCTCCCGGCTCAACCGGGTGGAAGGGCAGATTCGCGGCGTAAAAAAAATGATTGAAAATGATACCTACTGCGACGATGTGCTCAATCAGATCGCAGCGATTCAATCCGCATTGAACAGTGTGGGGAAAATTCTTCTCGAAGGGCATCTGCGCAGCTGCGTGGTGGAACGGTTGCAGGAAGGCGACATTGAAGTGATCGACGAATTGCTCATTACGGTGAAAAAACTGATGAAATGAACGGCAGTCGCCGGATCCCCGAATCATGGCAAAACCGGGAGGTACACGGTGCTTCCCTGATTCTTCCCACACCCCTGCCGGCCGATCAGAGAGGCACCGCTATCCGGCCTGCGAATTCGGTAAAATAAAAAAATCCGGGTGATTTACCCGAATTTTTATCCAAACTTAAATCATGACGGAGGAGACATTGCTTTCAAATATTTTTACGCCTGCTTTCTCCCGCATCATGACCAGGTATTGGGTATATAGCCGCCAAAGCGCCTGCCAAACCGGGTCCGTAAACGGTTTGTAGACAACGTTTAACCCGATTGCTTGCGCCTCCTGATAGTTAATTACCGAACCGTGATTGGGGTATTTGTCAATGTTGATCAATGTCTCGGCAATCTGTTTGGCCTTGAGCGGATGATTCTTGTACATCGACCGCCGGAGCCACTTCACCGCCAAACGTTTGGAATGTTCAATCGATTTGTGGCAGAAATCGATCAAAGCTGCGTCAACTCCCTGCAAAAACGGCAGATAAGCCGAGTTGAGGGGTTGTCCATTGGCATGTTCTCTCTTGATGATTTCCAATCCATTCAGAAACGCTTGGGCCGGCCGGTACTGATAACCGAAAACCGTGGGAATGGAAATTTGCGGATCGATCGGCCCCAGTTCCGACGTATTGCTCATCATGATTTCATCGGCCGCCAAACTGATCAATGTCGCTGCACTTTTGGCCGCCTGGGGAACTACAACGCGCAAATGCTTCGTCTTGGAGAGCAATGTATGCACAAGGGTTTCGGCAGCATTCGGATCACCGCCCGGACTTTCGATCACCAGATCGACATCGCTGTTCTCATCAAGGGAAGAAACAATTTCATAAAACGGAGCGATATCTTCTCTGGTGATCGCGCTGTCAGGATGTGACAAATTGGCTAAATAAACCAGGATTCTTCGCCCCGTTGCCTGTTCAATCTCCTTGATAAATTCCTGCCTTTCATAGCGGTCGCGGTGAACGGCATGATAAAGCGGTGTCTGCTTTGGCAAAGAAAGCTGTTGGTAATCCATGGAATCCCCTTTTCTCTTTGGATTAGACCCGGTACGGGCGACCGTACAACTTTTCTTTGGATGGCTTGATTCCCATCGTTTCCATATCTCTTTTCAGCTTTTGTACCGACTTCGTGAAATTTTCGTATTCGCTTTCTTTTTTCCATTTGACAAGCGCGTCTTCTTTCGCGGCCAATAAAGCATCGAACATGGCATACAACCCTCCTCCAGCCAGCATACCTTAAGTATACTATATGCGAAACATTTCAGAAAGATGCAGGTAATTCTCACCGGCAAAAAATCCTTTTTTGACACTTCCTCGCCGCTGTTCCTCCCGATCTCCCCCGATTTTCCACATCTTGAATTCTATTGATCGATTTGCCCGATCTTTGCTAGACTGAAACTAATCGATTCTGCCAGAGCGAATCTCGATCGTTGAAATATACTTATGCAAAGGAGCTTTTTCCGTGAAAAAAATCGGTATCCTACGCCCGCTTGTTCATCAGGGGGCGGCCCCCGTCGAATACGCCCTGCAACTGGATGACCAGGAAATCGGGCTGAACGCGCGGTTGGGACAAGAAGTACAAATCACGTTCCTCGGTGAGCGAAACTGCATCTTTTGCGGCCGCAAAACGAAAAAGTTTTACGGCAACAACAGCTCCTGTTTTAACTGTTTTCGCAAACTGCCGGACAATGACATTTGCATCGTCAGGCCGGAACGCTGCCATTTTCATGAAGGAACCTGCCGTGACCCCGAATTTGGCCGGCATCACTGCATGCAGCCCCATATCGTCTACCTGGCTCTGTCCAGCGATGTCAAAGTGGGCATCACGCGAAAAACCAACCGGCTGAAACGCTGGGTCGATCAGGGAGCGGTCGCGGCCCTGCCGTTGATGGAAGTGCCCACCCGAAAAGATGCCGGCGAAATCGAAGTTTTCCTCTCCCAATACATCACCGACAAGACCAACTGGCGCAAAATGTTGAAAAACGAAACAGCCGACATCGATTTGCTGCAAACCCGGGCTGATTTAATCGAAAAATTGCCGGACGCATACCGCCGCTATCTGATCGAGGAGCCGCAAGTGCTTCAGTTCGATTACCCACACATCGGCACCCCGACGAAGATCACCTCGTTTAATCTGGAAAAACAGGAGACAATCAGCGGAAAACTGATCGGCGTCAAAGCGCAGTACCTCATCCTGGACAACGGCGTGTTTGGTGTGCGCAAACATGCGGGGTTCAAGGTGGCGCTGGAATTTTGAGAAGCAGGGAAAAAACCTGCTTTTTTTTGTGCGCATCCATTTTATTTCAGCCGAAACGGGTTTCTAAAGCGGTAGGGTGGTTCAAAGCGCTTGATCCGTTTCCATTTCGGCCGAATCCGGTACAAGATCAGCCCCCCGACCACGATAATCACCATCCACACATAGATTTGGGTGGCCAGCACAACGGCAAAGATAATCATCGCCGTCGTGGTCAGCAACGTGGAAACAAACAGCACCCGTGTCGTAAGCAGACTGAAAAGGTAGATCAAGATGCCGATGAGAATCAGCAGAGGGCTTAAAATCAGCAGCGCCCCGGCAGCCACGCCGATCCCGGTGCCCCCCCGGAAGCCGAGAAACACCGAATACAAACTGCCGACCACTACAGCCACAGCAGCCAGGTAGGCTCCCATCCAGCCGGCGACCGAAAAGCCGATCAGCGTCGCCGCCATCCCCTTTACCAGATCAATGACGATCAGGACAAATGCCTCCCGCCGGTTCAATACGGAAAAGGAAGGAAGACGAAGGCGATAGGCCGGCTTCGTGACCACCCACCAATCAAACGGGAGGGCGCCGATGAAATAGGCGATGATGATCGATATGAGTAAGGCCATCCCTCTCTTCCTCCTTTCTACAGATTGGGCAACCGGCGAAAGATCAGCAGCACCAACAGCATCAATCCGCAATAGCCGAACAGCGGGTATAAGTAACGAACCAATGCGGGAAAGCCAAACAGGGAAAACAGATAGCCCAATACAAAAATCAGGGCAACGATCGGACGATCGGAAAGCGGAATCATCTGTCGAAGATTGGCCGTCAAGCCGTACACATTGCCGACGAGGGTGGTGAAAATCTCCGCCCAAATCGTCACCAAAAATAAATATTTCATTCCCGCCCCCAAAGTGCTGATCACATAGGCCATCGGGATTTCCAAATGAGCCACTTCACTCCAATGCACTTGCATCGCAAAATTGAAGGCAAGCAGCATCACACCAAGTCCAAGGCCGCCGATCCAGGCGCCCAGGCGGATGGTGCTTTCATCCTCGATTTCGGCACCGAGCGGAACCAGCACGGCCTGCATCATGACCAAATTAAAAGCGACATACACAATGGCGGCCAGAAACCAGTGATGGTGCAGCGGCTCTTCCGGGAAAGTAATCAGAAGTGATCCCGGATGGCTGCCCCATGCGTAAATCGCGACGAGAACGGTGAACAAAAACATGAACGGAACGACCAGAGTGTTAATCGATAAAATGCCATCCATCCCGCGCAAAATCACAATAAAGGAGAATAAAGCCGTTAAAATGACGCCCAGATGGAAGGAAAAACCCAACTGCTCCTGAAACAGTGCCCCTGTCCCCGACATCATCGCCGTGGTGACGCCAAACAGCATCAGCCCCACCAATAAGGTCATCAAGCGCCCCCAGCGCTCACCAAACAGATACGTATTGAATTCTTCATAAGAAAACGCCCTCAACCGGGCGCCCATCAACATCATGCGCGATCCCAACCAGGCGAACAGGCCCGTTGCCAGCAGCACTCCCCAGATGCTCTCCTCGCCAAAGGAGGTAAAAAATTGCAATATCTCCTGCCCGGATGCAAATCCGGCCCCGATCACCGTTCCGATATAGGTAAACCCGACGCGGCTGGCACGCTGCCATCTGCCAAATGCATGCAAGGCAATCCACGTCCCTTCTCTATTCTGGTTAGGACTAGTTTATGAAAACGGGCATAAGAAAAGACCAGCGAAAGTTCGCTGGTCTTTTCCAGGGCTGCGACTACCACCAGCCGCCGCCACCTCCACCGCCACCTTTTGGCGGTTTGTCGTTTCCTCCGGTTGAGCCGCCATCCTGGCCGCCACCATCTTGGGTACCACCGCCATTCTGGCCGCCATCAGACGGAGGAGGATTGAAAATGCCGCCGGGATTATTCCCGTTTTGGCCACCATTCTGGCCATTCTGGCCGTTTTGGTCGTTCGTGTTTCCGTTTGGATCCGGGTTTTCCGGCTTTTTTGGTGATAGGGTCACCGTCACCGAATTACTTTCTTTTTGCGCTGCACCGGGATCGGTTGCCTGCGTGTCAATCGCTACCACTTTATACGTGTAGGATTTGGACTGAGCAGCACCGCCACCGATGATTTTATCCCAGAATCCGCCGTCTCCGCCATCTCCTCCGGAAGCTGCCGGCGGTTTGGCATCGGTATCTTTATAGCTGGTCGAACCCGGACCAAGCTCCGCAATCATTTGCCCGTCGCGGAACACCTGATATTTCACCCGGTTGGGCTGAGCCTGCCATTGCAGCAGAACGCCATCCTCTTGGGATACGGCAGTCAGATGCGGAGCATGCAGCTCAAACGGCGGCTGTGGATCAGGAACCCCAAAATTGCTGAAGTGTTTCGGCGGTTTATCGTCGGTCAACTTCTTCATCACGTAGGAGAAGATTTTTGCCGGCGCCGTTCCCCCGGTCATCTTGACGTAGTCGTCACCGGAGTAACCCGGGTAGAATACGTCAACCGCACAGACAAGATCAGGCGTATAGCCGACAAACCAGCCGGATTTCTCTCCGTTAATCGTTCCCGTCTTACCGGCCACATCCCAACCGTTATGCAATCCGGCAAATGTGGAACCCGTACCCTCACTCACTACTTTTTTCAGCATCCTCGTCATATAGTAAGCTGTTTTCTTCGAGAATACATTGGTAGGAGTGTCTTCAATCGGATGTTTTCGTTTCCTGACGTCGCCATCCGCATCCACCACTTTCACGATGGCATGCGGGGTATAATAATAACCACCGTTGGGGAAGACGGAATAGGCTCCGGCCATTTGCACCGTATTTACCCCATTGGTCAAACCGCCAAGACCCAAGGCAGCATACGCCTGGTCATTTGGTACAAGATTGAGGCCCAGTTTTTGGGCATATTCGAAGGCCACAGGCAATGTCACGACATCGTGCAACAGGTTAAGCGTCGACAGGTTGTACGATTCCTCCACCATTTTTTCCATCCGGATATCACCGAAGCTGCCCGGTTCATAGTTTTGCGGATGCCAAGTACCGGCCCAGTCGACGGGTTTGTCGTGAACAATCGAATACTCATTGTAATCATGTTTCTCAATCGCCGGTGAATAGACCGTGAGCGGCTTGATCGATGAACCCGGCTGATGCAGTTCCAAAGCCCGGATATGAGCGGTATGGACAAAGTTCCGTCCGCCGCCGATGGCACGAATCCCGCCTGTTTTGGGGTCAATCACGGTAATTCCCGCATCGGCATCCACTTTGCCTCCGCCCGCTGTCAGCTTTGTGCCGGAAGCGTTGGTAAAGAGGCTGTCTTTCTTCAGAGCTTCCTGCACCGCACCTTGCGCCTTGGGATCAAGCGCCGTATAAATCTGGTAGCTTCCCGTTGCCAAATCATCCGGATCGATGCCATATTCCTCTTTCAGCTCTTTTTGAATCAGATCCTTGTACGCGTCAAAATCGCTCTTCTTGGCGTATTTCTCCGCACAGTTTTCACAAGGGTTCAAAGGCGTTTGCGCCAGTTTATCCGCTTCTGCCTGCGAAATCAGCGGAGGCATCACATCATCAACCGGCATGACCTGCGTCAAAATGACGTTTCGGCGTTCCAGTGCTTTTTCTTTGTGCCGGATCGGGTTATACAACGACGGCCCTTTCGGCATCCCGGCCAGCATGGCCGCATCCTGCACCGGAAGCTCTTGCTTTTTCAAATCGTAGCCAAAATAGGATTTGGCCGCCATCTGCACCCCGGCGATGTTGCCGCCGAAGCTGATGTAGTTGAGATACGCTTCGAGAATCTGCTTTTTCGGATCTTTTCCCTCTTCTTTCAGTTTTCGCTCCAGGTTGAGCGCACAACCGATCTCTTTAATTTTACGGGTATACGTTTTGGCAGAGTTCTCCAACACGATGTTTTTGCAGACCTGCTGGGTGATCGTACTGGCCCCTTCCGCTTTATCCATGGAGATGACATCCTTGACAACCGCCCGGGCCAGCCCCTGGAAGTCCACCCCGTGGTGTTGGTAGAAACGGCGGTCCTCGGTCTTCACAAATGTGTTGACCATCAGTTTATTATGCTTGAGCAGTTCATCCATACTGATCCATTCGCGGTTGTCATACCCGAAGGAGTCGACCGGCTCTTGCTTATTATTGTAAGCATAGATTTTCGACGCGGCCGCGATATTGTTCTTGTTCACTTTGTTCAATTCGTTCGGGTTGGCTGACATCATGATGGCGGAACATCCACCGACCATGAGCAGAAAAGATGTTAAAAGAACCAATAAGAACCATTTCCATGTGAAAAAACGTCTCCATCCCGCTTTCTTCCCGCGCTTCCCGGGGCCCCCGGTACCTCGTCCGCCGGAGCGGGAGCGGGGACCGACTCGTTCGCTGCGAGAACGCGGCGGCATGGGCGAATACCCACTCCTCATGCTCACCTTGCGAAAATCGTCCATTGCGTTAACCTCCTGAAACACGTGTTACCTGCACACTGCTTCATCTGTATCCCAGCATCGGGATCCGCCGAATCATCCACTTCCAGGACTGCGATCTTGCATTTTTGCCAGCCTCTCATCTGTGCTATAGTAATAGCAGAGGTGAGAAAACATGCTTACACAGGCTGTCATTTTTGCGAGCCGCACAACCGGGGTGATCGGGATCGCCGCCTCCCTGTTCCTTTGGAAAACAGCCGGCATGACCGGTCTGATCCTAGGCTTGGGCGGCTCCGCTTTCTGGTTTTGGCTGGCTTTTTACATAAATAGAAAAGAAAAGAATTCTTCTAAATAGCACTTCATCATTATAGCTTAAATCATGTGAACAGGGTTTGTCGGTTTTTAAAATTATTACAGGAATATTACACAAAACTTATGCCTATTTTACATAAAATCGCGGATTTGTAAAACCCCCCGTCACCGGAATCACAGCACCGGTAATAAAATCGGAATCAGGATGGGCGAGAAAACGGACCACCCGTGCCACGTCTTCCCCCGTACCCGGACGCCCGATCGGTGTGCGGGGATCTTTTTTGCCCCGCGCTTCGGCAATCATCGCTTCCTTGTAAGGATCGCGAATGTCGCCGGGATATACCATATTGGCGGTGATGCCGTTTTCCGCTTCTTCCAGGGCCACGGTGCGCGTCAGGGTGACCAGACCCGTCTTGGCCGCGGCATAAGGCCCAAATCCCGCCCATGCCGGAGCGATTTCCGCATCCGGATAACCCAGGGTGATCAGGCGCCCGCCTCCCTGCTTGCGCATATATGGAATAATTTCCCTGAACAAGTAAAAAGCCCCGGACAGATTTCCCTCTATCATTTCCCGCCACATCGCATCCGTAAACGCGGCAACAGGCGTATGATTGAAAATGAAAGGCCCGGCCATCAGCACGAGTACATCAACCCTGCCCCAATGGTTCAAAACCCGGCGGGCCATGTCCCGGATCTCCTCCAACCGGCTCAGATCGCCTTGGATGAGATACGCCTCTTCTCCTATTTGTTCGATCTCTGCTGCCAACTTTCGGGCCGCTTCCGCGCTCTTTCGATAATTGATCACAATTCGGTATCCGTCCCGGGCCAATCCTTTTGCCACCTGCACGCCCAAGCCCCTCGGGCCGCCTGCCACCCATGCGACGGGCCGATCCGGCTTCGCCATGTTCACGTCACCCTCTCATTCTTTCATCTCTTCCATAATCTATATGAAAAAAGTGGCAAAAAAATCTGCATCGGCCCGGAATTCCATTGGCCAATCCGGCTATCCGGCCATCAGTCATGACCGCCCTGAACAGAAAAACCGGATCACCCATGTGATGATCCGGTTCATCCCGTTTCTTATTTCCGATTGGTCTCGTCGCACCCCTTCCCTTTGTTTTGCGAACAGAGCGGATGATTTAGTTGCCGATATAGACCGAGCGGATGATGGTGCGGGCAAAAGGGGACCCCTGCTTCGTTTTCCCGCGCACCTCGATGGTAAAGTTGTAGACGCCCGGCTCTGCCCCCTTGAATGCTCCGGATAAAGCGGAACCCTGCGTTGGCTTCAGGGAAAATTGCAGTCCCTTCGTCTTCTTGTTCTTCATGTCGGCAGAAGTCAGCACTTTCACCTGAGCCTGAAGGGCAGCAAGGTCCCATTTTTCCAGATGCTTGAACCGGACAGACATCGGCAGGGCATTGCGGCTCCACCTGCGCGGGAGATCGACGGAAAAGGAAGCTGCTTCCCCGCCGGAAAACATCGTGGTCAAGAGATAGGCGTCATCATGGGAACTGGAGAGGCGAACCTGCCAGTTTCCGCTTTCCGGTTTTTCCACCCGAAATTCCTGAACTGTTGCCCCTTTGAAGAAATCCTGGTCGATTCCCGACGAGTAAACGGGATTTCCTTTTTTGTATACTTTTCCGCTGGGGGAAACCAGGGAAACGTTTACATCGGAACCTTTAGTCAGCACGGCAAAAACAGCTTGCGCCAGCCCCGTCTCAACCGGAACGGTTTGCACTTCCGTTTTCCCGGTGGTCAGCGGACCGCCATGAACATACGTCTGATCAGCCGCCGGATCAGTATCCTGTGTTGCCGGTTTTGCCGCCGTCGTCACGACTGATGAAGCGGCAGCGGTGCGCAGGACGGGATCGATTTGACTGAAGGAGGCTGATCCCGTCCGAATGGAATCATGGTCAGCATGGGAGGTAAACAGGTGTCGCCCGTAAGGAAGATCGGCGCTCCAATCGTTTACCATGCCATCATTGGCCCCGTATTGGGAGAGATAAAGGCCCCCGAACCAGAGCGCGGACATAAATGGTCCCCAATCATCGCCCGCAGCAGTAAAATAGGCGTTTTTGGAAACATTGGGATTGGAGTCGATCTGCTGCCGGTATTTCTCCATTTCACCCGTCTGGAGCGAATAGACCCCGGGACTGTGCTGCCCCAACAGATCGGCCAGCCACCCGGCTCACCAGCTGTATGCCAGATTGGCCAGATCCGAACCGTAGTGCGGTGAGGAAAGGGTGACCACCTTGTTGACGTAAGGATAAGCGCCGTACTCAACCAGAGCTGCCTGGGTATCCGGCCCGCCTTTGCTGTGGGCGACAATATTCACTTTCTGACCGAAATAGGCGGAGATTTGCGCCAGCATTTGCGCGAGCAGTTTGCCGTTGTCCTCCGGTCTGGCCGATCCGTTGCCCGCCGCATCATACAACTGGACAAAAGCCGTTCTGTAACCGTTTGCATAAGCGAGTTCATACATATCATTAACCCCGTGATACCTTGTATCGCTCCACCAGTCCTGCGCCTTGCCGTTCATCCCTTGCACAAACACGATCGGCGGCTTGCTCAAATCGGCATTGGGCGGAGTCGCTCCGACAAACCAGGTTCCCGGCGTGGTGGAATTGGATGGCGGCGACAATGACTCCGTACCGGCAGAACCGGAAACAGTGACATGTCCCATCACTTTCGGCGGGGGCACTTCCGCCTTTGCTCCCTGCACGATACTCATCGGCAATGCCAGCAACAGACAAAGGGTCAAAACCAGCGCCAAACGCCATCGCGCTTTCACGTCGCAGTCATCTCCTTTATCGGGGTATTGTTATCAATATATTAATAATATTCAGTATATAATTAATAAAAACCTTCTAAATAATAATAAAAATATGCTTCAAAAACCAGACTTTTCATTCCTTAGCTGCGATTCCCACTGCCGGATTCACTCTCTGACAGCGGAAATCGCTTCATCCACACGTCTTGGTTATCACATGAATGCACTGATCCAATAAAATGATTACTAAACGCTTTCCCGCAAGCGCTCCGGCCAAGATGAACCGTCGGACACAAGCGGAGCCTGCTACCGGACAAATCCATTGTGCCCCGCGGCCAAGGCATCCTCCAGCCACTTCGGATGCATCGGAATCATCTCTTGCGGCAGTTCATCGCAGGGAAAAAAACGGATCTCCATCGACTCCCTTGAATGGACGGACAGATCACCGCCGATGATTTCCGCTTCAAAGTAGATGGTGACAAAATGAACCGTTCGCCCGTCAGGGTAATGAAAAATTTGTGAATCCGGTTCGGAATAAACTCCGATCAGCCGCACAATCCGCACCCTGAGACCTGTTTCCTCCCAGATTTCGCGGATCGCTGCCTGCTCCACC
Organism: Thermoactinomyces daqus; assembly: GCF_000763315.1. GTDB lineage: Bacteria > Bacillota > Bacilli > Thermoactinomycetales > Thermoactinomycetaceae > Thermoactinomyces_A > Thermoactinomyces_A daqus. The sequence continues at coordinate 119,302 of NZ_JPST01000012.1, read as the reverse complement.
GTTTCCCCTGGTTCGACATGGCCCGAAGGAAGCCCCCATCGTTGTACATCCGCCCGTTTTTGCAGTAAAATGCGTCGCTCGCGGTCAAAGATGATCACTGCGACTGCCGGGCGGATTTCATCGATGCGCTCTTTGTCAGGCTGCACGTTATCTCTCCCCCTCAGATGCCGGAAACCCGCCCGTTTTCAACCGCTCCCATAACTGTTGCATATCCTCCGGCAGCGGCGCTTCCCATTCCAGCCACTCGCGAAAGCGGGGATGAAACAGGCGCAGGTGGAACGCATGCAACGCCTGGCGGTCGATCAACGGCGGTTCTTCGGCGATTCCATACATCTCATCTCCGATGATGGGATGGCCGATTGACGAGAGATGGATGCGGATCTGGTGCGTGCGCCCGGTTTCCAGCCGCAAGCGCAGCAAAGTGGCCCCGGGCAAGCGCTCTGCCACCTCAAAGTGAGTAACCGCCGGCGTCCCTCCTTCTCCTTCCCCGGCGTACCGGTAAACTTTGCGCTCCACATCGATTTTGATGGGCCGGTCAATCGTTCCACACTCTTCTTTCACCGCACCGTGCACGATCGCCAGATAGCTGCGTTCATAGCGTTTCGCAGCCATCTGCTCGGCCAGAAAGGCATGGGCATACGCATGCTTTCCGACCACCATCAGCCCGGAAGTGTCGCGGTCGAGACGGGTAACCGGGCGGACTTTGTGTTTTTCCCCTTTTTTCTGCCAATAATGCATCAGCCCGTTGGCCAGAGTCTGGTCGGGATACCCGCGTGTCGGATGAACCACCACCCCCGGCGGTTTTTCGATGACGATGAGATCCTCGTCTTCATACCGGACAGTAAACGGCACCGGCTGCGGGGGAATATGATCCGTCTCCTCCTCGGGAAAACGGATTTCAATCCGGTCCCCTTCCTGCACGCGCGCAGTAAAATAAATCACTTCTCCATTGACGGTCACAAAACGGCCCAATCTGAGCCGGCTCATCATCCGTCTGGAAAAGCGAAACCGATTCTTCAGCACCTGATGCAGCATTTTGCCGCTCTCTTCTTCTGTCACCTCATGGTGAAACATCGTCGTATTCATCAAACACCTCAATTGCTTCCAATAGGTCATTCACTCAATCCGGCCATCAAGTAGTATACCATGTTTCATTTCCTTGCAAGAAAAACAATCATGACCGATCCCACCCGAAGCGGGATTTAAGCAAACCCGGAAAAAGAGTCGTGCCCCTGGCCGGCCGTTGGGAACACAGGGAGGAGATTACGACCCGATATGCGTTATACCACACAGAAAAAAGCATGGAGACGTTTCCCCATGCTCAGTAAACCACACCGGTTCGTTTATGTGTTTTGGCAAAAAAGGTCGGGTCCGGATCAAAATACCGCATGTCCAGCTTCTTCACAAACTGGCCGCCCGGCGTGATATAACCCGAACCCCATGTCGGATCCATCGTCACCCAGCGCCCCCCGATTTTCGCTTCCACCCAGGCGTGGCGCTGACCTCCGGCCATTCCTTCCACAAAGCGGCTGGGAATGTCTTCGGCACGAAGCAGCGCAATCGTTAAAAAGACGTAATCCTGGCAAACGCCGGAATCGGTTCGCAGCGACTTTAACGCACTGTCATCCCAGGCAAATTCGTTTTTGCGAAACTTTTCCACATCATAGTTCATCGTTTTGGCCACATACAGATAAATATCCCTGGCTTTGGAGCGTTCCGATTGATCCCCCTCGGTAATATGCTGCGCCAGCCACTCGATCGTCGGATCATCGGACTGGATGCCCCTTGACGGCAGCAGATCGCGCAGATCTTCCTTCGCCGTGCTCTTCACATCAAACTCGGCCACCGTAAAGAAGCGGAAGTAATCCCGCTGCTTCTGCGTGATCTCCGGGACATACAGCGTCACTTTATATGTTCCGGGGCCGAAACGGAGCCAGACTTTCCCGTCAAAGCGATAGTCGTGAACCGGGATGAAGTATGTCGCCTTGTCCTCTCCTTTTTGCGTGCGCACGACCATATACCGGGTCTGTTTTGCATCCTCTGCCGACGGATCAATCGTGCCGGCAATGCGGAAGGACAAATCAGCGATGTCTCCGCTGACCTCGGGAGAGAGCAAATGGATGCCGCGCTTGCTGTAGAGCGAGGTAAACATGACCGGGCTTCGCTCCACATTTTTCGTGTGCTCGGCAAATAAAGTGGCTCCTTCAATAAACGTATCCGGTTTGTTTCGGGCCGGAACCATCACCTGAATCTCGTGAATCCCCTGCCCGTACAGCAAGGGAACCCGTTCGGCAAACCGGCCGCGGTCCGTACTGACTTCCTTGTGCCACACCTGATTCCCTTTTTTCAGCTGAATCAGCACACGCTGGATGCCGCTGCCCACACTTCCTTTTACCAGAACCTCATCGTCCGCCTGCACATAGCCTTGGGAAGGATTGGCAAGCGAAAGTCCTGCTTGTCTGGCCGTCACGCTGTAAACGATGTCGCGGCTGATCTCATCGCTCTGGTTATCTGCCGTAAAAGAGGTCATGAGATAGTAATAATTCTCTTTCTTCAGATCCGGCAGGCGCACGGAGACCTGGTAATCCCCTTTTCCTTGAAAAAAGCGGACCGTCTGCTTGAAACGCCCTTCCTTGATCGGCACATAGTAATCCATCGTGTCTGGAAGATTTCCCTTGGAATGCCCCTCGTATTGCAAATGAATCCAAACATAGGGAGAGGCCAATCTGCCGTAATCTTCCACCGTTCCCGAAATCGGCAAAGATCCGTTGGCAGAAACCCGATCGTATTTGGGTGCGTCCAGCCGTGCTTTCAATTGCTTGGCATATGGCTGCAAGACAATTGGTTGACTTATGTATGATTCTTCCAACTGTTTAATCCATTTTACAAAAGAAAAGCCCTCTTTCGGCTGGTGGGGCAACTGCGCGAATCCATCTCCGACGGACGACATTCCCAGGAGGAAGGCAGTAAGCAGCGCACAACCGGTAGCTAACCATTTCCAACTCATAAATCTCCGGCCTTTCACCCTCATTCTTTTTTTCTCATTATACCTGATCATCCCGCCATTTTGACTCCTACTATTTTTTGTCATCGATCATCCTTTTCCCTTTTTATTTTGGAAAAAATCGTGAGCCAATCGTCGGACGGGCTTTTTCAGGGCAGTGATTTCAAATAAAAAACCCCCCTGACTGCCTTTGCCAGGGGGATTATATCCGGGCATATTTCTCATACTTGCGACACAGGCTCCGGGAGAATGCTTAAAAACCGTTCTTCATCCCAGATTTCTATTCCGAGCTTTTGCGCTTTCTCCAGCTTGGAACCTGCTTTCTCGCCGGCGATGAGCAAGTCGGTCTTCTTGCTGACGCTTCCCGTCACATTGGCGCCGAGCGATTCGAGCCGGGCGGAAGCTTCATTGCGGGACATGCTTTCCAGTGTTCCCGTGATCACCACCGTTTTTCCGGCCAGGGGATGACCTTCCGCAGCAGGGAAAGCCGCATCATCCGCCCCCTTGTACTCCATATTGACGCCCGCTTCCTTGAGGCGCCGAATCGTCTCGCGAACTTCCGGTTTGGCCATGTAGGTGACAATGCTGTCCGCCATTTTGGGCCCGATCTCCTCCAACGCCGTCAGTTCTTCTTCCCCGGCCTCAAGCAGGCGCTCCATCCGTTTATAGTGGCGGGCGAGAATTTTCGCCCCCTTGGCGCCGACAAAGCGGATGCCGAGGCCGAAGATGAGCCGCTCCAGTGAATTTTCCTTGCTCGCTTCAATCGCCTGCAGCAGGTTGTTCACCGACTTTTCGCCCATCCGTTCCAGCTTCAGCAAATCTCCCTTTTGCAAGTAGTAGAGATCGGCGACCCCACGAACCAACCCGTGCTCAAACAGCTGAGTCACCACTTTTTCTCCCAATCCGTCGATATTCATCGCCCCGCGGGAGACGAAGTGGATAATCCCTTCACGGGTTTGGGCCGGGCATTCCGGGTTGATGCAGCGCAGAGCGACCTCTCCTTCCAGCCTGACCAGCCGGCTCCCGCATTCCGGGCACTCGGTCGGCATGGAAAACGGCGTTTCCTCCCCCGTGCGCTTCTCTTTGAGCACACCGACCACTTCGGGGATAATATCCCCCGCTTTTTTCACAATCACATGGTCGCCGAGCATAATCCCTTTTTCCCGGATCATGTCTTCGTTATGCAAGGAGGCGCGCTTGACGATAGTTCCGGCCAGGGGGACCGGATCCAACACGGCAGTCGGAGTGACCACGCCGGTTCGGCCGACGTTCAGTTCGATCTCGCGCAAAACGGTCACCGCTTCTTCCGCCGGAAATTTGTAGGCAATTGCCCAGCGCGGGCTTTTCGCCGTATTGCCCATCTCTTCGCGCAGACGCAAATCATCCACTTTGATGACAATCCCGTCGATATCATACGACAGGTTGGGACGCCGCTCTTTCCACTCCTCGATAAAAGCGAGCACATCCTCGATCCGCCCGACCGTGCGGCGTGCCGGATTCACCTTGAACCCGAGCCGCGAAAGCCATTCCAGCGTTTCCGCATGGGTGGACAAATGTTCCTCATCCGCCTCACCTAGGGCATAAATGAACAAATCAAGCGTCCGTTCTGCCGCCAGTTTCGGGTCAAGCTGGCGCAGCGAACCGGCAGCGGCATTACGCGGGTTGGCGAACAACGGCTCCCCGCGTTCTTCCCTCCGGCTGTTGAGACGCTCAAACGCGGCCCGGGGCATAAACGCTTCCCCGCGAACCTCCAGGGTCACAGGTTCATTGAGACGCAGCGGCAGGGAACGAATCGTTTTCAAGTTTTGCGTAATATCTTCTCCGGTCGTCCCGTCGCCCCGCGTCGCCCCGCGTACGAACAAACCGTCCTCATAGCGGAGCGAAACGGCCAGACCGTCGATCTTCAATTCGCACACGTAGCGAACCGGACGCTCCCCCGCCGCTTTTCGCACCCGCTCGTCAAATTCGCGCAAATCTTCCTCATTAAACGCGTTTCCAAGGCTTAACATCGGCGAGCTGTGCACCACTTTTTCAAAATACGGCAACGGCTCGGCACCGACGCGCTGCGTGGGGGAATCAGGGGTGATCAGTTCGGGAAACTTCTTTTCGATCTCCGTCAGCTCACGCATGAGCCGGTCGTATTCCTCATCGGAAATCACCGGATCGTCCAGCACATAATAGCGGTAATTGTGCTCATGCAAAAGTTGGCGCAATTCCTGAGCCCGTTTTTTTGCATCGTCCAAATTCAAACCGTTCATCCTCCTTAAGGGAAGAAATCAAGCTTTGGTAATCGGGGCGTATTTAGCCAGCAATTTTTTGACGCCGATCGGAGCGGGGAATGCGATATTCAGCTCCAGATCCTCCCCTTCCCCCTGCACTTTTACCACTGTCCCGATTCCCCATTTTCCGTGTTTCGCCTTGTCTCCAACCATCCAGTCAAAGTCGGTGTTCGGCTCCCGGCGCACAGGGCTTCGCTTCTGCACGGATGCCAGCGGGGTCACGTTCTCATTTCCTCCGACGGCCCGCACCAGTTCCTTGGGAATCTCCTCCAGGAACCGGGACGGCAGATAGGAATTGGTCTGACCGTAAATCGTGCGCGTCCGTGCCCGCGTAAGATGAAGCTCCCGCTCGGCACGGGTGATGCCGACATATGCGAGGCGGCGCTCTTCCTCCATCTCCGTTTCATCATCCAGGGAACGAACGTGTGGAAAAATCCCCTCTTCCATCCCGATCAAAAAGACATAGGGAAACTCCAATCCCTTTGCGCTGTGCAGGGTCATCAGCGCAACCGCATCCCCGTCTTCCTTCTCCGCTTCTTCATCCAGCGCATCAATATCGGAAATCAGGGCAAAGTCGGTTAAAAAGGCGACAAGGGATTTATCCTCGTTTTTCTTCTCAAACTCCTGTGCCACCGAGAGAAATTCCTCGATGTTCTCCAACCGGCCCGCTGCTTCCAGCGTATTTTCCTTCTTCAACTCAGCCCGGTATCGGCTGCGCTCCAGCATCTCCTCCGTGATTTCCGAAGCGGACAGATAGTCAATCATCGCATGGAACTCGCGGATCATGCTGACAAATTCGCTGATCGGGTCGAGCGTCCGCTTCGTCAGGCCGATATGTTCCGGCTCGAGCAAGGCGCTGAACAACGAGAGCTGATGCTCCCTGGCGTATCGTTCAATCTTTTCCAGCGAGGCTGCTCCGATTCCCCGGCGCGGCACATTGATCACACGCATCAACGACAGGTCATCGTGCGGATTGACGATCAGCCGGAGGTAAGCCAGGATATCCTTGATCTCTTTCCGTTCGTAGAATTTCATTCCACCGACCACGGTGTAAGGAATATTGGATTTGAGCATCACTTCCTCCACCACGCGGGACTGCGCATTGGTCCGGTACAAAACGGCATAATCACGATAATGATTTCCTTGCCGGCGTCCTTTCAAAATGGTTTCCGCCACATAATACGCTTCTTCATGCTCCGTTCCCGCCTCAAACTGGCAGATCGGCTCCCCCCGGTCGTTTTCCGTCCACAAGTTTTTCGGTTTCCGCTCCGTGTTATGGGCGATCAAATGGTTGGCCGCCGCCAGAATGTTTTTCGTGGAGCGGTAATTCTGCTCCAACTTGATGACGGTCGCTTCCGGATAATCCCGTTCAAAGTTGAGGATATTGGAAATATCGGCGCCGCGAAAGCGGTAAATCGATTGGTCCGAATCCCCGACGACGCAGATATTTTTATGATGTCCTGCCAAAAGTCTGACCAGTACATACTGAGCATGGTTGGTATCCTGGTATTCATCGACATGAATGTACTGAAATTTGCGCTGATAATAGTCTTTCACTTCCGGATTGAGATCAAACAAACGAACGGTTTCCATCAGCAGGTCATCAAAATCGAGCGATTCATTGGTTCTCAGCTTCTGCTGATACTTCGCGTACACATCGGCCGCCACTTCTTCCAGCAATGTCCGAGCCTGCATCTTCATGCGCTCAGGTCCGAGCAGTACGTTTTTCGCCTGGCTGATCTTGTTGAGAAGCGAACGGGGTTCAAACTTTTTCGGATCGAGGTTTTCCTCCTTCAGCACCTGCTTGATCACCGTCAGCTGGTCTGAGGTATCGAGGATGGTAAAGTTGCGTGAATATCCGAGGCGGTCAATATCCCTCCGCAAAATGCGCACGCACATCGAGTGGAAGGTGGAAATCCAGATCTCCTCAGCCGCCGACCCCACCAGTGAAGTGATCCGTTCCTTCATTTCCCGGGCTGCTTTATTGGTAAATGTTATGGCGAGAATATTCCAGGGATGAATGCGTTTCTCCGCCAGCAGATACGCAACCCGATGCGTCAATACACGGGTCTTTCCGCTGCCCGCACCGGCGATGATCTGGACGGGACCTTCCGTCGTCTCCACCGCTTTTCTCTGCATCGGGTTCAACCCCGCCAGCAAGTTCTCCGTCGAGCGCTGATCCAGCATCTTTTCACCCTTTCACATCATTTTTCAAATCTTTTGGTTCGAGGGGCACGGCATCCGCCTTGTCCGTCGCCGGCCCCTGCTCCGGTTCGGTCAAACGCTTCTTCGTTTCCTGCACCCATTTCACTGTTCGCACCGCCATTTCCACATTGCGATATACAAGGTTTCCCACCACTACCGTATCAGCAAGCTCAGCCATTTTTTCAGCCTGTTCCCGGTTGCTGATCCCGCCGCCGTAAAACAACTGTGCCCGTTTCAACTGTTTGCGCGCCGCCAGCACCATCTGCGGATCGCCAAACCGTCCGCTGTATTCGATATACATAACCGGCCACTCAAACAGGTGTTCGATCAAACGGGCATACGCAGTGACATCAGCCTCTTGCAGCAGGGCATCCGCCTTTGTCAAACGGCTGACCTTGGCATCCGGATTAAGAATCACGTAGCCGAGCAGCAGGCATCTTTCCCACGGAATCAAATCGCCATACTGCCTGATCGCCTCAAAATGCATGCCGTGCGCCCATTTCATCTCTTCGGTGTTGAGTACGGTCGGAATCAAATATCCGTCAAATCCCGGAACGACGGAGGACAAATCGGATACTTCCTGCACGCACGGGACCGAATACCGGCGAATCCGTTCGAGCAGAGCGGATGTATTGGCAAAGGTGATGCCATCCGTCCCTCCCACGACAATGGCATCCGTCTCCGAAAGACAAATCATCTTCAGGGCCAGATCGGACAAAGCACGGTTCGGGTCCAGCTTAAACACATGCCGCCAGCCAGCTGCCATTTGCTTGATCATATTGTCACGTTCCCTCCGCCCAAAACTACAAATCCTATTATACAAAAAAAGAGCGCCAACCTCCTACTCGGTCAGCGACCTTTTTTGATTCTTTCTCACTCACCCGCCGGATCCGGCGTACCGGGCGTTCCATACAGCCGGTCCAGCGCCAGTTTGTAACCATCCGTTCCGTAATGAAGACACCGCTTAACCCGGGAAATCGTCGCCGTGCTGGCCCCGGTTTCCGTTTCAATCTGATTGTACGTATATCCTTCCTGAAGCATGCGGGCCACTTCCAAACGCTGGGCCAGCGACTTGATCTCGCCGACCGTGCAGAGATCATCAAAAAAACGATAGCAATCCTCTATCGTCTCCAGTTTCAGAATCGCATGAAAAAGTTGGTCGACTTCTTTCTTATTCAGCTTATTCAGTTGCATGCGTCCATCCTCCTCTTGGCGGAAGGAAAATCCTTTCATCCTTTAACGTATCACCTTCGACAAGTATATCAAAAAATCCCGTTTATCGAAAAGAGACTTTCCCGGTCTCCGGCAAAATATTGACCCATGTTTTCCCCGGGAGCAAGCCGACTTCTTTTCCGTCCTTGAAGGGAACAATCCAGCCGTCGCGGAATCTCCATTCGATCGGAATCCCTTTCCCTCGCTGGAACAGGTAACCTTTTCCCTTTCCCGTCACATCGACCTCCCGGTGGCCGGCCGCATCAAGCACCCGATGCCGGGCGAAGATCACCAACACGTTTTGCATCGACAGAGGCTGCCCCGTGTCACGGTCGGTTTGCTTCTCACCTTCAGTATACCGGATATAAGCGTTTGTGGCACGATCATATTGATAACCCGCGGCATAAAGCGGATGGTAAACGAGATGGATTTCGGAGGCCGCCTGCCCGTTTTCTGTGGCCGGAGCATCTGCGAAATGGTAACCTCCCCGGATGGACGGCACTTCTCCCTTTTTTTCGGCGGCCTGTTCCAACTCCTCCAGCCGGGAGTACAGATTGTGCGGCGGCTTGCGAAATGATACCCGCGTAAAATAACGCGCATCCTGATGAATCCCGTCCAGATGCGGAATATCCCCTTCCCTGATCTGCTTCAGGGCACCGGTCGACCCTCCTGCATGGACGACCACCGCATGCGCCCTTTCAGCCAAATCGAGATAATAAGGGCGAACACTGCGCACCGGCCCTACCGTTCCGTTCAGATCATTGAAATAAAACGCGGCAAACCGCGTAATCTCCCCTTCCGCCAGAATCTCCACCACCACATCCGCCCGCTGGAGCCCCGACTGCGGCCGCGCCTGGCGATGGTTATTGATCATCACCATCAAAAGCGGACGCTTTCCCTCGCTGATCGGCGTACCGGTTAACGGGCTCAACGCTGCCGGCGGAGGCTGCTCTCCTTTCGGCTCGGACGGGGCGTGCGGTTTGGCGCAAGCAGTGAGCAACAACGCGATCACCATGATCCATGGCCAACGTTTTCTTTTCATACGAAGCCCTCCTTTTTCTGTTGCCTGCCCGGAAAAATCGCCATCCCTTACCATATACTCCGCCCACACGGGGAAAAGCCTGCATTTTTTTGCAAAAAATTTGATACAATTAGCAGAGACAGGAAGAAGTGACCGGAGGTGAAAAAAGTGGCTTACCATGTGGAAACCCGCGGCCTCGAAGAACATCAGCACCCGTTTTACGTGATCCGCTATGCCGTCGTGCAAGACGGAGAAGAACTTTTGGCCAGCGTGGCCCGCTACATTCAAACCCTGAACGGGTCCAAAGTGCAGTTTCTGGAACCGGACATGAAAAAACTGCAACGCCAGCCTGACGGAATGAAGATGATCGATGAAATTGAACGCGTGATCAAGGAAGAAGGCGCACGTTTGGCTGAGGAATTAAACAATAAGCAAGGATGACCATAAAACCCCGTCTTATTGGGGTTTTCATTTTTTCCTCTGGGTGAATGTATGATGCCATCCCCCTGCTTGTATTGAAATTCAATAAAAATATATCCCAAAACGATAAGATATGTTTTATAATCAAACCGACAATATGTAAGCGGGGGGCTTTCGATATGAAGGAAACACTTTTTTTAAAACTGACTCTTATTTTTATCGGAATCATGGTTCTTGCACTGTGCATTTTTTTGGTTCCCAAGATCGGGAATTTTGCTGCAGAATTGTATCCGGATCTCTCTTATTTGAAACCTCTCATTTTAATTGATATGTACGCGGCAGCGATCCCTTTTTACATTGCTCTGTATCAATCCTTTAACCTTTTAAGCTATATAGATAAGAAGCAAGCGTTCTCGGAATTGTCGGTAAAAGCTTTAAAGAATATAAAATTCTGTGCCATCACTATCAGTACCCTATACCTGCTGGGAATGCCACTCTACTATCTGATGTCAAAAAAATTGACCCTCCAAGTTTTATGCCAATCGACTTGGTTATTATATTCGCCTCTATGGTGGTCGCTGTTTTTACTACTGTTCTTCAAAAACTTTTACAAGATGCTATTAATATAAAATCAGAAAATGATTTAACGATCTGAGGTGAATAACAACGTGGCAATAATAATCAATATTGATGTGATGCTGGCTAAAAGGAAAATGAGCGTCACGGAACTTTCAAAGAGGGTCGGGATAACGATGGCCAATCTTTCGATCTTGAAAAATGGAAAGGCAAAAGCGATTCGATTTTCAACTTTGGAGGCAATTTGTAAGGCTTTGGACTGTCAGCCCGGAGATATTTTAGAATACAAAAGCGACGAAGACACGAAAGAATCACATTGACATTTACTTGTTTCCGAAATACCGGCGACACGCCTTTTCCTGGTCGGCATCCCAGGCTTAAAGCCGGCAAGGTCTTTCAGAACGAATGCCAGACAGATACCCGATTTCACAGACAAAGGCTGTTGACCTTCTTTTGTCAACAGCCTCAGGGATCACCTTGCGCAACATTTGTAAGTCGTAATTTTGTTTACGAATAACTGCTTTTACTCATTGATGTTCCTTTATCTTCAGATGCCCTTTCCTCCTCAGTGATTCAGGGAAATTTGAAAAATAATAAAAATCAAACTCTCCTTGCTGATCTATGCTTTTTATTATACATAGGTAATAGTGACAGTTCTTGTTTTACCGCCGACCTCTCTTACTGTGATTACCTTATGATTGTTTGGAACAGATGTCTTGAAGACACCCAGAATCCGGTCATGCCGTCACACTTTCGGTCCTCTTCTCATCGGGACGGCTTTCATCAAGGAGACAGGAATTCCCTTCCTCGGGGGCCAATTACATTTCCGGTAAAGGCTTTGCTTTTATGATTTCTGATCGTCCAGTGACTTATTAAAACCCCTTTGTATTTGTTTACATCATGAAGCGTATCGTATCTTTTCTTTGATACCCGGATAATCCCTTTCGACGGTACATAACTCGTCACAGGTCCTATAAATTTCCCGTTATGAACACCGGTCGGTCCCTTAAAATAAACCCCTACACACGCTCCCCTTTGGAGTATCGCCATTCATACTCCTCCTCTTCTCATTTTCTCTATAAAATATTCTTTTTTAATTGAAATGGTATAAACATGTACCTTTACACCTTGTCGGACAAAACAAACTTTACCGACAAGCTGTACCCCTCAAGGGAGCCGTTTTCGGTGTTTGGATTCAGGGGTGTTTACGGAACCTGTCGATTCCATATTCCTTACTTCAATATTCTCCTTTTATGACAAAAAAGGAGCCCCGAATGGTTCCGGCCAGTTTAGACTTCTGCCTGGCAAATTTAAACTTCCCTTCCAATTCCGCCGGTACTTCCATCCCCTCAGAAAGCTTAAAACCAACGGCCCGCTTCTTCGGTTCATCAATCGAATACATGACGTTGACCACAAGGCCGTTCTCATAAAAGACGTAAGCCATTTTGATATTTTCCACTTGAAAACGCGACGTTTCCAAAGGTTTGGCCTGCAACTCAATGCCACGTTCTTCTTTCAAAATCCGATTCACGTAATCAAGGGTTTCTTGGCTTTCGAAAGCCGGTACAACCGTAAATGCATGCTTGTATTTATTCATAAAGTAACGCGCTTCATTCGCCCGTAACCCGGCAAGCGCTTCTGCCACAGGTGAAGATTCCAAACCAACGGCAGATACATTTTTAAAATCAACGATATAGGCCATTTTCAACTCTCCCTTGTAAGTTCACGGCAAACACATAGGTGTTAACAAATTCCGCAGTGTGAGTAGTTTGGCTAAAAACAGCTGAAACATGTACCGCCTTTATATAAAGAAAAACCCCCCAAGCACGGGGGATTGATTGAAAAAATCAAGCTTCCGTATTTTCCAGATCCCAAACCTCGATAAAATGAAATCCAACCAATCCGCCAGACTCGACGGCTTCTTTAAACTCATTAGATACAAACACCTTCCACTGCACCCGGTCATCCAAATATATCCGGAAAATATGTTCACTTGCAATTTTTTCTTGAACAAATGCATGTTTTTGCAAACCAACCCGAAGTCCTGTTTCCAACTGTTTAATAACTGCACGATCGTAATCAATCGCATTAATTGCATTAATGACATGTATCCCATAAAATCTCTTTTCCACATGATGAAGTGGCAATACCTCTGCCCTGCCTTTTAAAAAATCACTAAAACACGGACTGCTTTTTCACTAAAAACAGGAATAGGACAATCCCAAAAATGAGGACAGTCACTATCCTCGCCTTCATCGATCGTACATACCTCCACAAAACCCCATTGATCTGCAAGAGGCGCGATTTGAATCAGCAGCTCATCCAATTTAGAATAGCGATCAAAATCTCGATACCCTAATGTTTCAAAACCATCCAATGAACTTTTCAATTGCCACAGTTTCATGATCATCCCGCCATCGCCATTTGCCGCAGGGTTTTAAATCCGCGTTTTCCCCGGGCCAGGCTCCTAATGAATCTTAATTAAAAAACTGTACACGGCCTGCCCATCAGTTCTTCCGTTACTGTCATTCCAAAAGACGAATAAATCATAAATGTAATCTCCATGCTCCCGAGGTAAACGAAAGGTATCTTCAGGTTTTAGTTTAGTTATTTTTCGATCTTTTCTACTTATCAGGTTAATGGTACTTGGTTGGGGAGATTGATCAAATACAATTGTTAATGGGTCGCCCGGTTTTGCCGTGGTTTGTTGTGTAACCTTTATTTTATTCAAATCAATGTCATTGCATGGTGTGTCCCAACAGATCGTTTGTTCTCTGTATTTTACAGGCTGATCATTGATTTTAATAACCGGAGACGGGGCTTTATTGCCTTCCAAATGATCGCTGCAGCCTGTGAGAAAAAGCCCAAAAATAACAAAAAACATCAGAACCTTGTTCATTTCATCCCTCCTCAGTCATTAAGGATTTTGAAATCTTGGACTAACATTGTTCTTATCTTTTTAAGCACCGGCATCATGCAGGGAACTGATTGAAACGCCCAGCGAGGTAAGCTAGAATGAGAAGGAACGAATCGAGAGAGGAGATATTGATCCGTGGCGATTAAAGGTACGATTGAACTGGAAAATGGAGAAAAAATTCATCTCGAATTTTTCCCGGAAGCCGCGCCGATTACGGTTAAAAATTTTCAAAAGCTGGCCAATTCCGGTTTTTATAACGGCCTGATCTTTCATCGCGTCATTCCCGGATTTGTGAGCCAGGGCGGATGCCCTCACGGGATTGGCACGGGCGATGCAGGCTACACCATTCCCTGCGAAACGAATGGTAACCCGCACAAACACGTGCCGGGCGCGCTGTCGATGGCACACCGCGGGAAAGATACCGGTTCATGCCAGTTTTTTATTGTCCATGAAGCGCAACCGCATCTCGACGGTGTTCATACCGTGTTCGGCCGGGTGACGGAAGGGATGGAACACGTGCTGAATATGAAGCAGGGCACTGTGATGAAGGAAGTTAAAGTCTGGGAAGAATAACCCGCCATCACACATGGGTCGGCTGTTGGGCCGGCCTTTTTGTGTTGAAATGGTTTATGGACAAACGCTCCGGGCGACCGTTCTCCGGTCATGCGCGGGAACGATCGCCGAGGATCAAATATCCTTTTATTCACAAAAAGAATTCACGTTTTCTCTGGGTTTGCATTTGTAAATCCTGGCAATTCCTTCAGCCATACATTGGGCATAGTGATCCAAAAATGCCGAATCGGCCAGGAGATGATTTTCTTTTGAGTGCGTGATAAACAGCGAGGCAATGGAAATGGCCGGCATTTTTGTCTTTCTCAACACCGGAAGCTGTCCGCCGAAAATCTCCGTATCATTCTTTTTGCCCAGATCGACAACCCCGTACCGGCGCAAAAAACAGGCGATCTGATTGTGAAGCCAGCACTGAATCCGCCGCGTTTCATAACCGGCGATCACACTGACATAAGAAGCAAATCCCGACAAGGAAGAATCAGGGGATGCATTGGTATGAATACTCAAAAATAAATCCGCATCCTGTTCATTGGCCCACCGGCTCCGCTCTTCCGCACTGACATTGATGTCGATGGAGCGGGTCATGGTTACTTTGATCCCCTCATAGGCAAGCAGTTTCCGCCGCAGACGATAAGCGATATCCAGACAGACGTTCTTTTCCAGCAGGGAAAAGCCGATCGCGCCAACATCCTCCCCTCCGTGTCCGGGATCAAGACAAACCAACATGACCAAAATCCCCCCTTTCACCGGTTTTCTCAAATGTGATTCACTACTCAGTTCCCGACTTTTCCCACCCCCAAACTCCAAAAAAACCTGAAAAAAAGAATCTTTTGCGGCGATAAAACGGCAAAAAGCCGCCCCCAGACGGGCAGCCTCTTGCTTAAAAGCTTTCGCGAATCACCAATTGATCAAGGGAAAAGCGGGTTGTCGGCCGTGCCGGTTCCGCTGCTTTACCGATCGAAATCAGCATGACCGGAAGGTAACGCGAAGGAATGTTCAACTCCTTGATCAACGCTTCGCGGTCAAATCCACCCATTGGGCAGGTGTCGTATCCTTTCGCTTTTGCCGCCAGCATCAACTGCATCGCGGAAAGGGAAGCGTTTAAGATCGCCGAATCCCGGGCCACTTGCGGATTATTTTCATAAGCGGCGTTCACCTGTCTGACCATCGTCTCATATACTTCCTTGGGAAGCTGCCCTTGTTTGTAGGCCGTTCCATATACGTCGTGAACAGAGCGATTCGCTTCCAGGTCACCCAGAATCACCACGGTGGCGGAAGAGTTCACCACCTGATCCTGATTGAAAGCGATCGGCAGGATGCGCTCTTTCACCTCCGGTTTCGTAATCACCAGATAACGCCAGTGTTGCAAATTCCAGGCTGAAGGCGCTTTAGCCGCCAGGGTCAAGATTTCATCCAGCTCCTCGGCCGGAATTTCCACCCCGGGCGTAAATTTGCGTACGCTTCCCCGTGCTTTAATCACTTCGATTGCATCATAAACCTTCGCTTCCACCTTGATAACCCCCTGCTTCATCACCTTCTCCCGCAGGTTGCTGCGGTTGCTTCTATTATACTTTAAAAAAGTAACTTAGTAGATAAATACAAGTTTTTTTCATGAAAGTGTATTGCTTCCCCGCGATCTTGTCTCCTGTATTCTGCCAAAGAAGCCGTTGCGGCATGTATGTTCATTCTGACGGTTTTTCAGTTCTCTTCCTTTTTCACAAAACAAGCGACACATTCCACATGGCCGGTATGGGGAAACATATCGACCGGCTGCACCTCGGTAACCTGATATCCTCTTTCCTTTAAGTATTTGGCGTCCCGTGCCAGTGTGGCCGAGTTGCAGGAGACATAGACAAGGCGCTCGGGGCCCATGCCGACTGCGGCATCCAATGTTGCGGGGCCGCATCCCTTGCGCGGGGGATCGACGACGATGACATCCGGGCGAATCCCTTCCCGCAGCCAGCGGGGCATTACCTCTTCCGCACGGCCCACCTCAAAATGGACATGGTTCATATGGTTCAGCCCGGCATTTTCTTTGGCATCCTGAATCGCTTGCGGCACGATTTCCACTCCGTAAACGCGGCGAGCCTTTTTGGCCAGATAGAGGGCAATCGTTCCGATGCCGCAATAAGCGTCAATGACTGTCTCCTCGCCGGAAAGTTGGGCATAACGAACAACTTGATCATATAAAACCTTAGTCTGTACAGGATTTACCTGGAAAAAAGAGTGCGGTGAAATGGCGAAGACCACATCGCCGATTTTGTCATGGATCACGTTTTCTCCCCACAAGACGCGCGACTTTTCTCCCAGCACCACATTGGTCCGCTTTGTGTTGATATTTTGCATGACCGATTTGAGCTGCGGAAGGGAGTCAACCAGTTCCCTCACCAACTCCTTTTTGTGTGGAAGGTGCTCGCCATTGGTGACGAGGACGACCATCATTTCCCCGGTGTGATACCCCGTCCGCACCATCACATGGCGCAACACACCACGATGCTTGACCTCATCATAAATGGGAATTTTCAGCTTCCGTGCGAGCTCTTTCACCTTGGCCACAGCCTGATCGTTGGCGGAGTGCTGAATCAGGCATGATTCCATGTCGACGATTTCATGGGAGCCGGAAGCATAAAACCCGGCGACAGCCCGCCCGTTGATCCAGCCAAAGGGAACTTGCGCTTTGTTTCGGTAACGCCAAGGCTCATCCATCCCCAGCACGGGATGAATGACAACATCCGTCATTCCCCCAATCCGCATAAAATGGTCCATCACCTGTTGCCGCTTTTGCTTTAACTGCATCTCATAGGACAGATGCTGCAATTGGCAGCCGCCGCATTGTTCATAGACGGGGCAAAGCGGCCGGGTTCGGTCGGGATGGGCTGAGACGATCTCTTCCAAGACCGCCTTGGCATACGTTTTCTTCACCTGCGTAATTCTTGCGCGCACTGTTTCCCCCTGCACGGCCAACGGAACAAAGACGGTAAACCCTTCCACTTTCCCCACTCCCGCCCCGTCATGCGCATGCCCGGTGATCATAAGCTCAATCACTTGCCCTTTGGTAACAGGTAGCTTTTGCAAATCATCTCCAACTCCTTCATCATCTCTTGTCAAACAGAATTCCCGTGAGCTTAATCAATATCGGAAGGGGGGACACCTGCGCCCCGGCCGGCGCCTCACAGAAAAAGCGTTCACCAAATGAGATGAACGCCCTTAAGGACAAAAAATTTCCAAATGGTTCGGCACTGTCTCCACCCGTCCGTTGAACTCGCCGCCCCACTCTCCGTCCAGATTCAGCTTCAACGGTTCGGGTGTGTCAATCTCAAGCTCGTTTGTTTGAAAATAGACGATCCGGGAATCGCGAACGTGCTCCCCCTTAAATGCGAGGGCGGCCAATTGCAGCAAATCGGAGATGTTGGTTTTGGGCACGATCAGGACATCCAGCATGCCGTCGCTCAGATCGGCAGCGGGAGCAAGCCGCCCAAAGCCGCCGACCGAAACGCTGTTCGCCACGATAAACAAGAGAATCTCCTCTTCCCACTCTCCTTGCGGCGTTTTCAGCTTGATCGGAAACGGTTTGCTGATCGTGCCCAACTTTTCAATCGCTTTCGCATAATAGGCCAGCGGGCCGATCACCGTTTTCAGCCGGCTCGGTGCTTCATACGTCACCTCGGTGATCCGCCCGGCTGCTGCTACATTGATAAAATAGCGCCCGCCAAATTTGCCCACATCCACCATCATCGTTTTCCCGCTGGCCACCACATCACAAGCATCGCACAGATCGCGCGGAAGTTTCAAGGCCCGAGCCAAATCGTTGGTCGTTCCCCCCGGCAGAATGCCCAGCTTGGGCGGGTCGGGAACCCGGGCCAATCCGTTGACCACTTCGTGAATCGTTCCATCCCCGCCGGCGGCAATCACTATATCAAAACCGCGCTCAGCCGCCAATGCAGCTTCTTCCGCGGCACTCCACGGTTTACTCGTCGCATAACAAGAAGTTTCATATCCCGCTTTTTCCAACCTTTTCAATAAAAGGGGCAATTTTTTCTCCACCAGTTCGCGACCGGCGGTCGGATTGTAAATCAGGCGAGCACGCTTCATTTCTGCCCACCCCTTTTCTCGGCTTTAAAATCCTTCCAACAATCTGCCTTCCATCGACTTTTATCAACGTTCCCAGTGTTAAGTTTACTCATCGTCCCCGCTCACTTCAAAGTGATTCTGATCAAACCTGTGTCGATTTTTCTTCATTTTCCTTTATTATCTTTCCCAATAACGCGATAAACCGATCATAACCGACAGGCACAACCCGGGGATGGATCAGAAGGCAGGGAGGCAAACCTTTACGGAAAAAAGGCCTGGATCCGTTTGAAGCTGGGATCCAAGCCTTTTCCACAGGAAGAGATCAGTGCGGAAGGTAAACCAGTTGCAGGATAAACAGGACTGCAAAGATATACACCAGCGGATGAACCGTTTTCCACTTCCCTTTAAAAATTTTCATCAAAGGATAGGAGATGAAGCCAAGGGCAATTCCCGTTGCGATGCTCGATGTGAGCGGCATGCTCAAAATAACGAGAAAAGCGGGAAACGCTTCGTCGATTTCTTTCCAGTTGATCTGGCTCACATGGCTGACCATCAGCGAACCCACGATGATCAAAGCCGGGGAAGTAATGGCCGAAATGCCGGAAACTGCGCCGATCAACGGGCTGAAAAAGGACGAGATCGCAAACAGGATCGCGATGACCACTGCCGTCAAACCGGTTCGGCCGCCGGAAGCGACACCCGAAGCGGATTCAATATAGGCGGAGGTGGGGCTTGTACCAAACAGTGAACCGACCAGGGTAGCCAGCGAATCCGCCAGCAACGTACGCTCCCCGCGCGGCAGTTTGTCTCCCTCCATCAGATTGGCCTGCCTGGCCACCCCCAGAACCGTCCCGGTCGTATCGAACAACGTAACCAGCAAGAAGGAAAATACCACGGCATACAGCCCGAAATGAATGACATCCTGGAAGGCGTGTACCGGGCTGATGGCCAGATGATCGGGCAGATGCGGCATGGAGACAAATCCTTTTTTAAAAGAGAGCAAACCCATAAAATAAGCGCAAATTCCCGTCACGATCATCCCGATAAACAAAGCCCCGTTAATGTTCAGCGCCAGACAGATCAGCGTGACAGCCAAACCGATCAGAGTAAGGATGGCCGAGGGTGAATGCACATTTCCCAACTGAACCAAATTGGTCGGGTGTGCCTGAATCAGACCGGACATGCGCAAACCGATAAAAGCGATAAACAACCCGATTCCGGTGGTAATCGCACTTTTCAGATTGCCGGGTATCACCTCAATCAGTTTGGTGCGCACCGGTGTCAGGGATAAGAGGACAAACAAAAGGCCTGCCACAAACACGGCAGCAAACCCGGCCTGATAACCGAGCCCGGCGTGCGCCTTGACCACGGAATAGGCAAAGTAGGCATTGAGCCCCATGGCCGGCGCGATTGCGATCGGATAATTTGCAAATAAGCCCATGATCAACGTGCCCACAACCGTGGCAATGATCGTGGCCATAAAACTCATTTCAAAGGGGACACCGGCATCGGACAGAATAATCGGATTGACAACCATGATATAGGACATGGTCACAAAGGTCGTAATCCCGGCGACAATCTCTCTCCGAACAGTTGATCCATATTGTTGTATCTTAAACATCGGCGATTGTTCCTCCAAATACGAATATTAGCCATAGCCATGTTATATAATATTCGTTTATATTAAACGATGCAAGGTTTATTTTATAAAATGCACTTTCAATAAAAAACCATGCCAAAAACAAGTCGGCATGGTTGGAAAAGATGGAACACCAAAGTTGCATTCTTTCACAACAACATAAAAGGGCCGAAGCTGTTGCCCGCCTTGAACAACAGCTTCGGCCCGTCTTGTTCGGTAATCTTCATCTTAATCTTCTTGCAGCCAATTTGTGTGAAATACCCCTTCCCGGTCGATCCGGCGGTAAGTGTGGGCACCGAAATAATCGCGCTGAGCTTGCAGCAGGTTGGCCGGAAGCGAAGCCGAACGGTAGCTGTCGTAATAGCTCAGGCTGCTGGCAAACGCCGGAACGGGAATCCCGTTTAACACAGCGGTGGCCACGACATCGCGCCATGCATCTTGATAGGATTCGACAATCTCTTTGAAATACGGACTCAGCAGCAGGTTGGGAAGGGCCGGATCGCTTTCGTAGGCTTTGGTAATATCTTGCAGGAAGCGGGCCCGGATGATGCATCCGCCGCGGAAGATTTTGGCGATGGCCCCCAGGTTCAGATTCCAGCCAAATTCATCCGATGCCGTCTTCATTTGTGCGAATCCCTGAGCATAGGAACAGATTTTGCTGGCATAGAGCGCTTTGCGAATCGACTCGATAAACGCAGCGCGATCCTCCACAACCGTACAGGGCAGGTTGGGTCCCTTCAGTTCCCGGCTCGCCCGAATTCTTTCTTCTTTCATCGCGGACAGGAAGCGGGCATAGACCGACTCCGTGATAATCGTCAGCGGCACACCGAGATCCAGCGAACTTTGGCTCGTCCACTTTCCGGTCCCTTTTTGCCCTGCCGTATCAATGATCAGGTCGACCAAAGGTTTGCCTGTTTCTTTATCCACTTTGGCAAGAATATCGGCCGTGATTTGGATCAGATAGCTGTCCAACTCCCCTTGATTCCACTCTGCAAAAACCTCGGCCATCTCCTGCGCTTCCATTTTCAACAGATTTTTCATCAGGAAGTAGGCTTCGCTGATGAGCTGCATATCCCCGTACTCGATTCCATTATGTACCATTTTCACATAATGGCCGGCTCCATTCGGACCGATATAGGTGCAGCACGGTTCGCCGTTCACTTTGGCGGAAATGGCCGTCAAAATCGGTTCAACCTGTTCGTACGCTTCTTTTTGCCCCCCGGGCATGATCGCCGGGCCTTTCAGCGCCCCCTCTTCTCCGCCGGAAACGCCGGTGCCGACAAAATGAACTCCCAAACTGGCCAGATCGCGGTTGCGCCGAATTGTGTCCTCATAATAGGCATTTCCACCGTCGATAATGATATCGCCCGGTTCAACATATTTCTTCAGTTGCGTGATCATTTCATCCGTCGGTTTCCCCGCTTTGACCATGAGCATAATTTTTCGCGGTTTTTTCAGGGAATCAATAAATTCCTGCATTGTATAGGTTCCAACCAGTTTTTTCCCCGGATTTTCATGGATAAGTGCTTTGGTTCGCTCCGGCGAGCGGTTAAACAGAGACACCGTAAAACCTTTGCTTTCCATGTTGAGTGCCAGATTTCTTCCCATGACGGCCAGACCGATTACGCCAATATCGCTGTTTGCCATCGATTTTCCCTCCTCATTCACGCTGAATTTCTATACCTATTTTCCCATTCCTCATTCTCCTTACTCCTGTTATCCACTAAAATTTTCATCGTAATAAAAAACATGGAAAGGAGAATGTTGCCTCCACAATCAGAGACAAAAAGGAACCGATTTCGCTCTTTCAAGCCAAACGGTTCCCCTGTATGAATCAAGTTTCCATGCTCCTCAGCTTACCCTGTGGACACCTCTGTCTGCGCTTCAATCAGTTTTCGCGTATACCGGGAGAGAGCCTTTCGTTCCAGTACACCCCACAAGCTGGACGTTCCGTAATAAAGGGCGGTTGCGACCGGGGCTGACCAAAGAATAAAAAGAGCGATCCCGGCCATCAGGAAAAAGTTCATTTTCGCCTGACCATTCACATTTGGGGTATACTCCCTTGGAATGAGGGAGACCCGACTCGCCAAACCGGTCAGCAGTGCGATGATCAGCGGCAGCAAATGCCACGGGTCCCGTAAACCAATACTGTCCACCCATGGCACCAGCACGGAGGACGCCTGTGCTCCAAGATGAGAAAATACGGCAAAAACCGCCACGAGAATCGGTGACTGCAACAGGGCATTTAACAGCATGGAGAAAGGATTGAATTTATGTTTTTGCATCAGGTTTGCGATCTCCCCGCTCAGTTCTTCCTTCGAGCCGGTCCATGTTTTTTGCAATTCAGCCGCTTTCCGGGAAAAAACAAACTGACTGGCCATCAAGCGGGCGGTTCTGAGCGAAACGGGAATCAGGCAAACGCGTACGAGCAGAGTAAAGAAGATCAGCGCCAACCCCCAGTCGCCCAGCCACTGATACAGCTGGTCAAACGCGGGCTGAAGCAAATGCGCCAACTTTTGAATGATTGTCCAATTCGTCATCCGGATTCCTCCTCGTTTTTTTATGAAAACAAGGTGGAATCCATCCGTCCTTCCCCATCGGCATTTCCCATCTTCATGCGAGTGACGAGAAGCCAGCTTTCACGCGAAGGCAAACATTGCCGTTCACGGGGAAGTATTGCTTTGCTGGCGCAAGTCGGCTGAACCCGGGTGTGCGAAAAATGAAACTGAAACCGGACCGACCATAAAAAAGCACAAGCGGTCAGCAACAGCAGAACACATTCAAATGCGGAAAGGTCCCAGTCCAAATTTCGCCACCCCTTTCATCCTATCGTCGTTTATCATTATAACCCGGAATTTCGGGAAGGGCTACAATTCTTTCTCTTTCCCTGCATAAACCAGACGTTTTGAATCAAACTACATTCGTAGATTCTTACTTAGGAGGGTCGTTCATGAAACGCGTTGCCATTGAGTCAGGTCTTACCCCCATCCGCGAATACTTAAGCCGGGAAGGATTCCAAGTGGAAGATCTGAACAACAGCACGGCCAATCAAAATCAAGGCCAATACTCCGCGATTCTCATTTCCGGGAAGGACCGGAACATGATGGGCATGGAAGACATCGTCCACAATTGCCCGGTGATCAACTGCGACGGGCTTACACCCGAACAAGTATGCGATCGATTAAACCGGCTCCCCCAATGAGAATAAATGCCTGTTTTAAACGTTCGAGGCTGTTGACCGATCAGATCAGCAGCCTCGAACGTTTTGTCGCTTCCAATCTCCTGCTTAAAAACCGGGGGTCGGTACCGGCGTCACAGGGGTTGGCGACGGATCGGGATTATTGTTGCGGGCAGGAGGATCCGGCGGCAGTCCATAACGTTGTGATCTCAAAAAGCGCTTTAATTCCCAGTATGCTTCCCGGTTATGATAAAACGCCTGGCACAGCAGGTAGTAATCGGGATGCTCAGGACTGCAAACATACTTTTGCAAATCAATCCACCTCCTGTTCAATTCTTCACTATTGTATGTTCGTCTTATCCGCAATGAGCCTGGGCCAAAATGCCTTCGCCGTCCGGAAGCTGTCGAACACTTAAACAGAAGGGATTGTGGGATTTTCCGCAGCAGCCTTTTGCTCTTTGACAACGGATGCGATCCAGCGGGAAATCAGGGGATGCGGCAGATAGGTTTTGCCGGAATATTGCACATCAAGCCCCTGCAACCGACCGGGGACCACCTTTCTCGTAAAATAACCTTCGCTCAAGAACAGCGGGAGCACAATGACGCGGGAAAAGGTGCGACGCAATGCTTCCGCTTTTTCCCGGACGCTGTCGGGATGCAGGGTGGCGCATGCAGTCTTCCGGAAGCCCATTTTTTCCTGAAGTTGCCTGGCCAGGCTGTTCATACTGTTTTCCCATTTCTCCTTAAAGCCGGGAAGTTCACTTCCGTGCCCAACCAATAACAGCGCTTCCTGCTGCGGCTGTTCAGAAAGTTCACGGGCACGTTCGAGCAAGATTTCCGCAATCAAGGGATGATCGTCCATCGCGTCCGTCATCCGGACTTGCGCCTTGATCGGCAATCTCTCTCCCTCTGTTTCAATCTGCGGCTCGGACACCAGCCCCAAATAATATCCGATCTCTACGATATGCGTACTGCCGGAAGAAACAAACAGCGGAACAGCGATGATCTCGGTGACTCCCGCGGTTTCGAGCGCCCGGATCCCGTCCAATATCGTCCGTCCCTCCACCATTTCCAGAAAACCTGTCGCCACAGGCAGGTCCACTTCCACCCGGCTTACCGCTTCATCCACCAGTTGGACCCATTCCGGTTTACTCGATCCGTGAGCAATGACCAGAATCCCTCTTTTTCCCACGATATCACCTCATCCTGGCTAAACTGTGAGAAGATATTGCCCTGTTCTCAACCCGTAAGGCGCTGGGAGGACTTCCATACCAAGAAGGCAAAAATCAAACTGATCACCCCGCCGATCAGACTGTACGAATAGATGAACAGGTTGGCGAGTCCGTCTGCCGTCAAGAGGCAGATGGCCAGCCAATAGATCAGTCGCGAAAAGGGGTTCCCTCTCCATTCCTGATAGGTGATGAAAAAATATAAGGCGATCAAAAAATAGTGGATGGCCAAGACCGGCATATCCCCTGTATACAGTTGATAAATCCCCGATAAAAGAAAGAAAATGACGATTACGATATGAAAAATCTGCAATCATGAGCCTCCTTTTTCTGCAAACAAGCTTCAACTCGGGTTTTCGCGCCCGATGATCAGCCACGGGGAACCGCTCCCCTCCGTGTTTGCTTTCCTGTTATCCCTGGGTATGCCGGGAAAAGATCAATGTTTTTTTGCGAAAAGGAGCCCGCCTTCATCCGAGGCGAGCCCTCCGAAACAAGAATTTTATTTGATTTCTTCCAGAATGAGTTTGTTGACAAGCTGCGGATTCGCTTTGCCCCGCGTCTCCTTCATCACTTGGCCGACGAGAAAACCGAGCGCCCGGTCTTTCCCGTTTTTAAAGTCTTCGATCGACTGCGGGTTATTGGACAGCACTTTCACGACGATCTCCTTGATCTGGCCTTCGTCGCTGATTTGCGTGAGCCCTTTTTCCTTCACGATTTGTTCCGGATCTTTCCCGGTTTGCAGCATTTCCTTGAATACTTTTTTCGCGATTTTGCTGCTGATGGTTCCGTTCTGGATCAACTTGATCATCCCGGCCAGATGAACCGGCTTCATTTTGATTTCGCCGATTTCTTTTCCCTCAGCGTTAAGGTATCCGAGCAACTCGGTAATGATCCAGTTGGAAGCGGTTTTCGGATCCGCTTTTTCCATTACGGTCATGTCGAAATAATCGGCCACCGCTTTGGATCCGGTCAGGATGGCCGCATCATAATCCGACAGCCCGAACTCACGCATATAGCGCGCTTTGCGGGCATCCGGCAGTTCAGGAATCGAACGGCGGATCTCTTCTTTCCACGCTTCGTCGATGTGCAGGCGAACCAGGTCAGGTTCCGGGAAGTAGCGGTAGTCATGCGCTTCCTCTTTGCTTCTCATCGTTTTGGTGCGGTTTTCGTTTTCCAGCCAGCGCAGCGTTTGTTGTACCACCTGTTCACCGCGATCCAACAGTTCCGCCTGGCGCTTTTGTTCATATTCCAAAGCCCGTTCCACGTTGCGGAAGGAGTTGAGGTTTTTCATTTCCGTTTTGGTGCCGAACTCCGTTTGCCCCACCGGACGCAAACTGATATTGGCATCACAGCGCAGCGAACCTTCTTCCATTTTTACATCGGAGACGCCGGTATATTGGATGATCGTTTTCAATTTTTCCAGATAAGCCCGCGCTTCAGCCGGCGATCTCAGATCCGGTTCGGAGACGATTTCGATCAGCGGAACTCCGACGCGGTTAAAGTCGACCAGGGAGCCTTCTCCGTTTTCAATGTGGTTGAGCTTCCCGGCATCTTCTTCCAAGTGCAGACGGGTGATGCCGATGCGCTTTTTCTCCCCGTTCACTTCGATCTCAATCCAGCCATTTTTTCCGATTGGCTGGTCATATTGCGAGATTTGGTACGCTTTGGGCAAGTCCGGATAAAAATAGTTTTTCCGGTCGAACTTGCTGTATTCGGCAATCTCGCAATTTAAGGCCATCGCCGCTTTGATCGCGAAGTTGACCACCTCGCGATTGAGCACGGGAAGAACTCCCGGATGCCCCAGGCAAACCGGGCAGGTATGGGTATTTGGCGGCGCACCGAATTCGGTGGAACAGTTGCAGAAGATTTTCGTCTTGGTGGAGAGCTCAACGTGAACCTCCAGTCCGATTACTGTTTCATATTTGCTCATGCCTCGATCCCTCCCAACGGCGGAACGGGTAAGCGTTCCGTTGCTTGCTCATAAGCGTGCGCCACACGCAGGATCGTCGACTCGTCAAACGCTTTGCCGATCACCTGCAATCCGACCGGAAGTCCGTCCGCCAGACCGCAGGGAACGCTGATCGCCGGCAATCCCGCCAGGTTGACCGGAATCGTCAAAATGTCGTTCATATACATGGTCAGCGGGTCATCCACCTTTTCCCCGATTTTGAAGGCGGTTGTCGGGGCGGTGGGGCCGACGATCACATCCACTTCTTCAAAGATGCGTTCAAAATCCTGACGGATCAAGGTGCGGACCTTTTGCGCTTTGAGATAGTAAGCATCATAATAACCGGAGCTGAGCGCATAAGTCCCGAGCATGATCCGGCGCTTCACTTCCGGGCCAAAACCCTGGCTCCGTGTTTCCAGGTACATGTCCAGCAGATTTTTGCCGGGTTTGCGTACTCCGTATCGCACTCCGTCATAGCGGGCCAGGTTGGAAGAAGCTTCCGCCGGAGCGAGCAAATAGTAGGTGGCGACAGCATACTCGGAATGCGGCAGCGATACCTCCTTGATGGTGGCTCCCATCTGTTCCAGCTTTTGAATTGCCTCTTCCACACGTGCGCGGACGCCGGCTGACACGCCTTCCCCCATCATTTCCTTTGGCACCCCGACGGAAAGACCCTTGATCTCCCCGGTCAACGCACTCAAATAATCAGGAACCTCCACATCGGCGGAAGTGGAATCTTTCACATCCAAGCCGGAAATCGCTTGCAGCACATAGGCGGCATCCTCGACATTTTTCGTCAGCGGGCCGATTTGATCAAGCGATGAGGCGAAAGCGACCAAACCATACCGGGAAACGCGTCCGTAAGTAGGCTTCAGCCCGACCACTCCGCAAAATGCCGCAGGCTGGCGAATCGAACCACCCGTATCCGAACCGAGTGCAAAATAGACTTCGCCTGCTGCGACAGCTGCGGCAGAACCCCCGCTCGAACCGCCGGGAACCCGTTCCAGATCCCATGGGTTACGCGTCAGCTTGAAAGCGGAATTCTCCGTCGAAGACCCCATTGCAAACTCATCCATGTTCAGCTTGCCCATGGCGATTGCGCCGGCCTCATTCAACTTGTCCACCACTGTCGCATTGTAAATCGGCACATAATTGGCGAGCAGTCTGCTCCCGCAGGTGGTCGTCACTCCTTCGGTACACAAGTTATCCTTTATGCCCGCCGGCAACGCGGCCAAAATCCCCCGCTGATCCTCTGCGGCCAATTGCTCGTCCAACTTGGCGGCGCGCTCCATGGCCCCTTCCTGATCGACGAGGAGAAAAGCGCCCACCTCTTTATCTTTCTGTTCAATCTGCCTGAGCGACTCTTCTGCCAGATCCCGCGCGGAAAGTTCCCGGCTGGCAAGCCGCTTATGTATTTCTTTGAGCGATTCTCTTAACAGCGACATCGTTCTCCCCCTTACTCTTCAAATACTGCCGGAACGCGGAACATGCCATCCTGCTGATCCGGTGCGTTGGCCAAGGCTTTCTCACGCGGAAGCGAGGGCACCACTTCGTCTTCACGCAAAACGTTTGCCATCGGAAGCACATGGCTCGTCGGTTCCACCTGCTCCGTCTCCAATTCATTCAATTTCTCGGCGAATTGCAAAATATTGTTAAGCTGAACCGTATATTGGTCCGCTTCCTGTTCGGTCAGTTTCAAGCGGGCCAAGGCAGCCACTTTTTGCACTTGTTCTTTTGAAATCGTCATCGTTTCACCTCCGAAATTCGCTCAATCGGTACATTGGAAACCTATTTCCAGTCTTCCCATTCAAATCTTTCAACAGTATAGCACAAAACGGGCTGATTCCTCATCATACCCTTGCGACAAAATGGCAAATGGGTAGAGTTAGAATATATTTTTGTGTCGAAATGTTGAAATCTTTTCAGTATAATAAGTATAATTCCATTATTTTTATCAAATTTATGAAATCAGGAGGGCTCGGACGTGAAAAATCGTTGGATTTCGATCCTCGTTTGGGCTGCGATCTCCGCCCTCGGCGCAGCAGGTTTCGCCATTTTGGCCCTGCACCGGGGCGAATCGGTCAACGCCATGTGGCTCATCGTCGCCGCCATTTGCACTTATGCAGTCGCTTATCGGTTTTATTCCCGTTTTATGGCCAGAAAAGTTTTTGAATTGGATGACAATCGAAAAACTCCGGCAGAAATTCATAATGACGGAAAAGATTTTGTGCCGACCAACAAATGGATCTTATTTGGACACCATTTTGCGGCGATCGCCGGGGCCGGACCGCTGGTAGGGCCGATTCTGGCTGCCCAGATGGGCTATCTCCCGGGAACCTTATGGATTATCGTCGGGGTTGTCCTCGGAGGAGCCGTACAGGATTTTATCATCTTGTTCGGGTCAATGCGCCGCAACGGCAAATCGCTTGGGGACATGGCCCGCGAAGAAATCGGTCCGGTCGGCGGATTTACTGCGATGTTTGCCATCCTGGGCATTATGATCATCCTGATTGCCGTCCTCGCATTGGTCGTCGTGAAAGCGCTCGCAAACAGCCCGTGGGGAATGTTTACCATCGCCATGACGCTCCCGATCGCTTTGTTCATGGGACTGTACATGCGGTATATCCGCCCCGGCAAGGTGCTGGAAGTATCCCTGATCGGCTTTGTTCTGCTCTTGCTCGCTTTATACGGCGGCCAGTATGTTTCCCAGCATCCTTCGCTCGCAGCCCTGTTCACGTTTGACGGAAAGACGATTGCCTGGATGATGATCATCTACGGCTTTATCGCTTCGGTTCTGCCCGTGTGGCTGCTGCTGGCTCCTCGCGATTACCTCAGCACGTTTCTCAAGGTTGGAACGATCGGGGCTTTGGCGCTCGGAATTCTGCTGGTGATGCCGGATTTGCAGATGCCTGCGTTTACCCGTTTTATCGACGGAACCGGTCCCGTTTTCGCCGGCAATCTGTTCCCGTTTGTGTTTATCACCATCGCCTGTGGTTCCATCTCCGGATTCCATGCGCTGGTCTCTTCGGGAACAACGCCGAAAATGATCATGCGCGAATCGCATGCGCCGATGATCGGCTACGGGGGCATGCTGACCGAATCGTTTGTCGCGATCATGGCTTTGATCGCCGCCTGTGTCTTGACGCCGGGAACCTACTTTGCGCTGAACAGTCCCGCTTCGGTGATCGGCACGGATCTGGCAACCGCCGCCCATACGATTTCCCAATTTGGCGACATCTTTAAAGTCACGCCGCAAGATCTTCAGCAGTTGGCGCAATCGATCGGGGAAAAAACCATCCTGTCCCGCACAGGAGGCGCTCCGACGCTGGCGATTGGAATGGCCACCATATTCTCGAGCATCATCGGCGGCAAAACAATGATGGCTTTTTGGTATCATTTTGCCATTCTCTTTGAAGCCGTCTTCATCCTGACCACCATCGACGCCGGAACGCGGGTGGGGCGTTTCATCCTGCAGGACTTGCTAGGCCGCTTTGCCCCCAAACTGGGCAAAACCGACTGGTACCCGGCCAACGTCCTGTCCAGCGCGCTCATCGTCGCCGCCTGGGGATATTTCCTCTATCAGGGTGTAGTCGACCCGCTTGGCGGGATTAACACGTTATGGCCGCTGTTTGGAATCGCCAACCAGATGCTGGCGGTCGTCGCCCTGGTCGTCGGCTCAACCATATTGATCAAAATGGGCAAAACGGCTTACTCCTGGATCACCATCGTCCCGCTTGCCTGGCTGACGGCAGTAACCATGACAGCCGGCTGGCAAAAGCTTTTCCATGAAAAAGCGTCGATCAGTTTTCTGAAAGCGGCCGATGTCTACCAAAAAGCAATTTCCTCCGGACAGGTGCTGAACCCGGCCAAGTCGGTCGAAGAAATGCAAAGAATCGTGCTGAATAATCAGATCGATGCCATTCTTACTGCGATCTTCATGATTTTGGTGGCCGTGATCGTCATTGATGCAATCCGCGTCTGGTACAAAATCCTGGTCAAGCGTGAAAAGCTTCCATTAAAAGAATCTCCCTATATCGGCCGTCAATCCGGGGTGATCGGGGGATGATGCGCATGAATGGCGATCAGGCCTGCCCCAAATGGAAACGGGCTTTCCGAAAAATCGCCAATGTGCTGAATGAAATCGCGGGAGTGCCCAACTATGAACGCTATCTGGAACATTTCCGGAAAGCTCATCCGGATGAAACCCCGCTGACCGAAGCGGAATTTCACCGGCGGGCCATCGACGAAAAATACGGGGGAGGCTCCATCCGCCGCTGTTGTTAACCTTTCTCCAACCTCTTCTTGCATAAAAAGAATCCCGGTCTGAGATGATGTAAGTAGAGGAGGAGAAAGAATGGCCGGATTGTTGCTTAAATTGATCATCTGTCCGCTCGTCGTAATCTTCGCAGACCGGGTCCTGAGCGAAGTGTACTTCTTTAACATTTATCAGGCCATCGTGACCGGCGTTTTGCTCGCTCTGACGGGGCACTTGATGGAAATCATCTTTCTCAGGCGCGGGCGTCTTTGGGAAAATAACGTCCTCGATTTCATTTTCGCTTCGCTGATCGTCTATTTTGTCGGCCAACTGCTCCCAGGCGCATATGTCAATGTGTTTGGCGCTCTGGTGACAGGATGGCTGCTAGCCGTGACGGAACATTTTCAGCACCGCTGGTTGCTTCGGACTGGCAGGACGCAAAAAGAGCTTGCTTAAAAGCGCAGCAAAAAACCAGGCCCTGAACCGCCTGGTTTTTTGTCATTTCAGATGTGCCCCGTTTTCCGACTGTTGCTTCGTCTCTCCCGCCTTTTCATGATCTTGTGCCAGTTTCACCGGTTCCGGCTTTTTCTCCTCATCCTCGCTCAAAATCCCGTTGGTGGCTTTTTTAAACTCACGTATGGATTTGCCGACAGCCCGTCCCAGTTCGGGAAGTTTTTTCGGGCCGAACAAGATAAGAGCGACGACGAAGATCAGAATCCATTCAATTCCGCTGATACTCACTCTCTTCCCTCCTTTAAGGGACAAGTCACAACATTTCTATTTTATTATATACCGGAAACGGTTACACCCAAAGGAGGGAAATCTTATCTTGGAGAAAAACCATTTCGGGAACGCTGCTTTTTGCGATACCACTGGAACAGGAAATAGAGCAGAAGCAGCACACCGGCGACAATGGCCGCATCATCGGTGTAGGGAGCGGCGATCTCCTCGATCTCTTTCCAACTACTGCCCAGCTGCATTCCCAGATATAAAAACAGTACCGACCACGGAACAATCGCCAGCGTGGTCAACAGAGTAAAGCGGGACAGCGGCATTTTGGAAATTCCGGCCGGAATGGAAATGGCATGGCGAACGACCGGAATAAAGCGCGCGCCAAAGATCACACCCGTGCCGTAACGGTCAAACCAGGACTCTGCCACATCCAAATGCTTTTTCTTGATCAGGAGATATTTGCCGTACTTCTCCAAAAAAGGGCGGCCGCCGTAATAACCGATCCAGTACAGAAAAACCTGGGCCAGAACCCCGCCGATCGTGCCGGCAATCAGGGCTCCGACAAAATTGATTTGCCCGGAAGCGATGAGAAAACCGCCATAGGCAAGAACGATTTCGCTCGGAATTACCTCAACCATCAGTCCAAGAGCGATGCCGAAATAACCCAGACTGGAAAGCCACTCCAGCACCGAATAGATAAATTGGTCCATTTTCGTATCCCCTTACCTGCCTTTTTCATTGCGATTTTCTGTGAAGTGTCATAATGGTCGGCGGGGCCCCTTCGCTCCCATCTTGGCAATGGTCGCTCAAAGGGGTTTCACTCCCCTCCGAATGTTGTTAATTTTCATCCCGGATTGTTTTAGACAGGGCATAAATGTTTTCTATCATCTTTGATCATAATGGAAGGCAATGTTTGCCGTCCAGCCAATTACCAGAGATGTCACAAACTATTCTATGCAACAAAAAACCCGGGCTTGCCCTTTTCGGGAAGTCCGGGTTTTATCCGGCGCTTTTATTGACCCCTTTTTTCAACGTCTTTTCGCGCTCTCCTGAAGTCAGCGAAAGAGCCTGCATGATCTGCTTCTGCCAATCTTCTTCTTTCAGCAGTTGCTCGTCAAACCGTTTCTGCGTTTGTTTGAGAGAGATGATCTCCTTTTGAATTCCCTCAACCGTTTCGCTGGTTTCACTCCATTGCCGGCTCAATTCTTCCACACGGGTTTCGACACGGAGCAAACCCTCACTCAGCTTGGCAAGATCCGCTTTCATCTGTTCAATGTTGGCGCTTTGTACGTCCAGCCGTTCCATAATCGCATGCAATAAGGACTTTACTTCATCCATTACATCAGCCTCATTCGTTTCCTTTTTATTCCATTATAAAGAAAAAACACAGGCTGTACAGTATTTGTTCTGAATTTTTAATCATCCGTTTTGGATGCAATCGGGAAAGTTCGGGGGCAGCGATTCATAAAAAACCGCACCCGGATTTGGATGCGGTTTTTCGGAGATTGGTTTAAAGTTGCTCAGAGACCACTTGCGCTTGTGTGAACAGCAAGAGGTAGTCGCGTCCGCCTGCTTTGGAGTCGGTTCCGGACATGTTGAAACCGCCGAAAGGATGAACGCCAACCAATGCGCCTGTGCATTTGCGGTTGAAATACAGATTGCCGACGAAAAACTCTTCGCGGGCTTTTTCCAAATGCAGACGGTTGCGGCTGATCACGGAACCCGTCAGGCCAAACTCGGTGTTGTTGGCAATTTCCAACGCATGGTCAAAGTCTTTTGCTTTGATGAAAGCGACTACGGGACCAAAGATCTCTTCCTGAGCGATGCGGGCATCTGGTGCCACATCAGCGAATACCGTCGGTTGAATGAAATAGCCGTTTCCTTCCGCTTTCCCGCCGCCGGTCATCAAGCGCCCTTCTTTTTTCCCGATTTCAATATACTCGAGAATTTTATTGTACGCTTTTTCATCCACAACCGGACCGAGGTCGATGCCCGGCGTTTGCGCTTCGCCGACTTTCAATTGGCTGGTTTTAGCCACCACTTTTTCCAACAGTTCGTCATAAATATCCTGATGTGCAATGACGCGTGAGCAGGCCGAGCATTTTTGCCCGGAGAACCCGAATGCCGATTTGACAATCGTCTCTGCCGCAAAGTCCAGATCACAATCGGAATCGACAACAATGCCGTCCTTGCCGCCCATCTCCGCGATGACGCGCTTGATCCATTTTTGTCCCGGCGCCCGTTTTGCAGCCAATTCATTAATGCGCAAGCCGACTTCTTTGGAGCCGGTGAAGGAAATGAACCGGGTGAGCGGATGGGTTACAAAGTATTCGCCCACTTCGCCGCCGGGACCCGGAACGTAGTTGACCACGCCATCCGGCACCCCGGCTTCGTGCAAGACTTCCATGAATTTCGCGGCGATCACGTTGGTCGGAGTGGCCGGTTTCAGGACAACGGTGTTTCCGGTGACAATGGCCGACGTGGTCATTCCCACCAAGATGGCAAGCGGGAAGTTCCACGGCGGAATGATGGCGCCAACTCCGAGCGGCCGGTAATAAAGATGGTTGTCTTCACCTGGAATGCGCACCAACGGTTGCCGCTCGCTTAAACGGATCATTTCCCGACCGTAAAACTCCATGAAATCGATGGCCTCAGCGGTATCCGCATCTGCTTCCACCCAGCTTTTTCCCGCTTCGAGCACCATCCAGGCGGAAAACTCATGCTTTTTGCGGCGGAGAATGGCAGCCGCCTTAAACAGCAGAGACGCCCGTGCCTCCGGTTTTACTTTTTTCCAGCTTTTAAAAGTTTCATATGCCGTTTGCATCGCTTTTTCGGCCAATTCGGTATCTGCTTCGTTAACAATCCCGATCACTTCATCCACATTGGACGGGTTGATTGATTTTACCTTGCGGCCGGTTTTGATCCGTTCCCCGCCGATAATAATGTCATACTCTTTGCCCATCTCCGCCTTTACTTTCAATAAAGCGGTTTCAAAAGCTTTCCGGTTTTCCTCTTTGGAGAAATCTGTAAAGGGTTCGTTTTTAAATTCGATCATCAGAGGTACCTCCTTTTTAGGCAAAAACCTTTGCGCAACAGGATAAATCGATTGGACCATTCCCGGACGTTTCCATTTTACCTTATTGTCATTAGGTTCATCAATGAGGGAATTATATACCTATTGTTTAATTTCATTTATGAACATATAATGAAAATGGTCTTTTTCACCTAAATAATATGTAATCAATTAATTTTCTCGAAGTGGAGGAATGGGAAATGTCCCTTTCGCGCAAAGTGGTGCTAACGTTGGCTGGAAATAAAGCGGTTACATCGTTTGTCTCCAACTATGGCATGAAACTGGGAGCCGCCCGTTTTGTCGCCGGAGAAAGCTTGCGTGCTGCAATGGACAGGGTCAAGCATTTGAATGACGAAGGATTGATCGTCACTTTGGATCACCTCGGCGAAAGCGTTACCAGCCGTGAAGAAGCCCTCGAAGCAACCCAGGCCGCCATCGACATTTTCGATGCCATCAAAGAAAACGGTGTCAACTCCAACGTATCAGTCAAATTGACGCAACTCGGTTTGGATATCGATCATGCATTCTGTTTGGAGAACATGAACCGGATTGCCCAAAAAGCAAAAGAAACCCAAAATTTTGTCCGCATCGACATGGAAGATACCCCGCGTTTGGATGTGACCATCGACATCTTTAACACACTGGTGGACAAATACGGAAAAGACCATATCGGATTGGTGATTCAATCCTATCTCTACCGATCTGAGCAGGATGTTATCAATCTGGGTAAGAAAAATGTGAATTTGCGCATTGTGAAAGGGGCATACAAAGAGCCTGCCAGCGTCGCTTTTCCGAACAAAAAAGATGTGGATCGCAACTATGTAAAACTGGTTCAGCTTCACTTGCAAAACGGAAACTATACGGCAATCGCCACCCATGACGAAGCGATCATTCATGAACTGAAAGCATGGTTGAAAGAAAACCGGATTCCTGACAATCTCTATGAATTTCAAATGCTCTACGGAGTGCGTAATGGCTTGCAGCGACAACTTGTCAGCGAAGGCTATAAAGTTCGTGTCTACACTCCGTACGGCATGGACTGGTATCCCTATTTCACACGCCGGATCGCCGAGCGCCCGGCCAACGCCTTTTTCGTGTTAAAGAGCTTCTTCCAAAATTGATCACTTTTTCTGCTTCTGTTCCTTTTGTCGCTATCCTGGGAACGGGGTCGAGTGACTTTTCCTCCTTCCTGTCACCCGAACCCCAAGGACAGAAGCATTTTTTCCATAAAAAAGCAACACAGATCGGCTGGTTTGCCGCAAACTCCTCCTTTTGCGCCCCTTTTCGATTCTAACCGATCGACTCCTTTCATAAAATTTAGCAACTTTTCCAAAAGGAGCGATCGTATGCACCACCCTGATTCACATGCGTTTGAACAGCGCTTTTGGCTTCCGGTCTTAAAAGACCACTGCCAGTTTATCCTTGATGCCCTTTCCCCCGGAGAACAAGAGGAAATTCAAAAGGCTTCTGCCCTGCTGCAAACCTTCTTGCAACTGGCGAAACGGGCGGAAACAGCTGATTTGGAAGTGTGCCAGAAAGCAGCCGAGGAGCTGAGAGAATTTAAATTGCATCTTTTATGCCGGTTGCTTACCGACCAGTTTTCCTTTCATCTTCCCCCTACGTTCATCAATCACATGGTAAATGAGCTGGAAGAATATATGCGCATCCTGTCCAGCCTTCGCCGCGGTCAAACCCCTCCGCCCCTGCACCCGCTGCATCATCACCTGTTGTGGCTGCCGGACGCGGCCGGACACGCCGAAGGACTGCAAATCAACACGGACGGAGTGGAAAAGAAAATCAAGGAAAAGCAGCACCACTTTATCAAAACCTTTGAATCTTTTTATATTAAGGCGGTTGAGTTAACCGGATATCTGCGCACCCGTCTCCATCATTTCCCGTCCCTGGCCCGTTTCAATAAAGAAGTTGAACTGGAAATCATCCTGTTTCAGTCTTTTTTAAAAGAGCTGGTGGAAATGGGACTGACCAAAGAAGTGCTGGGGACGATTGCTCCGCTGATGGCCGACCATATGTATCGGGAAGAATGCTATTATCTGCACAAACTGGCACAAGTTTCTGCCGCCAGGCAACCCAAATGCTCCCCTTTTCCCAAAGAATGAGACGCATCCAATCAAGAAAGGCCGACCGGACATATTTTATTGAAAACAAACAGGAGGAGTCTGCGATGGGCAGCGTCATCAGTAAATGGGAAAACGCTCTTCTCATGCGGCAAGACGAATATGTGGCTCCGCATATCCCGATCACCCACCGGCTGAGTTCGGATACCCTGAAGCACATGCTTCAGTTTTTTCCCTTTGTCTATCTGAAGCCCGACAATTCCTGCCAGGGAAAGGGGCTGATGCGCATCGACCGGCTGGAAAGCGGACATTTTGCACTCCGCGTACGGGATGACGGAACCCGGTCCGTTCACGCATCGCATGCTTCCCTTCTGCAGGCGATTCACCGCAAAAAAATGAACCGCCGACACTATATCGTCCAGCAGGGAATCAACAGCAAAACACTGGGCGGTCGGATGTTTGACATCCGCACTCATCTCATGCGCATCGACGGCCGCTGGGTTGTCGTCGGCATCGTGGCGCGGATTGCCCGCGAAAAGGGATTTGTCACCAACGCCTACAGCGGTGGCAAGTCATACCACGTGTTTCCGCTCCTGGTCGAAAAACTGGGCTATGGCGAAATGGAAGCCCGCTTTCTGATCGATCAAATGATGCGTCTTTCCCGCCGGGCAACCAAGCGGATCAGTTCGGTCTATCCCAAATGGTCCGAATTCGGGCTGGATATCGGAATCGATCAGGAGGGGCATTTATGGATTTACGAAATCAATGTCCATCCCGGAACCCTCGTTTTCAAAAACTTAGGCGACGCAGAACACCAACATATTCTGGAAATGCGAAAGCGGGCAGGGTAAACCGGGATTTTCCGGCGAAAATGCGTTGCAGGCCGGGCCATGTCTCCCTGCTCGCCTCCTCATGTTCCGGATGATCGCCCGGTAACCCCCCACGCTCCCCCCATTTTGCTTCACTTTCTTTATGTGTTCTTCTCTTTCAGCGCTTCCAGGTTGACGCATAAGGCGACGAGGCAATGGCACACTAAGAAAAAACAGGGAGGCGATTGATTTGAATCATGTCATGCATCTCATCATCAAATTTCTGCTGACCAGTATGATTTTATATGCCATCCTCGGCTTTATCTATGGCATCGATTCTTCCACCGTGTTGTTGACCAGCGTAATTTTGACCCTGATCGGCTATTTTGGAGATCTCTTTCTGCTTCCGCGCATGGGAAACGTTTTTACGACCGTGTCCGACTTAATCCTTTCTTTTATCGTTGTCTGGGCGTTGGGAACCTGGCTGTTTGACAGGGACATCGGTACGCAGGATTACCAAACCAATCTCGTTCCGCTGTTCCAAATCTCTCTGGTGATCGCGATCG
The DNA here is from genome assembly GCF_000763315.1 of Thermoactinomyces daqus. Taxonomy (GTDB): domain Bacteria; phylum Bacillota; class Bacilli; order Thermoactinomycetales; family Thermoactinomycetaceae; genus Thermoactinomyces_A; species Thermoactinomyces_A daqus. The sequence goes on along the minus strand of NZ_JPST01000012.1, from coordinate 81,523 downwards.
TATATACCGTTGTTGATTGGTTTTACCACCGATGGCTGTTTAAATATATGGGGAGAAAAGAAGTTTTTTCGCGATAAAAAATCCCCCGGCCGTCGTGGGCAGGGGGAGTCGGTGATTAACAAACATACTTCTCGGCATCGATAATCCGGGCGGCGATGTTCCGTTTGACAGCCACTTCATTGATCGGCTGGATGCGGGTGAATTTTTTGAGGATGGAAAGTTGGGTTCTCAGTGTATCCCCTTCTTCCAAGGCAGCCAATGTGTGGCGGGCAAGGGCATCCACTTTTTGCATCGAATCATAGACAAAGGCACGGGTATAATCGATTTTGAGCTGCTCTTTTTCTTCGCCATTTTTGGCGACCGCTTTTTTGGTACGGAGAAGAACGCTTTCCATGGCAAAGGTCTCAATTGCGATGTCCGCGATATCCCGCAAGATCTCCTGCTCTTTTTGCAATTCTTGTTCATATTTTTGCACAGCCAGCCCGGCAACCATCAGGAAGATTTTCTTCGCATTTTCTACATAATTTTCTTCCGCTTCCAACACCGGTGCCTCTTCATCCGGGAGGTACGGCATCAGTGTGAGCAAATCTTCCTGCAACTCCTGCGCTTTTTGGAGGAAGGGCAATTCGCCTTTTAACGTTTTGCGCATCAGCGTGGCCGGAATGATCAGGCGGTTAATTTCATTGGTTCCTTCAAAGATCCGGTTAATGCGGGAGTCACGGTACATGTTTTCGATCTCGTACTCTTGCATGAAACCGTATCCGCCGTGGATTTGTACCCCTTCGTCCACCACATAATCGAGCACTTCCGATCCGAATACCTTGGCGATGGAACATTCAATCGCCAATTCCCCGATCGCTTTGGCCGCAACGGCACCTTCGGCGTCTTCCACCCCTTCCAGTCCCGCCTCAAACATGCCGGCAATGCGGTAGACCAAGCTTTCCAACGCGTAGGTTTTTATGGCCATGTTGGCCAATTTTTCACGGATCAGTCCGAATTTGGCGATCGGAATCTTAAACTGTTTGCGCTGTTTGGCGTAGTTTGCGGAGATTTCAAGCGCCCGTTTGGAAGAACCGCAAGTTCCCACCGCCAGTTTGTAACGGCCGATATTCAGGATATTGAAGGCGATTTTATGTCCTTTCCCCGCTTCGCCCAAAAGGTTTTCCACCGGAACTTTTGCATCCTGCAATATCAGTGTTCGGGTGGATGATCCTTTGATCCCCATCTTTTTCTCTTCCGGGCCGACGGAAACGCCGGGGAAGTCGCGTTCGACGATAAACGCGGTGAATTGATCCCCGTCAATTTTCGCGTAAACGATAAAGACGTCGGCAAAGCCGGAGTTGGTGATCCACTGCTTTTCTCCGTTCAAAATGTAATATTTTCCGTCATCGCTCAAAACAGCGGTGGTTTTCGCTCCCAAAGCGTCTGAACCGGATCCCGGCTCCGTCAGGGCGTATGCAGCAATCTTCGCACCCGTTGCCAGGTCAGGCAGATATTTTTTCTTTTGTTCTTCATTGCCAAAGAAGACAATCGGCAAGGAACCGATTCCCACATGAGCCCCGTGGGAGAGTGCAAAGGAACGTCCCAAGGATAATTTCTCCGTAATCAGGCTGGAGCTGATTTTATCCAATCCGAGCCCGTTGTACTTTTCAGGAACGTCGGCGCCGAGCAACCCCAGTTCGCCGGCTTCTTTCAACAAGCGGACCGTATGTTCAAAACGATGCTCTTCAATTTCCGGAAGCACGGGCAAAACCTGATCCCTGACAAAATCCTCCGTCATTTTCGCAATCATTTTCTGCTCTTCGGTAAATTCTTCAGGGGTAAATACCTCTTCCGGTTCGGTTTGGGAAAGCAGATAAGCGCCGCCTTTGACTTTCTTATTTTCTGCCATATCTATCCCTCCAAATTCGATTTGGTCACCTTCAGACGCGTTCGATGAGCCCGGCCGCTCCCATGCCGCCGCCAATGCACATCGTCACCAGACCATACCGTTTATTGCGCCGTTTTAACTCATTCAAAATCGAAACCGTCAATTTCGCCCCGGTGCAGCCGAGCGGATGACCGAGGGCAATCGCCCCGCCGTTCACGTTGACGATATCCGGATTCAATCCAAGTTCCCGGATCACGGCGATCGCCTGGGAAGCAAAAGCTTCGTTTAACTCAACCAAATCGATCTCATCCAGGCTGACTCCCGTTTTCTTTAACAATTTGGGCACGGCTGCCACGGGCCCGATCCCCATCACATCCGGGTCTACCCCGCCGAGAACAAAGCCGCGGAAGACGGCCAAAGGCTCTACTCCCAGTTCCTCCGCCTTCTCGCGGGACATCACCATCACAGCTGCCGCTCCGTCGCTCGTTTGCGAAGAGTTTCCGGCCGTTACGGTTCCGCCCGATTGAAAGGCGGGGCGCAATTTGCCCAGAACCTCCAGGGACGTATCAGGCCGAACGCCTTCATCTGTATCAAAAACCCGTTCTTCCACCCGCAACTTGCCTTTTTCATCAAAAACATGTGTCTTGACCGTAACCGGGACGATTTCATCCTTGAATTTGCCCTCTTGAATGGCCGCATAAGCTTTTTGATGGCTGGCGAGGGCAAACCGGTCCTGATCTTCACGGGAGACATTGTAGCGCTTCGCCACCTCTTCCGCGGTATGCCCCATGGACATGTAGGCTTCCGGCAGATGATCCATCAGCCAGGGATTGGGCGCCGGCTTATAGCCCCCCATCGGCACCATGCTCATGCTCTCCACGCCGCCGGCGATGATGATATCAGCAAAGTTGCACATAATTTTCTCCGCGGCGATGGCAATTGTCTGCAATCCGGACGAACAGAAACGGTTCACCGTCATTCCCGGAACATCCGTGGGCAGCCCGGCTCGCAGCGCTACCAGGCGGGCCATGTTCATCCCTTGCTCCCCTTCGGGAAAAGCACACCCCAAAATCACGTCTTCCACTTCTTTCGGGTCTGCCTGAGGAACCCGCCGCATGAGGTCTTTGACCACTTGAGCGGCCAGATCATCGGGACGGGTCGTTTTCAGCGTCCCTTTGTGGGCCTTGCCGACTGCGGTCCGGGCGCCGGCTACAATCACTGCTTCGCGCATGTTCTTTCCTCCCTTTTCTGTGATAATGCGTTGCTGTTGCAGGCCAGGTTGTGGTACCCACCCTCCCTGCGTTCCCAATGGTCGGTCAGGGGTTTACAGGATATGGATTTTTCTCCGGTCAGTTGCGGAGCGGTTTTCCTTTGGCAAGCATGTATTGCATCCGCGCCTGTGTTTTTGGTTCACCGATCAGGCTCAAAAACGCTTCCCGTTCCAGATCCAACAGGTATTGCTCGCTGACGAGCGTTCCTTCCGGAACCGCACCCCCGGCCAAGACATAAGCCAGTTTGCCGGCGATTTTGTAATCGTGCTCCGTGATATAGCCGGATTTCAGGAAACCGTACGCACCGAGTCGCAACACATTGTAACCCGTTTCACCGACAACTGGGATTTTGCGCGGTTTCGGCGCTTTGTAGCCGGCTTTATACAGCCCCAGTGCCACCTGTTTGGCCTCGTAAAGCAAGTGGTCGCGATTGATGGTGATTCCGTCATAAGGTCGCAGGTATTTGTATTTTTGGGCATCAGGCCCGCTCGTGGACACTTTGGCTTGCGCAATCGTCTCAAAAACGTGGTTTACCAACGGCTGCAACGCGACGCGGTCACCGGGGTCAATCCCTTCGGTCCAGCGGAGCAGCATTTCCTTGTTGCCGCCTCCTCCCGGGATCAATCCTACCCCGACTTCCACCAGACCCATATAGGTCTCGGCAGCAGCCTGTATCCTGTCACAGGGCATGCACACCTCGACACCTCCGCCCAAGGTCATTCCATAGGGAGCGGCCACCACGGGGCGATCCAGATACCGGAGGGAACCCATCGCATCCTGGAACTGGCGCACCATCAGATCGATTTCCGGCCAGTTGTAATCTTGCGCCTCCATCAGCATCAGCATCAGGTTTGCACCTACGCAGAAGTTCGGAGCTTCAGCACTGATCACCAAACCGCGGTAATTGGCGCTCACTTCTTTAACCGCTTTCCTAATCATGCTGATGATATCAGCCCCGATCGCCTGTTTGGGCGAGTGGAATTCCAGGCAGGCGATATCATCGCCGATATCGATCAGACTCGCCCCCTTGTTGCCGGCAATCTTTTTGCCCTGCTCTTTGAGACGGGAGAGAGAGATCACCTTTTCGCTTTCATCGACATCACCAAACTTGCCGCCGATGTTGAAAGATTGGACGCGACCCTCTTCCGTCTGGTAGAAGGAAGTCGCTCCGGAGGCGAGCAATTTTTCTACCAGCGGCGGAATCGTCTCCCCTTCTTCCCGCATGCGCGCCACCGATTTTTCAACCCCGATGGCATCCCAGAGTTCAAACGGCCCCAAATCCCAGTTGAATCCCCAGCGCATCGCCCGATCCACGCTCACGATATCGTCGGCGATCTCCTCCAGGTGCTCAGCCGTATAAAGGAGCGCTTTTTTCGTAATAATCCAGGCCAATTTGCCGGCAGGATCATTGGCATAAACCAGCGCCCGTAACTTTTCGGCTTGCGTTTTTCCCCGCTTCGCCTGCTCTAGTGAACGCGCTTTCAATTTTTTGCGCGGGCGATAATCGAGCGTCGCCGGGTCCAGGACGAGAATCTCTTTCCCTTTTTCCGTCTTGACTCGCTTGTAGAATCCCTGTCCTGTCTTCTCGCCCAGCCATTTGTTTTCCACCATTTTCACCAGCAGCGGGGAGACTTGGAATGCTTCTTGTTCTTCCGGGTTCGTCACATTTTCACGCACGTTGTCAGCCACATGGACAAAGGTATCCAATCCGACCAAATCCAGTGTGCGGAAAGTTGCACTCTTGGGTCGACCCATGGCACGCCCTGTTACATCGTCCACTTCATCAGGTCCCAGTCCCAGCTCTTCCATCGCTTTTAGCGTAACCTGCAAACCATACGTGCCGATCCGGTTGGCGATAAAGTTTGGCGTGTCTTTGCAGATTACAACCCCTTTCCCGAGCACCTCTTCGGCAAATGCCTTCATCTCCCGCAGGATGTTGACGTCAGTCAGCTCGTTGGGGATGATCTCCAATAATTTCATATAGCGCGGCGGGTTGAAGAAATGGGTGCCGAGAAAATGTTTTCGGAACGCTTCCGACCGGCCTTCCACCATCTTGTTGATAGAAATCCCGGATGTATTGGAGCTGACCACCGTACCCGGTTTCCAAACGCTTTCTATGCGGGCGAACAAATCTTGTTTGATTTTCAGATTTTCCACCACGACCTCAATAATCCAGTCCACATCCTTCAAGGAATCAAAGTCATCCTCCAGATTGCCCACCTGGATCAGGTCTGCCGCTTCCTTTGTATACAATGGTGAAGGCTTTTCCTTAAACAATCGCTCTTTTCCCTTTTGCGCCAACCGGTTGCGAACCACCCGGTCTCCCAGCGTCAGCCCTTTGGCCTTCTCCTCCTCGGTCAAATCGCGGGGAACGATATCGAGAAGCAATGTCGGAATCCCCACATTGGCCAGATGTCCGGCGATGGCTGCACCCATCACCCCGGCGCCCAGCACGGCAGCTTTTTTTATTCGTTTCAATCGAGCTCCTCCTCTCTGCGGTTTACACCCAGCCATTCCTGTTCATCTGAATGAATAGTCATTCATAAAAAGGTGAGAAAAAAACCTCTCCTGGGCGGATCGGCTTATTTTGGAGAAAAATGTTTACAACATCAGAAATTTTATTTTGTTTGAAATTAATTTCAATAATATTATTTCTCTGTTTTCTCTCTTCGTCAAGGGGTTGCTTCATACTTTTTTGTCTCTTTTACACAATTGCAAATTCAATCTCAACTCCGGAGTACCGGACGTTCATAATTTCTTGTATACCCACACCCAGACCACGACACCGACGACAATCGCCACTGCGAGAGCGATGAGAAGGCGCACTTGGGCATTGAAAAACGGGTCGGGAGACACTGGAGGAGCAGCAGGGGGAGTAACCGTATCATCGGGTTCTGTCATTCCGGGATCATCCGGCTCCGGGTTCGGCGATGGGCTTTGCCCGGCCTGGAAGCCAAGCGAGTCCTTTAAAATCCGTTTCTTTCCGTCAACCGTTCCTGCAAAACGAATCAAAGCCTTATACTGCCCCGGGGCGAGATCGTGAAAAACATAGGATACTTCCGGTGTACTCTGACGGGATACCAGCGCAGAAGCGGCCGGTTTCCCTTTGCTGTCAACCAGGGTAAACAACCAGTCTCCTTTGGCCGAATTCCCGTAGAGCAGTCTTCCGGTCACTCTGATTGCATCATTGTCAGGAGAAACAGCCGCCTTAATCCCTTCGCGGATAAAAGGACATGAGGCCTGCAAGAGATAATGGCCCGGTCCGATGATCCCGTCAAATTGAACGGTCGATTTCACCCTGCCCGGCTGATTGCCGATTTTGGCAAATGCCACATCGCGATCGGCGGCATAACGAAAGGCCTCTTTGGTGACAAGATCAACATAAGTCCAACTTCCTTCCACATTTAACCCGTTTGGCACGTCCAGGCCGGGCATAGAGGTAAAAGCGCTCTGCAGCCAAATCATACGCCACACTGCAGCGGATCGGATAACTTTGTCTTTGTCCATAGGGCGGAGGAGCGGCAAAAGGCTGTTCCGCTTCGGCATGTTTCGGCACGTCACCCGGGCCGGCAGCATCAAAGGTCACCTTTGCCACATATTTTTTGCCCACGGTAAATAAATGTTGGTTAAACACCGCTTCACAGCTGATCCCCTGGCAAGTCGACACTGTCTGTTTGCCAACACCGTCAATGACATACGTCCAAGTTCCGTTTATTTCAGCATCTTGCCCGACATTAGTCAGTTCGGAGCGAACCACGACCCCCGGGCCCGGCTTTGAACCGGCAATCGTCACTTTGATCCCGGCTGGCCGTGTCTCAGCCAGTACCGGAGGCCAACTGCCCAAAACCAAACAGCAAAGGAGCATCAACACAGCAAAGAACCATCCGGCCAGTTTCCATTTCATCGATCCGCCTCCCCGATTTTTATTCAGAATATTTTATATATTATATTTATTATACCATGTTATTCTACTTAATGATTAAATGAAACCTGTTTAAGGGAAATGATTCCAAAAAAAGAAGTGCCGGTGAGCACTTCCACAATTAATGAAAATCCGATTTTGCGTTGAGGTTATGCATGTGGCGTCCGGGTGGTCCGGGGACGCAACGCCGGCGTCTGCGGAATAAATCCCTTCACCAGATATGCCGCAAAAACAACCCACCAAAGATAATTAAGGAACAAAAAAACAAGCCATTTTTGCCAGATCTCCAAAAAAGACAGCAGATCAAACGCGACAAAATATGCCGGAAGAATTGCTAACTGGGCCCGATCTCCCAATGTTTCAGCTAATTCCCAATAATATACTTCCTCCACCTTCAGCAATTTGTCCCGAAAATAGATCCCTACTATCGGGCGAACGCTGGAATAATAGAAAAAGCCGGGAATCCCTAACAACCGACGGTTGATCGACATAAAGATATAGGTCGCAATCAGAAGTAAAAGATAGGCCATGTGATCCCCCCGTTGCTACACCACCGATAAGTAGGCAAATGAAAAAGCAGTACTCAATTTGCATGCGATTGAAGATTCCTCATTCCATTACCCGACCAGCTCCAAACGCGGTAGGGAAAGAGCCCTTCCCGGACAATGGGATTTCCCGCTTTCATCCTTGATTTCACGATTCATCAAAATGCCTTGTCCATGTTATTATTCTTTGTCCCGATCCCCCTTCCTTCAAAGGAACTGACAAAATTCGCTAAAAATACCCAAAATCCGCTTGTGTCTTCCGTGAAAATGTGTTCCAGGGCGGTCGCCGGGTACTGTTACCCTCCCGAATTGGTGATACATTTATTCCCTGGTTGTGTTTGACAAGATGATCGATTCCGGGCAAGGGAAACAGAAAAAATCCATTGTTCCTTTGAGGCAATGGATTTCCTTCCTATGTATTCATCTTCATTTGGTAACATTCAGATTTTAACACATGTTTTGATTGGGAGAAAGTTCGTTTATTCAGCAATAACGGTTAAATTCACCGCGACGCTTGCTTTTCGTCTTCCTGAATCACTCGATTGCAGGAATGTCAGGATTTTTTGCCACTCCATTCGTTTGCAGATCCTTCCCCTTCAGCCCGATATTTACACCAAACCCGATTGAGTCCTTCATCCTTCTTATTACTATTTATAAGTGAAAGAACATTTTCTTTGATCCCGTTTTTTTCCCCAAAGCGTGAGGATATGAAAAGTCGCATAAATTCCCGATTTCGAGCGATACGCCCGATTATACCGCCTCATCACTTCCGTCAGCACATTTCGCTGCAAAATAAAATTTTGTTTGCTTTCGCTGTAACTTTCCCCGGCAGCTTTGATCCGCTCCAGCAAGGTGCGGCAATCTTCGTATTCGATCCGCTGCCAGCACTCTTCCGGTGTCACATCCGACAAACCGGCCCCGTCAAGCAACTGCACCCATTCCTCCACAGTGCGAAACGGGAGAAAATGCCTTTGCGGGGGCAACTCCCATTCAAGCTCCACTTGCCTGAACGTCGCCTGCAGCTCCTGACACGTTTCGGGGCCAAAAACGGTCATGCCGTACCAGCCTTCTCCGTTCAGCATCTCTCTCACTTTTGCCAGCACCCTTTCCGGAGCTTGCAGCCAGTGACCCATCAGATTGGTGATAACCAGGTCAAACATACCGAGACCGGAAAGATCATCTTCTTCCACATCAGCCGCAACAAACTGAACGCGTGCAGAAGCAACCCGTTCCCGAGCCATCTCGATTCGCCGGGGGGACAAATCGAGCGCAACCAGCTCTGCCCGGGGGAAATATTCAAGCAACAATTCGGTAAAATAGCCTGTCCCGCAACCGAGATCCAGGATGCGGCCCGGATCAAACACCCGATCTTTTAAACTGAACAGAAGGCGATGGGCCATCCTTTTGTAAACAACCAGGAATTCGTCATATGAAATAGTTCGGTTCATCTGGCGAATGAATTGTTTTTTATTGATTTTCAAGCCCTTTCGCCCTCCATATCACGTACTTATTTTATCACGGCCTTTTTTTCTCCAATCAGTAATCAAACTCCTGCCCTGGTTCAATAAAAATGATCATGATTTGCGGGTACAAGCTGAAAATGAAAGCGAAGTGAAATCAGAGGGTCGTGGCGCCCCGCTGACCGCCATTCAAAACGGGGAAGATCATGCGTGGGGCACCACGGCCTGACCAGCAATGCACCTTTTGCACAAAAAATCTTTTTTATCCCGAAAATGCTTTATAGTTTGCGCTGGAAAAACTGGCGCAACGTTTCGGCGGCGTGTTCCAGCGTGGCCAATTCCTCGGCGGAGAAATGAAATCTGCCTTCTTTGCCCTTTAATTCATATGTACCGCTGATCCAATGGTCAACAGCGGCCGGCTGGTACTTGATCCCCAGAGTTTCGATCTCACCGGAAAGCCAGGAAGTGGGCCGGAAGTGAATGATTTGGAAACCGTCCTTTTCCTTTCCCGTATAAGCCTCATTATGATGTTTAAATCCCAGACGGGCAAATCCATCAAGGAAATGGCCCTGAAGCCCCGAAGCATAGACATCGACTATATCGCGATCTTCAGCATCGACACCGCTTTTGATTTCCAGATCCGTTTGGAAGAAAAAGCGCGTATTCACGGAAGAAACGGGGAGGTGGCGGGGACAGACAAATTCAAAGGGGTATTCTCTTAATTCCTCCGGCTTGATCACCACATCTTCTTCAAATACGGTGATCTTTGCCACCACTTCATTGACATCAACCCGCTGTCCTCCGCTCGGATAGGCAGATGCAAGGCAAAAATGCACCCTCAGCCCTTCCATGACTTGTTTTACTTCACCCCCCTTGAGGACGATCTTTCCCGTCACCGGTTCTCCCATCGTCAAGTTCTCCCGGTCCAGCACCAGATCGACCTGGGCCGCTCCAAAGCCAAGGGAAGCCAGAAAATTTTTGATCACGAGGCTCATCCTTTCAGTCGCTGGAATTAATCAGTTGGAAAATTGATAGCCCATATATCGTATCACAGAATCCCGTTTCAAATAACTGATTTCATTCCAGATCCGCAAACATACTTCCCTCTCTCGCAAGCGTTTCGTTTTTTGTTTTCAGGGGATATTCCAAAATTCCGAATCTCACCGGACGATTGAGTTTGTCCGATCAGGCAAAACAACACAACTTGATTGCCTCGATCGCCTGTCTTAAATCTTCCTCCCGATGGTTGGCCATCAGGGAGAAACGCAGGCGGGCGGTTCCGGCAGGAACAGTGGGCGGGCGAATCGCGACAGACAGGACTCCCTGCTCCTGAAGCCGGTGACTGAAAAGAAGCGCCTGTTCATTTTCCCCGACCACAACGGGAATGATCTGCGTGGCCGAACCAGCCACATCGAGCCCCAAACCGGTCAGCTGCCGGCGAAACCAGCCGCTTTTTTGCCGCAATTCCCGGCGCAACCGGTCTGCATCACGCACCAATCTCAATGAAGCACGAATGCCCGCAATAATGACCGGTGGCAAGGCGGTGGTATAGATGAAGGGACGACATTTATTGATCAGATAGCGAATCCAGTCGCGCTTCCCCGCCACATACGCCCCGTATACGCCAAAAGCTTTGCTGAAGGTGCCCATGTAAAGATCAATTTCCCGGTCAACCCCCAATTCATGCGCCATCCCTTTTCCCTCGTCTCCGAACACGCCCCCGCCATGCGCATCATCCACCACCAGGGCGGCATCATAACGTTTTTTCAGCTCCACCAGATCTCTCAGCGGGGCGACATCGCCATCCATGCTGAAAACAGTATCCGTCACAATTAGTTTCCGTCCGGCTCCCTGCTGATCCGCCGTTTTCAGCAGACTCTCCAGATAATCCGGATCCAGATGCCGGTAAATGTATTTTCGTGCTTTGCTCATGCGGATGCCATCCACAATGCTGGCATGATTCCACTGATCGCTGAAAACGGCATCCGACGGCTTGAGAAAGGAGGAGAGCAATCCTGCATTGGCCATATAACCATTGGGAAACAGGACAGCGGACTCTGTTCCTTTAAAAGCAGCCAATTCCTGTTCCAGCGCCTCCGCCTCCTCGCTATGCCCGATAATCAGACGCGAGGAACCGGCACCGCTTCCTTTTTCCGCCGCTTCACGCATCGCCTGAATCATGCGGGGATGCCCGGCCAGACCAAGGTAGTTGTTGGAGGAAAAATTGACCAGCCTCTTCCCTTTTCTGTGCAAAACGGGGCGGTGCGCATCCGCTGTCGGAATCAAATGCCGGTTCAGGTGATCTGCGGAAAGGGCCTGCAATTCTTCCCGGATCGTACGGTTCCAGAGTGAACTCATGCCGTCTCCACTTCAATCTCAAAACCGAGATCGCGTATCATTTGATGATCCAATGAAGACGCCTGTCCTTCCGTCGTCAGATAATCCCCCACAAAAATGGAGTTGGCCGGGTATAAGGCCAGAGGCTGCAATTGGCGCAAATTCACTTCTCTCCCCCCTGAGACGCGAATCTCCTTCGTCGGACAGACAAACCGGAACAGGGCAAGCACTTTCAAACAGTAGCGCGGGTTCAATTCTTTCAAACCCTCCAGCGGGGTTCCGGGAATCGCATTGAGAAAATTGACGGGGATGGAATCAGCATCCAAATTGCGCAGCTCATAAGCCATCTCCACCACTTGTTCACGCGTCTCTCCCATACCGATGATACACCCTGAACAAGGGGACAGACCCGCTTTTTTGGCCGCTTCCACCGTTTGCACACGGTCATCGTATGTATGAGTGGTCGTGATCCGCCCGTAATGTTCCCTGCTCGTGTTCAAATTGTGATTGTAACGGTCAACCCCTGCTTCCTTTAACCGTTTGGCCTGGCTTTCCGTCAAAATTCCCAGGCAGGCGCAGATTTTCATGTTTAACTCCTCTTTAATCACCTTGACTGCTTCAACCACTTCATCCAGTTCCTTCTCCGTCGGTCCGCGACCGCTGGCCACGATACAATAGGTTCCGGCCTTGCGGCTCAGTGCCTCTCTGGCCCCGGCGACCAGGACATCTTTTTTGAGCAGCGTATATTTCTCGACCGGCGCCTGCGAAACAATTGATTGGGAGCAATAGCCGCAGTCCTCGGGACACAAACCGCTTTTCGCATTGATGATCATATTCAGCTTTACTTTCTTGCCAAAATAAGCTTTCCGCACCCGAAACGCCGCCTGCAAAAGCGGCAACAGCTCGTCATCGGGCGCATCCAGCACAGACAATCCCTCTTCCATTGACAACCGTTCTCCGGCGAGCGCCCGATCAGCCAGAGTTTCCCATCGCGATTTCCCCATACTGCTCAGCCTCCTGTTTTTAAGGTTGAAATCCATTTTTTTATGTCGACATGCTGAAGAAACACCTTTTTAATTTTCGTTGCAGTCAGTCCCCCTTCAATCCACGGAACGGTCCCCCAGACGGGAACACCGGCAAACCGTTCGATCAAACGCGGATTATGCGGAATGCTCGGGTCATCCACACCCGGCTTGAGACCATTTAAAACAACCCCTGCGATCCGCAATCCCCGCTGCCGGATGGCGCTCGCCGTCAACGCTGTATGATTGATGGTGCCGAGCTGCGGATGGGCGACAATCAACACCGGCCACCCGATTTGCACCGCGAGGTCAGCCATTGTCCATTCCCTTCCCAGAGGTACCACCCAGCCGCCGGCACCTTCGACAAGAATCACTTCATGCTTTTGCTGCAACATCTTCAAAGCGGCAAGAATCCTGTCAACTTCGATCTCCTCTCCGGCCAGTTCCGCTGCCAGTCCGGGAGCCACCGGCAAGGAAAAGTTGTAAACCACAATCTCCTGCAAGCGGTCAGTGACACCCGTCCATGCTTTCAGGCGCATGCCGTCGCTCCCGGGGTCGTCCGGCTCTCCTCCGCTCTGCACCGGTTTCATTACGCCGACATCAATCCCCTGATCTGCCAAGGCCAAAGCCAGGCCGGCAGTTACCATCGTCTTTCCGATTCCGGTTCCGGTCGCCGTGATAAAAAGCCCGTTTCCGCTCACTTGGCCGTCACCTCGCGAATCGCCTCATGCAGGATGGACACCATCGCTTGCAAGTCGGGAAGCGGAGTGGCCAGCGGCGGCATCAGTGTAACCACGTGATCCAGCGGCCGTGTCACCAGTCCCAGTTCCCGAGCCTTGCGGCATACCTTCGCTCCGATAGCTTCGGCAAACGGATAGGGCTCTTTGGTCTCTTTCTCTTTTACCAGTTCAATGCCCACCATCATTCCCAGCTGACGCACTTCGCCGACAGCCGGCAAATCTTTCAGCGCTTCCAGATGATCAGCAAGGCATCGGCTCGCTTCCTGCACATGATCCAACAGATGCTCCCGCTCATACAAATCCAGGTTGGCAAGCGCCACCGCACAGCCAAGCTGATTTCCCGTATAGGAATGACCGTGGAAGAAGGTTTTCGCTTCACTGTGGTCCGCGAAAAAGGCATCATACACTTCATCTGAAGTAAGTGTTGCGGCAACCGGCAAATAACCCCCAGTCAATTTTTTCCCGACCATCATAATGTCCGGTTGTACGCCTTCATGCTCACAGGCAAACATTTTGCCGGTACGTCCAAATCCCGTCGCCACTTCATCGGCCAACAATAAAACATCATATTGGCGGCACATCTTTTCCACTTCTGACAAATAGCCCGGGGGCATCATGATCATCCCGCCGGCTCCCTGAACCATCGGCTCCACAATCAGGCCGGCAATACGTTCTCCCTGGCTCTTCAAGACCGACTCCAATTCATGCAAACAGGCTTGCTTGCATTCTTCAGCTGTCCCATCAAACCGGTAAGGATAGGGGTAAGGAAGCTTAATTGTGGAAAAGAGCAAGCGATCAAAGGTGGCATGGAACAGATCCATCCCCCCGACACTGACAGCGCCGACAGTATCCCCGTGATAACCGTTTTTCATGGAGAGAAACGTGTTTTTCTCCGGGAATCCGCGGTTTTTCCAGTACTGGAACGCCATTTTCAACCCGATTTCCACTGCCTCCGCCCCGCTGTCAGAATAAAATACTTTTTGCAGCCGGGTCGGAGTAATCTTCACCAATCGCTCCGCCAACAGGATGGCCGGAATGTTCCCCATTCCCAACAGCGTGCTGTGCGCCACTTTTTCCAACTGCACCTTAATCGCTTCATTCAGCGCCGGATGGTTGTGACCATGTACATTCAACCAGACGGAGGCATTGCCGTCATAATATTCCCGACCCTGCACATCGTACAGCTTCACCCCGTCCGCCCGCTCGATGATCAGCGGTTCATCCTGGAGATACTCTTTCATCTGGGTAAACGGATTCCACAAATAACGTCGATTCTTCTCCAATAACTCTTGATAGGAGAATCCGGCCAAGCAAAACCCCTCCCTCCTTATTTGTAAACCTATATTTTTTTAAGGTTTACAATCAAAGTATAACATACCGGCCATCCGGCAGAATACCCGGATTTACCCTGATGAAATGAAACAACCACAGCCCATCTTTGACCGGAAATAGGAGAATGCACATACCTTTTTATCCCTGAGTCAATAGGATATAGAGAACCTTGAGCGGGAGGTGAAAAAATGGGCTTCAGTTGTTTCGGTAGTTGTGGCGGTTTTGGTTTCGGCTGGAGAAGGCTGTTAATCTTCCTCCTTGTCATCGCAACCATCTTTGTCTTTGTTGGTGGAGGATTCGGCTTCTAAACTAAATCATCGAAACATCCCCCGGTAACCCGGGGAGAATGCAAACAAAATGGATTAAACGCAACTTGGAGATCCCTTTTATCACCTGCATCAGAATATTGCCTATTAAAAAATGGCCTTTTCCCTCAAATTGAGGAAAAAGGCCATGTACTTTTACCCGTTGACAGCCATGATCAGCTCGTTTCCCTCTTCCTTCCGATCCGGTTTTGCCTGAGGCATCTCCCCGTCTTCCACGCGATAACAGCTTTTGACGGTTCGAATCACGTCCATTTCTTTCAAACGGGCGAGCACCTGATCCAAATCCTGTTTGCTCACATGATGGGTAACTAGGACGATTTCCGCTTCTTTCTGATTGGTTCTCGGCTGTTGCAGCACCTGCTCCAGCGAGATGTTGTAATCGGACATCAGCCGGGTGATTTGCGCCAACACGCCGCATTCATCGGCCGCAATCAGGCGCAAAAAGGTTTTAAAGCGCTTCTGTGCATCCCCTTTCAGCTTTTTCTCCCGATAGGGTTTGACGACGCTTCGCCCGTTTACACCCAGATTCATATTTTTCACGACCGAGACCAGATCCGAGACGACGGAAGTGGCTGTGGGCAGCTCACCCGCCCCTGGTCCGTAAAACATGGTCTCCCCCACCGCTTCCCCGTATACATAGACAGCATTGAACACACCATGCACAGATGCGAGGGGATGGGAGCGGGCGACGAGAGCCGGCTGTACACAAATCTCGATTCCATCCTGATCATGGGCGGCCACACCCAAAAGCTTCATCTCATAGCCCATTTTTTTCGCATAGGCGATATCTTCCCGGCTGACCGACTCAATCCCTTGCACATCAACATCTTCCAGACTGACCGGGGAATGAAAACCCAGGGTCGACAAGATAACCATTTTACGCGCGGCATCAAGTCCCCCGACATCGGAGGAAGGGTCCGCCTCCGCATACCCCAAAGCTTGCGCTTCCTTCAAAACTTCTTCATAACCGGCTCCTTCGCGGCTCATCTTTGAAAGGATGTAATTGGTCGTTCCGTTTACAATTCCCATGATGCGGGTGACGCGATCTGAAGAGAAGCTGTCCATCAGCGCGCGCAAAATCGGGATGCCCCCGGCTACACTTGCTTCATAATAAACATCGCAATTCATTTCCCTCGCCTTGTGCAAGATCTCCGCCCCATGAAGCGCCATCAAATCCTTATTGGCAGTCACCACATGTTTCCCCTGCTCCAGGGCTTTGAGCAGGTATTGCTTGGTCGGATGGATTCCTCCCATCACCTCGACAATGACGTCGATTTCCGGATCCATCAACAAGTCATCCGCCCTGGTGGTGATCAGATTTCTGTCCAATTCGATCTGTCGCTTTTTCTCCGGTTCCCGCACCAATACCTTCGCGATTTCGATTTGTGAGCTTGTCTGGTTGCGAAGTTCTTCCTGATGGCCGGCAATAATCCGCGCCACACCCGTTCCGACAGTGCCCAACCCCAACAAACCGACTTTTACTTTTCTCTCTTCTCTCTCATTCCTCATCTCTTCTGTCCTTTCCACAAATACATTTGTTTCTTTGTTGGAGACAGTATAGCGAACCGGACAGAGGATTTCAACACTTTTTTCCACCAATTTTACCGGTTTCAAATAATTCAGACAGAAGAAACCGTCTCATAACATGCCCATCCCATTCCCCTGGCAATTCGGACGGCATCTGAACCGATCCCGCGTCCTGCCCCGGGATGAGCGCCATCTTTTTCACGACAGCTCCTCTTTCGTGTCATGGGTTTTCTTTCCCTTGGAACGGGAATGCCGCACAAAGAGGCGGGTCCAAACGATCAGCACCAGTGTGGTGAAGGCCAACAGCAACGGAGAAACCAATACCGACATACTTATGGACAGCGTGAACACAACTATGACTCGTACGATCGCTTCGATGAGGTACCCGATTCCCCACACCACTGTCATCACCCGCAGGTTATGGCGAAACCGCTCCAACTCATTCCACTTCTGCTCAAAGCTTTCACTGCCGGCAAATTGACGTCCCAAATAAAAAATCAACGGACGCCGGCCGACAAATGCAGATCCGATCATCACCAAGGCGAAAATCCCTGTAAAGAGAGAGTCCTTCGCAATCATGAACCGCGCATTGCCCGTAAAAAACGAAGTGGCAATTCCGACCAGGAAAAAGAGAAACATCAAGAAAGCCAGAGCATCTATTTTCCGGTTGCGCACAAATTCGAGAATAATCCGGATAACGGAAACCCCGCTGCCGAAGGCTAATGCCAGCACATCGGACATGCCAAATTGTCGCAGAATAAAATAAACCACGGAAGGCAAAGCGACATCAACAAACAGAGTCAAGACGATCATCTTTAACTTTTCATTTCTATTCATTTGAAAATCCTTTCTACTGTCCGGAAGATAATAAACGGTCTGGCTGTGTACGGTCAGCCTGATTATCATGCCAATCGAAAGGAAACTTTGTAACCACGGTGCCGGACATCTCCCATGAAAGCGGCAGTGACTTGGCATCGAATACTCCGTTCCAATCCGGTATCCGGTTCCCCGACTGATCTGGATTCGGACAGAAAATTTAGTTTCTATAATAAATAGTTTATCTTACAAATTGATTAACCACAAACAAAACAGTACAATTTTTCGCTTACGGAAGACTGGATTAAAAAAATCAGCAAAGGTTATATGCTCATCCGTTCCCTTGCTGATCAGATTAAATGGAAAACGGGATCACGAGGTGTTGGGAATTGGTTCATCCGGACAGGGCGGACCATTCCGAAATCGAGGCAACATCCTTGCTTTCCAAGCACAACAAAATCGGGTGAGGTGCCTCCCCGCCTCCCAATGAGAACATCGAGAGATCAGGGAGACACCCCACCCGTTGAATCACTTTCGCCGAAAAAAATCACCTATGCATGGCGTTTGCGGAAAACGAGGATTCCCAGGCCGGTTGCCAACAATGCACCGCTCCAGGCAATAGCAAGCGGATAGCTAGTAGCCGTTTTTGGCAGTTGTCCGCCCTTGGCCGGTTGCTCTGGCTGAGCCGGTTGCTCCGGTTTATTCGGTTGTTCCGGCTGAGCCGGTTGCTCGGATTGGCTGCATCCGGTAACCTTAACCGGATTGCTCCAAATGGAACCATTTGGCTCTTTCAGGTAAAAAGCGTAGTTCCCTTCATGACCATTTTTGTTTTTATCAAGATCGTAAACAACTTGATGGGTTTCCCCTTTTTTCAAAGCGGGGATCTCACCATGTTCGATAATCTCCCCTTTTTTCGGGTTTCCCTCTTTCGACCAATACAAGTCATAGGTACCGGCTGCTTCCGATTTTCCCCGCTCAACTGCTACGCTCAAAGAAATCTGATTGCAATCACCTTCCGCCTTTGCGCCCCAGTTGCATGCCAAAGCCATGGCAGGAACTCCCAAAACCAAAAAACCAGCAGCTAAACCTGAAACATATTTTTTTAACATGAAAATCACCTCCGCAATAATAGATTCGTAAGAGAGATGAGAATTTAGCGTATAAAAAATATGTCTATTTTAAAAACATAAATCCATTTTATAAATTTTTTATGTTATCCATTTAACAGGAATCGCTGCAAAAATATAGCAAAGCACCATTGCCTGTCTTTCGGATCTTCGCAAATAAAAAAAGGCTTTCCCCTGCCGAAGAGGAAAACCTTTTTTTACTGCTAAAGTGTCGTATACTCTTTGATGGAAAAAACAGCGAATTTTCCCGCCGCTCAATTTAATGCCGTATATTTCTGAGTCAGGTAGTCCAGATACGGCTCAATCGTCAAATCAGTTCCCGTCGCTTTTTTCACAATTTCAGCTGCAGTATATTTGCTGCCGTATTGGTAAATGTTTTCAGTCAGCCACCCCCGCAACGTTGAAAACTCTCCCCTCTCCATCTCTTCCGGGATCGTGGGATGCGCTTTGAGGGCTGCCTGATAAAATTGGGCACTCAAAATATTGCCGAGCGTATACCCCTGAAACATGCCGCCGATAAAGTCGGCATACCAATGGATGTCCTGCAGCACGCCATTTTGATCGCTCTGTGGAGCCACCCCGAGATCGGACTGATAACGGCTCCGCCATGCTTCAGGGAGGTCCTTGACGCTCAAGCTGCCTTCCAGCAGGGCCAACTCCAGGTCAAACCGGATGATCACATGCAGGTTGTAGGTTAGCTCATCGGCCTCCGTCCGGATCAGGGAGCGCTTCACATGGTTAATTGCCCGGTAAAACTCATCCAGCGACACTCCGGCCAGCTGTTCCTTAAACTCCGCTTGCAGCCGGGGATAAAAATAAGTCCAGAAGGTACGGCTGCGACCGACGATATTTTCCCACAGGCGGGACTGACTTTCATGCACACCGGATGACGTTCCCGTATGCAGCGGGGTTCCTTCATAACATGAACTGATTCCCAGTTCATACAATGCATGGCCCGTTTCGTGAATGGTGCTGAACAGCGCCTCACTCAAATCATGTTCATTCACCCGGGTGGTGATCCGCACATCCCCATCGGCAAAACGGATCATGAAGGGATGAGGGGACAAATCCTGCCGACCGCGCTTGAAATCAAAACCGAGCTTTTCGATCACCTTTTTTCCAAAGGCGAGTTGCTGTTCCTTCGGATAAAACTTGGTCAAACAGGAACGGTCAGTGGGCGGGAGCGATGTGACCTGCTCGACCAACGGAACCAGGCGGCTGCGAAGTTCTGCAAACAGCCGGCGAATCTCTTCCGCTTTCATGCCATAATCAGATCGATCGATCAACGGATCAGCCGGGTGCTGGTGACCGGGGAAAAACGAGGCATACTCCCGGCTGAATTCCAGCGTTTTTTCCAGGTAAGGCTCAACTTTGGAAAAATCATCTTCTTTCCGCGCCTCCACCCAGGCGGCATAGGTCTGCGAAACATGCTGGTAGAAACAGGAAACGAAATCGGCCGGGACCTTGGATTCCGTCACAAAATGCCGTTTGGCCACACGGATTAAAGCCGCATCATCGGCATCATAAGGCAACTCCTGTTCGTAGGGAGTCAACTCTTCCAGCAACCTGCCCAGGCCCGGGTCAACCATCCTGTCATGCCGAATCCGGGCAATCACGGCCAGCTGGCTGCCCCGTGCATCTCCGGCCGCTTCCGGCATGTATGTATTTTGGTCCCAATTCAAAAGAGCGATTACCGAATCCAGATCATAGATTTCCCGCAAACGCTTCCTCAGCTCTTCCATTTTCTTTTCCATTACATCCACCCCAGAGTATCAATATCCTTCCTAAACCCATTGTAACGGATTTCCCAAAAGACTTTCATGTCTTTTTCAGTTCAACGCATCGTTGAGAGGGGCAATATTGAGATTTAACCACCTCTTGTGTGGTGCACTTCGGATCCGAAATATTTCGTTTCTGTGAACGATCTGTTTTTTCCATTCACGTTCGCTCCGAAATCCTTTCTTTTTTCAACGAAATCCCCCAAGGATAATCCGTATTTTTCCTTCTATCGACAACGAGTGTGCAAAGTGTGTATGATAAGGAATAGAAGAATCTTGGGCGAGGAACGGTTACAGATGAAAAAAATCGATTGGATTGAACAAACATTACAAACCCGTTATCAAGAAGAAGGAAACGGAGTGACTTCGCAGGAATTGGCCGAAGCGCTGCAATTGGATCGCTCTACCGTCAGCCGTTATCTGAACGAACTGGTGAAAACCGGACGGGCGCAGAAGAAGGCGGGACGGCCTGTTCGGTATTTTCCGCTCGAACCATATACCGATGCCGGCGGACCACAGCGCCGCAAATCCTGCACAGGGGAATCTGAACTTTTGCAGGAAGCGATGGCCGCACTTTTATATCCGCCACATGGTTTGCCGATCCTGTTTACCGGGGAGACCGGGGTGGGAAAGACGCATTTGGCGCAAAAATTGGTGGAAACGGCCATAGAAAAGGAATTTTTATCGAAAAAAACGCCATTTATCGCTTTTAACTGCGCGGAATATGCACAAAACCCCGAGCTTTTGCTGGCCCAACTCTTCGGAGTCAAAAAAGGGGCATTCACCGGCGCCGATGAGAACAAGTTTGGCCTTGTGGAACGGGCCAATAGCGGCATCTTGTTTTTGGATGAAATCCATCGTCTCCCTCCATCCGGACAAGAAATGCTTTTCCACTTGATCGATCAAGGGTTTTATCGCCGTCTGGGAGAAACGGGCGTTGAGCGCAAAGCCGATATCCGGCTGATCGGAGCAACAACGAAAGCTCCGGAAAAAGCCCTTCTTCCCACTCTGCTGCGCCGCTTCCCCGTCCGACTGGAAATTTTACCCTTGCGGAAAAGGCCGCGGGAGGTTCGTGAGCAACTGCTTGAGCACTTTCTGGAGGCCGAAGCCAAACAGATGGGGGTTCCCCTCAGCATCACCGCCCGGTGCCGTTCCTTCCTTTTGCAATATGACTGTCCCGGCAATATCGGACAGCTGAAAAGCGATATCCAAATCGCATGTGCGCGCGCATTTTTGCGCAACCTCGAAACGGACGGTAAAAAGAAGGTGACCATCGATTTTCATGATCTGCCCACCTATCTCCAGCCGCAAAGACCGGTTACTTCTGCCGTCAAAAACGCGATTGCCGGAGGAAATGACGGACAGGAGGGAATTTCCGGAAATATTTACCGGAAGCTCACCGTAACGAAAGAGTCCCTGCTTAAAAAAAAGGCTTCACCTGCCGAACTTGCGGAGCAACTGCAGGAAACGGTGAATCGCTATGTCCGCAGCCTGTCCTTTCAACAGGAAAGCCGGCCCGTCGACCCTGCGATCATCCGCGTTCTGACCCGGGCCCTGGAAGAGGGAGGCGCCAACGAAATCGGAGGAATTTCCGATGAACAGCTCTACGCGATCGCCCTGCACATCCAGGCTTGGCGGTCCAATCCAGGCAGTACCCGCATCGCGCGGAACGAACTCGAACAGGTTGAAACAGAATCCGTCTATGAGCATTTGGCCCAAAAAATCGCCATGCTTCTCGAGCGGGAGCACTCGCTCCGGCTGCCACCCGAAGAGATCAAGCTGATTTCTCTTTTTCTCTCATTAAATCAACGGCCAGAGGAGCAGGAGCAGCCGAAAAGACTGATCGCCACGGTCTGCCTGACCGGCGAGGGAGCAGCTGTCGCCTTGCAATCATGGCTGGAAGACCATCTTCCCGCAGAAGATCAGGATGTGGAGATCCGTTCAGTTCAGATCGATCCGCAAACGCGCACATCAGAGAAGCTGGATCTCCTGCAAAGAGAGTTTCGGCTGATTGCCGTCGCAGGAACCGTTCCACCGGAGTTGGACGGTGTTCCATATATTCCAGCCTGGGAACTTTATCAAAAACAAGGCTTTGAACGCTTGCGAGCCATTCTCGCCGCCAGCCGTTCCCGGATGACTGCCGAAAACGGCTTGACCCTGCGTCCGTCGGAGATTCCCGCACTCATCGAGCAAGGCTTGTCCGAAACGGTCATTCACTTCAATCCAAAACAATTCGTCCAATTGATCCAGACCAAAGCTGACACCTTCCGGCGTGTTTTCAGCTGGGAACCCGAACGGGAAATCGGTATCTGGATGCATCTGGGCATCTACACGGATCAGCTGCTGGCCGTACAGCTGGCGAACAGACGGATGGAGAAATCCGCGGGGGTGCTGCAAACCGATCTTCCACCGGACCGGATCAAGCTGTGGGAGCAATTTTTATCCGCCCTATCTACCGCTCTGCACGTGCGCTATCCACCATCGGCCGCAAGCGAAATGGCCCGCCTTTCCACCACTTCTTAGTCGCTGTTCGCGTGCAAAGAGTGAATACCTTATTTGCACACTTAGGGTAACGGCAAACTCAAGCAGAAAGGAATTGGTTCTTTTCCGCAGCGGCTTTGCACGAAGGAACCGGAAGCAAAGAGAAGGCACCCATCCGCGACAGACTTCTGTTTCGGGATTTCATCAACAAACTGAAGTGTGCAAAATCCTGTTTACACACTTTTTTGTTTGCCGCTTATGATCGGCTTCTTTTCATTTGGCATAAATCTTGCATGATATTTTCTCGGATTTCTCTTGGCCTGCGAAGAATCTCGAAAGAGCCATTCGGGTTAAGATATGGATGTCAGAGAAGGCAGAGGAGCAAAATGAATCACGCCATTCGGTTAATGATCGTGTGCAGCCTGGGAGCGAGCTCCGGAGCGCTGTGCCGAAAAATAAATGAAGCCGCTCAAAAACGCGGATTGGAACTGATCGCGGAATCAACTTCCGCCCTCTGGTGGGCAGAACAATTGTCCAGGGCAGATGTCGTCCTCTACGAGCCGCAGATCAGTCACCTCAAAACGGAAATGGCGAAGATCGCCGACGAAGAAGGCATACCGCTGGCAATGGTCGATCCTGTGGCATTTGCCACCATGAGCGGCGAAAAAGTTTTGGATCAAGTGTTAACACTAATCAAAAGGTAAGCGATTACCCAGACTCAACCGGATTCACTTTTTGCAGGCAGATCAAGAGAACCCTATTGGTGATCATTCTTCACACAATGGTATAGAAACCCAAAACAGAAAGGAAAATGCCCGATGTCAGAAAAAACGATTACCATTAACAACCCAAGCGGACTTCACGCTCGCCCCGCAGCCCTTCTCGTAAAAGAAGCCAGCAACTTTAAAAGTGCGATCAAGCTCGTGAAAAACGGAAAAGAAGTTGACGCAAAAAGCCTGCTCGGCGTAATGTCCCTTGCCGCGAAACAGAATGACCAGATTACCGTCCGCGCTGAAGGGGAAGACGCAGAAGCTGCCGTCAACCACATTGCCGCTTTCCTGGAACAACTTTCCGAAGCCTAAAAAGGGGGATTTGCGTTGAGCCAAACGTTACAAGGAGTTGGAGCGGCTCCAGGCCTTAAGTTGGGCCAAGCCGTCTGGTGGCGCAAGGAAAAGCCGGTCGCTCCTTCCCGAACCATCACTGATCCAAAATCTGAAATCGAGAAATTAGACCAAGCGATCGCGCAGGCAAAAGAACAAATTGAAAAACTGCGCGAAATCGCCGCGGAGCGGATGGGCGAAGAAGAGGCGGCCGTATTTGATGCTCATTTCGCTTTTTTGGATGACCCGGCCTTTACCGGCGAAATGAAAAACCGTATTGAAAATCAAAAGAAAAATGCCGAAGCCGTGTGCCAGGATGTTACCGAAGAAATGGGTGCACTCATGGCTTCTTTGGATGACGAATATATGAAAGCGCGCGCAGATGACATTCGCGACGTGGGTTCACGGTTGCTTTTGATCCTGCTCGGAAAACAGCCGTTTGATCCTTCTTTGCTGACCCCGGGAAGCGTGGTCATCGCTGAGGAGCTGACTCCTTCGGACACCGCCCAGTTCCCGGAAGGGGTCGCCGGCATGGTGACGGCCAAAGGAAGCAAAACGGCCCACGCCGCCATCATGGCCCGGACGCTGGGAATTCCGGCTGTACTCGGTCTGGGATCCAAGATCGAACAAATCAAAGACGGGGATACCATCGTCGTCGACGGGGACAAAGGCACGATTCAGATCAATCCCGACCAGGATGTGATCAACCGGGTGCGCACGCAGATTGAACAGCAGGAAAAAGCGCGCGCTCTGGCGTTAAAAGAGGCAAAAGCGGAAGCAAAAACGGCCGACGGAAAACGGATTCAGGTTTTCGCCAACATCGGCAGCCTCAGCGATATTGAGATTGCCCTGAAAAATCACGCCGAGGGCGTCGGCTTGTTCCGCACCGAATTTCTTTACCTGGAAAATGACCACTGGCCGACAGAGGAAGAGCAATACCAAGCCTATGCGAAAGTACTGTCTTCCTTCGGCGAGCGGCCCGTTGTGATTCGCACGTTGGATATCGGCGGAGACAAAGAGCTTCCCTACGCCAAATTGCCGAAAGAGGAAAATCCTTTCCTGGGCCACCGGGCCATCCGTTTCTGCCTGGCCAACCCGGATCTGTTCAAAACGCAATTGCGCGCTTTGCTGAGAGCCAGCGTTCACGGAAATCTCTGGATCATGTTCCCCATGATCGAAAACTGCTCGGAAATCCGTCAGGCCAAAGCTCTCCTCAATGAATGCCGCGAGGAACTGATCAGCGAAGGAGTGCAGGTGGCAGACAAGATTCCGGTGGGAATCATGGTGGAAATCCCTGCAGCTGCCATCGCCGCCGATCTCCTGGCCAAAGAGGTCGACTTCATGAGTATCGGAACCAACGATCTGACTCAGTATACCCTGGCGGCAGACCGCGGCAACGAACAGGTGGCCCATCTGTACGATGCGGCTCATCCGGCCGTTCTCCGTCTGGTGAAAATGACCTGCGATGCCGCAGCAAAAGCAAATATTCTTGTGGGAATGTGCGGCGAACTGGCCGGCGACCCGAGTATGACGGAACTTCTCATCGGACTGGGTCTGGCTGAATTGTCGATGAGCGCCAGCACGATCCCGGAAGTGAAACAGCAAGTTCGGAGCACCGACACTGCTGAAGCGAAAAAACTGGCTGAACAGGCCATTCTGCTGGAAGATGGCGATCAGGTGCGAAACCTGGCGAAAAAAGGTTAATAAAAAAGATCCCGGGCTTTCCGCTAAAACCCGGGATCTTTTTTTGACTGAAATAAAAAAGGAACCTTAGTACTCCCAGGTTCCTTTTTCACTAACAATCATAAATAAATCCGTACTCTTTCCATTTTCGTCGTTGTATCACTAAACGGTCACTTCTTCTTTTTTAAGCTCGATTCCCGGTTGGACGACCTCAATGGGTCCCGTACCTCTCCGCAGCATTTTGGTAAATGCCTGGGCCGGTTTAAGGACATCGAGCATGTACTCAATGGCAATCATGGGATCTACGGTATGTCCGCAGGTGTAACAATCAAGCGCGGCGAAGCCTTTTTCCGGATAGGTGTGAATGGTCAGGTGGCTCTCAGACAACATGACCAGCACCGTGGCCCCCTGTGGGTCGAATTGATGGGATTGAACAGATAAAATCGTCGCCCCGCAAGCACTTGCCGCCTCTTTTAAACGTTGTTCCAAAAACTTTACGTCATTGAGAAGATCGAACTCAACGCCCCATGCGTCCATGGCTACATGCCTTCCGAAAGTAGAAAATTCCATCTCTTTCGGCCCCCTTCCTAGCAAAAAGTTGGTGTGAGCCAAATTCCGCTAGGATCTGCTTGTTCACCACGGGGGAAGGTTAGTCCAGTGAGGTCCCAACCCTTTAAGTGAATCCTGGATCCTACTAGCTCAATGTCACAATGATTAACTTAACATAATCTTTTTATGTCTGCAATAGTTATTTTACCCCAATTTCCGAAAGAAACGTGAAGATTTTTAAAAATTCAGTTGAATGAACAAAAGTTGATTTTACGCCTTTTTCTCCGGTAAAGCGGAACACTTGGGAGGGTCAGTGTCACGAAATATTACAAAAAGCGAATGTTATTAGAAGGTTTTTCTTCTCTATATGTAGAATATTGCAAAATCTATGCTGCGAGAGGAGGCTTAACCCTGTGGCAACAAACCCGATTCGGCAGATGCTGCTGGAGGAACTGGATCTTCTCGTGCGCACTACCCATCGCCTCATCGACCAAATCGAAGAGGATGACTGGTCATTCCGTCCGCACGAATCGATGCGCACTCTGCAAGAGCTGGCCACCCACCTTGTCCAAATTCCTGCCACTGACCTGGCAATCTTACAGGAAAACGATGAAATAGCGATCCGCAAGCTGGAAAAAAATCTGACCCCAAAAACGCGTGAAGACTACCATCGCATTCTCACGAAAGGCTTTGCCGAGCTTACTGCCTATATGGACAGCCTTTCCGAGGACTTCTTTATCCATCGCAAAACAAGGGCATACTACAACCAACAACCTGTAACGCAAGCCAAATGGCTGATCGAAATCATCACCCATATGGCTCATCACCGCGCGCAATTGTTTAATTATCTGAAAGAATTAAAACGGGATGTGACGATGTACAGCCTTTACTAAAAAATAAGGTGGCGGAAAAAGAGAGAATTCCTCTCTCCAACCGCAACCTTACTCTTTTGTTTCAAATCTCTTTCACCCATATGTTCATGTCCTCAAACTCGCCGGCAATCTGGCTGTTTTGAATGAGCCTTCCCTTATAGGTAAACCCCAGCTTGGAAATCACCATATTCATCCCTGTGGAAACGGCCCGCGTCAGGGAAAACAGATTGGGCACCCCTTTTTCTTTCATTCGTTTTTCCAAATCAAAGATGAGAACGCTTAAAAGTCCTTTTCCGCGATAATCGGGATGCGTGGCGCAATCCGTGATCTCCGCAGAATTGTACTCGGCAAACACATCTGCAGATGCCGCACTCACGATTTTGCCCTGATGGGTGATAACGGAGAAATAAACTTCGTTATCCATGCATTCCAGGATAAATTCGGGGTCGTGAATCGGAGTTGGATAGGTTTTAAATACCAATCGATACAGCTCGGCCAATTGCTCCGCATCCCGGTGATCGGCGTGGCGTAATTCAAATCCCGGTTCCAGCTCCGGAGGCTCGTCGAGTTGCTCAACTTGCTCCGCCATCTCGACGATTTCGTCTTTCTTCTCCTCATCTTTGCTGTTCGCCCGCTCTTCTTGCAAAAAGCGTGACAGGATACAGGCCGGGTCGCCGTCAAAAAAACCGCTGATCTCACCTTCCTGGTGAAAACCGAGCTTTTCGAATAACGGAACATCCTCGGGAGCGGCATAAATCAGCACTTTCCCGATCCCCTCCATTTTCGCCAAATCCTCCAGATGCTGTACCAACGCCTCTGCATGTTCCTTCTTGTACTGCATGAGCTTAATACGGCTGTTGTACTCATCCACTTCATACGAAACACTTTGGGGGGCAGGTTGTTTTGCTGTCATTCATCCATCCTCCATTTTTTTGATCCGAACACCATGCCACACTATCTTGTTACCCTGGTTCACGCAGAAAAAACTTTTTTTCAAACTTAAAATGCGAAAAAGCCAGCTTTGTTATACGAACGAAATTATAAAAAAATCCAGAATTTATTTGTTCCTTATGTGTAATTTTTATTTTCACAGGGTAGAATAGAAGCGAGATGTTCTTTTTAAAGGTCCCGCATGGGGGGCATGATTCTTCCCGGAACAGCATTTATGCCATAACCGGGGCTTTTTCGCAGAAACCTCTTCCCAGGGGGGGGAATCTATGTATTTGACACCTCATGAGCGCAACCTTATTATCCGTGCTCTGACGAAAGTTTTGGAAACGGAACCCCCGTATGCACGGGCGGATGAATACAAAAAATTGTTGGATCGGCTGAAAAGTGCGCAAGAGCGGGATGAGGATACTTTGTTGGAATTTGATTTCAATCTGGATGACGGATAACACCGCGTGAGAACCAGTCACTCTTTCTCTCCATAAGATATGGCGAAGGAGTGATTTTTTCTATGGCTCACATCGTGATCAGGTTGTCCCGATTCCGCCTTTACCTGTACAGAGACTCTCAATTAATCAAGTCCTATCCGATCGGCATCGGCAAGGTGGCGACCCAAACCCCCCAAGGTGTTTACACGATTGTCAACAAAGTTCCTTATCCTTACTCCTACCCCGGCGGTCCCCTCAGTCCGTTCGGCACGCTGTGGATGGGTCTTTCTCGCCCTCACTACGGCATTCACGGCACCAACTGCCCTTCCTCCATCGGCAAACGCGTCTCCAAAGGCTGCATTCGCATGCACAACCGCGATGTGGAAGACTTGGCACGCTACGTCGGAATCGGCACAAAAGTGATGATCCTCCCTTGACCGCTCCCAATGCCTCCAGTCGGGACTCACAAAAGAAACAAGATTTTCCCCGATCCGTGATCTCAAATGCGGAAATTTCTGCCCGAGAACCCGCGGCCCTTTGAACTGCCATTTCGATTGC
The DNA here is from genome assembly GCF_000763315.1 of Thermoactinomyces daqus. GTDB lineage: Bacteria > Bacillota > Bacilli > Thermoactinomycetales > Thermoactinomycetaceae > Thermoactinomyces_A > Thermoactinomyces_A daqus. The sequence goes on along the minus strand of NZ_JPST01000012.1, from coordinate 52,831 downwards.
TTTAAACGTTTCCTGAACACTCATCGTCCATTGCCAGTTTTACAATGAAGATTAGATAGTGTGAAAAAAAGAGAGCGAAAATCGGTCAGGCTGACAGGAGGGAGAAGGCAACTCATTCCCTTGCCTGACACTCGCTCTCGTTCCAAGGCTGAAGCAGGAATTTTCTTGCCCCGAAGATATAATGGTGTTACCAGCCTGCTCGCGGATGGCGCTTCAGCGAAATCCCGCGAAATAAAAAACAGGGTTTCAGATCCTCCGTCTCTTTCAGGTGCTGCGCAGTCACGAGGAGTGAAAATTTGCCACGGGCCCGATCATCGTTCAATAAGATTCCGGCATGTTCCCTGGCAAAGGCAATCGCATATTCCCTGCCTTCCTCCAAACGAAAACAAAAAAGATACGCATCGTTGGCACGATCGTACATCCACGTATGTTCGTACCCGGAAACGGACTGCTTCAGTTCATCCGACCATTCCGGCACCGACAACACCAGCACCGGCGCTCCCTCTTCCTGCAATTTCATCCATCCTCCGTCCTCCGGGATCGCGGCTTCTCTTATTCTCGGAATATATCGTTTGCTCATCATCATCCTCCATCTGTGAAAGTTTTCTGTGAGACCGGCATCCTGAAATCATCCCTTAAAGAGTTAAATGCCTTCCCTGTTCTTCTGCCTCTCCACCAATCGGTGCAGCAGCGGGACAATGCAAGTCAGATCCCAGCCGGGTACCTGCTCCTCATCGACTGCTCCCACATCGCCGATGATCAGGGTGGGAACCGGATTCTCGGTATGGACGGAAATGCGCAAATCTTCGCTGTTCCCGTGATCACTGACCAAGACGATGGTATCACCTTCGGGGCGCAAGCGAACCAGATCCCCCAAAAAACGGTCATAGGTTTCCACCACATAGGAAACAAGGTCAGCGTCATGTTTGTGCCCGGCCCGATCGCTCAAAAAATATTCGTGAATGACCAGATCATAATCCCTCGCGATTCCCCACAGATGCCTTGCCGCTTGTTCCGGGGCAATCTCTTCAATTTCCGGTATGAACGATTTCAGCGTGCGGCGGGTGAGATCATGATAAACCGCCCGTCCTGATTTCAGATCCTCCAAATAGCGAAACGGCTCTCCCAGTGAACGGATGGCCGCGGTGGTCACGGAAACCCATCCCCTTTTCGTGGCCGGACGCTCAAAATATTCTTTGGTATACGAATTGGCAAAGGTCGCTTTCCAGCCTTTTCGTTGAAATTGGAGGTAAATATTGTCCGCTTCGACCCATTCCCGCAAACGCTTAAACGGATAACCGCTCATATGTTTTCCCATTGCCGCCGGTGCGTTTCTCCCGGTAAAAATCGCCGCCTGACCGGTGGCGCTCTGCGGCAATCCGTCAACCCCCAGCTTCGCATCGGTCTTCAGGAGCCTGACCTCTCTCCCGTGCTTACCAACCGCCTCCCCGGTCAATGGCTTTCCGCCTAACAGGGAACGCATGTGCAAAGCGTGCTGTGCCCAGGGATTATGATCCGCATCGTCTCCCAAGCCAACCCCATCAATAAACAGCATAATGACTGCGATTTGTCTCCACCTCCGATTCAAAAAAGCATGTACTGTCATTGTAACAAAAGCTGCAACCATTTTGGCTGAACCCCGGTGGCTGAGGTGACATCTTCATCCAAACCGTTTTTTTGTTAAAACATGGGTTAAATTTTATTTTTTTGAACATACTACAACTAGGAGGTGTGTTCCAAGATGTATTACGTCATCAAGGATTCTGACAAATTGCCACCATCCATAATCCATGAGGATAACTACTTCGCATGGTATAACCCGATGAAAAAGGACCATCGGGTCGAATTTCGCGGCACGATGAATCAGTGCTATGATTTTATGGCTTCCCGCTATCCCAAGCGGTGAATTTCTCCCACTCACAAAATTGACAGAATAATGGAACATGAGTTTTTAAAAAAAACCGGAGACCTCTGTCCCGGTTTATTTTTTGTTCCCATGTTTTTTCTCCCGGACCGGAGGAAGAATCCGGCGAAGATCCACTTTTCGTTCCGGTTTCCAAGTCATGGGATCATTTTCATCAAACTGCTCGAGAAATTGGATCACTTCACGTGTGATTGGGGTCGGCGTCGAAGCACCGGCGGTTACGCCAACAATTTTTTTTCCTTTTAACCAATTGATATCGATTTCGGAAACATCGGAGATGCGGTGCGCTTCCACCCCGGCGATTTTCTCGGCGACCTGGGCGAGACGGTTGGAGTTGTTGCTGCGCGGGTCACCGACAACCAGCACCAAATCCGTCCCTTTGGCCTGCTGTGCCACCGCTTCCTGCCGCAGCTGCGTTGCCAGGCAGATCTCATTGTGAATCTCAACGGTCGGGAATCGTTCCCGCACCTTATTCATAAGGTTGGCCGTATCCCACTGGCTCATCGTCGTCTGATTCGTCACCAGAAGTTTATCCGTATCAAAATGAAGCTTTTCGATATCTTCTTCCCGCTCGATCAAATGGACATGGCCGGGTGCCACCCCCATTGCCCCTTCCGGCTCCGGGTGTCCGTGCTTGCCGATATAGATCACTTCATAGCCTTCAGCAACCTTCTCACGAATCAGGTCATGGGTGCGAGTGACATCGGGACAAGTGGCATCGACAATTGTGAGGCCTTTTTCCCTCGCTCTGCGGCGAACTTCCGGAGAAACTCCGTGAGCAGTAAAGATAACCGTTCCTTTATCCACTTTCTCCAAGATTTCCAACCGGTTTTCCCCGTCTAAAGTGATGATTCCTTCTTCTTCAAACGCCTCAACGACATGCTTGTTATGCACAATCATTCCCAAAATATAAATCGGACGCGGAAGATCAAGGTTCTTTGCCGCTTGCCGTGCCAGAACCATCGCATCGACCACTCCGTAACAATAGCCGCGCGGTGTGATTTTTACTACTTCCATTGCTGATTCCTCCTGACCCCGTATCACCTTCTGGCCCGAGGTTTAGTCTCTCCTATTATAGCTTATTATCAAAATTCGACCAAGGGACGCACATCTCTGCTCAAAGATAGGCTGGTACACCAGGTACATCTATACCAGACCATTCATAATATACACTGTCATCATGAAGAGAGGATGTGAGTGTATGACGGAGAGAAGACCAGTCAAACCGATGCAGCCCGTTACTCCGGCACCGGCGGAATCATCCGCTCGCCCGGCTCCACCCACCGAACCGGCCAAACCATACAAACCGATGCCGAAGCCACCGATGCCGCCGGTCATGCCGTTGCCGCAACCACCTGTGACCTTGCCAACCCATATGTACTGCGATCCTCAGATGCTGCGCCAACTCTATCACCAAATGAAAATTTGCCACCGATATGAACGGGAAATGCTCAAATGGTATATGCGCTATTGCGCGGGAACTCGCCGCCGTCCGTTTTTCGGCGCCCCCTGTGACTCCTGCCGGGAATCTTCAGCTTTCGGTTCATCCTACCACCGACCCCACTCTCCCTTTCACCACCATCCCGGCTACTATGAATCCTCTTCATCCAGCCGGTATTGGGAAAGCTCAAGCTAGATTTTACTCCTGTTCTCCCTCCCCATACCCGTCAGGGGAGGTTTTGCTTATTGAACAAAACCCACAAAATGCGGGGAAAGCGATTATTTTGCCGAATTCTTAATCCGTTCGCGAATATACAATGCAGCGAGAATAAAAGAAATAATCATGAAAAATATTAACAGTCCGGGTGATTCCAAGCTGTTACTATACATTGGTTGAACTCCCTCCTGCGCCACATGTGTTTTCACTTTAATCTTACTGGAAATCGGCACCGGGTTGCTCCCATATTCGCACAATTACATGAAAAAAGCAGGATGCTTTCACTCGTTGCGGCACCCGAGGTTCCTCGATGTCAAAAATCCCTCCGTTCCGTCCTGATCCGGGAATAATTTTGTCTAATGAACAGGTAATTTGACTGATTATGTCGACCGGGAGGAAATCAGGGTCATGATTGTCAAATAACCTGTTTAAAGGAGGGACGGATGGTGACTAACCGAGTTGGGCAAGCAAAAACAATCGCTGAAAGGCGTCTGAGTTACAAATACCGTGTCTTGCAACGGCGGGTTCGTCCCGCGGTGAAACGAGCTTTTCTCAAGATCGCAAGAGAGATGTTTCTCGACCAGCTCTCCCGCGGTGTCTCCATCAAAAAGAAGGATTAAGCGTTTAACCAATGCTCTTTATTGTTTTCCATCATTCCATGAAAACAGGGGACACAAAATTTGCGCCCCCTTTGCATAGATGAAGCATCTGCTTTTCAGCATCGCTTCATTGCCTTTCTCTCTCCGTTTTGATTTTGGTTTTGGAAATCTGAACTGCCTCCCCTTCCGGGCGGCAGTTTTTTTTGAAGCTGTGGCGGCAAGACATGGCCATTTTTATCTGCTGGCGAGTTTCCTCCGGGCCTGCTGATCTCTCAAGCGGATAAACCGGGTTAATTCTTCCGTCATCCTCCAGTATGAAAAGGGAGTGATAAGATATATTCCGGAAAACTTATCCAAAATCACTTCCAGCAGCTCTTTCGCCACCTGAATCCCTTCTTCTCTCCCCGCCTCTTTGTTGTCTTTCGTCGCTTCCATCCGTTTCAACACCGATTCCGGGATCTTGATTCCCGGCACCTCATGATGGAGGAAAAGAGCATTGCGGTAGCCGATTAAAGGCATCACCCCGATGAATACCGGGATGCCGATCCCCTTGGTCGCTTCATAAAGATTAAGGGCCCCCTGCTCGTCATAAACCGGCTGGGTCATGATAAAATCCGCACCCGCCTCCACCTTTTTCATCAGCCGCTTCACTGCCGCATCCAGATTGCGCACATGGGGATTAAAGGCTGCTCCCACCACAAAGCGCGCTTTCTGCTTCAGCTTTCTCCCCGAAAAAGAAATACCTTCATTCAGCTGCTTCACCATGCGGATCAGTTCGATCGAAGACAAGTCATAAATGGAGCTGGCCCCCGGCAAATCGCCGATCCGTGTCGGGTCCCCCGTAATCACCAGAATCTGATCGATCCCCAATGCATGAATGCCCATCAAATGTGACTGCTGGCCCAACAGATTCCGATCGCGACAGGCGACATGCAGAAGCGGATCAATGCCAAGGCGATCCCGTAAAATTGCGCCCAAAGCCAAATTGCTCATCCTTGCCGTCGCCAGGGAATTGTCGGCCATCGTGATCGCATCCACGCCGGCGCGGTGGAGCCGTTCAGCCCCAAGCAAAAACTGAGAAATGTCCAGATCTTTCGGCGGATCAAATTCGCAAATAATGGCCCGGCCGCTTTTCACCTTATCGACGACATGGGGATTGGACCGTGCGCGAACGGCAATCGATTCAACCGCCCCGTCATAAATGGCATCGGAAGAAGGGTTTGTCCGTTTTACCTTTTCTCTCCCCTCCAAAGCCGCCGCCAGTTTGCGGATGTGATCCGGAGTCGTCCCGCAACATCCCCCGAGAAGACTGACACCCTGATCCACCAGAAGATGGGCAGTTTCCTCAAAATAATCCGGCGAAGACTTGTAATGCAGCTTTCCTTCGCTCATGCCCAGCCGTCCGGCGTTGGGAAAGGAAGTGAGGATCATCCCCTCAGGCACGATCGTTTTTTCCAGCGCGCGCAAAATCTCCATCGGTCCGAGCCGGCAATTGAGCCCGACTCCATCGGCCCCCCGTTCCGCCAGAAGCCCGAAAGCCTCTGTAAGCGTATAGGCATCCCTGGTTCTGCCTACTTCCAGCATGGAGAGTTGAGCGATGATCGGCAATGAGGTGAGCGGACGGATCACCTCGACCGCCAGCAAGATTTCCTTCAAATCCAAAAAGGTTTCCAGCAAAATGCCGTCCACTCCGGCCAGCAGCAGCGCTGTCGCCTGCTCTTCATACATCGCGCGATATTCCTCTTCATCAAACACCGGAACCCGCCCGGCGCAAATCGAACCGATCGCCCCGATCACATAAGCATCATCCCCGACGGAATCGCGCGCGATCTTGACAGCTTCCCGATTCATCCGAATCACTTTGTTGTCCAGCCCATAGCGGGTTAACCGCTCACGGTTTGCCCCGTAGGTGTGCGTTTCAATCACCCGCGCTCCCGCTTCGTAATAAGCCTGATGCACTTCGCTGATCAGGGAGGGGGTACTGAGCACCAGCTCTTCAGAGCAATGGCCGATCGAAACTCCCAGCTGGTACAGGTAAGTGATAAGGGCTCCATCCCCCACGATCAAAGAAGACTTCAGCTGTTCCAGCAGCCCCGGTTTGCGCATTTCTCTTTTCCTCCTTACCTCGCATTAAAATATCTGGCTTCCGGATGGGCAAATACCATGGCAGAGACGGAAGCTTCCGGTTCCATCATAAAACCGTCCGTTAAAGCGACACCGATTTGTTCCGGTTTCAGCAAGCGGAACAGCTTAGCCTGATCCTCCAGATCCGGGCAGGCCGGATAACCGAACGATACGCGAATCCCTTGATATTTTGCGGCGAATCTCTCTTTCATTGTCATCGAAGCAGGATCGGGAAAGCCCCAGACCTTGCGCATCACCTGATGCAAATGCTCGGCAAACGCCTCTGCCATCTCCAGGGCGAGCACCTGCAAAAGATGGGAATCGAGATAATTACCTTGATCTTTCCATCTTTCGGCCAATTCACGCACATTGCCGCCGGCTGTCACTGCCAAAAACCCGACATAATCCATCTCTCCCGATTCAACAGGGCGAACGTAATCAGCCAGACAAAGATAGGGCGATGCTGTCTGCCGTGGGAAAGAAAAGCGTTCAAGCACACGGGAGGGATCGGCCGGGTCATAGATGAGAATATCATTGCCAACCGATTGCGCCGGGAAAAACCGGTACATCCCCTGCGGTTTCAAAAGCCCTTCCCGTGCAGAGCGATCAATCAGGTGATCCACATATTGTTTTAATTCAACCGCCTTCTCATTTCCCGACCGGAGCAATTGTTCGACGTTGCCGCTGAGGCCAAGGTGTTTGCCCAGAAGCATTTGTTCATTGATATACGGACGCAAATGGGAAAGCGGGTAATCACGGTAAATGTGCTGCTCCAAATCCGGCGGGACAAAAATCGGCGCCTTGCGGTCAACACTGCTTTTCACCAGCGTCATGGTAACCGCTCCCGCTCCAGATTCGCCTGCTTTTGCCTGTGCTGCCCACTGCTTCTCGTTTAACTCTGACCGGAGGCGAATCCGCTCTTCCGGATTCATCAAACGATTGGCCAGTTCCAGACCGTTCATGGCATCTTTGGCGTAAACAACTGCCCCATCGTATTCAGGGGCAATCCTCGTTTCCGTAAACTTGCGGGTGAGCGCGGCCCCTCCCACCAAAATGGGCACATTGATATTGGCCTTTTTCAAATCCTGTGCTGTGACCACCATCTGCTGAGCCGATTTTACCAGCAGCCCGGACAGCCCGATCAAATCGGGTTTCTCTTTCCAATAGGTCTCAATCAATTGCTGTGGCGGCACTTTGATCCCCAGATTGATCACTTTGTAACCATTGTTGGCCAGAATGATCTCCACCAGGTTTTTCCCGATATCGTGCACGTCGCCTTTGACAGTGGCCAGCATGATCGTCCCCCGGGTGTGCGTTTCCACCTGATCCATATGCGGCTCAAGATAGGCGACCGACGCTTTCATCACTTCCGCGCTTTGCAGCACTTCGGCGACGATCAACTGATTGTCGTTAAAAAGGCGTCCCACTTCATCCATGCCGGCCATCAATGGGCCGTTGATAATATCGAGCGGGGAGTATTTGGCCAAGGCCTGATCCAAATCCTCAAACAACCCGTCTTTGCTCCCTTCGACGACATATCGGGCCAGCCGCTCTTCCAGGGTGAAGTGTTCCAGGGGTTGTTTTGCTTCCACTTTCTTCGAGCGGTAAAAAGAGGTGAACTCAGCCAAAACGGCATCATAGTTTTCATGATTGGTCTCAAAGAGCAACCGCTCCGCCAGACGCTTCTCTTCATCCGGGATCGAAGCGTAGCGTTCCAACTTTTCCGTATTTACGATCGCATAGTCAAGTCCGGCTTTGGTACACTCATAAAGAAAGACGGCATTCAGCACTTCGCGCCCGGCTGCCGGCAACCCGAACGACACATTGGAGATCCCGAGAATGGTCGAACACGACGGCATCGCTTCCTTAATCCGCCTGATTCCTTCCACCGTCTCCCTGGCCGATCCGATGTATTGTTCATCGCCCGTCCCCACCGGAAATACGAGAGGGTCAAAGATGAGATCCTCAGGCCGCAGTCCATGCCGCTTGACCAGCAAATCAAAGGAACGTCGGGCCACCTCCAATTTTCGCTCTGCCGTGACCGCCATCCCCTCTTCATCAATCGTGCCGACGACAACCGCGGCGCCATAACGATGAATCAGCGGAACCACTTCGTTAAACCGCTTTTCCCCTTCCTCCAGATTGATCGAGTTGATGATCGCTTTTCCCTGAGAATATTGAAGCGCCCGTTCAATCACTTGTCCATCGGTCGAATCGATCATGAGCGGGGCTTTGATCTTCTTCGTCACAAAAGAGAGAAAGCGCTCCATATCCTGAAGTTCATCCCGGTCGGGATCGGCCAGACAAACGTCGATCACCTGTGCTCCGCCCTTCACTTGCTTGCGGGCGATTTCCGATGCCTCTTCATACTTGCCCTCAATGATCAACTGCTTAAATTTGCGCGAACCGATCACATTGGTTCTTTCCCCGACGAGTATCGGCCGGTTGTCCTCTTCCAGATAAACGGGTTCAATTCCCGAGACTGCCGGAAGATAGGAAGGAACAGGCCGGCGCGGTTTCTTGTCCCGCAGCGCCCCGGCAATCGCCCGGATATGATCGGGGGTGGTCCCGCAACAACCACCTGCCAAATTGAGCCAGCCCGCCTCGGCAAACTCCGCCAGCTTCCGGGCCAGCTGTTCCGGCGTTTCCAGATAGTTGCCGTTCTCATCCGGCAGCCCGGCATTGGGATAACAGCTGACCGCAGCCTGCGACAACCCGGACAGCGTACGGATGTGATCCGTCATAAATTCGGGACCGGTCGCACAATTCAACCCGACAGCCAATGGATTCAAATGTTGGATCGAAAGGTAAAACGCTTCGATGTTCTGCCCGGCCAGCATCGTGCCCATCGGTTCGATCGTGCCGGAAATGATCAGCGGAACCTGTTTTCCCGTCTCGGCAAAAGCCCGCTGAATGCCGATTCCTCCAGCCTTTACATTAAGCGTGTCCTGCGAGGTTTCCAGGAGAAGCAGATCAACACCGCCCTCGATCAACGCCTTGGCCTGAAGATAATACCCTTCCGTCAGCTGCTCAAAGGTTGTTCCCCCGGTAACCGACAATGTTTTGGTCGTTGGCCCCATCGCTCCGGCCACATAGCGCGGCCAATCCGGGGTAGACCATTGATCCCGCGCTTCCACGGCGAGACGGGCCGCAGCCAGATTGATCTCTTCCGTGCGCTGCTCCAATCCGTATTCGGACAAAACCGTTGGTGTCGCTCCGAATGTATTGGTTTCGACGATATCGGCTCCGGCTTCATAGTAAGCTTCATGAATCGAGCGGATCACATCGGGGCGCGTCAGGTTCAACATCTCATTGCAACCGTCCCATTCCTCTCCGCCGAAGTCTTGCGCTGTCAGGTTCGCCCGCTGCAACATGGTCCCCATCGCACCGTCAAGAATCAAAATCTTCTCTTGCAATCGTTTGTGAATCGCTGTTTTTTCCACAATGTCCACATCCCTGTAAAAAATAAAAACACCTTCATCTCCGAAAGATGAAGGCGTGTGTTTGCCAGGTTATTGCTCTCATCTTTCAGAGAAGGTCCTCTCTGCTGGAATTGGCACCACATTGGATTAACCAACAGGTTGCCGGGCTTCTTCGGGCCAGTCCCTCCGCCACTCTGGATAAGAGATCTTTTTAATTATTTAAATAATATATAAATGATTTCGTTTTATGTCAACTCATTTAAAAGAATAATTCTTCTTTCTCCATCTCTTTTTTGGCGCGATACATTTTCTCGGTCGCATCTTTGAATCCCTCAAGATCCCCCATTTCTTCACAGCAACCGGCCAATTCATAATAAATCAGATAGATTCGCTTTTTAAATTTATATTTCACTGCCACTTGAACTGCCCGTTTAAAATACTCAACGGCATCCGTATAGTGCTTCATCTTCTTCATCAGTTGCCCCAGCATCAGCAAGGCGGTACTCTTCTCAAAGGGATCATGCGACTTTTCGGTCCAGCCGAGCGCCTTCTCCAGCACTTCGCGAGCCTCGTTAAATTTGCCCTGCAACATGTATATATGGCCCAGGGAACAATGAACGCGGACAACCTCATCTTTATTGGAAACATGATCACTTAATTCAAGGAGAAACAAAAAGCAGGATTCAGCATCCTCCAGCTGGGAAATCTCCTTGTACGACGTACCCAAAATGTTCCACAGACGGAACATCTCATCATAATCTTTGCTGGACATCGCCATCATCGCCCCTTCACGGGCATAACGGATGGCATCATGGTACATCTTCATCCGTCTTAACAGCCCGGCTTTCAGCGAATACATCTGGATGACCATCTCTTTGTTCTGGATCTCGGATTGATACTGCCAAAGCTCGTCGAGATTCTTAAGCGCTTCATCAATCCGGCCTAGTTTCTCCAGATAGATCACGCGGTTCAGGGACAGCTGAAACTGAATTTGCTCCGGGCTTTCGTTTTGCTCCCGGCATGCTTCCAGACCGCGTTCCACATATTTCAGCGCCTGTTCATAATCCTTGTGGGTTGCGCGGCACTGTGCCAGACCGCAATAGCTCACCGCTTCCAGATTGCTTTTGGGAGAGTAGGGGTCCTGATAGGCAAGGCGAATCGCTTCGCTCAGTTCCCTTTCGGCTTTGCGCCAATCCTTTTTGGCTGCGTAAATTCTGCCCTTTAAATAATGAATGGTCGCCTGGTGCCGGGAAAACGTTTCCTCCGAAATATTGGATAACAGTACTTGCGCCCGTCCGGGATTGCCCAGTCCGATCATCGTCTCGATCGCCGTAAACTTTACCTGCATACTTTCCAAGCTTTCGCTGTCTTTTTCGATCATTTCAGGAATTTCACTTAAATCAAGACCTAATTTACTCATTAAATACAAAACTTTATCTTTATTTACATGGGGAACCCCGCGTTCGATATTGCTGATCGTCGCCGTGGAAATATGCTCATCAGCCAGGTCCTCGAGCCGCAAGCCACGTTCTTTGCGCACTTTACGGATGAATTTGCCAATTTCACTCATTTCAATCACATTCATCGGCGATCTCCCTTTCGGAATACTTGTTATTTCTATATTACTTCATCTATTTTATTTTATAAAGAAATGAATAAATAAAAATTACCATATATAGGAGTGTAATTTTTTCCAGTCGAAAACCTGAAAGAAAAAGCCGGGTGCATCTGGACATCCCGGTCAATCTTTCACAATTTCAACATGATTCGTTCTTTGGATTACCATCGCCCAGGTGCTCCCGTTTCAAGTACTGAACAAACCCGAAAACAAAGATTTGGTGCGTTTTTTCCACTTTTAAGATTGGAGCTGAACGGTAAAATTTGCCGAACAGTAAATCAGGATATTGATATGCATGATCCGCTCAAAATACCCGTTCTGCGGCAGTGACCACAAATCGCTCTCCCGCCACCGCCAGCAGCGACAACCCTCCCCCGCTGATAAGTCCCGTGATCACGCGGAGAAGATTGTTGCTTTCGCGCCAGCCCCATTTTTGCGTAAAACCGTCAACCAGCATCGGAATCTGGCTGATGATTCCCAGATACCATGGCAACCGCAGCGGCATAAAGAAGAACACCGGGATCAGCCCATACCCGAGCAGGATACTGAAACAGCGGGCACAAATCGGCATCGGTTTTCCCCTGATGCGCAAACAGCGCTCCGGACGCCGGTGACAAGGAACGCATTCCGCCCACTTCATCCACCATCCCATCCTTTTCCCTCCCCGCTAATGACAGCTGCAATTGGGCATATCGCAGTCGCAATCCGGCCCATCACAATTAAAATGATGGCAATTGCATTCCGGCACATTTTTATGAAAATGATGGCAATTGCAATCAGGGCAATCCATCGGTAAACAATCACAGGAATCACAGACAGTGCAGTCATTTTTTCCTTTTTTCCGCTTCCTCCTCCGACAATAACAGTAACCCCAAAACAACGAAAACAAGACGGCAGCCGCCAGCAAAATCCCCCCTGCCATCCATTGCTGTTTATAAAAAAGCACGCCGGCCGACAAATATAAAATGAGATTTAAAGTAAGCTGCACAAAAAACACACGATTTTCCCCTTTACAGCCATTTGCTGTTGGTGTTTATAATCTTTCTCAAAATCCCCTTTAACTCGCTTTAATGCAGGAATTCTCCACTTCCTAGAATAAAGCAAGTTGCCCATTTCAGAAATAGTGCAAGCAAGGCGGAAAGAGCCCGGAACTCAAAAAATCCCCTCCAAAGTCATGCAATTTAACAAGCCTGCTGTGATGCAAGCCCGGCAATTACAGCGAATGTTTTTGAATGAAATTGAATGATTTTGATAGATAATGATTGTTTTTTGAAAGGGTTTTCGTTATTATAAAGGTGAACTCATGAGGTGATCAAAATTGTTGACTCCACAGCGGCATCAATTGATTCTGACAATGTTAAAACAACAGGGCGTTGTCAAAGTGCAGGAGTTGGTAGACGCTACCCAGGCTTCTGAATCGACGGTTCGCCGCGACCTGATTGAATTGGAAAAACTCAAGCTGTTAAAACGCGTCCACGGCGGCGCTGCCCTGCTTCAGGGCAAAGGTTCCGAGCCCAGCATCGCGGAAAAGTTCGCGAAAAACCTGGAAGAAAAGAAAGCGATCGCACGGCATGCCGCCACCTTGGTGGAAGATGGAGACTGCATCTATCTTGACGCCGGAAGCACGGTCGGGGAGCTCATCCCTTATCTGTCCGGCAAACAAATCGTTGTGGTCACCAACGGTCTTTCCCATCTTGACCGGATGGATGCCACCAACATCAAATGCCATATTCTGGGCGGAATGGTAAAAGCGTCTACCAAGGCAGTGATCGGAAGCATGGCACTCGATCAACTCCGCCACTTTCGCTTTGACCGTTGTTTTTTGGGGGTAAACGGAATTCACCCGGAAATGGGGTATACCACTCCCGATCCCGAGGAAGCCCGGTTGAAAAGATTGGCCCGCACCCTGTCCGGCCAAACCTATGTCCTGGCTGATCAGAGCAAATTTGCCGAAATCTCCTTTGCCCAATTCGCCGAGATCGAAGAGGCTGTTCTTGTAACAAGCCGGATTCCTGAAGAAAGCCGGGCAGCCTATGAAAACAAAACTTATGTAATCGAGGTTGGAACGCCATGATTTATACCGTAACCCTCAATCCATCAATCGATCTTGTGGTCAACGTACCATCTTTTCAGCTGAACGGACTCAACCGGATGCAGAAAGAGCAGAAATTTCCCGGAGGAAAAGGGATTAACGTCTCCCGCGTCCTCAGCCGGCTGGGAGCGGAGACAACGGCCCTCGGCTTTATCGGCGGATTTACGGGCGCTTTCATCCGCGACACTTTGCACGAGGAAGGAATCGGAACCGATTTTATCCGGGTAGACGGTGACTCGCGCATCAACATCAAACTGAAGACGGAAGACGGCGAAACTGAAATCAACGGGCAAGGGCCTTCCATCAGCGAAGAACAGATTGCCCTGCTTCGGGAAAAACTGAACGCACTCGCTGAAGGAGATGTGCTCGTTCTTGCCGGCAGCATTCCGCGCTCCCTGCCCGCCGGTCTGTATGAAGATCTGACCGGGATCCTCAGCCCGCGGGGAGTCAAAGTGGTTGTCGATGCCTCCGGTGAAGCACTCGGCAAGGTGATCGCCCATCGCCCTTTTTTGATCAAACCGAATCATCATGAACTGGGGGAACTGTTCGGCGTTACCCTGACCAATGCCATGGAGATTCTTCCCTATGGACACCAACTGCTTGAGCAGGGGGCCCGACACGTGATCGTCTCCATGGCCGGGGCGGGTGCGCTCCTCTTTGCGGAAGAGGGAACCTATCAAGCCACTGTCCCACAAGGAAAAGTGATCAATTCTGTCGGGGCCGGCGATTCGCTGGTTGCCGGTTTTCTGTCCACCTACGTCCGGACGGGGGATCTTCTGGAATCGTTCCGATGCGGCATCGCTGCCGGAAGCGCAACTGCTTTCTCTTCCGATTTGTGCACCAAAAACCAAGTGGAACAGCTACTTCCGCAAGTGAAAATCAAGCCGGTCGTCCATCCCATTGATTTGGGAGCAATTTAGCAACTGACCAATCACCCGGTTTTATCCCCTTCAGTGGCTGATAAAACCGGGAACCGATACTTTCAGGGAGGTGCCCTACGATGAAGATTACGGATCTGCTAAAAGAGGATACGATCATCATGGAACTCCGGGCCGGCGATAAAAGCGCTGTCATTGATGAACTGGTCGAAAAGCTGGACGGAGCCGGCCGCTTGCATGACCGTGAAGAATACAAGCAGGCCATTTTGAAACGGGAAGCTCAAGGATCGACGGGGATCGGCGAGGGCATTGCCATCCCGCACGCCAAAACCAAGGCGGTAAAAACTCCCGCCATCTGTTTCGGACGGAGCCTGAAAGGGATTGACTATGAATCCCTGGACGGACAGCCTGCCCGTCTCTTCTTTATGATCGCCGCTCCGGAAGGGGCTGATGAAACTCATCTGGAAACATTATCCCGCCTGTCGGTATTGCTGATGGATCATGACTTCCGCGAAAAACTGAATCAGGCCGGGACAGCAAAGGAAGTGATCGCTTTAATCAATAACAAAGAAGCGGATCAGGAGGAGGAAGACAGCATAGAAGAACAAACAGAACCGGAAAAACTGATCCTTGCCGTCACCGCTTGCCCGACCGGAATCGCCCATACCTACATGGCGGCTGATGCCCTCAAGGCCAAAGCAGCGGAGATGGGCATCAGGATCAAAGTGGAAACCAACGGATCCACCGGGATCAAAAATCGCCTGACCCCGGCGGAAATTGAACAGGCCACCGCCATTATCGTCGCAGCGGACAAGCAGGTGGAAATGGACCGGTTCGCCGGAAAACACGTACTTCAGGTACCCGTCGCTGATGGAATTCACAAAGCAAAAGCGCTCCTTGAACGAGCTTTGAAACAGGATGCACCCATTTATCAGGGGCGGGGAAACGTCGAAAAGGAAACAACGGGAAAACAGCGGCTCGGCTTTTACCGCCACCTGATGAACGGGGTCAGCAACATGCTTCCCTTTGTTGTCGGCGGAGGAATTTTGATTGCGCTTTCATTCGCATTTGGCGGAATTCACGCGAATGGGCCGATCGCCCAAATCTTGAATCAAATCGGCGGGGCGGATGGAGCTTTTCATTTCATCGTGCCGATTCTGGCTGGTTTTATCGCCTCCAGCATAGCCGACCGTCCCGGTTTTGCTCCTGGTGCTGTCGGCGGTTTTCTGGCGGCAAACGCGGGTGCGGGCTTTCTCGGCGGCCTGATTGCCGGATTTTTGGCCGGTTATGTCGTCGTGGGCCTGAAAAAGGTGTTTTCGATCCTGCCTCAGCAACTGGAAGGGATCAAGCCGGTTCTCTTATATCCCTTATTTGGAATCATGATTACAGGTATCCTGATGATCACTGTCATTAACGGACCGGCGGTTCTGCTCAACAAAACGCTCACTTCCTGGCTGGGCAGCCTCAGCGGAACCAACGCGGCCATCCTCGGCTTGATTCTGGGCGGCATGATGGCCGTGGACATGGGCGGCCCGATCAATAAAGCGGCTTTCACCTTCGGACTGGCCGCACTGCAGACCGGAAACCAGCTTCCGCATGCAGCCGTCATGGCCGGCGGAATGGTACCGCCGCTGGGCATTGCGCTGGCAACCACTTTCTTTAAACACAAATTTACCGATGCCGAGCGTAAATCCGGCCTGACCAACTATTTGCTGGGTGCTTCCTTTATTACAGAAGGAGCAATCCCGTTTGCCGCAGCCGATCCGGTACGCGTCATCGCCAGCTGTATCATCGGCTCTTCCATCGCCGGCGCGCTCAGCATGTTGTTCGGCATTCATCTGCCTGCCCCCCACGGCGGACTGTTCGTGATTCCGCTCGTCAACAAACCACTGCTCTATATTCTCGCGATTCTCATCGGCTCTGCCGTTACGGCGGCAATGCTCGGAATCTGGAAGAAAAAAGTGCAATAAACCAAGAATCCGGCCCTCGTTCGCGGGGGTATTTTTTCTCCTTTGAAATTGACAAAAGATAGAAAATGGGATATTATTGGGTTGTAATGCATCATTTTCAAATGAATGGAGATGTTCTGTGATGCCCTTTAAAAGAAAGGTTTTCTCCCTGGCGGTGATCAGTTTTCTCCTTATCACCGGCTGCACCGGGCATGAAAAAGCCCCGACCCCGGAACCGAAGCCCGCTCCCCCTGCCTCATCCGTCCCGCCCTCCCACCAGCAGACCCCCTCTCCTCAACAATCCACTCCGGGCGACAAACCCGCACCGATCAATGCCAAAAACAAAGCTCTCGTTCTGGAGATCAAACAGCGCGCCCAGCAGGGGAAGATTTTGCATTACCGCTTTATTTGCGGCAAATCCCTCATCGATTCCGATGTTCATCAAGCCTTGGGAAATCCGGACACGACCGAGTCGGCGGGAAAAGGGATTTATGATACTTATAAAAAACAAGGCCTTGCTTTTGGCTTCAATCACGGGTTGCAGATTTTTGACATTCGCTCCTACTCTGCGGAAATCCAAAAGCTCACGTACCGGGACATCACCGAAACATTGGGCCGGCCTTCATCCGTCAACAGCATCAGCCACCAAAAAATCCTCGTTTACAAGGTGAATTCCAAATATCAATTAAAATTTATTTTTAATGAACCAATCTCCGGTTCGACGCATCTGGATCATTATTCCGTCTTCTATCCCCCGGCCGCAGTCAATAATATGGCCGGCTGACAAAAATGCGGGGCGTGGTGTTTCCTTCCCGCCTTCAGGTTTCACCGGAAGAAAACCCACGCCCTGCTCTTGGTTGAAATCTTTATCTTTAATAAAATTATAATCCATCATTCATGAATCTGTCATATTTAGGCATATAAAATTCTATATATCTCATTGGTTTCCCGCTAAAATATTTGATAGGGATTTACCCGACCAATGTCTAAATCTATCTTTTGGCACGACAATGCAATGAATGGGTTTCTACAAGGAAAGGCCGGTTTTTTTAGATAGACATTTCACTTAAGTGTGGTGATCAGATGAAAAAATGGCTTTTCATTTTATCGATCCCCCTGGTGGCAGCAGGACTGGTCGTCGCCGTGATGTCAATGCACAAATACAAAACCTACGGGGAACAAGCAGCCGCAACGCGGGCGATGGAAGCAGTAAAACCTGCTGCGCCAAAACCGGTGCCTTCCAAGAATGTTGTGATCTACTTCTCTCCCCATGCTGATGATGAAGTTTTGACCATGGGGGTTCCGCTCATTAACGACATTCGGGCGGGAAAAGAAGTATATCTGGTGCTGATGTCGCCGGGAAGCCATTCGTTTGCACGTGAACGGATCAACGGAGCCTACGACATTGAATCCAATCGTGCAGAATTGGCCGGAAAAAAATTAAAAGACAATCTGTACAAATCCTATCACGATCCCTATAAGGAACATTACAAAGACGGATGGCTCACCCGCAAAGAATTCGGGGATGCGCGCCTTCGTGAATTTTACCTGGCTGCTGCCGCTTTTGGCATTCCCAAGGACAGAATTCGGGTATACAATGTGGTAAACGATAATTTTCTGTACAGTCAGGTAAGAGCCATTATGGCGTCATATGCCAAAAAGTTCCCCGATGCAACCTTTAAAACGATGTCCCGCTATGATGTTCATCCTGACCATGCCATGTGCGGCCGGGTTATGGATGATCTGTTCCGGGAACACATCGTCAAGCACTGGGTCGCCTATCTCTCGATCACAACTGACCGGATCATGAAAGTGAAGGTTCCCGGAAGCCAGATGGTTGTTCTCCGCAATCCGGCCGATAAAGCCATTCTTCTTCGGGCGTGCAAAGCCTATAACATCTGGAAGCCGACAGAAGGGCTTTATGCGATCGGTTACCACAGTGTTCCGATTGAATTTGATATGCTGATGAAAAAACCTTATACAAAAAAAGTTCCATTATAGTTGCAAAGCCACCTCCTCATCTCGCGGGTGGCTTTTCCCGAAAAAAGGCGATCCGCCCTGATCAGGAGCAGATCGCCTTTTTTTCAACAGTGCTTTATCCATTTTGAATCGGTTCCAACCGGGCGAACTCTTCCTCCGTAAACAGCCTCGAACGGATGACAAACCGAACCCCCAGCGGAATCTCCAATGAAAAGGAAGCCCCTCTCCCTTTGACAACATCAACGGTTAACTGGGTATGTTTCCAGTATTCAAACTGGGAACGGGACATATAAAAAGGACATCCGGCAATCTCGCCCAGTCGGACATCGCTGCTTCCGATCCGAAAAGTTCCTTCTTTAAAACACATGGGAGAGGAGCCGTCACAACAACCGCCGCTCTGGTGAAACATCAGCTTTCCATGCTGCTTGCTCAGCTGATCAATAACCTTTTTCGCCTCGGGCGTAACCAGAACGCGTTTGACTGTTTCCATGTCCTCCACTGTCCTTAAAAGAAGCCCATCGGCTTTTTATCATAGGAAATCAGGAGATTTTTCGTTTGGCGATAATGTTCCAGCATCATTTTATGCGTTTCCCGTCCGATTCCCGATTGTTTGTATCCGCCAAAGGCCGCGTGTGCCGGGTAGAGATGGTAGCAGTTCACCCAGACGCGCCCGGCCTGAATCCGTCTGGCAATCTGATAAGCCTGATGCGCATCCCGTGTCCAGACACCGGCACCCAAGCCGTAGAGCGTGTCATTGGCGATTTCGAGCAATTGCTTTTCATCCTTAAACGTCGTCACCGAAACGACGGGGCCAAAGATTTCCTCCTGGAAAATCCGCATTTTGTTGTGGCCGACAAACACGGTTGGCTCAATGTAATAGCCGTCGGGGTACTTGTCGTTCTTGTACGGCTTTCCACCCGTCAGGCATTTGGCTCCCTCTTCGCGGCCGAGCTGGATATAGTTCAGGATCTTTTCATACTGGTCGTTGGAAGCTTGTGCTCCCATCATCGTTTCGGGGTCGAGCGGGTCCCCCATTTTAATTTTCTTCACGCGTTCCATAGCCCGTTCGATAAATTCTTCGTAAATCGACTCCTGAATCAGGGCCCGGGACGGACAGGTGCAGACTTCCCCCTGGTTCAAGGCGAACATCGTAAATCCTTCCAGGGCTTTATCGAGGAAGTCATCATCTTGTGCCAGCACACTTTCCGTGAAGATGTTGGGCGATTTCCCCCCGAGTTCCAGCGTGACCGGAACAATATTTTCCGAAGCGTACTGCATAATCAGGCGTCCGGTGGTCGTCTCACCCGTAAAGGCCACTTTTCCCACTTTCGGCGAGGTGGCGAGCGGCTGGCCGGCTTCGGGGCCAAATCCGTTAACCACATTAAGCACGCCGGGCGGCAGCAGATCAGCGATCAGTTCCACAAACAGAAGGACGGTAGCCGGAGTCTGTTCGGCCGGCTTTAACACCACGCAATTGCCGGCAGCCAGAGCGGGAGCCAGTTTCCATGCCGCCATGAGCAGCGGAAAATTCCAAGGGATGATCTGGCCCACAACGCCGACCGGTTCTTTGATATGAAGGGAGAGCGTATTGGCATCGATTTCGGAAACGCCGCCCTCTTCCCCGCGAATCACGCCGGCAAAATAGCGAAAATGATCAATTGCCAGTGGAAGGTCCGCATTCAGTGTTTCACGGATCGGTTTTCCGTTATCCCACGTTTCTGAAAGCGCTAACTTTTCCAGGTTTTCTTCGAGACGATCAGCAATTTTCAAAAGGATATTGCTTCGTTCCGCGACGGAAGTGTTTCCCCATTTTTCTTTTGCCTGGTGCGCTTTTTCCAATGCCAGATCGATGTCTTCCTTTTGAGAGCGCGGCACTTTGGTGAACACCTTGCCATTGATCGGAGACGGATTGTCAAAATACTCCCCGCCGAGCGGCGGAACCCACTCTCCCCCGATAAAGTTCTCGTATCGCGGCTTGTAATGAAGCAGGCTTCCTTCGGTATTTGGCGCTTTAAAACCGGATAACTTCACACTCATCAGCGGCTTCCTCCCTCAGCTTTTTTTGCAAACCAACCATGAACTGCTGAACAACAATATAATTATTATTTAGCAATAGATTCAAAAATTCCTGCCCAATAAGGAAATTTATTTAAAAAATTCATTCATTTTAAAATATGGATTTGTCCCACATACAAACAAGGGCCAAAGAGAGCAAAAGATATAAAAACCACCCGCCAAAATGCGGCGGGCCTGCCTGTGTCAGTTGTTGATATAGCGTTCAAACACAAAGCCAAAGTCTTTCACATGGTATTTCTCCCGGGTCTCGACGAGCCAGTTAAATGCCGCCTGGTTCAGTCCTTTAAACTGTTCGACCAAATTGTTATCATCATTCTTGAACGAACTTAAGGTGGTGGAGGCCAATTCCAGACTCTGTTTGGCAAATGCCAGAAGAATCTCGTTTTCACGCGAGAGTTCCGCAATCTTCACCAGCGCTTTGTATAAATCCTTAAGTTCCTCAAGATGCTTTTTGTGCACATCGATTGTATATTGTTTGGAACCCATGGTAAACTTGATCTCAACATCCAGATCATCGAACCGGCTGTTTCCAGCATCACATTGGCGATTTTGTGAGCATGGTAATCATAGCGATGAAGCATCCGCTTTTTGCTCGTGGCACTGGTACCATCCAAATGAATCAGGGCTTTGTTCGTAAAACAGTACTCATCCGATTTTGACTTGATGAGAAAGAAAATTTTCTCGCCATCTTCATGAAGCACATAATCGTCTGTGTCCACCTTATCGTAATTTTCCGGCTTGATCACACTTCCGACATCACTGATTCCCAACACATCGGCGGCAACTTTTCCAAACATCGGATCAACCTTTCCCATTTGAAATCAAAACATTGTCATTCTATTCCAAAATCATTATAACACAATTTGTCAGTATCACCTGCCATGCTGATCCGTTCTGACTCCGTCTTGTAAGTTGAGGATCATGGCAAAAAGCGGAACCAAGCAGGAGAGAGGAGGCATTCACCGTGAACGATCCGTTGCCACCCGTGCATTTGGACAAACGGTATTGGGCACAGCTGACCGATTTGCCGGACAGGGTCCAATGGGTGATCGAAAAACTTGAACAATCATTGCAAATCATGAGGGAAAATCAATCGGAGACTGGGCAGGTGTTAAAAACGGCGCAACAATTGAGCCACATGCTCGGGGAAATGGATCTGGAGATCAACAGTTTTGAATTGGATGAAGTGACGAGGGAAGTGATCAACGCGCTGCTGGACCGGACTTATGTGGACGAAGCATATGAGGAAGTACTGGAGTTGGATGCCATGCTCGATCAGTTATGGGAGAATGGTTTCCTCGATGACTCCGACCCGATGGCAGAAGAGGTGGCAACTGCCATCAGCCATTTATCCGACTGTTTTGTCAGTTGCGGCGACCGGCTGAAAAAAACGCGCGCTTCCGAAGACATTCATACGATCATCGAAGCCATCGAAATCGTCATCTCCGGCTTTAAAGAACTGCTTCGATAACGGATGCGGTCATTTTCTCCATTTTAAACCGGGAATAAGTCGGGGAACACGTTTTTTGTATTCCAGATACTGTTCACCAAACGTTTGAACCATCAACCTCTCTTCAATACGAATACGGATCAGGAAAAGGATCAGAATCCCGAGAAAGCCCAGGAATAAGACACCAGCCCCGGTCGAGAGCGCAGAGCCAAGCACCATCCCGATAATTCCGGTATAAATCGGATGCCTCGTGATTCGGTACGGCCCTTCCGTGCATAATCGGTGAGCCTCTTTAACCACTGCGACCGATGCCCACATTTTCCCCAGTTTCCATCTGGCCCATAAAGTGAACAACGTCGACCCAGCCAGCAGAACCGCGCCGACAACCTGCAACCAGAGAAGGTGAAAAGCCAAAGCTCCCGGATACCGGACAGCAATGTACTGGATCACACCCCAGAAAAGCAGAAGGATCATCCAGTCAAACTGGAGGCGCCTTTGCTGCACGGCCGGAGCATGATAATGATTGTAAATCGCTCCGCCGATCCAGGCCAGGATAAAGATTCCCCAACAGATCAGGTTCAAATGAACAAAATTCATATTCTTCTCCCCAAATCCAATGGATATCCTCAACCGCCGCTGGCTTAATTCAATCATACGACAAACCGGCAGAAAATTGCCCCAAGGTTTTCAAAACCATTTAACCACACTTGCAACGCCGGCGCCGTCTTTCCATCCCACACACTGATCCCCTTCATTTCCCCTCCTCGCCGGACTTCTCCAATTGCTTTTAAGCTTGTGAACAGCCTCCCTCTTCCCCTGCCAGGACATTTTTTACAAAAAATAGGAGAATGCACAGTCGTTTTTTGTCATGGTCAAATATGATATACCGAAATTACCGTTAGGGGGTGAAACGAATGGGTGCTTCATGCGGTTCGTGTTACAGTTCCTGTTACGGGTCGTGCTACGGTTACGGATTTGGCTGGAGAAGCCTGCTGATCTTCCTGCTCGTCATCGCCACGATCTTTGTCTTTATCTGCGGAGGATTTGGATGTTAATTAGAAAAACAGCTACACAAATGAACTTCGCACCGGATTCCCTCCCGTATCATGCAATAGCCACGCCAAATCCGAATTAAGCCGATCTTTGTCACAATTTGCAAAGTCGCGACCCATTTTTCCTCCTTCAAAAACATTTCCCGCATCAGTCGGGACTTGTGACTCAAAAACAACCTCCTGCCGAGTTCTCAACCATCGGTCAGACATTTCCTCAAGGGATGTTGGGGCCAGGATATTTCCGGCCATCCAACATCCTTTCGTCTGTTTGATGACATTCCTGCCGGCCATGAATTTTTCAACACAAACATGCCGACTTGCGGCGAAAACGCTGCCAGCATGAATTTTGAACATTTTTCATCAACTGAACAACATGTATTTATCAGAATTAAAAAATATATTATACTTTTATCATTCATAAATAAATGAAAGGAGATTCGGATGAAAAAATTCATTTTGCCTCTTCTTTCTTCATTGGCCGTCTTCTGGCCATCAGTCCCGCAAGCCCTGGCTGCAACCGATATCTATGCCAATTATGCGGAACTGTCATCGCACTATAAACAGGGCACGGATTATACGATTGAAACCCAGTCGAAACCAAACGATGTGCTGATTCTGGCCATTCATGGCGGAAGGATCGAGAAGGGAACCGATCAACTGGCAAAAGCAATCGCGCAGGACGATTACAGTTACTACATATTTAAGGCAAACATTTATAAAGACACCAATAACGATGACCGGAACGATTTACATTTAACCGCTTCCCACTACGATGAACCAACCGCCCTGCAAATGACGGCACAAAAAAACCGCATCGTTTCTCTCCATGGAGCCAAGGGCACGGAAAAAATCGTTTACATGGGAGGACTCAACCAAAATTTAATGAGCAATCTCTCAGAGCGGTTGACTGCCGCCGGTTTCCGTGTCGAGAATGCCCCTGACAATCTCAACGGGAACCACCCGGAAAACATCGCCAATAAGAATCGGATTCTCCAAGGAGCGCAGATGGAACTCACCACAGCCCAGCGCGATGAGCTCCTGAACGATTCTGCCAAGATGCAAAAATTTGCTGATGCCGTCCGTGCAGCCATCTCTGCCTCCTCCTCCCATCCGGATGGCAGAACCTATGAATTTGGGAGCGACAACTTTTCCAACTCCATTTGGCTCAACGGTGGCAATCCGTTTTATCTGACCGGTGACGATTACCTGAAAGGCGTCCAAAGCCCCATTGATCCGAGCCAAAAAGAAAAAATTCGCTTTGATTTTTATGACCAAAACGGAAAACTCGTGTTATCCCACTCGGCCGAAGCTGTTGGCCACAAACGGTTCAGCTATTCCACCGGCCTCCCAACCGGCTACTATAAAATAAAAATCGTGAACGTTTCTGGACACCCCTCCTGGATCTACGGAGGCCTTGTCTATTAAAACCAAAACATGCATGGGACTTTCTCATCCATGCGTGTTTTTCTGTAAGGAGATCTTCATGCTATCAATCAAACGGCAAACCTCGCCCGCTTCATCTGTTTGCTCCTCAGTCCCTAGGCTCGCCGGCCTGAGACTCCCTCCGTTATCCGTTCTTTTCCCCTGCTGTGAGACTGTAGCTGATTAACCACTCTCTTGCTTTTTCATCTTCGAAGTATCGGATTTTCGGGAGTACCAATATTAATACTTTTTCACGGAAATCCGCATGATCAAAAAGGCTGGCATTCGTCAAATCCGTTTTGGCGAACACGGTTTCAATACACTCACATTTAGCAAACCTTGCATTTTGAGCATCGGCATTTGTAAAATCTACATAAGACACATCCGCTTTATAGAAATCAGCATATTCCAGATTCGCTGATCGGAATGTGGAAGAACAAATTAATGACGCAAACATATCTTTGTTATTTAAATTCATCCCGTCAAATATACACGCAGTCATATAAGCTTGATCTACTGGGTATTTCGTTAAGTCTATATCGCGAAAGTCTATTTCATCCACGCATAATTTTTTCCTTTTTTCCCAATTGTTTCGATCCATAGTCGATGTGACTCCAACTGATTATCATTTCTTCTTTATTAAGTGTTGGCATTGTTATTCCTCTTTTCTACGGATACCATATAATTCGGGCTGAAATTCCCTCTTTTTCAATCGCCTCTTTTAACTCCATGACATGTTGAGGAATAAGGTCTCTTGTATCAATTTGGAACAAGAAAAAAGGACAGAACGATTCGAACTGCTCTGTCAATAGTTGTTTTTGTATGAAGAGTCTACTCTTAATGTTTAATCACCGTCTTATATTGATCCAGATTGTTGATATCGATTTTTTGAATATCCCCGGAAATGTTATAACGGTATATCGCATAATTATCAGTGTCTGTTTTTTTTGAGATGGTTTTAAGTTTGTCATCATAGACAAAGATCTCGATAATTACTTCGTTTAAGTTCATTTTTTTAAGCTCGTTTAAAAACTTGGAGATCTCGGCTTGGGACTGCCCATGATGATCATAAATCTCGATCGACAAAGTTAATGTAAAATCCTTATCCCCACCATTTTTTAATACATCATACACGGACGGAATCTCTCCTGTGTAAGTTGTCTTCTTCGTTCCATCTCCGTATACGATATTTTTCATCAATCTGAAATCCATGGTTTCCTTAGCGTATTTTGTGATGCGTGGCTCCAATTCATCTGTCCATAGTTGGGGCACATACGTATCTTGAAAGTCATTTGGGGGATTTCCCGTCACATAAATAATTGTATCTTTTCCGTCTTTAATTTTACCTCGAATGGTATAATCGGCACCAAAAAGATGATCTTTATCAATCTGTTGAACCTCAAAGTTTTTATTATATCTCTTTTGAATGTAATCAATTACTGCTTCCTTTACCTTTTTTTCTTCCGCTTGGGTCATGTAAGACTCATCCTTTGGCAATAGAGTTTCCTTGCTGCAACCGCTCACCAGGATTGCCAGCATCAGGAGCATGATGATGGCAACAACACCTAGTCTCAATCGTCCCCATGGCTTTTTCATGTGTTCACATCCTTATTCACTACATATATTTTGAACCAGAAAAAAGGACAGAGCGATCTGAGCTACTCTGTCCAATGGGGTCTGTAAAGTTGTGTACTGACTACTTGCTTCCTTACTGCAAACTATCTTAAATCCGTCTTATACTGATCCAGATTGTTGATATCGATTTTTTGAATATCTCCTGATATATTGTAACGGTATATTAGATAATTGTCGCTGTCTGCATTTTTCGGTGCGTTTTTAAGTTCATCTTTATATACATATACCGTGATTGTGACATTATTAAAATTCATCTTTCTCAACTCATTTAGAAACTTGGAGATGTCCTCCTCAAATTTTCCATTATGCGGATACACTCCCAAATCCAAATTCAATTCAAAGTCCTGATCCCCGCCATTTTTCAATACTTCATAGACTGAGGGTACCTCCCCTGTATATTTCGCCCTCTTTTTACCAGAGCTGTAGCCAACCGGCTTCATTAGTCTCAAATCAAAGCTTTGCTCTGCAATCCCTTTGATCCGTGGCTCTAATTCATTCTCCCACAACCTGGCTACATACGTATCATCAAAATCATTTGGGGGATTTCCCGTAATATAAACCTGCGTATTCTTGCCATCCTCCATATATCCTTCAATAATGTAATAACCGCCGAAGACATGGTCTTTACTAACCTGCTTGACTTCAAATCCCTTATTGTACCTGTTTTTAATATACTGGATCGCTGCTTCTTTTACCTTTTTTTCTTCTGTTTGGGTCATGTAAGACTCATCCTTTGGCAAAATAGATTCGGAGGTGCAACCACTAACCAGAAGCATCAGCATCAGGAGCACGATGATTGTACCGACACTGGTTCCCAATCTCCTCCAAGTATTTTGCATGCCTTCACATCCTTTATTTTCGTTTGACAAGATTTCCGTCTTTGTCGAAAAGTTTCAGAATCGGTGTATCAATCTCCTTACCATGCTTATCATCATAGCCGGTGAAATTTTTGATGCTGTGGCTCCCTTCAACAATATCACCAATCGGGTTTGAATCCCAAATGTGATTATCTAACCCTTTATCTTCGATTTTTTCTCCTTCTCTGCTGATGTCATACGTGGTTCCCGGACGATAACCGAGAGAGCCAACCACATCGTCGTCAAACCGGTAGTTGCGGATTAGCTTATCGTAATTCCCCAGTTTTTCGTTTACCGCTTCTTTTCGATTTTCCGGACTTAACATATTAATGAAATATCTGAACCGCTCATTGAGCGGACCGGCCAGCCCACCGATAAGGATTGAAGCATTGGTATTGGGGTAAAGATTTTTCCCCGGAGCGTTAAAGGTAACTGTGGGAATGCGATACCTGGCCCCGCAATCATCGGCCAAATACCCTCCAAGCGAATGACCCGTTAACACAAACCGGTAACCGCGATATGCCCTTTTATGAAGTTGCTTTTCCACAAATTTGCGGGCAGCAATCGCTTGATCGTTAAAGATATCATCCCCCAAAGCAATATGCCTGTCCGCATCCAGGATATCCTGTAGTTCCTGCGTTCCCCGGAAGGCGATAATAACCTGATTTGTCTTGTCATTTTGAAAAACGTATGCTTGAAGATCGTTTGGTAAATTAATATGTTCACCGATATCCCAATCTGAACCAAGTTTATCATGCACTAAATCCCCTGAAAGTTTATTAAAATAAGCCAACTGCGAAGCATAAGCCAAATCCTTATCACTTGGCAGCTCATCATCCAATATTCCATACGGCGTGCTGTTATCAACCGGGGGATCGGCGATGCTTTTCCCATAGTTGTATGTTTTTTCAACCCCCGTCCGGCCCCAGTTGAGCAAGGTTTTGCCGAAGTTGATGATCGCGTTGTTCACCGCCCGCTGGAAGCGCATATACAGGCCAAAAACGAAGGCCAAGGTAATTACTGTGGCCATGGTGATTCGTGTTACGGTGGCTTTAATCCAGTTCCACGTTTGGGTTGCTTTTTCCTTCGTCCAGTTCCATGCTGTGGCAACCCCGTTTTTGAAGCTGTTCCAGGCGTTGGAACAAGCGTTTTTGAACGAATTCCACATCCCCGGTTTATTCCCGGAAGATTGGGACTTGGTCACAAGGGACTCTTTGACCGGCGTCGGCCCTTGCTTAACCTGGTCAAAATGGTCATTCACCTGGGGAACGTTAAAACTGCCCCCGCCTGCATAGGCATGACCGCTGTATAACATCCCGGCTCCGACGAGGGAAAGGAGCAGGGCAATGATCCATCGCTGAAATACCGTTCTCATCTCCGTAATGGATTCACCTCTTCACCAGTAATGGAAAAGAAAAAGGGGACAAGCTCGACCAAAGGTCAGTTCTGTCCCACAGAAGTAAGTAGCTGTTTGCAGTTCTCGGGTTAAGCCTGGTCCGTTTGACGGAATTTCGTAGCGATTTGGGTCAATGCTTGGGAAATGTTATCGAGAAGCTGAACGAAGTTTTGCATATTTTTCTTAGCTTCTTGGAAATCTTGGAAGAATTTTTGCTTCGTCATACCATCCCAGTGACCCTCGAGTCCGTTGATACGGGAATCGAGTTGTTGAATGAGTTGTTGGCTTTGTTCCCGTTTAGCTTGGAAATCTTTTGCCACGGCATCAATTTCATCCGGATTAATAAGAATCCGTGCCATTGCAAAACCCCTCTCTAAAAAGGCTTAACTATTACTCTAAAGAGTATATATAAAATAGAGTCTCTTTGCAATCTTTTCTTTTTTATAATTTTGTCGGAAACGGAAATGTTATTTCAAAACATCAAATTCCTGACAGCGACATGAGGTTTCATCGGCTCCGAATCCGCCTCTCTCCGGGTGAATGGAGTCGGAGCCGATATTTTTTTCAACCGTCTTCAGTTTTTCGTGCTCATCCAGCGTTCCTGCAACGTTCTGATCCAGTCCATCGGGGAAACGTTGGCCGAAAAGGGTACTGCTCCCTTGACCTTCTCATAGCGCCGCTTGGCAAAATACCCTTCGCCCGGACCAAGCGTTTTTTGGATCGCCGGATTGGAGGACCTTGCTTCAGATGACGGGATTTTAAAGAAAGAGAGATCATTGATGTCCAGGCTGGCAAATAAAAAGCCTGTCTCCATCCCTTTCACTTCAGACAGCCAATCGTTGCTGCTGTAGGGGAAATTGGAAGGTGATCCGGCAATCGCCACATAAAAGTTTTTGTTCCGTCCCTGGCTGACAATATTGTTAAGGGAATTTTGCAAGTCATAATTGTTCAGCCGCTTGCTGAAATAATCGGCATCGTCGATAACCAGAAAAATCGCCGGTTCTTTTTCCCCGGTTTCCGTCTGCTCCGCCCATGGAGGAAGTGTTTTGGTCTTTGCCCGCTGGTCCAATATCGGTCCCAGTTTCTCGAGCAACCCGGCCAGTTCGGTTTCATCCGAAGCATATCCTTTCAGGTGCGGAAGGCCCATCAGCGCGGACAAACCGAGCCCGCTCGGCCGGAAGTCGATGACGTAAACCTCCAGCTCGCTTGGCGGATGGAAATAGGCGAGGGACAAGATCCAAGTTTGCAAAAATGAGGTTTTTCCCCCTTCAATCGAGCCGCCGACGACAAAATAAGGGCCGTCTTTCAAATTGACATAGAACGGGGTCAAGTCATCCATCGAGATGGCAACCGGAACCCTCAGCGGCGTCAATTCAGGTTGGTCAGGATCAGCCTCGTGTTTGGCCAGCACTTCTTTCAATTCAATTTCTTTCGGCAAGGATTCGATCGCTTTCGGGTAATTTCCTTGCCACGAATCGGCAAGTGTGCGAATTCTTTGGCGCAACGTGTTGGCCCGTTCGATCTCATCGCTTCCTTCTGAGGCCAAGGCGGTCTGAAACTCCAGCGGCGGCACACTTCCTTTGACAAACCCACGCCCTTCCGGCAAGTTCACCAGCGGCGATCTGAGGCGGCCCACCGCAAAGTAATAGTCTGACGGATCCGCCAGCTCAAACGAAACACCGAGCGAGAAATTGTTTCTTACCCGGTCGTACATGTCGCTGACCTGGTTGGTGGTAACGATAAAGTAAATCCCGAAACTGCCGCCGGCGCGCAGCAACTGCTCCAAATCGGCGTGTTCTTCTTCAAATGTGCTTTTGAAGGTCAGGTATCCATCGATGACCACGATAATCGCGGGCACCGGTTCGGATAAAGACTTGCGGTAGGAGTAAAATGTTTTTGCCCCTGACTGGGCGATTTTCTCCCGCCGACGGTGCATTTCCTTCATCAAAAAGCGGAAGAGTCGTCTCACCCGGTCCGGCTCATCATCCCGAATAATGGCCCCCATGTGCGGAAGCTCATTGAAGTCTCTGAACATATGGCCAAAATCAAGGACGTACATATGTACATCGTCGGGTGAATGATCCAGTGCCAAAGAGAGCAGCAGTGTCTGAACGAAGGTTGTTTTTCCCGTTCCGGGCATCCCGTAGACGGGCAGGTGTCCTTCATTAAGCGGAATATTCAACGGATACTGCGTTTGGTTGGACGGGGAATCCACCAGACCGACCACCGGATCCAGCCAAGCCGCTGACGGCTGCCAAGTTTTTCCGTCCCAGCCTTTCCGCTCCGGAGGCCGGAGTTCGTCCAAAGAGATATGTGTCGGCAGCGGCGGAAGCCAGGGCCCCTGCAATGTCTCTATCCCCAATGCTTTTGCTTCCCGGTTCAGATAATCGACCAGGACATCCAATTGTTTTTTGCTCCGTCCCTTCTGCTTCTTGGCCGTCGAGATCACGGGCGAAGAGCGGTTAATGCGACGCCCTGTCAGCGTCACCTCACTGATCACTGCTTCTTGTACCGTTTCAGTTTTCGGACGGTAAGGTGCACCGCTCCAGGCGAACTGGACAAGTTCCAGCAACTCGTTGCTCCCCACCTGGAAATAGCCCCGTCCTGGCGTCGTAATCCAGGAAGCATCCGGGATTTTGATCATTTCCTTACTGTCCGCTTCTTCCTGCACGCGCAAACAGATGCGAAAACGGGAGTTACTCCAGATTTTATCGTCGACAACGCCGCTCGGTTTCTGCGTGGCCAGAATCAGGTGAACTCCCAGGGTCCTTCCTTTGGCGGCAATGGAGATCAATTCATTCATGAACTCGGGTTGCTCTTTTTTCAACTCCGCAAACTCGTCGATGATAATCACCAGATGCGGGAGCGGATTCTTTTCTCTCATCGGCGATTGGAAATATTCATCGATATGTTGAAGATTTCCCGCATCCTTAAACAGTTTCTCACGCCTCATCAATTCAGCTCTCAAAGAGATTTTCGCTCTTTCGATCAGGTTCCCGTCCAGGTTGGTGATTGAACCGACCAGATGCGGTAAATGCTCAAAGGTGTTCGACATTCCTCCCCCTTTATAGTCGATGAGCAGGAATACGATATCGTGCGGATGGTAGTTGAGCGCCAGCGAAGCGATCAAAGCCTGGATCACTTCACTTTTCCCCGAACCCGTCGTTCCTGCGATCAATCCGTGGGGGCCATGTCCCTTTCGTTCAATTTTATCGTGAATATTTAAGTATACGCGCTTGCCGCCCGTTCCCATCCCGACGGAAACAGGCAATGTATTGGGGTAGCGGTTTTGCTCCCAACGCCGTGTGACATCCAGATCATCCAGATTCTTCGCTTCCACCAAATCAAACAGCGTGAGCATTTGCGGGATCTGCCGCGATTTATTGGCTTTCAAACGAACCGGCGCAAGGGAACGGGCCGTTTGATCCGCCACTTCAACGGAGACAAAATCGGGCTGAAAGGTATATTCCCAGTCCTCCCCGGTTTGCAGATAATTGGTTTCCTGCAATGTCCCGTGATTGCGATGAACTTCCAGAATGGCGTGGCATTCCATTGGCAGCGTGTTTTTTGATTCTGACAGAAGCAGGGTGCGGGCGCCCACTTTTCCGCCTTCTTTCAGCAGCATGGGCACAATGACTTCTTCCTCGATCAGACTGGGGTCTGAGATGATAAACACATAAAAAGGAACTTGCGGCTCGTTCGCGAGTCCGGGCCGGCGACTCTGCCTGCGGCGGTTCAGAATCTCGTATAAATGGTCGGTCAACTCCCGGGCATCCCGCGGATTGGTCGCCAGAAATCTCCGCTTCCGCTGGTCATCCCATACATGCGGCAACCAGCGGATCCAATTCCACTGATCCGCTTCATCTTCCGAATAAAAGGAAACGATTTTTACTTCATCCGGCGAGTGATGCGTCACCAGTTGGAGCACCAGGCTGCGGATCGCATTGAGCATCGAGGCTCGGTCGCCGACCACTCCCACGACATGCGCCTTGTTCAGCGGGAGCGAAACGGGCACATCCGAAACCTTCGAAAACTCCCGGGCGAGCTGTTTCGCCTCTTTAATCAAGGGGTCCTGGTCGTACTCTTCCTGATCGGGCGTCTCAATCGTGATCGTGGAAGGTTGTTCACCATTTCCCAAGCGCAGGGACAAAAAGTCGGCATCAAAGGGAGAACGCTCCCACAACGAGCTGACCCGTGTTTGAATCCGCCGCATGCATTGCATCGGAGCCGGATTCCATTCCTTCAGCAAGGCAGCCTGACGGTCCACCAGTATTTGCAGCTCTTCCCGGTGTTTTTTCAGGCTTTCCCTGTATGTAGCCGTCCTCTGGGCCAGTGCTCGCTTATATTTCCTTTTATTCGACAGGTATACGAAAAAAGGAATCGTGTAAGATACCGTCATCATTGAAGTTGAAACCATTTGAAAAACTAAAAAGTTCGGGTTGGAATAACCATTGCCGGACGAACTCATATAAAGATAAAGACCGATGGTTCCCAAAGTCATAACAAGCGGAATGATCAAGGAAGAATATGAGAAAGACGGCCGCTGGGGCTTTTTTGGAGGTTGGCGAATCTCTACCACAGTACGCGGCAAATCCTGTTTCATCCGTGGTGATCTTTGAAAAAGAATGTTCAAGCGACTTCCCCCCTTTGCTCTTTAATAATCGGTCCGAAATGCTTCAAGCGAACCGATGATTCTTTGTTTTCTCATTTGTTCCAGCTGTTGTTGCCGGATCAATTGCAGCTCATTTTCCGGTTGAATTCGGAACCGCAGATAAGCGCCATCCATAACCTTGTAGTCATCCAGCGATTTCGTCTCGTCGAGCTTCCGCCAATCACCGGTTTCGGCTCTGACTTCCAGAATCTGCTTTCCGTCTTCCATCTCCTGCATTTCGTTTTTGACAGCATCGGCCAGCATGGGAATCAATTTGGAAACAGGCAGTTCAGATGGAAGTTCAAGATCAAGCCAATGCTGGTTGCCGGCTCCCATGAAGACCGTTACGATTACCCCAAATGAGACTCCTCCTTTCCAAGATCGATTGAACTTCCGGAGTGGGAATAAATAAACCTTTCGTTCGGTTATTTATTGTTTTAATATTATAGCGTAACTCCCCTCCGGACAAAGATGACTATTTATCAAAAAGACGACAAAAAACGGAAGAGTGAACTATCCGGTCACCCTGTATCCCATCCAATATTTGGTCATCCACCCCCCTTGACTTTCCGTAATAATTTTATCACAAATCTTTTAAAATAGGTTCGATTTTATCATGTCACGAATTTTGATCAATTGCGTCTGCAATAAGAGAACCACCTCAAATCTCTCGGATAAGCGGAGATCATTCTGAGAAAAAAGAGAGGCCGAAACGTGCTTTTCACCCCCTTTTCCTCTTCCGGCCGATCAGTGGACAACCGCTGCTTTTTCTTGTTGTAAAGACGGATCCGGCTTGTCCGGTAAATTTTAAGTTTATGATCATCATTAAAAACGATAACGATCACCGGATGATATGTTTTCTTGGTGGATGGACTGTGTACGGCCGCATGCAATCTTCGGCAAAAAGGCACTTCGCAGGGAAAGATGAACACCTTATTCCGCGAAGTGCCTCTCTCTTTTAGAAGCTTCGCAGTGTTGACCGGAAGCCCTTACTTGGATTTCAATGAATTTTTGCAGGGAACAAACCTCCTGCAAGCCTCAGCGCGATTGATATTTCTAATGGCCCGGCCGATGAGTACAAGCGCGTCACCAATCTCGTTTTCTGCACTTTCAAATCGGTTCGCCGCTAAAAAATTCATCGCATCGCCCAGTTCCTTGATTGCAGCCCGCAGCTCATGGAGAGCACGAATTTTGGAACTCCCCATTTAAAATCCCCCTTTGTAAACAAGTAGTTTTTATCTCTCTATTAATAAATGCAATTGATAGAATCATTGAACCTGTTAAAAGAACCAATTTATCCAAAAACAAATAAGAGCCACCCCCTCTTACAGGAAGCGACTCTCATTTCTTTCATTTACTTGGGATGACTGTCAAAGAAATTCCAGATGATCGAGCTGGCTTTCGGCCCTGTCGGATCCGTATAGGTCCCGGCAGCGCTGCCCCCCGACCAGGCATGTCCCATTCCATTCACCATGATTTTTTCCATTACAACCGTTCCGTTCTGATCCTTGTAAAGGGAGTCTGTATAAGTTCTCCCGTTTGGCACGGACCGGTATGAAGTGACATCCGCCTGATCATCAATGTTGTTGTTATCCATTCCGTCGCTGGCCCGATCATTGGTTTGCGCCCATTGGGAGATAATCTGATTTCCATTGACGGGATTAACCGTGTAGTCGGCTGTCCCGTGAAAAACAATGGTTGGCACGACGCGCGCATATCCCCCCATCGCCTGATAAGCCAAATTCCCCTGTTGTACCGGGTCAGGCCCGCCATACAGCATGGCTGTCCCGGAGTATAACACGGAGGTCGCAGCCTTGTATTCCAGACCGGAACCAACACCAATCGCGGCAAAAACATCCGGGTAAGCCGCTCCCAAAATCACACTCATGGCTCCACCGGCAGACAAACCGGCCACATAAACACGCCGGCTGTCCACCGGATAATTGCTCTTGATCTTGTTGACCACTCCCACAATCGAGGCTGGTTCTCCCCGCCCCCGCGACTGATTGGACGAATCAAACCAATTCCAACATTTACTCAGATTCGCCGAAACGGGTTGTTCGGGATAGACCACAAAAAAGCGGTTCTGTTCGGCATACGCATTCATTTCCGTGCCCGCGGCAAAATCATCCGGGCTTTGCGTACAACCATGAAGCATCACGACAAGCGGCAAAGGAGTGGTGCCATCATAACCGGAGGGAATATACAATTTGTAAACACGTCCGTCAGGGGCCGTATCACGAATAAATTGCCCGGCGGAAAAAGCGGTTTTGGCAAATGTCGGGCCTCCCATCAAGACCGTCAACACCAGCAAAAGGAATACCCGGCGGAAAAAACGGTGTTTCTTTTCCATCTTGATCCTCCCCGAATTCAAAATTGACGCCAGATCACACCACCAACGAACAAAGCCCGTCCACCGCTTGCAAAATGTCAAACCAGTCCGGTCATCATGGAAAACACAATCACAACAGGAACCACCAACGTTTTGATTACCGTAATGGCAAAAATATCAGGGTAGGACTGGCGATGGGTTAACCCGCAGATCGCAAGCAATGTAATGACTGCACCGTTATGCGGCAATGAATCCATTCCGCCTGCGGCCATCGAGGCGATCCGGTGCAACAACTCCGGATCGATGCCGGCACTTTGGGCCCAGGCGAGATACTTTGCCCCCATCGTATCCAAGGCAATACTCATACCGCCCGATGCGGAACCGGTGATCCCCGCGAGTACATTGATCGACAACGCTTCTGAAATCAGCGGGCTGGTTTTCATCGTCAACAGAAAATCGGCCAACGACTTAAACCCAGGAAGGGAGGCGATCACATTGCCAAACCCGACTTCTGACGCCGTATTCATAATAGCCAGAAGAGAACCGGTTGCACCTGCCGTCAATGTCCTGGACAATCCGGGTTTCACAAGAACCTTGTCGGCCCCGACAGCAGATTTTCTCCGGTAATACCATTGCAGGACGATGGCAAAAGCGATGCCAAAAACCAGGGCAAGGATGAGAGCCCATACTCCCAATACCTGATCAATGTCCAATCCTTCATATTGTTTCAATAAAGTTTCCGGATACCATCCCGGCAATACAACATAAGTGAACAGCGCATTTCCTCCCAAAACCAAAATGAGCGGAATAACTGACAACCAGATGGCGGGAAGATTTTCATCCTCTGCTATTGCCGGCTCGTTCAACGTATGGTCACCATAGCCCTCACCGTTGGACATCAGTTTATTCTTCCGACGATGCAACCACCACAAGCCAATGACGGCGATCAGGAAAGCTCCTGTGATTCCGGTAATCGGGGCGGCAAAGGAAGTTGTCTTGAAATAAGATGTCGGTATAATATTTTGAATTTGAGGAGTGCCCGGAAGAGAATCCATTGTAAAAGTGAATGACCCCAACGTAATCGCAGCCGGAATCAAGCGTTTGGGAATGTCCGCCTCCCGAAACAGCGCGGCGGCAAACGGATAAACCGCAAAG
Organism: Thermoactinomyces daqus; assembly: GCF_000763315.1. GTDB lineage: Bacteria > Bacillota > Bacilli > Thermoactinomycetales > Thermoactinomycetaceae > Thermoactinomyces_A > Thermoactinomyces_A daqus. Next base: position 16,562 of record NZ_JPST01000012.1, on the reverse strand, counting down.
GCGACGACAAACAAACTGACTCCGCCATATGTGAGAACTGCACAGGTTAAGACAACCGCCAAAATCGCCTGCCTGCCCCCAAAGCGGCGTGTTAATCCGCGAGCGATGGAACAGGCGGCCCCACTGTCATCCATGACCTTCCCGAAAATCGCCCCGAGGAGAAAAATGGGAAAATAGAGTTTTACATAAGCAACGGCTTTCACCATAAACACTTCCGTATAGGTCGGCAAAAGCGGGAGTCCGGATAATACAGCTGCCAACACAGCCAGCACGGGTGCAAATAAAATTACCGGATAGCCCCTGTACGCCAACAGCATGAGCAATCCAAGAGCCAGGAAAATTACCAACACTGCCATATCCTTTACCTCCTTCGATCCTGTCGAAGAATCCATTGAACTCCCTTGCTCATTTGCCATGCAATTTTGTTGCCAATCGTGAAAACCGTATATTTCGTCATTTTTTGTACACATTTTTGGAAAGATACCGCACCTGTTTCAGGCAAACTGCTTGCCTGATATCATCTCCCGCGTCCGAATTTTTGCACATCATTCCGGATTTGTGGAATGGGAACGCCAAAAAAATCACAAGGTCGGTAAAATTGGTTCAATCCATCGGTCTGATCTCAATCTTGTATTTTTTCACTTTTTGATAGAAACTCGATTTACTGATTCCCAACAGCCGGATCGCCCGGGCTCTGTCGCCGTTTGTCATTTTCAGCACTTGCCTGATCGTTTCTCTCTCGGTTTCTTCAATCGCATTTGCCAGCAGAAAACAGGGCCGCTCTCCCGTGCTTTCTTCAAAGAGGCGCACAGGCAAATGGCTCAACCGGATCATATCCTCCCTTTTCACATGAAGGGCCCGTTCCAGTACATTTTTCAATTCCCGGACATTTCCGGGCCAATGGTAGCGAATGAACACATCCAACACTTCTTGTTCCATCCCTGCTGCATACATGCCGGTCTCCTGAGATAACATTTGCAAAAGATGGCGCGCCAAAACGGGAATATCCTCCACCCTTTCCCGTAAAGGGGGAATATGAAGGGAAACCACATGAAGCCGGTAAAACAAATCCTGCCGAAACTCCCCGTTTTTCACCATCGACTCCAAATTCCGGTTACTGGCGGCAATGATCCGCACGTCCACTTTCATTGGATGCATGGCACCGATCCGCTCAATTTCCCTTTCCTGTAACACCCTCAATAACTTTGCCTGCATGACGGGGGAAAGCTCGCCGATCTCATCCAGAAAAATAGTCCCTTTGTGAGCGATTTCAAATTTCCCTTTTCTTCCCCCTTTCAATGCACCGGTAAAGGCGCCTTCTTCATAGCCGAACAGAATGGATTCCATCAGGGTGTCGGGAATCGCCGCACAATTGACCCTCACAAACGGGCCAAACTTCCGGTGGCTGTAATTATGAATCGCATGAGCAAACATTTCTTTTCCGGTTCCGCTCTCTCCACTGATCAATATGGTTGTATCACTTAAAGCCACCCGCTTGGCAATTTCCTTTACTTCCAAGATGTTCCGGCTGATCCCGATAATATCTTCAAAGCGATATTTGGCTCCCAGATTTTTCAGCAGTTCACCCTGATAATAATCGAGTTCTTTCTGCAACTGAATGACACGCGCCGATAGCGTATGCAATTCGCGCACATTTTGAAACATCACTTTTCCAACGACCGCAATTACTGTTCCGTCCTGGATAATGGGAATCCGATGGGCGATCATATTCCCGCCTTTGATCCGATGAACTTGTGCAAGTTCAGGTGTCTTGGTTTTGGCCACGATATGCATCCGGGTATTTTCTATCACTTCCGTGCAGTGTTTTCCAATCGCTTCGTCGACGTCGACTCCGAGAAAATCGGCATAAGTCCGGTTAAGCATAGTGATAAATCCATCTGGATCAGTAATGACAATCCCTTCGTACGCGCTGTCAAAAGCCTTCAGGATCAGATCTTTTGTCCGGCAACAGTCCCGGTATGATTCCAATAATTTTTTATATTCAGATTCTATATTTTGCATTTGAGTCGCCTCCTTTGGTTATTTTACCATGTTTGAAAGCATATTCTTATAATTTACTTATAATTCAATTTAATAAATATATAACATACCGATCTGCCATCCACAAAAAAAGGCTCATACTTTGCACTGAACGCAAAGCATGAACCCTTTTACTGACATGTATGATTAAATTCCAAATCGATCGCCGGACTGTCAAGGCTCTCGCTGCCTTTGACCGGAAGCAAGAGCCCTGACCTTCAATCCTGAATTCAGGTCAAATGACTTGGTTCCAATGCAGATGAGCGGTCATACGATATCACCGTATCACAAGACGAAAGGAGTGAAAGAAATGAAACGCGCAAAGCCTCCTGATGAGTTGTCCCAATCCCCACGGCCTGACCAGATCTCTCCATTCCAAGCAATCCGCGTTCCGGCGACCGGCAAAAAGAACGCGAATTTTGGGGTGACAATCGGTTTAAATTCACCGCTGCCGAAAAAAAGGTCGAATGGGTGCATTTCTTACGGGCCGGTTTCCATCTTCCTCAAGGGATTTCATCACTTTTCATTTAGAACCCAAATCCTCCGCCGACAAAGACGAAGATGGTCGCAATCACAAGGAGGAAGATTAACAGACTTCTCCAACCGAACCCAAAACCGCCATAACCGAATCCCATTTTTCCACCTCCCCCAATTCAAAGTCTGTATATCCTCTTCGGGGTTGAACAAGGGGAAAGTGCTTTTATCCTGCTGCAAAAAATTTTGGACTGGGATCTTCCCGGCCTGCTTCAATCTGACTCAGATCCTTCAAGGTCAGGCGGTCGAAAATGCATCTCCGTATTTTCCGGCATCGTAATTCAACCTTTCATCCAAACGCCCGAACAATACCCGGTGAAGGCGGACAAAATTCCCAAGAGATAACTGAGCCCGAGATACAGAAAAAATTTTTTCTTTTCTTGTTTGGCAACCATTTGCACACTTTCCCATTTCAATGTCGAAAAGGTGGTAAAAGCCCCCATGAAACCCGTACCAAAGAGGAGTTTCCAGGTTTCATTCAGCTTATGTCCCGTGATCCATCCCAGCAAAAAGGAACCGAGAAGATTGACCGTAATCGTGCCAACCGGAAACGAAGAATAACGGCGTGATATCCACCCGCTTAACAGAAAACGGCAAATGGCTCCCAAAAAACCTCCAATCACGACGAAAATGGAAGATATCACGATCTGGGCACCACCTCTGGTTCTTTCTCTCTTTCAGCAAGGTTTTTCCCGATTCGCCAGCCGCTCCAGGAGAAGAAAAGGCCGCCCACCAAGCTAAGCCACAAATAGGACAGAGCCATGATCCAAGCGTGATGTTGCATGAACGTGAGAAGTTCAACATTGAAAGTCGAGAACGTGGTAAACGAACCGATAAACCCTGTTGTGATCCCTGTTTTCAGCCAGGATGGCATCTTCGGAAAACGGGTGAACCATACCGAAAACACGCTCAGTAAAAACGAACCGGCCAAATTGATGAACAACGTTCCCAACGGAAACCCCCAGATCCACGCAGTCGGAATCCAGATTCCAAGCCAGTACCGGAGCAAGGCTCCCAGCATTCCCGTTGCCCCGATCGCTAGATAAACCATTCTCTTTCCCTCCCCGACATGTTTATGATCCCAAACTTTCCCGAAAAAAACAGACTCCTACCAGTATCCACACCGGTAGGAGTCATCAGCCTGATCGGCAATTATGGCGAACTCCATCGCCTATGTCATGAATTGGTTTTATTTTATCACACAGAACACCAAATGGTAAGATCCGCTTCAGGCTGAAACATCAAATTCGATCAGCAACTGCAACAAAAACCCCCGTGTTGCCGGGGGTTGATTTATGAAAACAAACGCGGGGCCGATCTCCCATCCTTACACAGAAGTATTGGAATGACTTGCCTCCGTTTTTTTCTTCTCTTTGCATTTTATATATTCTTCTCCCCATGCACACATTTGATCCAGCACAGGCTTCAGCGACCACCCAAATTCATTCAGTTCATAAACCACTTTGGGGGGAACCTGGTTAAAGACAATACGGTTAATCACACCATCTTCTTCCAATTCACGCAGTTATTGGGTCAACATTTTTTGCGTAATATTGGGCATGGCTTTTTTCAATTCACTCGTCCGCATCGGTCCATGGGTCAAATGGCACAGGATGACTGTTTTCCATTTTCCGCCGATCACTTCCAATGTGGCTTCAACCGGAATGTTATAGAATTTGTCTTCCTTTTTCATTGTGTTTCCCCCTTTTGCTTTCAGAATCAGATGGTTTAGTTCCAATATTACTCACAGGTATCTATATCACTTTCAGGTATCTATATTACCCGCAAGTACCTATATTACTTCAAAGTACGTACTTCCAAAATACAAGTATATGTTACATAATAAGTGCCATGGTTGTCGAGTAGATTTTTTCCAGCTTCCAAATTTGAAAATCCTAACACCTTTTTATCCCATCAATATATCCAAATTAAGCACGGAGGTATTTCTATGACCACGCATACTTTATCTCGTGGCAAAAGCAGCAGCAGGCAACGACAAAGCTTGCTTCCGTTGCTTGCCTTGGCCATCAGCGCTTTTGCCATCGGAACAACAGAATTCATCAGTGTAGGCTTGTTGCCGCCGATTTCAAAAGATCTGCATGTTCCGGTTACAACGGCCGGCCTCACTGTTTCCCTTTATGCCCTGGGAGTGGCTTTCGGAGCACCGATATTAACCTCCCTCACTTCGGCAATGTCAAGAAAAACACTGCTAATCTCGATCATGATCTTATTTGTGATCGGGAACACTCTGGCAGCCACAGCCGCAAACTTCGGCGTTTTGCTTATTGCCAGGGTGATTGCATCCTTTACTCATGGCGTATTTATGTCAATCGGTTCAACCATTGCCGCCGACTTGGTATCAGAGGACCGGCGTGCGAGCGCCATTGCGTTTATGTTCACCGGACTGACGGTCGCCACTGTGACAGGAGTTCCGTTTGGAACCTTTATCGGCCAAACCTTCAGCTGGCGGATCTCCTTTGCAGGAATTGCCATAATCGGACTGATTGCTCTCATTGCCAATGCGATCCTGATTCCTGGCCATCTTCGTCCGGGAACCAAAACAACCTTCCGTGATCAATTGAAACTGGTCACAAATGGCCGGCTGCTCCTTGTCTTTGTCATCACGGCTTTGGGTTATGGAGGAACCTTTGTTTCCTTCACTTATCTTTCTCCATTGTTGCAGGAAATCACGGGCTTTCACGCAAATACGGTCAGCATCATTTTGCTTGTCTACGGAGTCGCGATTGCGATCGGAAACATCATCGGCGGCAAACTGTCAAATCATAATCCTGTCAAAGCCCTGTTTTATATGTTCATGATCCAAACACTCGTCCTGTTTGCCCTGACTTTTACTGCACCTTTTAAAATAACGGGACTCATTACGATCATATTCATGGGACTGTTCGCTTTTATGAACGTTCCCGGACTCCAGCTTTATGTTGTTCAACTGGCTGAAAAATACGTTCCTTCCGCAGTGGACGTGGCTTCATCAATCAATATCGCGGCCTTTAATGCGGGAATCGCGATCGGCTCCTGGCTGGGAGGAATCGTTACCAGTTCAATGGGGTTGATTCATACTTCCTGGGTCGGTGCAGCCATGGTCGCAGGAGCCGTGATCCTGACTGGTTGGAGCATGGCTTTGGAACGAAAAAAACAGGCTTGACATCATGACCGGGAAAGGAGGTGTTAATATGGGTTTTTCTGCATTGCGGAAAATGATTCCCGCCAATCGCTTAACACTTGGCGTTGAGCTTCCCTTGGATACCGATTGGTCCCCGGAAGGGCTCAAACAGGCGAAAAAAGAAGGACGTCCCTTTGGCGTCCCGAATATGGAAAGACACGCGGAATTTGCCCGCCTGGTGGACCGGCTCGGTTTCAAATCCATGTGGATCAGGGATGTTCCTTTTTTCGATCCCCACCGTTTCGGTGATGCAGCTCAACTGTTTGATCCCTTTGCATATTTGGGGTATTTGGCAGCCATCACGCATGATGTGATTTTGGCGACCGGAGCGATTGTCCTCCCGTTGCGGCATCCCTATCACGTAGCCAAAGCCGCAGCCACAGTCGACCAGCTCTCCGGCGGACGGTTCGTGATGGGAATCGCAACGGGGGATCGCCCTGTGGAATTCCCGATTTTCGGAGTGGATGCCGATCAAAAAGGAGCCATTCTGCGGGAACATGTAGAGTTAATCAAGGAAGCCTGGAACAAAGACCACATGTTGTTTGACAACCAACTTGATCTTCTCCCCAAGCCGGTTCAGCCTGAAATTCCAATCGTCATGGCAGGCCGGGGAACACAGACGCTGGAATGGATTGTTCAGCATTTGGATGGCTGGTTCAATTATCCCAGAGGAGTCGCCTCGACAGAACTTCAGATCGAGGAGTGGGAAAAAGTGCATGAAAAGCTCGGGATAACTGAACGCAAGCCCTATATTTCAGCATATCATTTAGATCTTCATGAACATCCCTACCACCCGGCCAAACCGTTTAAATTCGGAGCCACAATCGGACGAAATGAATTGATCCGGCATCTAAAAAGACTGGAGGAGATCGGAGTCAATCATATCGCTTTGCATTTTCGTCACTCACAGCGTCCGATCCCGGAAGTGCTCCATGAGTTGGCAGAATATGTTTTGCCTGAGTTTAACCATACCGGAAACGATTGAATGAATGTTTGAAAACGCCTTGTAAAACACAACCTGGAGATGTAAATCTCATTCGCTGCACTTGGCAGCATGAGCGCAATCCGAACAAATAAAAACAGAGTAAAGGGGACTGAAAAATATGGATCTGTTTTTAAAAGGAAAAAGAGTTCTCGTTACCGGTTCCACATCCGGGATCGGGAAAGCGATTGCCAAGCTGCTTGCTTCCGAAGGGTGTACTGTCCTGATCAATGGGAGAACGGAAGAAAAAGTGCAACAAACCATGCAGGAAATTCGGGCTTCACATCCTCAGGCATCGCTCGAACCGGCCGTGGCAGACCTCAGTTCGGCAACTGGAAGTGATAAGATCACCGGAAAATACCCGGAAATCGATATTTTAATCAACAATATGGGGATCTTTGAGCCCGCAGATTTTTTTGAAACGGCCGATGAGCAATGGCAGAAGATGTTTGAAACCAACATTATGAGCGGAATTCGATTGTCCCGTCACTATCTCAAAGGCATGCTGGAGCGAAATGAAGGAAAAATTCTCTTCATATCCAGTGAAGCAGCCATCATGCCTTCGCCTGAAATGGCCCATTACAGCGCGACGAAAACCATGCAACTGTCGATTTCCCGAAGTCTGGCTGAACTGACAAGAGGAACAAAAGTGACTGTCAATACGGTCATGCCCGGGTCCACGTTAACAGAAGGAGTAGAAGAACACATCAAAAAACTCTACAAGGGAGAATCGATGACATTGGAAGAAGCGGAGCGGCGGTTCATGAGTGAACACCGGCCAAGCTCCTTAATTCAACGACTGATTCGTCCGGAAGAAATCGCGTCTTTTGTCGCTTTCCTTTGCAGTCCCCGATCCTCCGCCATCAATGGTGCTTCGCTCAGAATCGATGGCGGGCTGGTTCACACCATTTTTTAATGAATGAAGTCCACCCCGAAGGCCTGTAAACTTCCGATCACGCAAAATACAAGAAGTTTACGAGCTTCCCCCAAATCAATCACATCTGTCAAATCAATGGCATAAAATTCTTGTTTGCATACGAAGTTTCCCGCTCCGGCGGGGCTTTTTTTATGGTTGTTGGTGAAACCTCTTCCAACTGGCATGGGGTATAATGGAACCAATCCATCATATAAGCTTGGAGGTTCACACAGTGAAACAAATTCCTTTCCAGCAGGTTGATGTGTTTTCGTCCGTTCCGTTCAAAGGAAATCCGGTTGCGGTCATTCTTGACGGCAATGGGCTGTCTGACGAACAAATGCAGTCGATTGCCAATTGGACCAATTTGTCGGAAACCACCTTCGTCTGCGAGCCGACAGATCCCCGGGCTGACTATCGGCTGCGAATTTTCTCCCCCCAAAGCGAACTTCCCTTTGCCGGTCATCCCACGATCGGATCGGCTTATGCCGTGTTGAAGCATGGTTTGAAACCCAAAAACACAGGGCGCCTGATCCAGGAATGCGGCAAAGGTTTAATCTCTATTTTCATGGATGAAAATCGCTTGTTTCTCACTTTGCCCAATCCTGTACTTAAGGAAATCACGAATGTGGATCAGACTGAGCTGGCAAATGCGATCGGCGTCTCTCCGGACTGTGTGCGTGCCAGTGCAATCGTCGATGTGGGAGTGGTGTGGATTACGCTGCAATTAACCGATTCAAACCTGCTCCGTCGCCTGCAACCTCAAATGGAGCGGATTGCTGCGCTGACACCGCCCGGAGCCGCCGGCATAACGGTGTTCGGCCTGACGCCGTCCGGAGAAGAAACGCAGATTGAGGTACGCTCCTTTGCACCGGGTGAAGGCGTTCCGGAAGACCCCGTATGCGGCAGCGGCAATGGTTGTGTGGCTGCTCTCGCAAGGGAATTTAAATTATTGGACAAACCGGGTTACATCGCTTCCCAAGGCCGCTGTGTCGGACGTGACGGCCGGGTTGAAGTGCGATTCCACGATGACGGCACGATTTTGCTGGGAGGACACGCAGTCACATGTATAGAAGGAAAGCTAATCCTATAAAGTATTGCAGGTGAAAAGGATGAGAGTGGCGGTCGGTTCAAAAAACAGTACGAAAGTGGGAGCAGTCGAACAAGCATTACAAAATCTGAATGCCGTTATTCTGTCTGTATCCGTGCCTTCAGGTGTCTCAAATCAACCCTTATCCGATGAAGAAACCCTTCAAGGCGCGATAAACCGTGCCGAAAATGCCAGAAAAGAGATGGACGCAGACATCGGAGTCGGTTTGGAAGGGGGAGTTGCAGAAACAGCTCACGGCTTATTTCTATGTAATTGGGGAGCACTGACTGACCGGAACGGCATTCGGGTGATGGCGGGCGGAGCCAGGATCAAGCTCCCGGATGAATTTCTCATTCCATTGAAAGAAGGAAAAGAACTAAGCATCATCATGGAGCAGTATACAAAACAAAAGAACATCGGAACCACGTTGGGGGCTGTCGGAGTTTTTACCAACGGATATGTGGAACGTCAGGAAATGTTTCTCCATGTATCAAAATTGCTGATCGGGCAATATTTATTTCAAACCGGGAAAGAACGGCATGAAGACGACATCTGAGGAGGAATCTCAGATCGAGGTCTATTGACAGCAACCTGTATCATCCCCCAAAAGACGGAGAGGTTCATGGTTTTCGATCTTGCCCTCACGCTTTTGGGGCGAGATGTTTCCAAAACTCTATCCAGATGAGCAACAAGAGCGTTTGCCATAACGTCTCCGGAAATGATAAAAAAGGTTCTTACTCGCCGTTTGGTTGCGAAGTAAGAACCTTTATTTTTCGTCTGATCACCACCGGCCATCCCGGCTGTTACAAGATATATTCAAAAAGGCAACTGTCAGCTTCGTAGAAATTCCGTCACCTTTTTATGCTGATCAATCGTCATCTCCTTCAAATAAATCTTCCAGAAAACCATCGCCCTGGTCATCATCATCTCCTTCAAACAGGTCTTCCAAAAACCCATCATTCCGGTCATCATCATCGTCGTCATCGTCATCGTCATCATCCAGCACTTCATTTAAAATCATACCGCCAATCACCCCGGCAGCAAATCCGCCAATCGCTCCAGCCATCCCTGAACCGTGCTTTTCATGGAAGTGATGTTCATGGCCGGGATATTCGTGCCCGTAATGATGGTCATAACTGATATAGTTGGAATTTTGATGATAGACCATTTCATTTAATACGGCTTGCAGATGGTTAACCAGAGACGGAATCGATTGTAACTGATCATTTGAAAGATAAATTTCACGTTTGATCTCTTTCTCATGACCATATGAAAGCAAATCTAATTCGAGCAACAAACGAACACCATCGGGCAAAATTACCGGAACAAACTCTAATTCTTCCACCTGGCCTTGTAAGTAACCTGCCGGGAAAAATTCAAACTCTTGAACATGACCATCAAATTTCCGCGAATCATGCTTCTCCCGAAATCCCAGCTGATCGAGGGCAATTAACACTTGTTGCAGCTTTTGAGGAGGAAGGATTTCAATATAATCACGATCTGTTTGATCCACCCCACCCTCAATGTCCAATTCAGTATGGAAAAAATACGTCACGTAATTTCCGGAAACCAAGAGATCGTATGGCAGTTGATATTGAAATGGAAACTCCTTGTATTCTCCCGGATGAATAGTAAAGGATTGATAAAATGGGATGGAGGTAACATTCAGGTTATGGTCTGACTCGCCAAAACGAATTACTCCCATCAGCCGGACATCGATTTTATTCACTTTTTGTTCCACTTCTCCGCCGCGGATCGTCAGTTTCCCTTCCACAACATCTCCCAACTGGAACTGATTTCGATCCAATACCAAATCGACTTTAGCGGCCCCCTTGCCAAATCGGGCCATTAATTCCTTGAACATGGTTAATTATCCCCTTCATTATAAAAATCCAGTTCTTTCAACCGCATCCGGAACAAACAAAGATTAGTGAGCCCAACAACCTTTTACATCACTACGGTGACGACCACTGGCTTTTGCAGATGCCTCCGAATAAAAATAAATTAAGTTATCAGGTTTGATATCTTTTACGACATAACAGTCGGCCGGGTGATAAACATCACTATTTTTACTTGCGGCAAATACGTTTCTTGTCGCTTCAGGATGGAAGCCATCTTTCCGGACATATCCATCCCACTGCCAAATTCCCACTTTCTTATTTCGAGCCTGTTGTTCAAATTCCTCGTACTCTTTGGCATATTTTGTATTAGGTTTGTATACATAAGCAACCCGGGCAAAACCGTTTTTCAACAGCTCTTCCTGTACTGATTTGCCATCCGCGTATACATAAGCAAGGAAACGACCATAATTATCCCGAGTCGACTGGTCTTTTTCCAACTCAATTTTTTTGGCATGTTTGATCATCTGTTCGGTAAATTCTTTCGCCTCATCTCCCAGAGGTTGTTTCCCCAAACGATCATTATGCGTTTCAGGGGCATCGACCAACAAGAATCGGACCGTATCTTCTTTTCCTTTCATTCTTACTTTAATCGTGTCCCCATCAATTACTTGTACCGAACTTGCCGGAATTTCCACCTTGTCATCTTTGCTGCATCCACTCAGAAGAAAAATAAGTACGGCAGATAGGAAAATAGATATAATTTTACTACTTCCCTTCCACATATTCAATCCCCTTTCTGCGGTAAATTCATCCAACGATAATTATACTAAACTAACTTTTTTTATGAAAACGATCACTCGATTGTCACATTATTGTCAAAAAATCTTAAGGGATAGTTTAATTTTAATCAATTCCGCGTTATGCCATCTGAATTCGCCCCATTTCCACCATCCGATTTTTGAGTACAAAGCTGTACGTCTTATATTTAAGGCTGTTCCGAATTATGAAAAGCACCCCTCATTCAAACATAAACCGGAAACGGTCACTCTCAAGAAAATTCAGCGCGGCGTTTAAAAGCGGATGAAAAATCCCCGGAGGTCGTGCTTATTCGGACACATTTCGAGACACGTTTCCAACCATTTTCTATACGTACATGGACACAAATTCGTTACACCTTACGAATAACTATAATGAAGCGCAAACCATAACCATTTCCCAAAAACCAAACACGCTACCTGCAAAGGGTAGCTCTTTTACTATGATTAATCAAACTCTTCTGTGTTAAATCTTATTTCTGACAAATATGTGAATATGCGTAGAAAAGATGTTCCCTCTCCGAATGAATTTGTAGTGATGAAAAAGGAGAGGGAATTTCTATGACCAATCTTAAACCCCGCCTATGGGTTCTGACACTTACCATTTCCTTGATATGCCTGGGAATTGCAAGCGTTTGGACAGAAAATGCAGAAGGAAAGGAACCGGTAAAACCGAAAAAAGCTGAAATAAAATTTAACATCGGTTCCAATACGCTTTCCTATTATCCGTTTCCGATTCGTTCGGCGGAGATCTACCGATTGCCCAAACCGGCGGATTTGATTCCGAAGCACACGGCATTTGATCAAGACGGGATTCCCATGTACCAGGATAAAGAGGGAAAACCCTTATATAATCATCCGGTTCGTCTGGCCAATAACATCATCAATTTCATCACCAGTTACCAAATGACGAAGGATGAACGGTATCTCCGGGAAGCCCAAAAGTACGCGAAGCGTTTGTCGGACATTGCGGTGGAAAAGGATGGAGCCCTTTATTTCCCCTATGATTTCGATGTTTATCTTCATAACATTCCGACGGAGCACCTAAAACCCCGTTGGTATTCAGGAATGGCCCAAGGACAAGCCTTATCTGCTTTTGTCCGCTTATATCAGATCACCCATGATCCCCAATACCGGATCCTCGCAGACAAAACCTATCTCAGTTTCGCGCAGCTGAGATCGAAAAACCATCCCTGGTGGGTGACCATGGCCGACAAAAATGGGCATTACTGGATTGAAGAGTATCCGATGGAGAAACCCACACATGTCTTAAACGGCTTCATCTTTGCCGCCTATGGCTTGTACGACTATTACCAATTGACGAAGAAGGAAGAAGCCAAAGTCCTGTTGCAGGCAGCCATCACGACGGTGTACGACAACATTGATCGTTATCGCGTCCCGGATGATGCCAGTCGCTATGGCCTCAAACTCACCCATCAGTCCATGCACTATCACATGGTTCATATTGAACAGTTGGAGACGTTGTATCAGATGACGGGTGACCCGTATTTTCATCAGATGAGTCAAACCTTCCATCATGATTGGTACGGCTGGCCCGCCAAATTCAAACGGCAGGTAAACAAAGTGAAAACGGCCTTTGAGTGAAAGGGATCATCCTGATAAGGAAGAAAGTGCATAATCTGCTCTGCTGTGTCATCACTGAATTCTCCCGTAACTAAATAAATTAAAGTATGTTATTTTATCACATATTGATAATCAAATTAAAGCATGTTATTTTATTTCTGTACCATTTCTTTGCAAACATAAATATACTTATATATCTCGGTAGGAGGTACACAACATGAGCAAAATTGCTGCACTAGTTACCGACTTATTCGAGGATGTTGAATTCACCGAGCCGGCAAAAGCTTACCAAGATGCCGGACACCAAGTTACCGTGATTGAAGAGAAAAAGGGAAAAACGGTATCCGGCAAACATGGGTACAAATTGTCCGTCGATGCCGGTATTGATGAAGTAAAACCAGAGGATTTTGACGCACTATTCATCCCTGGTGGATTTTCTCCTGACTTGCTGCGTGCTGACGACCGCTTCGTCGCATTTGCAAAGAAATTCATGGATGACAAAAAACCTGTCTTTACCATTTGCCACGGTCCACAGTTATTAATTACAGCCGAAACCTTGAAGGATCGTGACGTAACCGGGTACAAGTCCATCCAAGTGGACCTGAAAAATGCCGGTGCCAACTTCCACGATAAAGAAGTGGTTGTTTGTCAAAACCAGCTGGTGACCAGCCGGACTCCGGATGATATCCCGGCCTTTATCCGTGAATCCTTAAAACTTCTTTAATATGAGACGATCAAGCAGCCTTTAACTACCAGAGGCTGCTTTTCTATTTGAAGTGGTTTATTCGTGTCATCAGCGGACGTGGCTTTGATCGATCAGGATTTTACAGAAGATATGGCATAAACAGCGAGCAGATACTTCCTTGTCATTCAAGACAGGGAAGTGTTTTTTTAACTGGCCATAAATCCCCTGGCGTGTAATTGGTTTGCCTTTGTACGGCTTTTTTACTACGTTGCTATTCAAACTTGAATAATCAGCTTCATTAAGTTAAAATACATAGTGTTTTATATTCAAATTTGAATAGATATCGGGAGGTGTTAACCATATCCACTGTTAGATTACTCGTGTTAGGTTCCATTTTGCGAAGAGGAATTAGTCATGGTTATGCAGTTTTAAGTGATATCACTTCTTGGCATGCCGATACTTGGACCAACGTAAAGCCCGGGTCTGTTTATCATGCCTTGAACAAGCTCGAATCGCAGGGGATGATAAAGTCCATTAATTCTGAGGTCAATGTAAAACTGGGTCCATCACGAAAGGAATACACCGTAACCAAAAAGGGTGAAACCGAATTTGAAGCATTGCTTGAATCGGCACTTGTAAGCATTGACATTCAGCAGCTTTCAGCGGGAGTTGCTTTTATGGATATGCTACCACGGCAAAAAGTGATTGCTCTCTTACAGCAACGCCGTATTGAAATAGAAAGATCGATTGGTTTCCTGAAGAGTTTGCCAACGGAAGAGCGTCCATCCGAACCTTCCATGCATCCTGAACTTGTAGGCATTTGGGTTGGTTATGTTGAGAATGAATTGGCAACGACAGAAAGAATATTGGCCCATGTACAAGCGGGGAAATATGTGTTCAAATCCGAGGAGGAAAAATGATGAAACAGGTGGATTTTGAAGCATTTCTGATGGGTTTGCCCAATGTTCAACGAGAAGAGAACTTCGGATATTCATTGTTTTTCGTCGGCGACGATCGCAGCCTGCCGTTTACAACCATTATCGATTCAGACAATGACTACGACAATGTTTCCAATCTCAATCGAAAAGATGTATTTCGCCTCAACATAGGAGTAAGCAAAGAGACATTCAACAAGCTCATTACCGGTCCGTTGGACGGGGACATCGATTATTCGGTGCTGAACGTGTTTTTACCGCATCCTCACTATTCACGCCAACATTTTGTGTGCATCCTTAATCCGGACGGAGAGAATGTGGAAAAAACAAAACAACTGATTGCAGAGGCACATTTAATTGCGGAAGAACGGCTTCGGCGTAAAATGGAATCAATTTAGTTATAATTAGATCTCCCCAAGAAATAAAAAACAAGTTCTTTTACAAAAATTTAGTATGCATCAGAACTATTCGCTCTGTTCCTCTGTGTCTTAATGAAAAATTGTTCCGAACAGGTAAAAATGATTCAATTCGGTTTTAGCAGCTTAAATCACCGAATTCTTTCCCTCCCAAAGCGAACCGAAAATGGGCATCATTTTTGTCTTTGCAAATAGCAAGGAGCCGCACTCCTTAAAATGCGGCTCCTATGCGCCATGATTATGAGTAAATCATTAATCATCCGTTCTTGTATATAAATCGTTGATAAAATCAGTAAACGTTTGTCTTACGATTTTAACCCGATTCAAGTTAAATTCTTTTCCGTCGAAAATCTCTGAAAGAGTATCATCTGAAGAAAACCAAATGATAATCGGGTTTTCGTTACCTTGAGGATAATAAAAACAGTAACGTTCCAATGCTGAATCAAACCCGAAAGGCACGATCAATCCCAATTTCTTATACTCTTCTTCGCCTGCATACAATTCCTCTACCTCATCGACTATTTCCTCCAAATCAAAGAAGTCATCAAAATGAAAGGATTCATCATTAATCAGAATATGAACATGTCCGCTTTTGGGTCGGCTGTATAGCTTAACCCAATCTTTATAATCTTGTGAAAAGCGTATGCCAATTTTTACTTCAACCCGGGAAAAAGCCTCTAAAGCTGTTTCTTTATCTCGTTTTATCCATTCTACCATATGTCAATCCCGCTTCTTTCCTGCTTACTTATTGTTAATCTGTGCGTTGTACCTCTCATAGGTGATTCCTCCTATGGAAGCGAGTTAAATATTTTATCCAGCTCATTCCAATTGGCCGTTATCCACAGGATCTCATGAACAAAACGCATGGCAGAACCCGGACGCTCTTCCATCTCCGGCCTAATCCATTTGGCTGATTCACGACACCAAAGCAGTTTAAACGCCCGAACCAAATCATTTCCCTGAAAAGCAATATATTCATTGTAACCATTTAAAAAAGCCGAAACGGCATCCAAACGCATTTTGTCTTCTTTCAATGCGCATGACAGAATGGCTCGCGAAAGATCCAGTTCCGGATAGATGACCGTTATCCGATCAAAATCAAGAACGGCCGATACACGATCAGGAGAAAAAAGCAAATTGTCCACGAATAAATCCGAATGGGCCCAACCAACCGGACAATCATGAAAACGATCTAACTCAAGCTGATCGATGATGGTTCTCTGGCTATTAATCGCCTGGAGCACGCGATCCGGACGCTTCTCCAATCGTGCCCTGTCCCGATTCCTGTTCCATGCTTCGCAAATCTTTTCATAACTTGGCTTCCACCCAGGCGGCTGCGCAGGAAGGACTTGCAGTTTTTTGTGCATTTTCCCTGTCACTTTTCCCAGATGATACATTTGATCCATATTCACTTCTCCCGGTTTTACCACTTCTCCTTCACAGTAAGGAGTTAAGCAGTAACACACATCACAATCGGTTTTAATCAAATGGGACTCTTCATATTGAAAGGGTTTGGGACAAGGGATGTATAATGACCCCATACGCT
>NZ_JPST01000011.1 GCF_000763315.1 Thermoactinomyces daqus | reverse complement strand
ATTATAGACCGGCGGTAACAATTGCTAATGTACGCTGTCATGGTACAACCTTTGAACGTCCCATAGACCGCCTTCTGAAGGAAGGGTTAAAGCCCTTCAACCCCATCCCTTACGGGATGGCCGAAAGATTCCAGCGAAAGGTATCAGTGGAGGCACTGGTTGCTTATCAACTCAAGCTGCATTTTTATTTTGGTTAGTGGATCTACTATGGCTTGATTTTATTCAAAAAAACAAATCTCTCTAAGTAATAACCGCTAATAGGGGTACCTCCAGCAAATAAAAAAATCCTATTCTAAGCAATCATCATAAGACAAAACCCCGCCGAAATAGGGGCCTTAATAGAGGCACTGACAGAAATACGCGGATTTACCACACAGTAGCATAAAAAAGCAACCACCCCAACGGGTGGCAGGATGGTGCATCCCTCCGTCCTTTTGGTTAATGTGGCGAAGCCAGCTCCCTCTCCATCACCCAGACGACCCGTTCTCCCGCATGGTTTTCCGGCAGGTTGAAGAGTTCTTTCATCTCCACCTTGAGGAAGCCGAGGTGTATGGAGGTCCAGCCAAGCCGGCGGCAGGTGAGATCCAGGAAGTGTTCGGTGACTTCGCGGCCCAGGCCTTGGCCGTGCAGGTCCCGCCGGAAGATGAGGAAACCGATCCAGGGGAAGCCGTCCCTGGGGTTGTGCTTCAGGTAGGTCAGGATACCGGTGGGCGTTTCCGTCTCCTTTTCAAACAGACCAAGCATACATTCGCCAGGGTTCTCGTTCGCTTCTTTCCAGTCTTTCTCCAGCTTGGATAGGGGATAGTCTGGGCTGCCTCCCGACACTTGCAGAAAGAAGCGGTTGCTGCGGATCACGTTGAGGAAGGTGGGCAGTTCTTCCTCGCGGATAGGTCTGGCCAAGATGCGTTCGGTTTCAAACTGATTGATCATGCTGTCCTCCATTTTTGAAAACTCTCAATCAGTATAAAAAACACCGATTTTTTAAGCAATAACAAAATCAAAACAGGCTACAGTTTCACTTTCAAAATGAAAATTGGTACTCTCAGGGGGGAGAAAATGAAAAGAACCGTGGTAATTACCGGAGCAAGTTCAGGGATTGGTGCCGCTTGTGCCAAAGCCTTTGCCAAAAAAGGGAGTTCAATTATTAATTTGAAGTATTTAAAAAGTCTCTGAGCCTATGTATTGCTTTTAATATTTTTTCAATTTCATCTTTATAGTTTCTTTCTTGTCTTGCATGAAGAAGTACAGGACGAACTGATTCGATCGATCTGCCGAACTTATACATTCAATCATATCGGGGAACCATCCATGTATGAAAATGGTGTGTAGTATCTTCATTATAGAAATAGTAGACTTGTTCAATCCCTAAGACTTGACGTTGTGCTTTTCGAATCAGATGGAGGGTATGAATATAATCGTTAAGCTCTGCTTCTGTAAGTTCATCTAAACACTTAACATGCCTTTTTGAAGCTAAAATTACAAGACCTCGAACAGGATATGCGACATCTTGATGAGCATGAAAAAACTTTGTTTCATAGATTGTGCCACCATTTGGCTTTACTGCTCCTTCCACAATGGCACAGCTTAAACAATGAACAATAATCTTACGACCGTCTGCTAAGGTAATGTTCCTCAAATATTGCTCACCCCTGTTCCAGATTTATTATATAAACACCCTCTACGATTGGCTTAAACGAGATACCGGAGAATAGAGCGGTCTGCTTTGCGTTCAGCTTGGGCATTAATGTTACGGACAGTGGATGGGGCGGATCTTCACCAACTTCTCCGAAACCACATGTAACCGTTACTTCCTTAAGATTTTGTAAAATCAAGATTATCCAGCAGATACTCCTCCGTCAATCACCATAATGTGTCCTGTTATATAGCTCGCTTCATCTGAGCACAACCAAGTAACCGAATGGGCAATATCATTTGGATCTCCTATTCGATTCATTGGTATTTTGGATTCATATTGACTTGGTGTAACCCCTGTTATGTTGAAAACCTGCTCCAGCATCGGTGTATGAACAGCCCCTGGACATATTGCATTGATCCGAATATTGGATTTGGTATATTCAAGAGCAGCGGATTTGGTTAAGCTGACAACTCCGCTCTTGCTTGCCGAATAAATGGCTGCGTTTGGAGTTCCATCCAAGCCATTGATGGAAGAGATATTCACGATTGCTCCAGATCCTTGTTTTAACATCTGACGAATTTGATACTTCATGCAAAGCCAGACACCTTTAAGGTTAATTGCCAGAGTACGATCAAAATCTTCCTCTGTGACATCTGCCGTAGGAGCCAGTTTTCCGCCGATCCCCGCAGCGTTGCATGCAAAGTTGATACGACCAAAGATCGATGGTTGTTTGTATCATCTCTCTGACTTGTTCCTCTGCAGAAACATCTGCTTGAACTGCAATGGCTTCTCCACCCAAATTCTTAATCATTTCTTGTGTCTCCACAATCTTCTCTCTTGTGCGTCCGGCAATAACGACTTTTGCTCCTTTCTTTGCAAAAGCCAATGAAGTTGCTCTTCCTATTCCGGAACCGCCACCTGTAACTAAAGCCACTTTGCCAACAAATGGCTCCATTTGCTCTTCCCCTTTTCTCAATTAAATTTTTTATTTGTATGTGATCAGTAAAGAGACTCATCATATTCACTTCAATTAAAATATTTCATTTGGGATCGGAGGGGAAAACGTGGATTTTTATTTTTCCTGATGAGTGGAGGACGTGGATGCAGCGATGGGACTATCTTCGTGTAAAGGACCGGGATGAAGTTATGGGGAGCTTAATTACAAAGGTCATCATTCCGTTTTCCTGAATGGCTGCAATCTGTCCTTGGTGCAAATCCACAATCCGTTTGACAATCGCCAGTCCGATCCCAGACCTCTTTTCGGAACGGGAAGGATCACCCGTTACAAACATCTGAAACAGGCGCCCGATTATTTGACGATCTACCTGCCCGGCAGTATTGCTCAATTTTATTACGCCATATCCGTCTTCTTGTTTCGTTACGATGATGAACTTTCCTGGTTTTTTTCCGTACTTCAGGGCATTTTGAATCAGATTGTCAAACATCCTGATCAGCAAAAACGGATCTGCCTGCGCCTGTAACGGATCATTACAGATGATTCTTTCTACATCCATTTCATTCAACGCTAACATGGCGTGATTTCCTTCAAGCAATTGGTTGATCAGTTCATTCAGCGAAATAAGTTGAAACGAGGGCTGAAACTGGTCATGCGTAATTTTCGTGAACTCAAACAACTGGTCCATCATTTGCTTCAGATTTTTCGATTTTGATAAGGCGATATCCGCATATTTTTTCATCTCGTCCGGAGTGAGTTGCGATTGGTCGTGAATCAGTTTCAAGTAACCGATTACCGAAGTCAGCGGAGTTCGCAAGTCATGGGAAATGCTCGTGATCAGATCGGTCCGCTCCTGTTCCATTCTTCTTTCTTTCTCCCAGTTTGCTTTCAGCTGCCTGGCCATTTCATTTACATGAGCAGCCAAAAAGGCGATTTCATCTTTTCCTTGCTCCTTGAGGCGCAGACGAAAGTTTCCCTTGGCGATTTCTGAAATTCCTGCCGTGACTTCCTGTAATTGTTTCAATTTTCTCCGTGTCAGGATGAGATAGACAACGATAAAAACAAGAAAGAAGACAACAACAGATAAGAGAGGGTTTCCTATCCAATATGTCGTAAGCCGGCCATGGGTCTCTTTACTTATGACGAGATAATGGATTTGATGATGAAAATAAAAAGGATGAATAGCATAAATTTCCCGAAACTGGGGAACGTTGCTCGGTTCTTCATTCTGTTGCGAAATTTTCATCAAGATTTGAGCCGGGTTCATCTGCTGCTCCGTTGCGTTGGCTGACCGGACCAAAACAGTTCCCTTTTGACTTATGAGACGCAGTTTGGTTCCGCTCGCTTCTGCCTTTTCATCCAAAATAAAGCGGATCTGCCTGGGTGGAGCCTGTTGGATCAGCGGTGTTATTTTCTTCAGTTCCATTTCCAATTCGTCTCTGCTTGGGTAATAGTAGCGTTTTTCCTGGTTGATATAAGCAAATGGTTCGACGGCAATGGCTGCCGCCAACATGCTGATGAGAATGTAGAGGATAAATTGTGCACGAAGACTTGCGGCTATTTTATGATAAATTTTCTCAAAAAAACGTCGGATCATCACGTCCACCTTTATTCATTGATTATGCCAGAGGGGTTGCACCCGGTAACCGACTCCCCATACGGTCTGAATGATTATCGGCTGCTTGGGGTCCAGCTCGATTTTCTCGCGGATTTTGCGAATATGAACCATGATGGTGTTGTTTGAGGTGGTCATCGGCTCATGCCAAACTTGCTGGTAAATCTGCTCGGAGCTGAACACAATCCCCAGATTTTTGCCCAGCAGGACGAGAATGTCAAACTCCTTTGGAGTAAGGAAAACTTCTTTATCATTTACATAAACTTGTCTAGTTGACAAACGGATCGTCACATGTTGAATGTGAAGCACATCGTTTTGTTTCTCAGCCGGAGAGAAGTGCAGAAATCTTCGTAAATGCGCTTTGATTCTCGCAACCAGTTCCAACGGATTAAAAGGTTTGGTCACATAATCATCTGCTCCGATGCTGAGTCCCTGAATTTTATCCATATCCCCGGTTTTGGCTGTCAGCATGATAATCGGCATCTGGAACTTCTCCCGCAGGCGAATGCAGGCTTGCATGCCATCCATTTCAGGCATCATCAAATCCAGGATGATCAGGTCGACAGGATGCCGTTCGGCCAGACCCAATGCTTCCCGGCCATTGGTGGCATGGAAGATCCGATAACCTTCATTTTGCAGATAAAGCTGGATTAACTGGCGTATTTCGTCATCATCATCGACAATTAGAATGGTGGTGTTTTGCTTCATGAATCCTTTTCTCCTTTTCATTTTTTCTCTGGGCATAGGAACGAATGAGCAAGAGAAGAAACATCACGGCGGCGATTCCCAGAGTGAGATGACCCAAGTCCCGGCTCAGTTTCGCCACGTATGCAATGGAATCCCCAAATTGATAACCAACCGTAAAGTAAATTGCTGTCCAGACAAAGCCGGCACCGTAAGAAAATAAAGCGTACCTCGGATAAGGCATTCGCAAACTCCCGGCGAGATAGGGGACAAGGTGGCGGATGACCGGCGTGAAATAGCTGAAACAAAGAGCAAAACTCCCGTATTTCGTCAATAATCGTTCCGCGCGGATCAGGTGTTTTCGAAGCTTTTTCTTGTTTAAAAGTTTATCATAAACCGTACTCCGGGAAACCCTCCCGCCAATATAGCCGATTGAGAGCCCGGAAATTACACCGAGATAAGTGACGGTGAAAGAAGGGATCGGCTGCAGAATGTGGTATGTTGAAACCAATCCTCCGGTCATGACAATCACTTCATCCGGAATCGGCACGCCCAGGATTCCCAGCCATAAAAAAAGAAATAAAGCAAAGCAGCCGTATTCCGATATCCAGTGAATCAGTTGTGCTGTTTCCAAAATGCTCACCTCCCCTGGCAGATATAGACAAAAGCAGGCGGAAGATTAAAGGGGACAAATTGGATGTCTACCTGTTGAAAGCAAGATTGCAGAAGCGGTTTCAGTTGTAAAGAGTATTGAAACTGGATAAAAACACCGTTTGGTGCCAGAACGTTTTTTATCCCATCCATGATCTCTCTTCTCAGGGTTGCCGAAAAGTTGGCAAACGGCAGACATGAGATAATCGCATCGGCTTGGCCCAGCCTGCGTTTCTCCAGTTCCTGCACCAGGAAACGGGCATCGGAACAATGGATCAACGCCGGGTGATTTCGCTTAAGCCAGAGACTCAGCTTTGGATCGGATTCAAAGATGACTGCCTGACCATCGGAGTTTAAATTTCGTTCAATTTCCAGCGTAACAACACCAGTACCCGCTCCCAGCTCAACTACTACTTTAGCCCGGGCCCAATTCACGGGTTTTATCAAAGTATGAACCAAAAATCTTGAACTCGGTGTCACACTGCCGATTGCAGCCGGTGATTTTGTAAACCGGAGAAAAAATTGAAGTCTTTGCATCAAAGTTTCCATGGTATTGATTCTCCTTTTGTGTCAGGTCGGAAAATCCGTTTTTGCGCTCATGATTCCCATGATAAAGTGCTGCAAACTATCATAAAGAAACGGGAGCCCCGCCGGAACCTGCCAAAGTAGGATTCAAACTCAGACCTGAGACTTACTTTTTTCCGGATCGTTCGCCAGCGATTTCAGTCATAAAGAGGATTGAAACAGGATAAAACATCGCAGGGTTGCCGGAGTGATGAACCAAAAATCCTGACCCCGGTGTCAGCTACAGGTTAAACCGAAATTCTTAGCAAAACAGGAGAGGAATTCTTAATTTTTTCTTAAACGGGAAATAAAAAAAATGACGCGGCGATCGCGTCATTCAAAATAGAAATGGTAATGCTTTTTACATCCGGGGTTAAAAGGATGGCGGCACTCAGGACAGCGTGCTTCTCCATTTAAATACTCGTGAACGGTCAATTCCGTCTGGCAGTTCCCGCATAATATCGCTTTTTCATGAAACCGGCTCCTTGGCCAGGGAACGGCTTGATGTCCGGCCGTTTCCTCATGGCATTGGTAACAAGGATAGTAACGCTCGCAACAGGCAAATTTGATGGCGACAATATCCAAATCAGAATGGTAATGTACACAGCGGGTTTTCTGGTCGATCGTTTTTCCGAAGATGATGGGTTTCATATCGATTCTTCCTTTATAATAAATGGTCTTGGTTTCATATATAATGGTAAAAACTTTTTTCCGGGAAAGAAAGTCGTCGAATGTGATTGATCTTTAGAGGACTCTGCTTTATGATTAGGTTGCCTAATAAAACAAGATACTAACTTTTCGATTCCGGGCTTAAATCAAAAGAAGCGGAGATGATCAAGAGTGATGAAATTGTCCCGATTTTTGCGACCCTATCGAATGTCCCTGATAATCGTGGTAACTCTTACTTTCTTGCAAGCCTTGTCCGACTTGTATCTCCCTACATTGATGTCGGATATCGTCGATACGGGTGTTGTGAACGGAGACATTTCCTACATCCTGAAAATCGGCGGCTTTATGTTGCTGGTGGCCGCGGGAGGGATGATTTGCTCCATCGTTGCCCGCTATTTGTCCTCCACAGTTTCCGCAGGGTTTGGCAAGGATGTTCGCAGTAAAGTTTTCAGCCACGTGGCTGCCTTTTCATTGAAAGAGGTTGATCAATTCGGGACCGCCTCGCTGATTACGCGAACAACAAATGATATTACCCAGGTTCAGCAAGTGCTGAACATGATCCTGCGCATGATGATCAGCGCTCCGCTGATGTGCATCGGCGGGGTGATCATGGCTGTTTTCAAGGACATCAAGCTCTCTTTTGTCATTATAGCGGTCGTTCCCGTTCTCGTCATGGTGATTTTTGCGATTACCAGAAAGAGTTTTCCTCTTTATCAAGCGATGCAGTCTAAACTGGACAAATTAAATCTTATTTTAAATGAAGGGTTAACCGGAATTCGGGTAATCCGTTCCTTCAATCGCACGGATCATGAAAAAAAACGATTTGATGAAGCCAACTCCGACCTGATTCAAACGGCAATCAGGGTGAATCAACTGATGGCGTCCCTTATGCCGATGATGATGCTTGTTCTCAATTTTTCCACCATCGCCATCATCTGGTTTGGTGGAATCCGCATCGACAGCGGCGCGATTCAAGTCGGGGATCTGATGGCATTCCTTCAATATGCCATGCAAATCATGTTTTCGCTGATCATGGTATCCATGATGTTTATCATGATTCCGCGCTCTTCCGCCTCTGCAGCCCGAATCAACGAAGTATTGGAGATTGTTCCCGACATCAAGGATGGGAAACAGGCCGCAACTGAAGAGAAAAAAGGAGTGATTGAGTTCCGGGATGTGACCTTTCGCTTTCCGGGGGCGGAAAAACCGGCACTTTCCAACATCTCTTTCAGTGCCAGATCCGGGGAGACGATTGCGATCATCGGCGGCACCGGTTCGGGAAAATCAGCTCTCGTCAATCTGATTCCCCGTTTTTACGACGTAGATAGCGGCAGCATTTTGATCGATGGAGTGGATATCCGCGATCTGCCACTGACTTCGCTTCGGGAAAAAATCGGTTTTGTTCCGCAAAAAGCAGTCCTGTTCTCGGGAACGATTCTTGACAATATCCGTTTCGGAAAGGAAAGCGCCTCGGAAGAAGAGGTGAAACGCGCGGCTGAAATTGCCCAAGCGGATGAATTTGTCTCAAAGCTGCAAGACGGGTATCAGACAGTGATCGCGCAGAGAGGCCTTAACGTCTCCGGCGGGCAAAAGCAACGGCTCACCATCGCCCGTGCCATCGTGAAAAAACCCGAGATTTATATTTTCGACGACAGTTTTTCCGCGCTTGATTTTAAAACCGAAGCGAAATTGCGAACCGCTTTGAAACAAGAAACGGCCAATTCGACGGTCTTCATCGTGGCGCAAAGGGTCAGCACGGTGATGGATGCCGATCGGATCATCGTCTTGGATCGTGGGAAAATCGCAGGGATCGGCAAGCACCAGGAATTGATGGATACTTGCAAAGTTTATCGGGAAATCGTTTTGTCCCAGCTTTCTGAGGAGGAAATCGCATGAGAGCCAATTTCGGAAGAGGCATGGGGAGAGGAAGCGGTCCGCAAATGGGGATACCGGTGCAAAAAGCAAGGGATTTTAAAAGAACGCTCTTCCGCCTGCTCAAATATTTGAAGCCGTATCGGATGCGCTTGGCCGTGGTTTTGATAATGTCGATACTCAGTACTGCCTTCAGCATTCTCTGCCCGAAAATTATCGGGAATGCCACGACCAAGCTGTTTGAAGGGGCAATGCAGAAGATCAATCATGTACCGGGAGCCGCTATCGATTTTCACTATCTCCTTGATACTGTTTTGCTGTTGGCTGCTCTATATATTGTCAGCAGTTTGTTCAGTTATTTGCAACAGTACGTGATGGCGGGGGTGGCGCAGAAAACCGTTTATGAGTTGAGGAAAGAAGTAAATGACAAGCTTGCCCGCTTGCCGCTTCGCTTTTTTGATTCGCGGACAAACGGGGAAATTTTGAGCCGGGTTGTCAATGATGTGGATAACATCAGCAGCACTTTACAACAAAGCCTTACTCAGTTAGTTTCGTCCGTTGTTACTTTTTTGGGCGTAATTGTGATGATGCTGACCATCAGTCCGCTGATGACACTGGTCGTTTTTCTGACCATCCCGCTCAGCCTCATTGTAACCAAGTGGATTGCCGCACGATCACAAAAATATTTTGCCGGGCAACAAAAAGAGCTCGGGGAATTAAACGGACATGTCGAGGAAATGTATACAGGGCATATGATCGTAAAGGCATTTGGCCATGAAGCCAAGTCGGTTGAAACCTTTGACCGGATCAACGAAAAACTGTATCAATCCTCCGTCAAGTCGCAATTTATTTCCGGCATCATCATGCCCCTTATGCGATTCATCAGCAACATCGGTTATGTGTTCGTTTGTGTCGTCGGCGGAGTGCTCGTCACGAAACGGGCAATCCAAATCAGATATTCAGGCATTTATTCAATATGTCCGGCAGTTTTCCCAACCGATTATTCAGTTGGCCAATATCTCCAATATCATTCAATCTACGATTGCTTCTGCCGAGAGGGTATTTGAACTTCTTGATGAGCAGGAGGAAGTACCCGACAGCGAAAAAGCGGAAGAGATTTCCGATCCGGAAGGGAACGTGCAATTCCAGAACGTGACGTTCGGTTACAAAAAAGATACGATGTTGATCAGAAATATGAATATTGAAGTGAAAAAGGGGCAAACGATCGCGATCGTCGGTCCGACAGGGGCGGGAAAAACGACTCTGATCAATCTGTTGATGCGTTTCTATGAACTGGACGACGGCAGAATCACGATTGACGGTGTTGACATAACCCGGCTGAAGCGCGAACATCTGCGTTCGATGTTTGGCATGGTGCTTCAGGATCCGTGGCTTTTCAGCGGCACGATCCGGGAAAATATCGCCTATGGCCGTGCCGGAGCAACCGAAGAAGAAATCGTGCAAGCGGCCAAAGCTGCCCATGCCGACCACTTCATCCGTACTCTTCCTGATGGATATGACACGATTTTGAACGAGCAAGCCTCCAATATCTCTCAAGGGCAAAAACAGCTCTTAACCATTGCGCGGGCCATTCTCGCAGATCCGGCCATTCTTATTTTGGATGAAGCGACGAGCAATATCGACACGCGAACTGAAGTGTTGATCCAAAAAGCAATGAACGAATTGATGAAAGGGAGAACCAGTTTTGTCATTGCCCATCGTCTGTCGACCATTTGCAATGCTGATCTGATTCTGGTGATGAACAACGGCAATGTGATCGAAAAAGGGCGGCATGAAGAACTCCTCGCCCAAAAGGGACTTTATGCCGATCTCTACCAAAGTCAATTTGTCGGCACCACCGCTCAGCAAAAAGCGATCTGAAGCTGACTGCAGAAGTCGTCTTCCGTGGGTGAGGACGACTTCTGTATGTTTGTAACATGGTTGTATTTACCATTTGCAAATCAGTGACTTTTTTGCTTATGATAGTTAGTTGTAATCGATTACAATTACAATTTTTTAATGAAAATTTATACCAAGAGGCATGCTATTGAACAAGCCTTTCACAGTTGGACAAACGGAGGAATAGGTGTGAATATCATTTTCTTGTTAACCGGTTTGCTTATGGTGTTTATTTTGGCTTTTGTGGTTAGTAACAACCGAAAACAAATCAGATACAAACCGATCCTGTATATGCTGATCGCACAGTTTGTTATCGCTTTTGTTTTGTTGCACTCCAAGATCGGCGTGATTTTTATAAGTCTTGTGGCCAAAACATTTGAGCGTCTGATGGACATGGGGATGGAAGGGGTTAATTTTGTCTTCAGTGGGATCGAAAACAAGGGAGAGTCCACTTTTTTTCTCCATGTGCTGCTCCCGATTGTATTTATTTCCGTGCTGATCGGGATCTTGAATTATCTTAAAATCCTTCCGTTTATCATTAAGTATACGGGATTGGGACTTAGCAAACTCAATGGCATGGGCAAACTGGAAAATTACCTGGCCGTTTCCTCAGCCGTGCTTGGACAATCTGAAGTGTTTCTGACGACAAAAGAGCAGCTGGGGATGGTTTCCAGCAAACGGTTGTATACTCTTTGCACATCGGCGATGAGCGCGGTGAGCATGTCGATCATCGGTTCCTATATGACCATGTTGCCGGCAAAATATGTCGTTGTGGCGATTTTTCTCAACATCTTGTCCGCCTTGATTATCGCCAATATCATCAATCCTTATGAGCTGAAGAAAGAAGAAGATTTCGTTGCTGGTACACCAAACAGAGAAGGGAAAGCCGGATTTTTTGACGTCGTCAGCGAAAGCATCATGGACGGATTTAAAGTTGCCGTGATTGTTGCTGCGATGCTCATCGGATTTATTGCGCTGATGGCGCTGATCAACGCGATCTTCTCAGCGATTTTCCATATCACCTTCCAAACGCTCCTGGGATATGTCTTTGCGCCGGTCGCCTTTTTGATGGGTGTGCCCTGGCACGATGCTGTACAAGCTGGAAGCATTATGGCAACGAAATTGATCACCAATGAATTCGTGGCGATGATCAATTTGAAAGCGATCGCCGGCGGTCTCTCGGCGAAAACGATGGGGATCTTGTCCGTCTTCCTGATCAGCTTTGCCAACTTCGGTTCGATCGGAATCATTATCGGTTCCGTCAAAGCTTTAAATGAAAAGCGGGCTGATGAAGTTGCGCGATTCGGCATGAAATTGTTATATGGTTCTACGCTTGCTTCAATCTTGTCTGCAACAATCGCCGGATGTTTTCTCTGATTTTTGGACCAATCTGTAACGAGAAGCCCGGACTTGTGTTTTCGGACTTCAATCACAAGCAAAGGAGCGACTCCTTTAACGGAATCGCTCCTTGCTTCGTTTAATAAACGCCGACAGCCGAATATGCGTTTTTCACCGTATTTACCTCTGCGGAATTGGCTCCGTACAAATCGGTGGCAGCTTGAATGGCAGCCTGGCGCATCGAGGAGAAATTGGAACTGGAGTAGAGATAATAGTTCAGGGCGCGATAATAGATGTTGGCTGTTTTTGCCCGTCCGATCCCCGACACTTGCACACCGTATGCACTGCCGCCCTGAGCCATCAAATAAGCAGCTTTGTTGTTGATTCCGCTGTTGGTGTGCACGCCGCCGTTATCATCCGGGCCGGTGTAGCGATTGGCGTAGTTGTCCGGGTCGCCATATTTGGTCGGATCCGACATGGAGCGCAAAGCGTCTCCCGCAATACCCGGCGTATAAACATCTTCCCCGATATCCCAGTCGTCGGAATCGATCATCGCTCCGAAAATATCGGAAATCGATTCATTGAGCGCACCGGATTCACCTTGGTAAATGAGATCGGCAGTCGATTGGGTTACGGCATGGGTCAACTCATGGCCGATGACGTCAAGTCCGCCGGACAGGGTGCGGAAAGTGGTTCCATCGCCGTCTCCGTAGACCATTTGCGTGCCGATCCAGGCAGCGTTATTCCACTTGTTGCCGACGTGAACAGAAGAGATGATAGGTGCGCCTTTGTTGTCATAGCTGTTGCGCCCAAAGGTATTTTTATAGTAATCATAAACTCTTTCGGCATAAGCATGGGCATCGACAGCAGCGGGATCACTAAAGGTTGTGCTGGAGCTTCTGATCAAGGTGCCCGGAAGATTGGGGGAATAGTACGGAACATGTTTGGCATCGTAGGTGGCGATTTCAATGCCCCGGCTGGTGCCGTCAAGATAATAGTATCCGCCCGAATAGGTGACATCGAAGGTTTTTGTATCACCAAGCACGCCTTTACCGGTTCCGGTGGCATCATTGGCTGCATTGAATTTATTGATGACACTGCCGTTGGTCGCATCGATAAAGTAGAACCAGTATCCCGGTTTCGGCTGCACCGTCGACATTTTCACAAGGTAGGTCAGTTTATATTGGTCCTGATAGGGATAGATATACAGATCCGCCGAGGGTTGTCCAACGAATTCTTGAATTGTTCCAACTTCTTTTTGCAAAGCGGTTTCAGCTTGCCGGATTGCCTCCTCTCTGGAGATTTCGGCTTTCGTGGCCACATGTTTGTTTTCCAGTTCGGGGATAAACTGTCCGAAGTAAGAAGCAACATCACCGTTTTTTTGCACATGGATCGTTTGATCGGACCCGTAGACGGGAATTCCTTTGTAAACCTCACGGACCCGGTAGTGGGTCATGCCCAGCTCGTCTGTTTGCACCTTTATGATTTGAAAATGGGATTGGACATTATCCCGAATTTTAAACAGATTCTTTTTATTATTGAGATAGGTCCAGACGATATCCTGCTTGTTTTTTGTACTGGGGGCATCCCATTTTCCCATAAAGGTGGGGGTTTTGTATTGCTTGTGATATTTGATCGGATCGGTCGGTGAGGCATGAGCCGGGGAGCTGGCAAACGGTATTGTCCCGAGAACCAGGGCCATCGCCAATCCGGCGGAAGTGACCAATTTCTTCATCGGCTTCACTCCTTTTATTAAATAATTTTTAATGATTAGGTAATACAATTTATATTAAAAACAAATGAACTGTTCGGTCAATAGTAAATTAGAAAATAGATTAAATTTATATATTTTATTAATATTTCTATGCTTTCCGGCATTTTTCTGCCATTTTTCACTTTGCTCTGTTCGCGAAACAGCTGGTCGGGAGTAATTGGATTTGCCTGCTGATCAGTTGATCTTTTATTTGAAAACACAAATGCCGAAGAGAAGTCTGCTTCGGCATTTTTTCTGTTCATGAGAATGATTTCTTTGGCTCACGGGAACAAAGGGATGGATGAAGGGGAAGAGGGGGTGGCAAATGGTTCATTTCAGCATCTGATCCGTCATCAATAACTCGCTCCTTTTCTGCTGATCAAACAAGGATCGGTAATTTCCGGATTGACCGGACTAAAGCCTTTATTCGGTCCCCTGGCCAACATCTTGCCAAATGCCGGACAAAAATTGCGAAGAATGACAAAATAGGCGGCAATCTGATGGTGATGTCTCCCAAATGCGCGACAATTCCAGTGCAAGGGAAAGAGATAGTTCACATGTTGATAACCGGAAAGGAGCAGCTTCGGCACAATATCCCATTCGTTTGCCACTCTCAAACTCCGGGAAATGGCGCGGTTATAAGCGTTGACGAAGACAGAGTCGCCGGTTTTCGGAGAACCGAAAGTAATTACGACAGGTTTAACGGAAAAATTGAGTGCCAAGTCCAAAGCGGCCATGGTGGCGATTGCACCACCCATGCTGTGCCCGGTTACATAAACGGTTATATGAGGAAATTTCCTGAGGCATTTAAGAACGGTTCCGATGATTTGCCTTCGCAGCGGAGGAATTTGGGGGTGAGAGGATCGCTGATACAGATCAGTCCAGCCGGAATGGGTTTTGCCAGGGCCGAAGGGGAAACGCTTTTGCGCGATTTGCAGATCAATGAGATTATCCTGGCTTGACTCAGAACCGCGCAGAACCACAACGATTCTTCTTTGCGAATGAGCGATAAATCCGATGGCTTCCGGTGCTTTCAGCGGGGCTGTGAGAACCTTTTTCGCGAAATGAAAGGATTCACCTGAGATGATCGGCAGTTTGGGCAGTTGATGCTTCCGGAATTGTTCCCTGGCCTGCCAGCAAAAACCAGCCATAAGCAGCAGCGTTTCATGAAGCTGGGCAGCCATCTTTGCTTCAGCTCCTTAATCTCGGGCTATAGATCGAAATGTAATATATTTTATTCCGGCTGCTCATGTTATTTCACAATCAATGAAAAACAGTTAATCCGACTGTTTGTTGTCAAGTGAAGGAATTTCCTCCCCGATGAAGATCGCTTCCTTAAAAAGCAAGGCGAGATCCCCGGAAATTTGGCGAAGATCCACCTTGTCGGGATCTTGTTGCAAAACGAAGTCAATCGCCCCGGAAACCATCCCGGACAGTGCGCTGACGGCCAAGTCTCGGTTTACGCTCCGGCATAAGCCTATGCTCATGTTCCGGATGATCTCATATTCCAATGGATGAAAAAGAGTTTTCATGATGTTGTCCCATCTCTCTTTTATCTCTTTCTGCGAACCTTTGCGTTTTTCAGGATGGTGACTACATCACGATGTTCGTTGCATGCGGACAAAACATGATAAATGCTGTTGTAAGTCCGTCGATAAATACTTTTTTCCTCGGGAGAAAAAATTTTACATTTGGTGATCTTTTCATGCACTTCATCCGCCTGCTCAAGCAGCACATCCAATTTGGAATGATAGTACTGATAAAAGGTTCCGTATCCCAAATCAGCTTCATCCATAATATCTTTAACATTGGTATGATGAAAGCCCGGTTCCAAAAACAATCTGAGCGCTGCCCGGCGAATCGCATTTTTTGTTTTGGCTTTCCGCCGAAGCTGTCGGTTGGGTTTGGTCATCCTCATCACACCTCTTCACCATTGTTCAGAAATCTTTATTCTATTGACAAAAATACAAAATTGTACGACAATTATTATAAAATGACATGGTTATCAATATTGATGCGGATCATATTATCGAAAATTACAAAATAATTAAACCCCATTTTCTTACTCTTGGCAACGGAGGGGGAACTCGTTTGTATTTCGACTTTTCAGATAAAGTTAACTGCCTGCGGCGCAAATTGGAACTTTTTATGGAATCGGTTGTTTATCCGAATGAAAAAGTTTATGAAGATCAGTTGAACTGCCAGTCTACACGTTGGCAAAGCCCCCCGGTCATGGAAGAGATGAAAGAAAAAGCCAGGAAGGAAGGGTTATGGAATCTGTTTTTGCCTGATCGCGAGTACGGGGCAGGGCTGAGCAATCTGGAGTACGCCCCGCTTTGTGAAATCATGGGGCGGTCGTTAATCGCGCCGGAGGTTTTCAACTGTTCTGCTCCAGATACAGGAAATATGGAGCTTCTCTATCAATACGGCAGCCCAAAACAGAAACAGAAATGGCTGCTCCCGCTTTTAAATGGAGAAATCCGTTCCTGTTTTTCAATGACGGAACCGGAAGTTGCTTCATCTGATGCAACCAACATCGAGACGCGGATTGAACGCGATGGTGACAGTTACATCATTACGGGGAGAAAATGGTGGTCATCCGGTGCAGGGGATCCCCGTTGCCGATTTGCCATTGTGATGGGGCTGTCCAACCCGGAAGCGCCCAAATACGAGCGCCATTCGATGATCATCGTTCCGCTTGATACTCCCGGAGTGGAGATTATCCGTACGTTGCCGGTATTCGGATATGATCATGCCCCCCATGGACATGCTGAAATCCGTTTTAATCAGGTTCGCGTTCCAAAAGAGAACATGATCTGGGAAGAAGGAAAAGGCTTCGCCATCGCCCAGGGGCGTCTGGGTCCCGGGAGGATTCATCACTGCATGCGCCTGATCGGGGTAGCGGAACGGGCATTGGAAATTTTGTGCGGGAGGGTGCAGAGCCGGGCGGCTTTTGGGAAACCTCTGGTGGAACAAGGCGTCATTCAGCAATGGATTGCCGATTCCCGAATCGAAATCGATCAGGCCCGCCTCCTTACACTGAAAGCAGCGGCCATGATGGATCGCTATGGAAATAAATCTGCGCGCAAGGAGATTGCCATGATCAAGGTAGTTGCGCCCAATGTCGCTCTACGGGTACTGGATCGCGCCATTCAGGCTCTGGGCGCAGCCGGTGTATCGGAAGATTTCCCTCTTGCCGCTCACTGGGCAAACACCCGCACGCTGCGTCTCGCTGACGGGCCTGATGAAGTGCATCGCATGTCGGTGGCGAAGCTTGAATTGAGGGAGCAAGCCCGCAAACGGGGAAAAATCGATCAGGAGTGATTGCCATGCACATTCATGAATTGTTCAGTCTTAAGGGAAAAACAGCGATTGTGACCGGCGGGGGACGCGGGCTCGGGGAGCAGATTGCCGTTGCGTTGGCGGAAGCAGGAGCCGACATTGTCGTCTGTTCACGTAAAATCGAAGCTTGCGAAAAAGTCCGGGACCGCCTTAAGGAAAACAGAACGGAGGCTTTGGCTTTATCTTGTGATGTGACTGATCCGGACAGCGTCGAACAGGTGGTTCAAGAGACGCTTGCTGCATTTGGGAAAATCGACATCCTGGTGAACAACAGCGGTGTTTCCTGGGGCGCCCCGGCTTTGGAAATGCCGCTGGAAAAATTCAAAATGGTGATGGATGTCAATATGACCGGAACATTTCTGATGTCACAATCCGTCGGGAAACAGATGGCAAAGCAGAAGGCCGGCAAAATCATCAACATCGCATCGGTGGCAGGTCTAAGCGGAGCTGATCCACGTGTTTTGGATGCGGTCGGTTACCATGCCAGCAAAGGGGCCGTGATCTCCTTTACCAAGGATTTCGCCTGCAAAATGGCCGAATACGGGGTCAATGTGAATGCGATCGCGCCGGGCTTTTTTCCGACCAAAATGTCCAAAGCGATTCTTGAATACCGGGGACAAGCCATTCTGGAGCGCACACCGCTCAAACGTTTCGGTTCAGAACACGATTTGAAAGGAGCCGCGGTCTATTTGGCTTCACCCGCTTCCGATTATGTAACGGGACATGTACTGGTGGTCGATGGCGGAGCCCACGCGATGTGATGACTGGATCAGAAGAGGGGATGAACCGTGATTGAATCGGAGATAAGAGTCCGTTTTTGCGAAACCGATGCGCTGGGCCATGTGAATAATACAAGTTATTTCATCTACTTGGAACAGGGGAGAACCGAATTTTTTGAAGAGATTGCAACCTTTGCTGATCTGAGCGATTGGCCATTTATCCTGGCCCATATCCGTTGCGACTTTCTGCAGCAGGCATATTACAACCAACGGTTAACCATTCAAACCGGGGTCTTGCGTATCGGCACGAGAAGCGTACATCTGGGACAGCAAATCCTGGATCGCGAAAGCGGGGAAGTGATTGCCCGTTCGGAATCCGTCATGGTTTATTTTAATTTCCTCCGTCAACGAAGCGAGCCGATTCCCGACGGATGGAAGGCCAAATTGAATGCGTACTCCATCTCTTGGCCGGAAAAGAAGGAGGAGACATGAGTAAGGAAACTATCCCTGTCCGCCAGGGGGAAGAATTGAACGAAAAAAGACTTGAACGTTTTTTGCGGGATCATTTTGACCTTGAAAACGCTCCGCTTGAGATTGAACCGGCCATTCCAACCTGACGTATTTAATCCGAGTCGGGGCATGGGAAGCGGTGTTACGCCGCCCTCCTTTGGGACCGACTGCGCCCAAAGCCCACGATATGGGGCGTGAATACCAAGTACTGAAACGGTTGCACCCCGCTTTTCCGCTGGCACCGAAACCGCTCGTCTTCTGTGATGATCCGGAGATTGTGGGAGCGCCTTTTTTTATGATGGAACGCCGCAAGGGAGTTGTCGTTGAAACCTCTTTGCCTCCGGATATTCCGCCGACTCCGGAGAAAGGGCGCCAGTTATCCGAACTGATGGTTGATGCATTGGTTGAGTTGCATGCCATTCCCTACAAGGAAGCGGGAATGGTGCAAATCAGCCGCCCGTCAGGTTTTCTCACCCGGCAAGTGGAAGGATGGATCCATCGCTTTCACCGGTCGAAAACAGAAGAGATCAAAGAATTGGATTCGCTTTCAAATTATTTGACCTCCCGGATTCCCGCTTCACCCGAACCGACTGTGATCCATTATGACTACAAGTTTAATAACGTGATGTTTGATCCAGGCCTTACCAAAATGGTCGGGATTTTTGACTGGGAAATGGCCACCGTCGGGGATCCGCTGGCCGATCTGGGCTGTACGATGAGTTACTGGATCGAAGAAAGCGACCCCGATTTCCTGAAAAAAGCGTTTGGCCGGGATCCGGTGACAGTGTTGCCCGGATTTTTCACCCGTAAGCAATTTCTCGAATGTTATGGGCGAAAGAGCGGGCAGGATCTTTCCACGATCCATTATTATCTGACGTTTGCTTATTTTAAGCTAGCCGTCATCTGCCAGCAAATCTATTACCGCTATCAAAAGGGACAAACGGCGGATGAGCGTTTTGCCAAAATGGGAGAGCTTGCGAAAGCTTTGATTCGGTTTGCCTGTCAGCATGCCAACGGGCATCAATAGGAGAGAAAAAGATGGGAAAAGTACATCTGGTGTCACGCAAAGAGGATCTCGATCAGGAGCGGGTGCGGGGTCAGGTGGTTGTGGTGCTTGATATTCTGTAATCGTCTTCATGATAACCATCAAATTTTGAACATGATGTCAAGGGTAAAATCATCATTTTTTTGGTGTTTCTCTTTGGTATAAATGATTTTTTCAATAATTTGTTTCATCAAAAGATTTTTGCCCCTGATCGAAAGGTGATGGTATACGTCCAGCACATGGCGGAGGATCGGGATCGATTCCGTTGGCCGCTGGTGTCCTTCCTCTTTAATGTATTCCTCTTTTGTTAGCTTAAGCCGCTCTCTTGCTTTGTCTAATTCTTTTTTTACTTTTTCCTGTCGCTCAAGGAAAAGTTCATCAGAATAAAGTCCGCGTTCAAAATTGTTGTAGATTCGATCTAATTGAGCCATTAAATCTTGAATCTCTTTTTCTGTATTTTTCATTTTTATTTCGAGTAACTGTAGTTTGTGATTTTCGGTTATGTAGTCGTCTGCATTTATTTGCAACTCAAAGTCAGCTAACCTTTTTTTAATTTCCTCTAAGACCTTTTCTTCTATATAATCGAGCCTGGTCAACTTATTGCCACAGAAAACTCCAGACGCCCGGCTGTTGCAGACAGCGTACTTGATCCTTGTTTCTGGGTTTTTTGTTTTTTTCCGCGATTTGCGAGTAATTGACATATGGCGTCCACATTTTCCACAGGTAAGCAGGCCAGCAAAAGGGTTAGTAAGTGAGAAGTTTTTCTTCAATTTTGGGATAACCTTTTTAGTTCGGATCTCTTGAGCTTTATTCCATGTATCAATGTCAATGATAGGCGGGTGTTTCCCATCCGCCATTATTATTTCATCTTCTTTCCTCCTGCGACATTCCATTTTTTTATCTGGAGCTAAGCTCGGCCGTCTATTAATAAATCCCCATCTTATTTTACCGATATAAATCGGGTTTGTAAGCATATGCAATATAACGGAACTAATCCATTTCCCCCCGGTATATGATGGAATCCCCATTTCGTTCAATCGGGAGGCGATTTTGGTGCCTCCAATTCTCTCTTTCGTGTACATATTAAAAATAAGTTGGACGATTTTTGCTTGATCTTCATCTATTTCTAAGAAAGTTGATTTCCCATCAGAAACTTTTCGGTATCCATAAGGCGGCCGGTTAGAAATGAAATTCCCATCTTTTATTGATCTGATCCGTCCAGCTTGGAGTCGGCGCTTAATAATCTTAAATTCTTTTCGGGCCATAAAGGCCTCAAACTCACTGAATTCCTCGTCAATCTCATCATCTAAATCATAAATTTTTCTTGGTGTAATAATCTTTGTTTTGGTGGTTTTAAAAATATCTAAAATAAGTCCCTGATCTTGCATGTTTCCGCGCCCCAAACGGTCGATATCCATGCAAAGAACAGCGTCATATTGATAAGATTTCACCTCGTCAAGAAGAGCTTGCATCTGGGGTCGAAGGGCAATTGATTCCCCTGAAACTACTTCTTGAAATATCTTTTTTACCAAATATTTTCTCTCTTTCGCTAACTCTAATAGAACCTTTTTGTGATTTGATAGTGTTTCTTCTTCACCGGCATCTCGGTCATGTCGCGATTTCCTCAAATAGATAGCAACATTCATTCTTGATCCTTCCTCTTTAATACAAATTCGATAAAATCTTTAACTTCTTCAACTAAATCCGGTGAGAGTTTTTTATTTTTCCAAAATAGATTTTCTTCCTTTTCGAGGATTAACGCAATATCACTTACGTCAATTTTCCCTCTTGGATCATCGGTTACCCCTAATAAATAATCAATACTCACTCCCAAAACATTGGATAACTTTTTTAATTCTTCTGCTCGGGGCAGCGCCACATCTGTTTCCCAATTTGAATAAGTAGTTGGTTTTACTCCAATTTTTTTTGCCAGATCTTTTTGATTAAGTCCTAAAGATTTTCGTGCCGCTCTTAGTCTCGCGCTAAACATTCTTTGTTACTCCTTTCCTATACTCCATCATTACTACTATATGCTACAAAATATTTGGAGTAAAGAGCAAAAGAATATATCCAATTTAATAGTTGTTCAGGGCGTTTTTTTCTTGAGAAAACCAATAAAATTGGATATAATATGATTACGATGCAAGCGAACGAGGTGACATTCAATGCGGCATAATTTGATTAAAGCGAGGAAAGCCAAGGGTTTGACGCAACGAGAGTTAGCAGACATGATTGGTATTCGCGAGACATCGGTTTCAAACTGGGAAGTTGAACGATCCTTGCCAAGGTTAGAAGTGGCAAGGGCAGTCTCCAAGGTTCTTGGTTTTTCGATTGAATTTCTATTCTTCGAGGAGGAACCATCTGATGGTCATCGTACATTATCCTGATATTTGCGAAGAAGAAAGAAAAAGAAGGCTCGAAGAATTGCGATCTTTCATAATTGAGTTATTAAAAGTGGATCGCGAATATCGAAAGGATGAAAACAATGCCTAAGGGGAAATTTGCACCGCCATCCCCAGAAAGCAAAATCGAAAAAAACATCGGATATTATCAAGAGCTGGCTTTATATCTTCGTAAAATTCGCCCAAAAGGTTGGATCAGGCAATGGTGGCGGGCTAAAAAAATGATTAAGCGTTTGGAGCGAAAACAAGATGAGATGTACTTAGAACGGCTCGTCAATATTTGCAAAACCATAACCAGACATTACCGCAAAAAGGGGCATTCATAATATTTGCAAATCCAATTTAATTGGATTATAATATCTATAAACCAATAAAATTGAGGTGCGAAAATGGGACTCAA
The DNA here is from genome assembly GCF_000763315.1 of Thermoactinomyces daqus. GTDB lineage: Bacteria > Bacillota > Bacilli > Thermoactinomycetales > Thermoactinomycetaceae > Thermoactinomyces_A > Thermoactinomyces_A daqus. The sequence continues at coordinate 10,039 of NZ_JPST01000011.1, read as the reverse complement.
AGAATATTTTGCTCAGTTTGATGAACAGTTCATAAAAGCAGAAGTGACTGAGGTGAAGCGTGGTCCGTTGCCAGATGGGGAGTATAAAGTACAAGTCGAAGCGTTCACGATGGCCCGAAGTCGGAAGGGGAACCCTCAACTTCAATGGGAATTACAAATCATCGATGGAGAGTATAAAGGCCGCACTATCAACAAATATAACGGATTCGACACGCCAGAGAAACTGGGTTATTTAAAAGTGGATCTCCTCAAAGCAGGATTGAAAATTACCAAGCTCTCCGATCTGGCCGATAAAATGGGCGATATGTTTGGGAAAAAACTTCTCATTACGGTCAAACAAAATGGCGACTATCGCAACGTCTACATTGAAAAGGAATTGGATGAATCGAATCAAGTGGAGCAAACCATCGATTTCAAGGAAGATGATTTGCCATTCTAGCTCGGGAGCCTGAATGGCTCCTCGTTTTTATTTAAGGGGGTAAGCAGATGCAGAATAAATTAGAGTATGCGTTGTATTATGCGTCGCTGGGGTGGCAAGTCTTTCCCGTTCATGAAATGAAGGATGGGATTTGCTCTTGCTGGAAAGGTGCAGAATGCGAACACCCGGGGAAACATCCATATTGGGACAGCGAAACATTAAGAAAAGGCCGAAATGATGCCACGGATGACATCGACCTCATCCGTAAATGGTGGAAGAAATGGCCTAATGCAAATATCGGGATCGCTACCGGTCATGAGAGTGGACTTGTCGTTTTGGATGTGGATGTCAAAGGTGGTGGGTTTGAGTCCCTTAAGGAGTTAGTTGGACAATACGGGGGATTACCGCAAACTGTAAAAGCAATTACCGGTAGTAATGGGAGCCATTATTTCTTTAATCATCCGGGAACTTTTATGCAATCCTCCCAAAATAAGATCGCCCCTGGTATTGATATTCGCGGCGACGGTGGATATGTTGTGGCCGCTCCCAGCAACCATAAAAGCGGCAACTTCTACCGCTGGGAAAATTCGCCCAATGATATCCAAATGGCCGATTTACCGGGTTGGTTACTCAAGAAGATCCAAGAGGGCGTCACAAAAAAATCTGAAGAGGCCCGGAGTCAAACGAGTGGCCGAGTATGGACTAAATTGGTGGATGGTACGGAGATCCCGGAAGGGACCCGCGATGATAGTTTGTTTCGATTAGGCTGCTGGATGAGAGCACGTGGAGCTTCTTTTGAGGACATTTATGCAACGTTAACTGCTGTTAACCAAAAGCGGGTGAAACCTCCGTTATCGGATCGTGAAGTGCTGAAAAAAGCGGAGCAGGCTGCCAAGTATGAGCCGGGGAAAAAGGAAAGCTTACTTGATTATCAGGATAGCGATAGCGGGAACGCGGAGCGGCTTGTCGCCCGGCATGGGGCTGATATTCGCTATTGTATCGAAAAAGACGTTTGGCTCATTTGGGACGGCAGTAAATGGGCAGAAGATACCCATTTTGAAATTTACCGCCGGGCACTCGATACCATTCGGGCTTTTGGACAGGAAACATTAGAAGCATATAACCGGGTTGTTTCTGATTTGATGGCCCAGGGCGTTACCGATCTCAAACAAAATGAAGAAGTAAAACAAGCTATTAAGCGGATCAATTTTGCCCGGGCAAGTGAATCCAGACATAAGCTTGAATCTATGATCGGATTGGCCCGAACGATACAAGGCATCCCGATTTCAGTAAATGACTTAGACCAAAACTTGCACCTTATCAACCTTAAAAATGGAACATTCAATCTGAAAGAAGGCAAGCTCTATCCTCATAATCGGAATGACATGATCACGCAAATTGCTAACATTTCTTTCGATCCGAAAGCCAAAGCGCCTCGTTGGGAAAAATTTATCGCTGAGATTATGAAGAATGATCCGGATAAAATGGATTTCCTCCAAAAATATGCCGGCTACTGCTTAAGTGGCGATACCTCCGAAGCCAAATTCCCAATCGCCTATGGGAATGGAGCGAATGGGAAAAGCGTGTTTAATAATGTGCTATTGCATGTTTTTGGAGACTATGGAATGCAGGCCAGTAGCGATTTAATCATGGAAAGGAAAAATCAAAATTCGGGTGCGCCTAATCCGGAGCTGGTGCAAACCCGAGGCAAACGGTTAATTATTATTTCAGAAACGACTGACGGCAACAGCTTGAATGAGGAATTCGTAAAAAGCGCTACCGGTAATGACATTATCCGGGTAAGGGATCTGTACGGGAAACCTTTCTCTTTTCGCCCGGTGGCTAAATTCATTCTGGCCACCAACCATAAGCCGCTCATTCGAGGCACTGATGATGGGATTTGGCGGCGGTTAATTTTAATCCCATTCGAGGAGAAATTTGAAGGGGATCGGTGCGATCCATATCTGGAAGAAAAGCTCATTGCAGAAGCTCCTGGGATTCTCAACTGGATGATTGAGGGATATAAAAAGTGGAGCAAAGAGCGGCTTTCTCCGTCGGAGTCGATGGTGGCCGCTACCCAGGAATACCGTGCAACAATGGACTCCCTGGGCAGTTTCTTGGAAGAATGTTGTGTCTTGGGCGCTGCCGAGAAGGTCGGCGTTACTGAGCTGCATGAAACCTATTTGAAATGGTGTGAGGAAAGCGGAGAGCCTTTTATGAATAAGCGGATGTTCAAAAAGCGGCTCGAAGAACGAGGTTTCAGACAAGGGAAAAGTGGGTCAAATCGGTTTTGGGTCGGCATTGGGATTATTGATAATTTCCCAATTGCAACCAATGTGGTCCCTTTTATGGGCACGAAATCCAACAAAATGGTAGAGGGAGAGGTTTAACTATGATGACATTGGATTTGATTGAAAAAGTAAAGGAGATTGGCGGGGAGCTGAGGGTGGAAGGAAACCAGTTAAAATACCGGTTACCATCGGGGAGCGAAAGGTTAGTCGAGCTGATCCGGGAAAAGAAAATGGCCATTGTCACCGCTCTAACACGTCCGCTGATAAAAAATGACGAAGACTATATGAATATTCTCAGGAAACTCTACGTTTTGGCCCGGCGGATCGAGGCCGGGGAAGAAAGCTTGCTAAAAGAATATGATGAATTGGAGCGCTTGGTCCTTCTATATCAAGGACTGATATAAATCCTATGGGTAATGACTCATAGGATTTTTCTTTTTGTCCCTTTTGTCCCTCTTTTGTCCCAACCACTTCAACAGCCAAAACCCTTGATACATCTAGGCTCAAGGCTGATTTTACGATATTTCGAGGGGCGAAATAAATTGCCCATTTTTTATTTTTGTCCCAAGGGGTAAACCCTTGATTTTACTGGCTTTTTTATACTTTTTTCTTCTCTTTGGGACAAAAAGGACAAAAAAATAAATAAAAGTGAAGGAATGAAAAAGCAAAAATGCGTAGGAGGTTTATAGAAAAAAGGTGTCCCTTCTGTCCCAAAAAGGATGTTGAAGTGGCTCAAAGCCAGATGCATCAAGGGCTGAAGGCATGGGACAAAACTTTTTTCTTTTTGTCCCAATCACATTTTATTGTCCCAAAAACCAATAAAATTGATTTTATGTATTCACTTTTCCAATTAAATTGGATATAATGAGGGTAACAAATGCGAGGAGGAAATGAGAAATGAAAACACGCGAAATCGACTTCAAAATAGCAGTTAACAAACCGGTGAAGGAAATCCGTTCGGGAGATGAGCTGACCACTGCCGGCGGTAAAAAATTCAAGGTGACAGATGTTTTTGAATACGAGGGACGGAAAGTTTTTCAAACGGACCGATTCGGCCTGATCTATGAGGATGAAATGGTATGAGCAGCTTTTGGGAAAAGGCGGTGGCCGAACATTATGAAACGGACCGCCTAAAGTCAGAGATCAAAAAGGCCCTCCTGAACCGCACGACCCCACCGGTGAAAGGATTTGAAATTCGACATAGAGGATATGATTGTGAGGTAATTTTATGGGACGTAGCCAAAAGCAAAAAGGCTATAGACGCGAATCCGAATTCGCCAAATTGATCGGAGGCCGCCGGGTGGCCCTCTCTGGTGCTTTGAAAAGCCTGGGGGATGAGCTGACGGGAGATGTGGAGGGGTTAGGACTCCGATGGGAAGTCAAAGCCCGTAAAGATGGGTTTAAGACGCTCTATGGATGGTTAGAAGAACCGGCAATAGAAGCCTTAGCGGTGAAAGCAGACCGAAAAGAATGGCTTGTCGTGATTCCATTAGATAAATTCCTGGAAGGGTGGACCCCCAATGAATGAAACGAGAATGGACGCGCTTAAATGGAATTGCTATCAGCTTACCCGTCATGCGGTTTATTTGCAAACTCATTTGAAAAGTGGCGATAAACGCCAGGCCGAGACCCTTTTGGATGAAATTATGTCTCATTGTATCCGGATCGGAAAAATCTTAGAGGAGGAAAAACAATGAAAAGAATCTATCACGAAATTGAACCTTTCCGCTGTCCCTTATGTGGGGAAGACCGATTGCCAAACCTCCGGGGTTTGGTAAAGACAGATGCAGAAGGAAACCGCCGGTTAAAGTGCTGCCAATGCGGCTACAAATGGTCCCTTCAAAAGGCCGAACCTAAACGCCGCTGGTGGCGATTGGTTTCCATGAAAATGAGGGATAAAGGGTATACGGCTAAAGCCAAAGATTTGCCGGAGTTTGTGGCCATTATCAAATCCAAATTCCCGGATCTTCAAGAGGCAGAGGGAATTCGCGTTTTTCTGGACGATGAATGGATCGACTTGGAATATGAGAAAATTGTGGACTTCAACCGGCTTTTTGGTTCACAAGTGATTGTACCAAAATCCTGCCGCAAGCTTTCAGAAGAACTGGTCAGTCAAATCAAAGCTTATGTCCAACGGGGAGAAAAGACCCAAAGAGAAATCGCGGACCTTTGCGGCGTTCATGTTGACACCGTCCGACGGTTTCAAAGAGAATTTCGTCGCGAAGCCGATCGACTCCCTCGCAATCAGGAAATAGAGGATGAGACCGTAAGAAAAATCCGCGATTTGTACGTGAACGGATGGAGCAAAAAGAAAATTAGCCGTCAATTTAAACTCAATGAATCCACCGTTCACGATATCGTAAGTTGAAGCAGTTCAAGCACGTTTTATAAGAGGAGGAAAGAGAAATGACCCGCGATACAACTGAGCAAATCCTCGATGAGTTGGTGGAGGCATACGGAAAAGAAATGGTATTGAATGCACTAGAAATTATGAAAAAGGAAGCGAACGTGAGAAGGGGAGCGGTTAATGATGAAACGGGATCTTAAGAAGGATTTAAAGATTATCACGAAAGCAACGCCGGGCCCGTGGCAAGCGCGCAGTTGGTCGATTCCAACGGATGACCAATTCCATGTTCAACAGCGAGACGAAGAAAAGCCGAAAGAAATCGCAACCGCATGGCAGGGGGGACGTTATCCTGATGCGCCTGAAATCTCCGCAGAAGAAGCGCGAAATAACGCTATCTTTATCGCTGAATCCCGCGAAGGATGGCCCGAGGCGATCCGTCGGGCCATGGTAGCAGAGGAAGAGGTCGAGCGGCTTCGGGCAGAGATTCAACGGCACATCGATCTGATGGAAAGCTCGGCTGAGGTTATAGCAGGTATTGAATCCGGAAACCGAGATTTCAATATGGGAATTTCTGCGGCATATAGAACCGCCGCCAAAAACTTACGGAAGGTTTTGTCCGAGGGAGAGACTTACCGCTGTATTGAATGCGGAAAGCCGACGGAAAACTGGGTCGAGGTTTGCGGTGAGTGTATCGAAAAGGCTTTGCGAGAAGAAAAACCGGGGGATTTTTGATAGGAGGCGGCGAGGATGAATAAATGCATGCATTGCGGAAGGGTAGAGTACCGAAGCCAACATTGCGAGTTGCATTGGGCGCTTGGCGTTTTCTTTCAATACGAATGTAATCACTTATGGCGCGGGAAAGATGTGTTAACTGAATTTACAAAATGGCTTGGTAGTCTGACCGAATCGGAGAAAAGGAATATTTTTCAACATTATTGGAAAGGAGGCGGCGGGGATGACTGAAAGAGAGGAAGCAGAAAAACGCCTGCTCGAAGCAAGGGAACGCGGAAGAAATTCTGCTATGTTCCAAGCCCTTCGGAAGCTGGCAGCCGAAGCCAAAGGCCATGAAATCGAAGTGCTTAGAAATTTACAATTTGATATCCCGTTGTCCGAGGAGATTATAAGAGAGCGGAGAGGTGAGTGAGATGAACCATGAAGAGTTATATTACCGCCTCAAACACAAAGAGACTCGCGAGCGTCTCGACAAGCGAGCAAAAATATGTGGTCCTGGTGAGATAAACGGAATTCTAAGCAATAAGGAAAACCAGTTTGTGTTCCAAACCGAATATAAACAATTTTGGGAAGACACAGAAAGAGGCGTGAAACATGATGAACATCCAAAGGTTTGAAATCTGGTTCCAAGGAGAGATGATCGGTCAGGCTGCTGATTTGCTGGAAACGGAAAATCTAATCGATGAACTGGAGAAGAAACTGAAAGTCAAAGCCGACCGCATGATCGTGAGGGTCATCGGTGATGCGTCATGAGAATCCTTGATTTGTTCAGCGGGATTGGCGGATTTAGTTTGGCAGCGCATTGGGCGGGAATGGAGACAGCAGCGTTTTGCGAGATTGAGCCATTCTGTCAGAAAGTGCTGAGAAAGAACTTCCCTGGCGTTCCGATTTACAACGATGTGCGGACGATTACCAAAGAGCAACTAGAAAGGGACGGTGTGATCCGGCCAAAGCATGGTGACGCTTACGGATCAAGCAAAACACGCGCCAGGGTTACTTTGGCCGACTCCACTGGCGAACTGCCACACGGGAGCCGGAAAACATGGAACCGGCGGGATGAACATACAAACAGCAGTGAAGTTATGGCCAACACCGACTGCGCAGGACGGGAAAAACGCCACCTTGCCGCCGTCACAGAAGGAACGGGATTCAGTACCCGGGGCACTGATCCGCGAAGGGCAGAAAGGCCAGCTCAATCCCAATTGGGTCGAGTGCCTGATGGGTTTTCCGTCGGGCTGGACGGACATAGATGGCCAGCAGGATTAGGGCAAACACAATATGAATGGGAGCCGCCACGAGTAACGGAAGGAGTCAAACGCAGAAAAGACCGATTAAAAGCGTTAGGGAATGCGATAGTGCCGCAAGTCGCCTATCAGATACTTAAAGCGATCATGGAGGTAGAAAAACATGAGCTTGCCAGCAGGATTCATACAAATTGACTTGTTCGCGATACCGGAAGATAAGCCGAAGAAAGCACCCGTGAGAAAGCGGAAAGAAACCGTCTACCGTTGCCCAAAATGCGGGAAGACCGTGGGCGAAGGTGTACCGTTCATCGTCGCCTTTTGTGCCTGTGGCCGGCGGATGGAGAGGGAGGATAAACAATGAATGAACAAATGAAACAAATCGGAATGATGCCTCTGATCCCCGGTGAAGCCTACGAAATTCAATTGACTAAATACCATAGCTGTTATCTCTGGAAAGAAGGAAATGGGACATGGACCGCATGGCGGGCAAGCTGGAAGCGTGAGAAAAATAAAGATGGGGGCGAAGGCACACTCATACCTACGCCGCAAAAAGAGAAAACAATGGCGGAAAATGCAAGTTTCAACTATGCTTTTTCTCGACTCAAGGATTATGTTGTATGGTTTAAGGGAAGCAGAAGGAAATGAAACTATATTTTTACTCAGAAAATCCAATAATATTGGTTTATAAAATAGATAAACCAAGAAGGATGGAGATGAAAATTAAAAACCCCATCCTCAGCGGATGGGATTAAATAGGAGAGGAGCACAACGCGGGGCACGATATAAATATTATAAGTCTACCTAGGAGATGGTACAATGGCTAGTTACGATTTATTCCCGTCTTGTGTTCCCTCCTATGATTTTTTTTCGGGCGGAAAACCCTATACCATATGGCAATCGACCACAGAAAAATATGGGGTAATTCGAGCAGAAAGAAGAATCGAACAAGAGAAGATAGATTTTATCTTGGCTAATAAATTGAAGGATGAGCATCGATTGCTTATGAAATATATATATTACGAGCCATGGAAGTTTAAGGGCGTTGAATGGTTCACAAAGAAACATCGATGGAGCAAACGGAAATATTATAGAGTCAAAGAAGAAGTGGATAAATTCATTGAGTTACTTGACAAGCGAGAATCTTTTTAATAAAATTTGATATAATAGGCGATTTGTAAATTCATTTCTCGTTTCTCCTTTGGATCGGCCCTCGATGTGAGGGCCTTTAAATTTAGTGAAGCCGGGAATCATGAACACGGAGGTGAAAGTCCGTGTCTCAGTATATAGTTGCATCCCGGCTCGTTTTCTTGTTTAGATCAGGGAAGGATCGGACCAACCTATAAACCTCAAGTGAAAGGGTGGAAAATCCCCTTCGGTGCAGTTTTCCTCCACCTTTCCCTGATCTAAGCCAGGAAATTTAAAAAGGGAGAGTGAACGTCCCTCCATCGTTCATTCGTCCTGGCTTTTAACGTAGCGAGCAGGACAGGAGCGGGATAACCTGAGGGATTATACCCGTTGCCCTCTCCTGCTTGCTCGGTGCGTTAAGTGTATCATTAAACCAGGGTGATTCGATGATTACAGTATGTTCCTTTATCCATCTATGGGAAAAAGCACTCCGCAATGGAGAGACGGGGAAAGCTCAGTCTATACGATACGAGATCACAAGAATGATGAGAGATTTGGAAAAGGAAAAAAAAGTGGACAAAAAAGATCCCTCCTACCGAATTAATAGCAGGGAGGGATAATTGATGCAAATTAACTTGCTGAAAGATTTAATTATAGATGAATATGGCAACTACTATGTAGCTGTGAAAGCAAAAACGGGTGGCGGTAAACCTAGTGAATACACTCTGGTAAGCGCATTTATGGAAATTGCGTTTTCAAGTCTTATCACTGAAGAGTACTACAAAGAACATCAGTATGAATATGTAGGGCGTTACATTTTAGATTTGCTAAAGAATCATATTGAATATTGTAAGTCAGAGGGAAACGGTTGTAAGATTATTCAGCTAAGCGAGTTACAAAAGTCATGCAAAGTTTATTTTGACCCATTTTTCGAGCGGAATCCCAGTGTGAAGTAATAAAAAAAGCACCCGATCGTGAGGGGTGCTTTTCCCTTAATGAAGGAAAACGTCGGTATACTTATTTATTCGTAAGCAGGGGCGAAATTATGTCGGAGGTGGCCAATGTGTCGATTATCTTGGGTGTGCTGGCTATTTTGTCAGCAATCGGAGTGTTTTCCGCTATTCGCATCAAACGTCAAGCAGAAAAGAGAATTGCCCTCCGAAAAAAGCATTATAGAGCAAAATTAAATGAAATCAAATGGTAGATAAAATGAAAAAAGAGCTGCCCCGACGCTAAGGGCAGCTTTCATTATTTCTGGGAACAGATTTGGTTCTGGCGCTTCATTTATTTATTCGGAAGATGAAGCAAATTTATGGACAGGTTGTGACATCATGAGCGAAAACATTAGGACATCGGAACAAAATGACGTATTCGCCTATGATATAGAACACGACATTTTATATATTTTCTTGGGGGCTCCTGTTAAAGGGTATGAAGAAGAATTATTGCCGGGAGTTTTTATAAGAAAAGATGAGGAAACAGAAAAAGTAGTTGGCATTATTATAATGAATTCACGAAAGGAACAAGAGCTAATGAGTGAAAACATAAGAACCAACATTCAAAATAACGTGTGCAAGCTGCTGACCAAGCTGAATCTTGACACTACAGCAGTTGACCAGTTAATTGCAGAAATCAAGAGGGAAGCGAAATTTCTCTTATAAAGATATAGAGGGTTGATGCGCCATGAGCGAAAACATCAGGACAAATATTCAAGCTAAGGTTTGCCGGGTAGTGACCAAGCTGAATGATTTGCACTTATATGGCGTCCCGGAAAGTGACATCAATGAGATCCGGGCGACTCTATATCAAATCCTGGACCACTTGGACAGCTCAGGTGTAATGGAATATACAGCGAATCGGTTCGAGCGCGGGTCTTTACAGT
>NZ_JPST01000010.1 GCF_000763315.1 Thermoactinomyces daqus | reverse complement strand
TTAATGCTGCCACCTTTTTGTTAACGGTAGTTGGTTTTTGCTTTCGGACTGTCTCCAAAAAGCTACGGTAATCTTGCAAGTCCTTTGAGCTAATCTCACGAGGGTCAAATTCATCACCTACGGTTTCTTCGTACCAAGAAATGAGATCCTTTAGTGTTGCTTCATAAGACCGTAGGGTTTCCTTCGATCTACCATCTTCCAAAAGCCAGTCTTTGAACTCGTTAATGAACATGGGGATGGATCGCCTCCTGTCGATTTATATTCTCGGAACAATTTTTCATATCTAATTATACCATATTCTCGGAACAATTTATATCTATTTTAATAAATATTATTCCGAGAATACCCATTCTCGGAACCAAACTAAAGTGTTTTTGCTCGTATTTGGGGTAGGAGGAGCATCGACCGATTTTAGTGCTATATCCCCAATAAATGGAAAATGAACCGATCTTTTATTTCGGGAACTATTTGGGAGTTGGTGACCTTCGCCACTATATTCAGAAGGAAGTGAGTCTGTACAACAAACATGTTCACAATGTTATGTTGTTGGATGACTATAACAACGTTTTAAAATACAAATAAAAGTGACTAGCCAATCGATTGAACAATAGTCAAAGGTCTAAGGGGCTGTCACGCCAAACCTTCAGGATAAGCTATGCTATATGTCATGAATTAAGAAAGCCAGGATCCAGGAGATAAAATGATGTTGTTACAATGTTCCCCCGTGTTTTTTTTGCATTATGTTATATCACAATTATTTATGATATAAAATCCACCTCCCCTTTCATGGGGTAAGTCCGAGATACGTGTAAAATATACAGTTGCAAATGGGGTAAGACTGAGTAATGACAGCCGTAAGAACCGACTATACAAAGCGTTTCGAGAGTTGGGGCGGGTAGTGCGAACCGTGTTTTTACTGGAATATATTTCAGACTTGGAGCTTCGCCAACAAATCACAGCTACCACAAACAAGGCTGAAGCTTATAATGGCTTTTCTAAATGGCTCTTTTTCGGCGGTGAAAGCATTATTGCTGATAATGATCCAGAAGAGCAAGAAAAGGTGATTAAGTACAATGATCTTGTTGCAAACGCAGTTATTCTTCAAAATGTAGTGGACTTAACAGCCGTGCTACGGGAGTTGACCAGAGAAGGATACGGAATCGAAAGTGAAGCCGTAGCTACTTTGAGTCCTTACATGACCAGTCACATAAAGCGCTTTGGTGACTATGTAATTGACATGGACAATGCACCTGAGCCCCCAGAACCACAATTAATCCTGCCAACTAGCATTGTGGAATAGCAAGTCATAAACTAACCAGCTCCCTTAACGTGAAACAGGCAAGGGAGCTGGTGTTATTTTGATTTGGAACAAATTTCTATTTATAACTGTATATTTTACACGTATCTCGGACTTACCCCTTCATGGGATGGAACACTTTTAGATTTTTCGATTTATATGCTCAGTTTCATTTAGGGGGTACTGGAGTATTCGGAATAATTTTTCGTGGCTCAGAAAGGCTTCTAGGGGTAAATCCGAGATAAGTCCAAAAACGGCACGATAGATAGAAAAAAATGTAAACATCAGTGATGCTAATGGTTTAGCGATGAAATATCTTGTCATGATCCATAAGGGATTATGACAAGATTTAAGGCTATATAAAGCAAAAACCGCTTGATTTTCAAGCATAAACCCGCAAAAACTCGTCGTAATCCACTAATTCACAAAAATACCCATCTATCATGCCGCTTTTGTGTTTACCTCGGACTTACCCCTTCTAGACCCCTGTTTTTATGAATCAAAAAGAAAACTGCCCTGTAATCGGGGCAGTTTTCTTTATTTCCGGGAACAGATTTGGTTCTGACGCTTTATTTCTTTATTCGTCATTCTTTTGTGTTTTATGTCCATCGGATTCAAAGACCTTAGCACATTTAAAAATATCAAAGGTCCATCTCACTTTTATTTTTCTAATCGAATTTTTTATCAGTTTTTGTCCAATTGATTATGTTGCTTTTCTTTTTTGGGGTGCTGGGTAGGGCAGGCCTATTTTATGGAACAGGATCCACCTTTTTTATCATATTCTTCAAAAAAGCGTTGGAGTATTTTTGCTGAAGGATAACTTGACATCGATGCGATTGCATTCGCTAATCCAATGGGGAATAATGCACCTTCATGTTTATGACTAATCAGTCCCGGCAATGTAGCAAGAATCCGTTCAAATCCAATTAAATCATTAATGTTGTATGGAAATGTGTCATCTTCGTTATATTCACCAGTTGGAACATTCAACACGATGTACGTTTTAGGATCCAGTTTTACATAAACCTTTTCACCCCAGTTTGTCTTTCTGCCATAAGGATTAGTCAGTTCTGGTGCTCTGTAAACTTCTCTCCGAACATATTCATGCGACAAAATCGCATAATTCAATTTTTCCCCTTTTTCTTTTGGTGATACAAATCGAGCAAGGGTAGAAAGATGATCAACAAATACCCCATTTTTCTCTTGTCCAATAATATGAATTGAACGACCTTGTTTTTTTGCATATTCTAAGAAAGCGCGGATATTAGGAACGAGCTTGGAATATTGCCCACGTAAAGTAAGTGGTCCATCTTTGATAAACAAGGATTCGTTAAGCAGGTTTTTGTCCGTGTGGTGCCAAGATAAACGAATCGCAGTAAACAACATAAGATGCTCCATTATAGACATATAAGCAGAAGCAATGCTTTCTGGAGCACTATCTTCACTCATATCCAAATGAAAACCAATCATGTCTGTCAAAAATACGGTTCCATTACATTTTGGACATTCATCCTCGTCCAAATCATAAGAAAGCCCAGGAATTTCTTTGTGGCAATGAGGACAAGTAAAGGATGGTGATGGATTTTTTTGTTTTGGATCCCATTTCATATATGCCAGCCATTTAAGGGTTTCATAGAAACTGCCTTCACTATCTATTTTTATCGAATCTCGGACAATATGTCTTACTTTTGTATAGTTGGATCCAACTTTTGTGCGAATGTTTTTTAGTGGGAAGACAGTGGCATGAAAAATACCACTGTCTGACATGATATCTTGAAGGATCAAAGGATGCGGATATTTTTTGTCTACTTTATCAATTCGAGCTTTGTCCAAAACCATCAAAGCTGTTTTTACAAAAGCAACTTCACGTGGTGGAAAATTGTCAGAAGCAACTTTCACATAAGATCCATCAACTGCCCAAATATTACGCAGAGGCTTTATATGTTCATCTGAAAACTCAGTCCATATCGTGCTGTCTATATCCAACTCAGTTTTGGATGCTTCAAAATCTTTAATTAGTGATCTGACCCATTCACTTTGAACAACATTCAAATGTCCAAGCTTTGATGCGGTTTCATAAGGAAGTTTTCCTCCTGAATAAGCCATTTTAAGCACCTCGCTGTTTTAGATTCGCGATTTTTTCTTTGAAAATTGGAGTTTGCACTGGAATAACGAATCTATGCGATAAAGTCAGCATTCGCATATATCCTGGTGTCTTGCTTTTCAATATCTCATCTTCAATGCCAGCATAAGCGATTTGCGTTTTGACGAGCGCATGAACCTCATCACTGGAGGACAAATGACCAACAAAGAAATTTTCTGTTTGAATCAATAGCTCTTTGTTAATCGTTGAAGGTGATTGAGTGGAATAGATCATTCCGATGTGAAATTTGGCCCCTTCTTTGGCAAATCGAGTGTAAACTCCAGTGAATTCCTTGTCATCAGGCGGGAATAAATTGTGAGCTTCCTCAAAGTAGAGTTGTACGTAATGTTCTCCAAGTGAATTTGTTACAAATTTTTCTTCTTGGCGGGAGAACACTTTTCGAGAAAGCATATCCGCAAAGTAACGTCGTATTTCATCGGTGGCATTTCCAAGATCCAGAATGACAGTTTTTCCTTGATCCAACAGATCAATGATTTCATTCGCAAAATCGCTGGCATGGGGATCATGGTAACTTTGATATGATCGAAGTATGCTTGGGCCTGATCCTGACGTTGGACTTAAGAAGTTTAATAATGCTTTGTCATCAGCATCAAAGATTGGCTCTCCACTACTTTTGCTTATCAATGCTTTACTTCTTGATTTCTTTTGTACAAAGTTCGCCATCACTTTGAGTTCCCGGATTAATTCATTCAAAGTATTTGGATTTTCTGGAACTTTCTCTCCTGCCTCTTTATAAGCGGCCTCTCGTAAATCTCTATTGAACTGTGGATTGAAACCATAGGCAGATCCACCCTTCAATTGAAAGGATAGTAATCGTTTTATATCTGGATCAAATCCCGCTTCTTTAAGAATAGCCCAATACATTTGAATTTTTCGGATAGGTCTGGTTCGTTCATTTTCAGGAAGTTCCATGATTTCTTCGATGCTTGGCAATTTCACACTGGAAAAGCTCTGGATGTAGTTCGATGTTTTGTTGTTCTGCTGCAATAACGATCCTAAGATTTCGATACACGATTTAGGCTGTTCATAGAAATTTAACCGAAGAGGCTTGCTCGGTGTTTCTGGCCTTGGAACAAGAGCATATACAAAACAATGATCGGCGTAAGCAGAACGAAGAGACATGTTTCCATCTTGGTCGTTGTCATTGGCATATTCTCCATTGATATCAAAAATGAGCTGTCCAACATTCCCTTTTTCAGCCGTTGCTTCAATCATTCCTTGAGCCAACAATTTCACCACATTGGATTTACCAAGACGTGTTTTACCAAACATGGCTGTGCGGCATCCCATGAAATCTTTCATTGAAATAATAACTGGAGTTTCCATCGCATCTATTGTCAATTGACATTCTGTAGGACGGAGTTTGCCTATTTCAAATTGGAATTCATCTTTTACAATTCCATTGACAATTAAATGTAGTAAGGTATCATCTGGCGCAAATACTTCATAACGATGGGGACTCACCACATTATTTACATCTCCAGAAAACATCAATTTGCTTGAATCATTTGGATTAGGATAAAACATTCCGAGAATATTGCAGTCGAGCGTGCCCCATTGCAAATCATTTTGGATCCAGATATCTAATTCAGGCATCGCTTTTTTGTGCAGTTCAAAATAAGTTTGTTGCTCCTGATTTCTTAGCGGTGTTGTGGCAACTCCGGTCACACGTAAAAGAATAAAGTGATAAGGCAATTTACCGAAATCATTGGGAACCATGATCAAAAAAGAACCACGTGGGATCCCACCTACAGCCATTTTATATGGATCGCTTGTGATGATTTTAGTCTTGTCATAGCCTATTTCTAGCACATAACCCACAAAACGCATTCTTTCTGTATCCCTGGCATCCTTCAGATTTTTCTGCTGCTCAAGAAAAAGCCGAAGATTGAAAAGCGGACTGTTTTGATTGGATATGTTGTTCAATAAGGAATTGATTGTCATTTGTCTTTGCATCAAGAAGACCTCCTATTTATTTAAAATGACTACTTCCTCAAAACGGTTTCTTTTGTTTGGATTGGCACAAATCGAACTATAACGGGAAATTGTTTCAATTCGGAATCCTTTTTCGAAATACAAATCTCTAATCGATTCGTGATTTGCATTTGTTGATATAATTTTGGATCCACGTTTAGCAGCACGTTCGAGCGCATTTGCCAATCGAATTTGATCGTTCCAAGAAAAAAGTTTCTCGTTGTATTTGATAAATCCATTTTGATTATGCCTTACAGTATAAGGCGGATCAGCAAAAACGAGATCATCTGGGCCTGACTGATCAATAAGAGTTTCAAAATCTATGGCGTAAATTTCTGCAGTAGAAAGGACATTCGATACACTTTCAAAATCATCGGTTTCAAAGATGACAGAATTACGTGTTCCTTTTGGAACGTTAAATTCTCCCTTTTTGTTCACTCGGTAAATACCATTGAAGCATGTCCGATTTAGATATATGAATCTGGCGGCCCGATCAAAGGGATTTATTGGTTTTGATTTGCGAATTTCATAATAGTAATTCTCGTCGTCATCATGTTTCTTTTTATGACATATCAGTTTTTCTTCTACAAGTTTCCAATTATCACGAATCGCTATATACGTAATAATCAGTTCCTCGTTGATATCACCCAAAATGGCTTGTTTAGGCTGCAAATGAAAATAAACAGATCCACTTCCTAAAAAAGGTTCTATGTAGCGATTATATTTGTTCGGCAGAAAATCACTATAATGCTTTACAAACCATCGTTTTCCACCAACCCATCTTAGAAAAGGATCTACTTTGATCGGTTTATCTAATTCAATAGTATTACAGATCACGTTTTTACCTCGTTTCTGTTGTGCTTATTCCTATTAGAAAAATGACACGATGAAATTGCCCCTGAGAGCTAATATTTCGTCTTCTGAGCGATGAAAGCCAAAACCCTTGATATTACTGAGGTTTCGGCTTTGTTTTTTAACCCGTTTGAATCGGGTTAAGGATTCCCATCGCCACTTCCGTAATGATAAAGGTGACGTGATCACAATTCCAAACCACGGCAACCCAATCAAGGCGGTTTACATGAAGGTGTCCTACAGCGTATAGGAGAAAGGGAGTAATCCCTTTCCTCAACCTTATTTTATCCTTGCTAAAAGAGTATGGCAAACAAAGACCTTTCTTATCACATGCCCTTACCGTATACTATTCAGGTATCAGAAAATTCATCCATATTTATTTGACATTTCTTTCGATTACTAATAAAGAGTGAGAGGAGGAGCAGAGGGGAGGAGAAGAGAACCGGTCAAGCGGAGACGAAGGCGAAGCGCTGACCGGTTCGCGTCTGGCCGGGATCGTATTAGGAGGTATCGCTCCGGTTTCTTCCCGCCGAAGTAAAGCTGTGGCGGGCTTTTTCTTTATTTTCCCAATTGATATAATAGTGGCAAGGAGGCAGCGTAAATCGGTCACAAACCATCTTCCGTTTTCTTTGGAAAGCTCCACTTCATAGGGATAGGTGACTTCCATCCCGGAATTGGCTTCTTTCAGATGGACCAGTGCTTGAGCTTCGTAGTGATTACCTTGTTGGACGGCTTCCAACTGGTCAATCGAAAGAAACTGCATGGACCCGTTGTATCCATGAATCGGTTTCGTCGTTTGGGTCAAGTAGCTGATTTCGCTATCTTTTCCCTCGGCGTAAACCTTGAAGAAACTCTCCAGTGCGGTTTGGATTTCCGATTCCACTTGTTCCTCGACATCCTGACCTTGCAGGGGTGTCTTCTTCCAGGCATCCCCTGGCTTTGTGGGGAGTGGAACAAGATAGGGAGTGTCGATGACAACGAAATGATTCTCTCCCTTCGCCAGAATCGGGACGGCTAAGATTTTCCGCTCAGAAAAATAGTCATTTTCATTCTTCGGGTTGAAGTAATCCACGATCGCGGAAACATAAACGATGCTTCGATGATTTCCCTCTGGTTCCGCATCTCCGGCTTTTACCTCTTCCGGACGTGCATGCCAAGAGAGGGAAGAGAAATCAATGCCGGCCTGAGGGTCGATCCCTGCCGCAAGATAAGGTTTCAACCGATTCGCCCGCTGTTCTTCCAGCCCGACACTCCACTTGAAGTATTCATGCGCAAAGGTTTCGGCAAAGGCTTTGGCGTTACCGGATGTTTCCCATGCCGATTGTTTTTGCTCGATGACGGTCGGGGCTGCCGTGCTGATATTGAACTGCCCGGTTGCCCAAAGACCGATGGCAGCCGTGCTGATAATCGTACTCGTGGCCAGCAACCCCCACAGTGCAATTTTCTTAAATTGCAACGGGGTTGTTGACGGTAGATGGGGTTTTCTCATTCAAGCCCCCCTCCTTTCGCGTGATACTCTGCGTGAACCAGCTCCGCAAAGACGATGAATCGCTTGGGAGCGGGTCCGATAAAGGTAAACGGATAACAGGTCACGAGCCGCAATTCCGGGTGTGGTGCGGTCGAGACGATAATTGTCCGGTCATTTTTATCAACGACGGTGGTTTTCGTCACCCGGTAGGTAAACCGACCCGCACTCGTTTTAATCAGAATGTCATCCTGAACGCGAATGTCCTTCAATGCCCGGAAGAACTGGTCACGATGTCCACCAATCACACAGTTGTCCGCTTCACCGGGCAAGGCACTGCGGTCATAGTGCCCGGCTCCGATCGCCAAGTCGTTCTCATAGCTTCCTTGAATGATCGGGACATTCTGGATATCCAGTCGCGGAATCGTGAGCTTTCCGATCTCGGTTCCTTCTTCAGGGATTGAAGAATATAACCGTTGCTTCGTCTTTTCTTTCGCATGAACCGGTTTTTCTATCACTTTGGACGCAGAGAAAGAAGAAGGAGCCTTCCACCAATAAGGAAGGCTTTGCTTCGTAACTCCATATAGGAAAGCGCTGATACCGACAACAATAATTGCTCGGGTGGCCAGCTTAAACATGCTTCAGCCACATCCGGCGAGCCGCTTCGAGTTGCCCCCCTCCTGCAATCAGGAGCAAACCGAAAATCGCAATGGAGACCGAATCCCCGGCTGTTTTGGGCAAGTCTCCACCGTTTTCTGTTTTCCGCAGCGGCGTGGTATCGATCTCCTTGGGCGTGACCGAGTCGGTGTTCACTGCGACAGGTTGTTCCGCCTCTTTCGCCGAAGGAGAGGAAATCTCTTTGACCCGCTTCAAAGGTTGGGATTCATGTACTCCTTTGGCAGAGAAGGTTTGGATTGAAGCCGGTTCGGCATGAACTGTAGTCGTTGGTGCTTTGACAGGAGCAGTGGTGTGTTCTGGCTCCTTCTTTTCGATTGGCTGATCGACCTTTTGAGGTTCTTCCCTCTTCTCTATCTTCTCTTCGATCGGACTGGGTTGATTCGAAATCGGCTCTACTTCTTCACTCTCGGTAGAAGGTTTCGGTTGAAATCCTGTGTCTTTTTTGGGCGTTTCCTGCAAAACCGGGCTTTCACTTGGCTCTGATTGAGACCGAAGCAATGGCTCGGAATGGAATCGGTGAAATAAGTGTTTTAAGTGCTTATGCGGAACGTTCGGTTCGTGTCCAATCTGTGGTTCCAGGATGGGTTCAGCATAAGCTGGAACCAAGCTCCCGAATGCCAAACCAACGGTGATGACCCCGCTCGCAAGTGGAATCATCGCTAACCTTCGCATCCGTTGCCTATTTCTCATTTGTTGCAACTGATAGTTGTCCGTTCGTGTGGTATCCCATAAATCAAGTACTCGCTTTGGATCGTGCGGAGTTCGGCGGGTTGTATCCCACAAATCGAGTATTTCTTTTTCGTTCAACCAGCATTCCCTCCCCCATTCGTCATTCTTCAATAATGGCGACCACTCTCGACCATCCAGCACTTGCATTAGCAATATTTATGGGAAACGCAGATACTTTGAAGCCAAACGGTTTAGGAATCTGATCCAGATTGGCTAATTTCTCGATTTGACAATATTCCTTCTCCCTTCCAACAAGGTGCGCTTCCCAGAACTGAACTTCTCCTTTTTTGGCCTCTTCTGCCATACGATCCAGTGGCCGGTCAATTCCCCAAGCATCAATCCCAATCATCTTAATGCCCTGGTCAATAAGCCATTCAACAGCTCCCTTGGTTAATCCAGGTTGTTTGAAGAAATATCCAGGTGTCCCAAAATGTTTAGAAGCACCTGTATGGATCAGGACAATATCATAAGGTTTTAGTTTATATCCGATTCGATCTAATTCTTTTTGCAGATCTTCTTGAGTGATGCCTTCACCAATCTTTTTATGCCTCATATCAAAAACAACACCGTCTCCATAGCACCAGTGAAGAGGAACTTGATCAATTGTCCGGGCTGGTTTTCCATCGGAGATAGGACCATAGTGATAAGGCGCATCGACATGTGTTCCAGAGTGGGTGTTAAGTATCACAGTCTCTGTTGCCCAAGCCAAACCATCAGGCCAGTATTTTTGATCTAGTCCCAATATTTTTTTAGGTAAATGTATACCTTGCTTATGGTCGTGATAATGAATTTGATGTTCTTTTATTTCATATCTGCTGGTCTCATTAGACAATCGATCACTCAGGTCAATCAATGTTACTCGTTTTCCATTTTTCTCATAGATTTCTTTCATTTGTTTTCTCCTAGTCTGTATTGTTAATATGATTTATGGATGATTGTATATCTTCATAATCATCCGATCAATTTAGTGGCGTTTTAACTGGAATTATACCAATGTATTCTAGAATTTAACCCAGCTGTAAAGCGATCAACATTAAACAATGTTTAATTGCAGTTTTAAAAACTAAAATTCCACCTTAATAGAAACACTGGTAACACATAAAACACTTTTTAAAGGGTGAAAAATAATGAATGACTTATTTTTATTGAAAATAGGTGAATATTTTCGTCAGATTCGAAAGGAGAAAAATCTTCGGCTCGAAGACTTAGCAGAACCTGGTATGTCTGCCAGCACCATTAGCAATATTGAACGGGGCACGAATCACAATATTAAGACAATGAGAAAGCTTGCTAAAAAATTAGGTTATTCTTGGGAGGAATTGATAAATGAACTAAAATCACAAAAAAACGATGTGAAAGACGATGGGAAAGAGTATATTAGAATGATGGCAGCACATACTTGGATAGACTTACTCAAATCTCAAGAAGGAATGGGATATCTCCCCGATAATTCAAGTTATCAAGCTGCTACTCCTTATTTTAAAGGGCTTTTCTATATGAAAAGGAATCAACTAGAAAAAGCCTCCCAACAGTTTTTGGAGGCCATTCGACTAACAGATGAACGTCAAGACCTGTCACATCTGAACGGAAAATCTATGTCCTATCGGTTTTTGGCCAGAATTGCTTATTTGAGAAATGAATTTGAAAAAGCTTTAGAGTTAGCCAAAAAAGGATTAGACTGCTATATTCCGAGCGAAATTCGGGACTTTCCTTATTTTAGATTGAAAACTGACCAAGCTATATACTTGTACAAATTGGGACGGATCGAAGAAGCTTATTCAGAAGCTAAAAAAATTTGGGATTTACGCTCTAAAATTAGTTATGTAAATGTTTTGATGGAAGCAATAGACATCTATTCACGTTGTTTAAGACACAAAAAGATGTTTAAGGAAGGACTCGAAGTTTTATCAGATGGCATCTACATCGCCCGTTTAAATGAATCACATGATGGAGCATATATGTTGTGGACTACTATGGGGGAATTTTTCAATTCGATAGATGATCCTGAAGAGGCGAAGTATTGTTTTGAAACCTCTATTCATTTAGCGGAACATGTTAACAACAAAGAAATTCTCCCTCCGACATACCGTTTGTTAGGGGAAATTTACAGCAAGGAAAAAGAATGGAGTTTGGCCGAAGAATACCTTTTAAAAGCCATTAAGTTGAGTAAACATATTGAAAATAATCGTGATTTATTCGCCGCTCTTAAATCTACGGGTGAGATGTATTTACTTCAAGAAGATTATGCTATCGCAATTCAGTATTTCGAACAAGCTCTCAAAATAGCAAAAAAACAGAAGGAAAAGGATAAAGTAGAAGAGATCTTATATTTCATTGCGCAAAGCTACAAATGCTTGGGGATTACCAAATACTATACTATCCTTGATGAACTGATTACATTAAGATTTTCATCCGCCAAATAGAGGCATGAACTTAAAGCCCTCTCCTGATCGGAAGGGCTTGATTAGTCATTGATCATGTTTGTGATCAAGGCTATTTGATTGAATCCATTATTTAGACATTTCTTGTTCCTTTTGGGCCGCTACTATTACTTTCACTGAACATATTCCTCTATGGAAAATGATACAATTTAAGAAAACGATGGAGGTTGCACAATGCTCTCGATAAAGGAATTAAAGCAACCAAAGCATTTAAGCAGTATTCGTTTCAATCCAACAAAACAACAAATCGCCCGGAAGTGGGAAGAGATGCGGAAGGTAAATGAGGTCGGGTATGTAGATCTTGAAGATGAGGAGTTTATCTATACATGTTATGAGAAAGTCAAAATGCTTCTTTTCAAAGGGTTCCGCGAAGATTTTGAAGAACCGATGACGCCCCGCGAGATGAAAATTTGGCTTGGCCAAAATGCAATTGCATTCGGAAACATGCGGGATAAAAAGATCAGAAATGTGTGGATTGATCTTCGAGAATGCTTCATGCTCCTTTGGGAAACCGGCCGCTTGGAAACAGATGAAAACGGAATCCTCACATAAAAAAACCATCCCCGAAAGGATGGGCCATTTTTTTACCAACCGCTAAACCAACCGCCACCGCTGCCTTTGTCATCATCTTTATCGTCGTCATCATCCCACCAGCTTTTCGACTTTCCCCGGTTGGCAAGTTCCAAAGCCTCCCGGATTTTTCTGTCGTACTCTTCAGCTTCTGCGCGGAGACGTTCTTCCCGTTCGCGCTCCTTTTGGCGACGGCGTTCCTCTGCTTCGCGTTCTTTTCTTGCTTTCTCGATGTAATAATCATCAAGAATATTTTTATTTGCTTCCTCAAACGCTCGACTGCTTCCGCCTTTAAAGAATTTTTCAAACAACCCCATGATGCTGGTCCCCCTCGTTGTTCGCTTTTGCAACCGTTCCGTGTTAAACTGTCTTTATAGCAAAACTTTCTTCATTTGCTCTCTCCAGTGCCTTCGGAGGGAGCTTTTCTTTGACTGTCGGCTTCGCGGTCCGATCCGCCTTATGAGGTGCGGTCGGTTTGGCCGTCCGATTCATATTCTCCAGTTCCCTAAAAAGCGGAACCGATGGCGGAATCGGACCATCAGGTTTTTTCTTCCGAGGCATCGCTCCAAGTCCTCCTTACGACCGCGGCGGGTCGATATCAAGGTCGAACTCATACGGATCTTTAGAAACAACCCGATCATAAGGTTCGGGTTCGCCAAAGAGTATGCGATTCATTAGATATCACCCCTTTCAATTTCAAATTCTGTGACTTCGCCAGCTTTAACATATGCGGGTCGCTGCGATATAGGTATGTGTTCGAATGGGAAAATAGGTCTGCGAAGTCTTTCCTTTCTGCGCCGCTTGCTTTCGCGGATGCCGTTCACAATAGTTGTTCTCAAAACAACGTCTTCGTAAAATGCTTGTTCAGCCTCGCTCATCTCTGTTTGGTTCACCGCCTTTCCATCATCGGTTGTTTAACTTCTGATTCTATGCTAGCATGCTATATAGATAGCTGTCAATATTCTTTTCAGAAAATTTTTGTCCTAATTCGTGATATCATGATAGCAAGAGACTTGCACGGAAAGGAGCCGATTCATGGAAGAAAAAAAGGTCATCTATGTACGAGTTGACAAAGAAACCCACAAAAAGTTTGCGAAATATGCCATTGACTATGATTCAAACATGAACGAAATTATCGAAGGTATCATTCAAACAGTATTAGAAACTGGCTTGTCGCCAAAAGAAACCTTGTCTGCAATTCAGGCGAAAGCGCAAGAAAAGCCAGGGGAATAATTGCCCTGGCTTTAAACAGTTGCAAAAAATCTTATTTTGAGTGACAATCTACTCAATACCAAGTTCTTTCTTGGCTTTTTCAATCGCCGGACGCAAAGCATCAATAGTGAACTCCTGAAAGAAACCTGTGTTTTTGCGAAGTGGGATGCCAAGTTTCTTTGCAATTTTCTCCATGTCCTGACGCATTTCTCGTGGTATGCGGATATTATGCGCGACATGAGTTTCGTATTTTGGTTTTTTCTTGTACTTGCTTAAAGAAGAGCTTACTTTAGGTTCTGTTTCTTTGTTTTCAACAGGTTGATCCTCAGTGATTGGCTGAGGGTCTTTTTCTTTTTCGGAAACAGGTAAATTAGCTGACTCTTCCTGCTTTGCTTGCTCTTTTTGTTCTTCTGTTTTTTCCTCTAAGCCACCCAATTCTTTAAATGGATCTCCATATCCGTCAAGTCCTTTACCTCGTGCCATCCAAAATCTCCTCCAACAGATCAAAGTAAATTTTTGAATGTGGTCCTTTGGGATCAGCCAAAACGTGTGGCATGCCAAATTTGGCGACTGCATCAGCAAACCGAATCGTCTCAGGTATTCGTGTTTCAAACAAGCGAATACTTTTTCTGTGGCAGAAAATGCTCGCATTCAATAAGTAATTTGAATGCAAGTTGGTTTGCGATCGGACCATATTGGCGATGACACCTTCTACTTTTGCATGTGCGCCTATCTTTTTCTGTGCTTCTTCAACCACTTCAAGCACCGCAAGTAATCCCTTAACGCTGTATTTCTCCGGTTTAAAAGGGATGTACAAACGGTCAGCTGACTTAATTATATTGATAGCTACTGTTTTCAAATCCGGAGGCGAATCGATCAATATGTAGTCGTACTGATCGCGGATCTGATTGACCACCTTTTCAAAAAAGCCAAACGGGTTACGCCCGTTTAGATTAGGCAAAACATCTAGCTCGAAATAGTTCATGTCTTTGTTACCTGGAAGTAAGTTTAAATTCGGTCTTAAGTTGATGATTGCTTCGTTTGCCGGCAAATCGCCAACTACACAGTCATATAGCGTGTTTTTAAAATCCCTTGGATCATGGTTGAAAGCAACTGAGCAATTTCCTTGTGCATCGCCATCAATGATCAATACCTTCTTTTCTGGATACCTCAAATTCAGAGCGGAAGCAAGCTCCACAACAATCGTTGTTTTCCCCACGCCTCCCTTGTTGACGATAAACGCCAATACTTCCCCCAATATCCTCTACCTCCCTTAATATGGTAGACGCATGTCCAGTTTACCACAGGTAAAAAATCCATGAAACACGCAGAAAATCAATGAGGTCAGATAATGATTGAAACATTATTGGTAGTATTGATCTCGATAAACATTTGTGAATGGTTTCAACATCCAATTCAGATAGTTTGTCATATACCATTTCAAACAAATTTTATGTATTGTTTTATAACCTTATATCAATATTGCTAGCAAATTTAATAGTTAATACCAATGTTGCTAGCAAGTTTTATAGCAAATATTGTTGATATGTAAACTTGATCTGTGTTATGATATTACGGAATAAACAAACAAATAAATCTTATAAGGAGGTTGATTACATTGGATAGATCAATGCTAATAAGAGCCCTAGAACGAATTGCGCTAAGCGATGAGGTAGCAAAGATTACAGGATACGATGAACGTTACATTCCAACTTATATAAAAAGGGGTAAGGTTCCACAGCCAATAGGAAGGTTGGGCCGATATCATGTATGGGATCGAGAAGATTTGCTTACATGGGCTAAGGAAAAATGTATTGAAGAATAGTTGCAAAAAAATAAAAAGCCCTGGACGATCGGCACATCGCCCAAGGCAAACCAACACCTTAGAAGGAGTTGATTGAAACGATGAAATGGTATCACAAATGGCGGGAAGAAGCAATGGAACAATACCAAGCGGGATATTATCCTCGTCATTCCCGGACGCCAAATCTGCTGGTTTGTGGATTGTATAAATTGGGTTATCTTATCGCTGACTTTGGTCCGATGTTGATCAATCTCTTCGATACAATTTATACCAACATCCGAAAGCTGTTTGCTTTCATTGTGGGGTTGTTGATCGAGACATCTACGGTCATTGTCTTGTTGGGAACCATCGTTTTTAGCATTTTTCATTCGATTGAACTCTTGCGCAGAGCAGGAGCAACCGGAGGGATGGAATACATCGGACTCGTGATGTTTGAAGTGGTTTTCATCTCTTCGACTGCGATTTTGACAAAGTGCGTGGCGAAGAAGAAGAAAACGAAACTCACTTGGTTGGGTATTGTTTTCTCTGCCTTGGGGTTCATTATCGGGATTCTTTTTGTTGAATGGTCAAATATCTCTGGAATGGCTCATACCCGGACAGGGCAAATTATTGGATTTACCACTCCGATTTTGCTAATCATCGCGGAAGGGATTCTCGCCTATCAGCATCTGAGCCAGTCAGAGGAAGAGGACGAAACCCGAGTGATGGAGATCATCCAACGGAACCGGTTGACAGTCGAGGATGTCCGACGTGCCATCCAGCTGTACCTGAACCAGAAGACGGACAGTCAGACAGGGTCAATCGGACAATGAGGAACCAGACAATCAGACAGAGTCCATCGGACACCCAGACACCAAAACCGGACAGTCGGACAAAGATGAATCAGACAGTCAGACAGAACAAGTCGGACAATCAGACACTACCAACGGACAAAGTGAATCAGACAACCAAAGCTTAGTAAACCCTGGCGATTCCCCAACGGATGAAACCATCGGACAATCGGATACCCATGAACAGACAGTGGAGAATCAGACACTCACGTCCGAACAAATCGGACCAATAACGGACGGCCCAAAATCGGACAGTGAAGAAACCGGACATACCTCATCGGACACTTTCAAACAGTCGGACGCCTACATCGGACAGACAAAATCGGACAGCGATTCAGACAGCCACATCGAACAAAAAGCAAATCAGACACCGGGCAACAATCGGACAACCAGACAGTCCGATAAGAAAACGGACACTTCCAAGAAAGAGAAAAAATCGGACAAAGTGGTTCAATTCAAGAAAAAGAAATCAGACAAACAGACACGGGGATTGTCGGATGAAGAAATCAAGAAAATGGCCGAAGAGTTTAAATCCGAAAACGGAAAATTGCCGAGCATTCGAAAGCTTGCAGAAATTGCGTCCTGTTCCAAATATAAAGCAGAGAAAGCCATTAATGAATTAAGAGAGGCACAATGAAGGCGAAACGGGGGATTCGTCCCCTGTCTGGAAGGGAGTGGTCGCCCTTTCACTGATGAGCCAGACCAAAGTAAAAGACGCTCGCCGGTATCACTGGGAGCGTCAAAATCTTCTTTCTCTTATTGCTGATTCTACCAATCAATGCTAGAATTGAGCCAATGAAACGGAAAAACGGCTCCGATCCCCTCCAAGAGATGAGCCGCATTCCGTTCCGCATATTCAACTATTCACTTCCCATTTTACCCGCCAATTTGCCTTTTGGCAACCATCTATTTTTGTTAAAATAATGGGAAATTGCGCGAATTGCGCGATGGATATAGCGGAACAAGCGAGTGCGAATCCTCTTCTTGGTGGCATGGAGCCGATCAGGGGGAGGATTTTTTTATGGATAAAAAGGATCAAATTATTCTCAATTACAAACCGGACAACTATAACGCGGTGGACATTTTCAAATACGATCTTCCACGAAATCTCAAGTATGTCTATAGCTACCTTGAACGCCACATAAAAATCGAAGGCAGCCGCTGCCCAATCAAAGAGGAAATCGCTTATTATACCGACTTTGGTAAGCGTGCTGTTGATGAAATCATCAAAGAGCTGGAGAAGGTTGGGTTAGTAGAAATTATTCCGCAAATTGAATCCACCGGACAAAAAAGTAACATTTACCTTCTCAATCATCCGGATCAAGTAGGTATAAAAGAACTTACTCCGTTTGTGGAAGTCCACGCCAAAAAATTGGCAGAAAAGAAGCAAAGGAAGAGTGCAAAAAATGCACCCCGTAAAAATAGCGCTATGCAAAATTTGCATTCCGGGGGTGCAAAATCTGCACCCCGCGAAAATCAAGGGGTGCAAAATCTGCATGGCCGGGATGCAGAAAATGCATCCCTAAACCCCGAGATCGCCGCAACCCAGGAAAATCAAGGGGTTTTAGAGGGCGGGATGCATAATCTGCACCCCCTTACTAGTACTAGTAGTAGTTTAGTTAGTTTAGTTAGTAATATGATCGACGACGAATCAATTTCAGACGAAGAAATCATTCAAGTGATCTACCAGAAGTACATAGGTGAATCGCTTACTTTTGAGCAAGCTGAAAAAATGGTAGAAGTCGCATTCAAACAAAATTTGTCCTGGGAAGAAATTATTGAAGAAGTCAAATACACGACATCTAAAGCTAAGAAAAATCCTTCTGGGCATCTTTATAGAAGTCTAGCTGCTGGTGGTTACTATAAAACCAAACTTGAAAAAGAAGCAAAGAAAGCCAAAGAAGAGCAACAAAAACCCAAACGCCGTCTTGTTCGCAAAAAGACCGGAAGTGATAAGTTGCCTGAAATGCTTAAACAGCATGAAGGCGAGCAGGATCAGAAAGAGTTGGTTGATCCAGAAGACAAAGATCGAAAAATAGCGGAGCTGAGAGCTAAAATTGAGCAAATGAGTCAACGGCACAAAACTCCGGTGTTTTGATGCTAGGGGATCTACTTAAAAGTGCGTAGAAATTTTCGATTTTAGGGGTGTTTTTGGGTCGGGGATAGGTAAATGTGCCCCGAGGTAATTTTCGTCGCTCTACGGGGCGCACAGACCCCTGAAAATCGATTCTGGATATCTTAATAGTATATCCATGAATCCGATTTTTATGCCGGAAGGTGTGGTCTAGGTACGTATTGAAATCCATAGTGATTGGCACGCACAAAGGGTCTTCACGATCGGAGGTAGCACGGTGGACGACAAATACTTATCTTTGCTTGAAAAGCTCGATAGAAAAATGGATCGACTTAACGACAGATTAGACGGAATCGAGCAGGATCTAGTTTTTTTGAAAGATCAGACGTTAACCAGACAAGAAGCTTTAAGCATGATCGAAACCCTTGAAGGGATCTCGGAAGCCGTTGCGCAACAGGCAGCCACAAAAGCAGAAGACAAAGCGGACGCAACTTATGAAATGCTTTCCTCTCT
>NZ_JPST01000009.1 GCF_000763315.1 Thermoactinomyces daqus | reverse complement strand
CTTAATTTATTGAGGGAGGGTATAACATGGTCAAACCAATTCATATCGATCCTGCTTTGTCAGATGCGGCCCCACAACTAAAACTGGGTATTTTGACCGCTACAGTTCAGAACACAGAATATGATGAAGAACTGTGGGGCAAGATCACCAATCAAATTTCTATAATCAAAAAAACTTATACGGGGGCTAACATCACCGGCCTCTCTCCGATTGCATCGTTACGAAACGTCTATAAAATCCTTGGAAAAGACCCATCCCGTTATCGAGGTTCTTCGGAAGCCTTGCTGCGCCGTGTACTTCAAGGCAAGGGATTGTACCAGGTCAATACTATCGTTGACATCAATAATTTAATCTCGCTGAAAACGCTGCACCCGGTTGGTACTTATGACTTATCCAAATTAGTGCCACCCTTTACGTTTCGTGTCGGTGAACCAGGACAGTCATACAAAGGTATAGGCAAGTCGAACATCAACCTTGAGAACCTCCCGGTTTTCGAAGATGAACACGGGCCTTTCGGCTCCCCGACCAGCGACTCGGAAAGGGCCATGATTTCGCTTCACACAAGGCAGATCATGATGGTGATTATCAGCTTTTCAGGTGATGGTCTCTCACCTGCACTTACTGAAGCGGAAGCCTTACTTAGAACCCATGTAAAAGCGACCGGGATCTCTTCAGTAATTGTTGAGGGAAAAAAAGAGGGAGGGCGTTGATCTATAACTCATTTTGGAGACAGTCTACCAGCAGTAACATAAAACCACTCTTTTACAGAGTGGTCCCTTATTCCTCATATCAAGATCGTCCTTTCCATATGGATTCGCATGATGATAAATAAGCGGGGTTAAACAACGGAAATCTTCGGATCATATTATCCATCCATGCGTCATTTTTGATGAGGTTTAGGATCTTGAAAAAGACGAAAAGGACGATTCCTCAGTCCATGCAAAGAAAATGAGAAGAAACGCGTGGATTTGGCGTAACGATCAGACCATTATGCATAAACCAGTGGTTGACATGACAAGGAGACTCTTTTTTGTGAAGGTGAAAACCATCCCATGCTTTAACTTTCATCTCCTGGGTTTTGTTTACCGGGATCTGAAGGTGTTTTCTTTCACTCCGCTCTGGTTTATAATACAAACTGGTTAAACAGATAGATCAATTAAGGGAGGCGATCACCGATGATGCCGTTTAAAGAGATGACCCGCTTGGACAAATTGATTCACGAACCAGCCCGGCTGGCGATCATGAGTGCGCTGGATGCCTGTACCATGGCCGAATTCCTCTTCTTGCAGGAATTGACCGGATTGACGAAAGGGAATTTGTCTTCCCATCTTTCCAAATTGGAAAAAGCGGGCTATGTCGCTATCAGCAAGCAGTTTGTACGCAAAAAAATCCCTCACACGACAATCCGGATCTCCCATGAAGGAAAAACTGCGCTTCACAATTACTGGGAACAGTTGGACCGCATTCGCGAAGTGACCAAGCAGTGGCAAAAGAAAGGAATCTAATTAATCCCCCGGCCCCCGTCCAAGATTTTTTGGTAATTTTCCGGCGTATTGACATTTTCCGCAAACTGAACGGGGAGTGACCGGTTCTCAAAAAAAGTTTCCTCTACATAACAACAATGAATTGAATCCAAAAAATGCTTTACCTGCCGCATTCCCTTTTGCAGCAGGCGGGAAATCCCTTTTCCGCTGTCCCGGTGGTAAATGGCATGCAGGGGTTGGATTTTTCCCTTTATGACAGGGATCACGGCGTCATATGATGACCGTGTGCGCAATTCAGCCAATGCTTGCGCCACTTCCCCGGACAGGAAAGGCATGTCGCACCCGACAATCCAGACGTCACGTTGGCGAACCTCGTCAAATGCGGCCTCCATCCCTCCCAGCGGCCCCAATCCCGGAGTGCGATCCCAGATGACCCGCACCTGTTCATCCAGGGCAAAAGAAAACAAATCCGGCTGATTGGTCACCACCAAAACTTCCGCACACACTTTTTTCATTTCCCTCAGCTCACCTGCAAAAAGGTACTGTCCTCAAAAGGCAGAAGCGCTTTTACTCTCCCGTTCATCCTCCGGTTTTCCCCTCCTGCCAAAATGACACCCGAGAGCAATCAACCCACCTCCTGATTTGCTTCTCAGCAGATTGACGATTTCGATTTTATTCATTAATATGATCAAGAAACTTCTATCATATGGAAAGGCTGATGCATCATTCGATCGGCTCATGACTTCATGATTCGTATGTTCGCGTTTTTCATGCTGCTCAGCGGTCTTGTTACAGGATGCAGCCCTTCCTCCGGCAAAGCAACCCTGATTGTTTCCGCACCGGCAAGCATGAGCGATGCCGTTTCGGAAATCACACGCAAATTTGAAGCATCGCATCCGCAAGTGGACGTAAAGGTCAACTTCGGCGCTTCGGGTTCTCTGAAACAGCAGATTGAAAAAGGGGCACCGGTTGATGTTTATCTGTCTGCCGGCAAAAAAGAGATGGATGCCCTGACCGGCAAAAATCTGATTCTGAAGCAAACGGTCCATTCTTTCGCCGGCAACTCCCTCGTATTAATTGAGCCGAAAACAGGCAGCGATCATCTCCAGTCGCTGAATGACCTTACGGCTCCCCGTGTCAAATGGGTGGCCATCGGCGAACCCAAATTCGTCCCCGCCGGCAGGTATGCTGATCAGGCATTGCATTCTTTTCATCTGTGGGACGATCTGAAACACAAATTCGTGTTCGGCAAAGATGTGCGACAAGTTTTGACCTATGTGGAACAAGGACAGGTCAATGCCGGAATCGTGTATAAAACCGATGCGCTGACATCGAAAAAAGTGCGGATCGTCCAAACCTTGCCCGAAAACAGCCACCAACCGATCCAATACTTTGTCGGCACGGTCAAACAGACCAAACAGGCCGGAATTGCCGCGGAATATGAAAAGTTTTTATTATCAAAACAATCCATTCTTATTTTACACAAGTATGGCTTCGTAACAAAGCAGCAGTAGAGGTGTTTTTCATTGGTTGAGTCATTCTGGAGTCCGATCATTATCTCGATCCGCATTGCCTTATTGGCCACACTGATCGAGATTTTGACGGGCATTTTATTTGCCTGGATCATGGCCCGAACATCTTTTCGCGGCAAAAGTCTGCTCGAAACCTGTCTCCTGCTTCCGCTCGTCCTTCCTCCCACGGCCGTCGGTCTGTTTTTGCTGGCCGTGCTGGGCAAGGACGGACTGGAACGTTTCCTGCCGATCCCGTTTATCTTTACTTATTGGGGAGCTGTTGCAGCGGCCGTGGTCGTCTCATTCCCGCTCGTCTATCAAACATTTAAAACCGCATTTTCCTCCCTCGACCCGGAACTTGAATTTGCAGCCAAGTGTGACGGAGCGAATGACTGGCAGGTGTTCCTCCATATTTATCTCCCGTTGTCCAGGCGCGCCATGATCACTGCGGTGATCCTCGGTTTTGCACGCAGTTTGGGAGAATTCGGCGCTACGCTGCTCGTCGCCGGAAATATTCCCGGTCGGACCCAGACCTTGCCGATGGCGATGTACATGGCGATCGAATCGGGGCAAAACCGGCTTGCCCTTTTGTGGGCACTGTGTTCTGCCGCGCTTTCTTTTGCCTTGCTGCTCTTCGTTCAACACCTGCCGGGCAGGCAAAAATGATGAAGCCCTTATCGTCCTCTCCAGATCCCATTGCGCCCCCGTCCCCTGGTCAATGGGATTTTCCGTATTCATCCTCTGCCTCCTCTTCCTTTTTAATGCAAAGGATATACTTTACTTTGATGATCGGTTAACTATATCCTTAAAAAGAGACGGGAGCTCAAGAAAAATTGATCCGGCCCGCGCCACGCTTGAGAGGCCGGTTTTATCCGCAGCCCGAAGGAGGTTAAGCATGCTCACCCATTTCAACGAACAAAACCGGGCGAAAATGGTTGATGTTTCTCATAAGAAAGCGACAGAACGAATTGCGGTGGCGAAAAGCAAGGTTACCATGAAACCGGAGACACTGCAAATAATTAAACAAGGAAAAATGGCAAAAGGAGATGTCTTGGCCGTCGCCCAAGTCGCAGGAATCATGGCTGCCAAGAAAACGGCGGAACTGATTCCGATGTGCCACCCCATTTTTACGACCGGAATCGACCTCCGGTTTGATTTTCTCTCCGAGCAGGAAATTGAGATTATCGCGACAGTCAAAACGGTCGGCGTGACGGGTGTGGAAATGGAAGCCTTAACGGCTGCCAGCATCGCCGCCTTGACCATTTATGATATGTGCAAAGCGATTGATCCTGAGATGGTGATCGGTCCGACTCATCTGGCGGAAAAACAAGGCGGAAAAAACGGGCATTTTCAATTTGACGGAAAGACAGGTGACGGCAGATGAGCATTCGCGTGGGGATCGTCACTGTCAGCGACCGGTGCACCAGAGGAGAACAAGACGACAAAAGCGGCGCATTGTTGAAAGAGTTATGCCGGGATTGGGATTTGTGTGCTTATGAAATCGTCCCTGATGAACAAGCTCGAATCGAACAAACATTGAAAAAATTGGCGGATGAAACCGGATGCCAGCTCGTCTTCACCACCGGCGGTACCGGGTTTGCCCCACGGGACGTCACACCGGAAGCCACCCGGGCCGTCATTCATAAAGAAGCGCCCGGACTGTGCGAAGCGATGCGCATGGAGACGCTGAAACAGACGAAATTCGCCATCCTGTCCCGCGCTGTTGCCGGAATCCGCAATCAGACCCTGATCATCAATCTACCCGGAAGTCCCAAAGGCGTGGAAGAATGCTTTGCAATCATCCGGCCCGTACTCCCCCATGCCCTTGCCCTGTTGGCCGGCAACACCAATCACGATTGAAAAAGGAGGGGTTTTGTGCGTTTTCAGCGTGAAATTGTCAAAGTAAAAGAAGCCAGGGCCCGGCTGCTTCCGCATATCAACGAACTGGACACGGAAATTCTCCCCTTGTCCCAGTGTCACGGACGCACCCTGGCCGAGGAGATCACCGCACCGATTCCGCTTCCCCATTTCCGCCGCTCGAGTATGGACGGATTCGCCATCCAGGCGCGGGCCACGAAAGGGGCCACCAAAGAAAATCCCGTCTGGCTGAAAGTATTGGAAACAATCCCTTGCGGCAACGTTCCGCGCTGTGAAATCACCGACACCACCGCATCGAGAATTATGACGGGGGCAGCTGTTCCGGACAGCGCCGATGCGGTCGTCATGCTGGAGATGACACAAACGGCCGTAAAAAACGGCGAAACCTATGTCGGTGTCGAACGGGAAATCGCCCCGGGCACCAATGTGGCTGCGATCGGGGAAGAACTGGAGCAAGGAACCCTTCTGTTACATAAAGGCCGGCGGATCGGACCAGGTGAAATCGCCTTGCTCGCGACGTTTGGCCATGCGCAAGTAAAAGTTTACCGCAAACCCAGAGTTGCCATTTTTGCCACCGGTTCGGAACTTTTGGAAGCAGATGCGCCCCTCGAACCCGGGAAGATCCGCAACAGCAACAGTTACATGTTGTACAGCCTGCTCCTTGACTGCGGCGCCGAACCTCTCATGCAGCCGATTTTGCCTGACGATGTCTCCCAAGCGCAAACCGCCATTTTACAGGCGATGGAAACAGCGGATCTCGTGATCACCACCGGCGGGGTGTCTGTCGGTGATTACGATATCCTCGTCGACATTTTTGAACGCTGGGACGGACAGATGCTTTTCAATAAATTGGCCATGCGCCCGGGAAGTCCCACGACTGTCGGCGTGAGAAATAATCGGTTCCTGTTCGCGCTTTCCGGAAACCCGGGTGCCTGCTTCGTCGGGTTTGAGCTTTTTGTTCGTCCGGTGATCCTGGGGATGATGGGGAAAACGGAGTTCGACTTGCCGCTGATCACAGCATCCATGGCTGTCGATTTTACCAAGCCTTCCGGCTTTGAGCGGTATGTCCGGGGAATTTATCAGATCGAAGACGGCCGGGTTTACGTGCGACCAGCCGGGTTGGAAAAATCAAGCGTTACGCTGACCATCCGCGACACCAACTGCCTGATCATCGTTCCGCCCGGCGGGCGCGGTGTCAAAAAAGGGGATCAAGTGCAAGTGCTGATGCTTAAAAAACTGGAGTGATATTGTGACGAAGCGAATCATCCAAGTTGTCGGTTTCAAGAACGCCGGCAAAACCACTTTTTGTTGCCGCCTGATTCAGGAATGGACCAAACGCGGCCTTCGTGTCGGCGCAATCAGACATGACGGGCATGACTTCACTTTCGACCGGGAGGGCACCGATTCGTGGAAATTGAGCCAGGCCGGTGCAGACCCGGTCAGCATCACTTCCGCATCGCAAACGGCTGTGTTTTCAAGGCGGCCGTCTGCCCTTGCCGACCTGATATCCTCTATGGGTGAAGTGGATCTCATCCTGGTTGAAGGTTTTAAACATGAAAATCATCCCAAAGTTGTATTGATTAACACAAAGGAAGAATGGGAGCAATTGAAAGAACTGAACCGGATTATCGCTGTGCTCACCCGCGTTCCGTTGGATGGGGCCATCCCGTGCCCGTATTGGTTCGTCCATGATCAGGAAAAGTGCATTGAATATTTGCTCAGGATTATGGGAGTGGAAGCAACATGAAAAATTTTTCGGTCACCCGCGAAAAAATCGAACTTTCTCCTTTGATTGAATGGGTTCAGGATCGCAATTGCGGCGCGATCACCACCTTCATGGGAACGGTGCGCGAACTGACAAACGGAAAAAAAACGATCTTTCTCGAGTATGAAGCTTATCAGGAGATGGCAGAAAAAATGCTGCAAAAAATCGGTGAAGAAACACTGGGGAAGTTTGACTGCAGCAAAATCGCGATCGTCCACCGCATCGGACGGCTGGAAATCGGCGACGTGGCTGTGGCCATTGCCGTTTCCTCTCCCCATCGCGATGCTTCGTTCAAAGGTTGCCGGTACGCCATCGAAAAAATAAAAGAACTGGTACCGATCTGGAAAAAAGAGCACGGTGAAGATGGCTCCTTCTGGGTTAGCAGCCAATCAGGGGCCAGGGGGGAAGAGAGGAAATGATCCGCATTTTGTGTTTTGCTGAAATCGGGGAGAAACTGGGGAACTCGATCAGTATTACCGCCGTGGAAAACATGACGGTCTCTGCCCTTCGCCGCGAGCTGGGCCGGCAGTATCCCGAATGCCGGGAACTGATTGAGACTTGCATGATTGCCGTCAATCAGGAATACGCCCGTGAAGAGACAATCATCGGAACGAAGGATGAAGTGGCCTTGATTCCGCCGATCAGCGGCGGGTGAGCCGCTCAGGTAAAAGGAGATGAAAAAATTGAAACCCATCGTCGATTCGCTGGGTCGCCCTCTGCGGGATTTGCGTATTTCCGTGACCGACCGTTGCAATTTCCGCTGTCGCTATTGCATGCCGGAAGAATTGTTCGGTTCGGGATTTTCGTTTCTTCCGAAAGAAAAATTGTTAACGTTTGAGGAAATCGTCCGCTTGGCACACATCTTCACGGAACTGGGCGTTTCCAAAATCCGGATCACCGGAGGCGAACCCTTGCTCAGGCAGGGAATTGTCCACCTCATCGAAATGCTCGCCGACATAAAACCGCTGCAAGATCTCGCCATGACCACCAATGGCGTTTTACTGACGAAATTCGCTGCCCCGCTGAAACAGGCCGGTCTCAAGCGAATCAATGTCAGTCTCGACACTTTGCGCGATGATACCTTTCATCGGCTGAACTCCCGAAATTACAGTGTACGCGACGTATTGCAAGGAATCGAAGCCGCACAGAAGGCAGGGCTTTCGGTGAAAGTGAACATGGTGGTGATCAAAGGAGTGAATGACACGGAAATCGTTGAGGTGGCCCGATATTTCCGCGAACGGGAATTGGTTGTCCGCTTTATTGAATTTATGGATGTCGGCAACAGCAACGGTTGGAATGCAGACCAGGTAATCTCCAAGCAGGAAATCATCAGTCGCATTCATGCCGAAATGCCGCTTGAAGCGATCAACCCCGCTTATTTTGGCGAAGTTGCCACGCGTTACCGCTATCAGGGAACCGAAACCGAAGTCGGAATGATCCCTTCGATCACCCAGCCTTTTTGTTCCTCCTGCACCCGACTGCGCCTCTCTTCCGACGGTTTTTTATACACGTGCCTCTTTGCGACGGAGGGCTTCAACCTGCGGGATTTCATGCGGCAAGGTGCAGACGACGAAAAACTTCGCCGGTTTATCGAAAAACTGTGGGCAAAACGGGCAGACCGCTACTCTGAAGAACGATTCCTGACCGGTGATGGGAAAAACAGAAAAAAAATCGAAATGTCCTATATCGGCGGCTGAACCGGGAAGACGCGATTTCCGGATCACCAGACCAGCCCGCAGCCTGTACGGAGCGGGCTTTTTTCTTTGCTTCATGCCTTGCCATTGTCACATCCGACCGGGGTGACCGGATTCCGGAAAAGCCGCTTTTCACTTGCTTTCCTGTTTTCGATAAAATTCTTTTAAAAAATCCCTTATTTTCGAGAAAATCCACTCTCTTTTTTCTTTGGTCAAACGCTCTCTGACATAGTCCTCCGGAACATTCGAAAATTTCGAAATCACCTTGGTTGTCCCTGTATCCCGTTTCTTTTTTTCTCTGTTGTCATACGACATGACGCTATTCCCCTCCCGGCTGTGAATTTCCGTTTTATTTACATTTTATACAAAATAAGTAAAATTCCTGCCGGGATGGAGAAATAGCCTGACCACATTTTAAGCCTCCTGATCTTCCGCTTTCTGCCGGTTGATGAAGATGGGGAGCAGAAATGATTCACTTCTGCTCCTTTCATTTCTCTTTTCATTTTACGATTTCATTTCCCGCAGTTGCTTCACTTCTTTTAGCAGCGCCTGGTACCGCTGTTCGAGCTGTTCCACGTCATCCTCCTTTTGCGGCATGGACAAGCGGCCCAGGATCTGCGTCAACTCCGTTTCCACCTTTAGCAGACGCTCTTTCAGGCTTTGTTCGGAATGGAGTGACTTCCGATTCAGACGGGTTTGATATTCGTCGTATCCCTCGGCAACGTACATCGCTTTTCCATTGCGCAGAATCAGCATGTGGTCGGCCAGCTTCCGGATCAATTGACGGTCGTGGGAGGCAAAGAGGATGGTTCCCGGATAAGCCTGCAAAACCGTTTCCAGCTGTTCACGGGTGAAGATATCCAAAAAGTTGGTCGGTTCATCGAGCAACAACAGATTTGCATCGCTTAAAAACACCTTGGCCAGTGCCACTTTTACCTTTTCTCCCCCGCTCAGCACACCAACCGTTTTATAAACTGCTTCGCGCTGAAACAAAAGACGTGCCAGAACAGTGCGAATCAGCTGTTCAGAATAAGGGCTGCTCTCTCTCACATTGTCGAGAATTGACTTCGTTTCATCGAGATTGGCCAATTGTTGATGGAAGTAGCCGATTTTCGCCGAAGGAGGAAGGTGAACCCCGTCTGCCCCAGATGCAATCATCTGAAGCAGGGTGGATTTGCCAACCCCGTTTTTGCCCAGAACAGCCACTTTCTTGCCGTTGGGAATGGTACAGGTAAGCTGGTGAAACAACACTTTTTTCTCAAAGCGTTTGCTCATGTTTTCAATCCTGAGCGCATTTTTCCCTTTAATGGGACGATAAACATTTAAATCGAACTGAACCGTCGGCAGTTCCACCGGCTTTTCCTTTTTGGCAAGTTTCTCGATCCGGGACTCGATCGCTTTCGCTTGTTTTTCCATCTTTGCCCTGGCTGAATTCGCCTTTCCTTTGTTGGATATCAATCTTGCCTCAGACGCGCTCATTCCCTTGGGCGGCTTTTCCATCGAACGGGCTTTCTGCTTCTTCTCAGCAACCACCTTCGTCAGCCTCTTTTTTTCTGCCACATACTGTTCATATTCAAAACGGGCACGTTCCAGCTCCTCTTCCTTCTGCCGACGATATTCGCTGTAGTTTCCGTGATACAGACGAACCTTTCCGTTTTCCACCTCGATGATTTTGGTGCAAACCGCATCCAGCAAAGCGCGGTCGTGGGAAATCAGGAGAACGGCTCCCGGATATTTGATCAGTTCTTTTTCCAGCCATTCCACCGACTCTGTATCCAGATGGCTGGTCAGTTCATCGGCAAAAAGGAGCTCCGGTTTCTCCGCCAGTGCACGGATCACCTTTCGCCTTGTCCGTTCCCCGCCGCTCAAAGCAGATGGGCCATCCTCCAAACGCTCCTGTTCCTCCATTTGCCGAATCCAGCCCGTCGTCCCCTGGGACAACACCTTGCCCTCGTCGGGTGGCAACTCCCCGGACAAAACCCGGAGCAAAGTGGTTTTGCCCGCACCATTGACCCCGACAACCCCTATTTTTTGCCCTGCTTTAATCTGCAAGCGCTCCAGGGAGAAAAGCAAACGATCCGCCACCCACTTTTTCAGTTGATAAGTCTCCAATACAAACACAAAAAAACCTCCCTATTTCCAGAGAGGCATTCGTATCCCAAATACGCCAAAAAACACAAGGTTTTAAGGCGTTGACATATGGCACAAAAAAAGGCACATCGAACTATGGGCATACGAATCCTGCTCCGGAAAGCAAATTTCTGCAAATGAAATTTCGCTTCAACCAAGCAGAATTAGTTGTCCATCGCTCGAAGTACCGTTCCTTTCCACATTATTTATTGCTTTTATTCTAAATTCGATTGCATCAATTGTCAAATCGGAAACGTCTCAGATGAAAAGCGGATCGCTATGTAATCTCCAGGTCCAATTCTTTGATCCGCTTTTTGATATACTTTCGGTCTTTATGCGCATGGAACGTTTCCGCCTTTTCCAAAACAGCGGCCGCGTTGTATTCGGGGATGCCGGCAAACTTTTCGTAAACGCCCTTGGGAAAAAGCACATTTCCTTCAGGCCAGTGCACTTCAAGATTTCCCGCCTTGATTCGCGCAAATTTGGCCCGTCCGTGAAATATTCCATACGCGTTGTGGACGACAACCGCTTCTCCCTCCGCAATGCCAAGGCTTCCGGCATCGTCGGGGTTCATCAAAACATCGTAGCGATCAGCATCGTTAAAAGGATCCCTCGTGTTATAAATCATGGAGTTAAACTGTTTCCCCCGGCGTGAAGTGACATAAAACTGTCCCTCCTCCTTTCTACGCTCCGGCAATTCGATCGGAATCAATCGGCCGCGTCCGTCGGGGGTGGGACATTCTCCTCCCTCGCACAGCCAGGCTCCGCCCCACTGAAAGACATCGCCCTGCTTCCGGAGGTTTTGAATCCCCTCATAATCGGGCGCCGCCTTGGCGATCTCCTCCCGAATCTGCGAAGTCGTCTCAAACCAAATCAGCCGCTTCTGCTCCGGACGGACAAGCGCCGCCAGATCCCGGTAAATTTCCCACTCCGGCCTCGCTTCTTCAATTCGGGGCCCTTCAATTTCCGGAGAAAAATAAACCATCCGTTCCGTCGATGTAGATGTCACCCCGCCCGGAATCTCATACCGGGTCATCGCCGGCAAAACAAGAACCGCTTCTTTGGCATCGGTCAAAGTGGAGGTGTTCAAAATAATATCCTGATGCACGCGGACTTCGATATTCTCCAAACACTTTCTCATAAAATCGGGGTCCGGCATCGTTTCCAGGAAATTGCCACCGGAGGTATAAAAAAGCTTCAGCTTTCGCTGATGATCCTCCGGCAACAGCGCATTTTCCAATGATATCCCCACGATATCCCCCTGCCAGCGCGGGAGCGGAAACCCCCAGATCCGTTCGATTCTGGCCACGTTTTCATCGGAGAAATCGCCGCCGGGCAAACTGAAGGGATCGGCTCCCATCTCACCTGACCCCTGCACGCCGGAATGGCCCCGGATCGGCATCACCCCGCAGTGTTCCCGGCCGATAAACCCGCGCAGCAGAGCCAAATTGACGACTTGGGAAACATTATCGGTACCGAAGCGGTGTTGCGTCAGTCCCATCGACCAGACAAAAACAGCGGAGTCCGCTTTGGCCAACAATTCGGCAAACTCTTTCATCCGTTCGCGCGTCAATCCGGACGACTCCTCCAGCACTTCCCAGCTGTATTGCTGTACATGCTGTTTCAATTCCGGCAGACCGTTCACATGCTCGCGCACAAAATCATGCCGGATCGCAGAGCCGGGATTTTTTTCTTCCATTTCAAACCAATGCTTTATCACGCCGTTCATAAAGGCAATATCGCCGCCGATGTTGACCTGGTAAAAATCATCCGCAATTTTTGTCCCAAACAGGGCGGAATCAGGAATCGACGGAATCCAGTATTGATCCATCGCCGGTTCGTGATAAGGGTTAATCACGATGATTTTGGTCCCTTTTCGTTTGGCAGCGTACATGTATTTGGTTGAGACCGGTTGATTATTGGCCGCAACGCTCCCCCAGAAGACGAGCACATCCGTCCCGATCCAATCCTTGTAGCTGCAGCTGGATGCCCCGATTCCGAGTGACCGCTTCAGGGCTGTCTTGGAAGGAGAGTGACAAATCCGAGAAGCGTTGTCAATGTTGTTGGTGCCCAAAAAACGGGCGACTTTGGCGGCAACATAATAAGTTTCGTTGGGAATCCCCCGTGAGGTCAAATAAAACGCCATCTGCTTCGGATCAATCGCCTTCACCTTCGCCGCGATGTACCGTAATGCTTCATCCCAGCTGATCCTCCGAAACGAACGCTCCCCTTTTAAACGGAGCAGCGGATAAGGAATTCTTCCCAGCTTTCGCAGCGCCGTACTGTCCAACTTACGTAGTTCGTCAATATCGCGATGAAGGACATCGGGCCGGATCGCCGGCATCGTATTGAGTCGCAGCAGATTTAAACGCGTTGTACACAGATGCATGCCGGCCAATGTCTGATCTCTCAAGCCGGCCACTCCCAGCGCACACCCGTCGCAGACGCCCTTAGTCAAAATGCGCGCCGCAAACTCCAGCTGGTCGCGATTTTCCCAAACCACTTTCAGCGTATCCCGCAAATGGTGCGGTTTCAGCTTTCCCAATCCAAAAGGCATCGGGCTGACCCACAATTTGGGATCAGGCCATTTCGGCAGCTTGACCGGCCCGGTATGTTTTGTCTCCCCCACTGTTCTCCCCTCTTTTTCCTGAAATGTCTCATCATTTAATTTCCGGTTGTCAAAAGACTAAGGTTTTTCCCAACTGAAA
This sequence comes from Thermoactinomyces daqus, assembly GCF_000763315.1. GTDB lineage: Bacteria > Bacillota > Bacilli > Thermoactinomycetales > Thermoactinomycetaceae > Thermoactinomyces_A > Thermoactinomyces_A daqus. The sequence continues at coordinate 37,810 of NZ_JPST01000009.1, read as the reverse complement.
AATTTCATTAGAGATACGATATAATCATTATAAAACGAGATATTTTATTTCTCAAACGATTCAACTTTTATAAAGGGGCGTATGGTTATGGAGCAATCGATCCGCCGTCCGGTGATTCGCTGCCATGAATCAGAGCTGGAACCTGTGGAAGATGATATTGTCGTGGAATATCCGCTGACCATCATGCTGAATGGAATTGAATTTGCCACCATCGTCTGCAGTCCGGTCGATGTGGAAGATCTCGTGTACGGATTCCTCGCCGCCGAGGGTGTGATTCGGGCTTCATCCGATCTCAAAGCACTTTCACTCGATTACAAAGGCGGGTTTGCTTATGCGGAAACGAGGAATCCATCCCCTCAAGCCCGAGAATTTTATTCCAAACGCTTTATCGGCTCCTGTTGCGGCAAGAGCAGACAATCCTTTTATTTTCACAACGACGTGAAAACGGCAAAAACCGTAACCAGCCGGGCGGTCGTTACGCTGGACGAATGCTTTCAGCTGATGGAGATGATGCACAGCCGGTCCAATTGCTTTCGACAGACCGGCGGAGTTCATAATGCCGCATTGTGCGACCGCAGTCAGATTCTTGCCATGCGTACGGACATCGGGCGGCACAATGCACTGGATAAACTTTACGGCCACTGGCTGCGCTCCCCGATTCCGCTTCATGATAAGCTGGCGGCTTTCAGCGGGCGCATTTCATCGGAAATCCTGTTAAAAGCAGCCAAAATCGGCGTCGGCATCCTGTTGTCCAAATCCGCCCCCACCGATTTGGCGCTCACCCTGGCTGATGAGCTGGGAATTACGACCGTCGGATTTATGCGAAACCGCAAATGCAATATTTATACTCATCCTGACCGGATTTTGCCTCATTAATATTCCAAATCGCCCTCTTCCCCTGCTGATCCTATCTGCTTGAAACGGAGGCGGCACCAAAAGGCAGAGCGGGCATAATCCCAATGGTAGCGGCTGAATTCGCCGTTCGGGTGGAAATATTGCCAGACTTCAGGAAAATGTTGCTTCAGTTCCATTAATATCTCCCGCCTGCGCTTCTCAATCAAATGCTGGTCATGCCTGAATCTGGCCCCGACCGCCTCCAGCGCTTCCGTCACTTTAAGCGGAACCTGCCGCCAGTTCTGCTTCCATTCCTCATAGGAATCAATCAGATAATGGATCGTCATCTCCGCATCATCGTACAAATCGTACAATAAATGTCCCGGAAGCGCTTCTCTCATTTTTACCGTCATGTTCCATTTTCCTTTCCTTTTCAGAAGATTACGGTTTAATCTTCAAAACAGCCGGGTATTGCCATATGTAATGCGAGTTGGCCTGAGCTTGGGCCAACCGTTTCTGTTTTGAAAAAGATTCCAGCAAAGTAAATATTTTTCGCCCGTGATAAAAACACCTTCTTTTTTCTTTCGGAAGTTGATTTGCATCAACATACCTGTTTTCCTTTGGCCTATACCCTTCCATTTCATTTCCATATAATGCATTAATCCACGCAAGGGAGTTTTGACAATGAAGATCCTGAATGATTTGCCATTGGGAACTTTTGATCTGCATATTCATACCACCGCATCAGACGGGCGTTACCGGCCGGCAGAAATCCTTGATCTCGCGACCAAAGTCGGGTTAAAAACGATTTCCATCACCGATCACGATACGCTGGACGGCCTCCGTGAAGCGATCAGCCTGGCTCCGGCTTATGATTTGACGGTAATTCCCGGGGTGGAGATATCCACCCGCTGGCAAAGCCTGAGCATCGATATTTTAGGTTATAACATCCGCGATCTGGATCTGCTTCACTCGCGTTTGGCCGAATTTCGCGAAAACCGGGAAGAACGCGCCAAGAAAATCATCGAAAAGTTTTGCCGTCTGGGCATGCCGATCACCCTGGAAGATGTAAAAAAAATCAGCGGGAACGGCATCATCGCCAGACCGCACATCGCCCAAGCCATCGTGGTCAAAGGTTATGCCTATGATACAAAAGAAGTGTTTAATCACTATCTTGGCGATGGCAAACCCGCCGATGTCAGCAAAAAAGAACTCCCGCTCCCCGAAGGCATCCGAATGATCCGCGAAGCAGGAGGGGTCGCCGTTCTGGCTCATCCTGGATACCTGAAAAACCATGAGCTCATTGAAGAAATTATCTTGATGGGGATCGACGGGATCGAAGTATGGCACCGCCAGCATGGCAAAAGAGAAGCCAAAAAATTTTTGCAAATGGCAGAGCAACATGATTTAATCGTGACGGGCGGTTCCGACTTCCACCATGACGAACACGCTTTGGGCCATTTCAGATAAGCCCAGCAAGAGCGATGCAGCGGGTAAACCCCGTGCAAATGAAGGGATTTACCCGCTGCATCGACAAGCGCTGTATTATTTTTCTCCCCTTTTATACCCTCCGAACAAAGCATGTCCGGCTTTCACCCAAAAAGCATCGACTCCCGTAAAACCGGCCTCTTGCAGCCAACCGAGCTGTTCCGGCAACGTGGATGGTTTATCCACCGCCGGATCCGGATAATGAAATAAATTCCACTTCTCTTTCTGAAACTGGTTAAATGCCTGCAAATTCCCCTCAAAATCCAGGGAGCGGCGGGCGGTCTCCTCATCCCAAGCCCGTCCCATATGAATCCGCGCATATTCACTTGTTTCTTTCATGATGTCGGCTATGAGCAAAGCGCCGCCCGGCTCCAAAACCGAATATAACCCTTTAAATAACGCTCGCTTTTGCTCTCCGTCCAGATGATGGATCACCAAGCTGCTGACAAAACAATGGATCTTTTCATCAAACATCCGGTACCACTCGTAATCAAAGAGATTAAAGAGCCGGAATTCAACGCGATCCCCGAAAGATTGCAAACGCCGGCGGGCATGCCGGATCATCTGCTGAGAACCGTCGAGGGCTATCACTTTGCTGTTCGGGTACTGAGTCAGAATGGTTTCACTTAACCATCCGCCTCCGGCCCCGATCTCCACCGCGACGAAAGATTCATCTCTTTCGAAGGGAATCAGGTCCGTGAAAGTACGGCCCCATTCTTCACGCTCGGGAACAAAAATATGCCCGTATCGCAGAAATAACGCTGTATCACGATCTTGCCATTCTCCCCGCTGCTTTTCCTGTTTCATGCTCCCAGCTCCTTTGCATATGAAAAACTTTTATTTTATATCCATCATATTTTCTATTAAACTATTTTTATAAGAAATTCCATTTGGAAACAGAAAGGTTCGAGCGACTATGAATTGGCGAAATCTGTCCCTTTTATTCTCTCTGGCCGCTTTGTGGGGGGCTTCCTTTTTATTCATGCGGATTGCTGCACCGGTGATCGGCCCGATATTCCTTGTTGCCCTCCGCCTTGGATTCGCTTTTCTGGCCCTGTTCCTCTACGGTCTGGTCATTAAAAAAGGGCTTGGATTTATCGGCAGCTGGAAAAAATATATTGCTCTGGGAGCGGTAAATGCGGCGATTCCGTTTGTGCTGATTTCGTTTTCTGAAGTATACCTGCCCGCTTCGTTCGCGGCCATTCTCAATGCAACCACCCCGTTGTTTTCTGCGGTGATCGCCCGCATCTGGATTAAAGAACCGTTAAACGCAAGAAAAATCCTCGGCCTTATTACCGGTTTTATCGGCGTCATCGTTTTGGTGGGCTGGACAACGATCCAGCTTCACTGGCAAACCGTTGTCGCGATCGTCAGTTCCTTGATGGCCGCTTGTTTTTACGGGATCGGTTCCATTTATGCCAAGAAAAATTTCAACGCCACCCCTCTGGAACTCTCCATCGGCCAGATGTTCGGTTCTGCCGTGGCCATCTTGCCTTTTGCCTGTTTTACCATACCCGGGCAGATTCCATCGATGGCCGTCATCTGGTCCGTCCTGGGATTGGCCCTCCTTTCCACCGCCTTTGCGTACTTGCTCTATTTCCGGCTGTTAAAAGAGGTTGGTCCGACCCAGACCTTGTATGTTACCTTTCTCGTTCCGATCTTCGGCTGCATCTGGGGAGCGATCTTCCTCCGGGAACGAATCGGACTGGCCACCTGCTTCGGACTTTGTTTGATTATTTTCAGCATTCTTCTCTTGACGAACCTGCCGCTTGGAAGAAAGAAAAAAGTGCAGGCCTGACTTCTGGCAAACCTCCGTCCTTCCGGGGAGACGGGGGTTTTTGTTTTTATGCCAATCAATCCATCTCCTCCGCTTCGACAAGTCCGGTGAGAGCATTCAGATCCGCATCGTCCGGAATCCCCGGGTACGGATTCATGGCGTTGGCCGCGGCACAAGCAACCCCCAGTTGCAAAGAAGGCCTGATTCTCTTTGTTTGCACATACCGCGAAACAAATCCGCCCAACAACGTATCGCCGCAGGCAATGGGGTTAACGGCCGCGACCCGCGGGGATTTCAGGAAAAAGCACTCCGTTTGACCGGCGTAGAGCAGACCTTCTTTTCCCAATGTCACTACCATGTGTTTCACGCCTTGATTTATCCAGTTTTTCATTTCCTGCAATATCGTCCGGAGATCCGCATTTTCAGCCACTCCCGTCAGTTCTTGAAACTCTTCCAAATTGGGCTTGACGAACCACGGATTTACCCGCATCGCCTCTTGAAGCGCCTTTCCGCTCGTATCCACAATAATTTTTACGGATTTTTCCGTCAATTGTCTGGCCAGTTCGGCATAAAAGGAACTGGAAACACCGCCGGGAAGGCTTCCGGAAAAGATCACGATGTCACCTTCGCGGATGTCGGAATAAAGCTTCTGTTTCAAGTCGCTTTGTTCCTCCCCGCTCACTTCCGGCCCGGGTTCATTGACGACGGTAACCCGGCCGTTTTTCTGTTCTACGAAGATGCTGCAAATTCTCGTTTCCCCTTTGATTTTGGTCAAACGGTTGAAAATTCCCGGCATCCGGCAACCTTCCTGCACCAGCTCTCCCGCCATTCCCCCAACAAATCCGTAGATCGCCACAGCCATCTGAAAATGGCGGCAGGCACGGGCCACATTTAACCCTTTTCCTCCGGGAACAACACGGAAATCGGTGGCCCGGTTTACCTCATCATAGCACAATTCCGGCAACAGAATCGTCCGATCGAGAGCGGGATTTGGACAGACGATGCGAATCAATGCATTCACCTCGCAAGGATGGATATCTTTGCAAAATTTTCCTCTGTATATTACATTAATAATATATTGATAATTAACGATCAATTCTTAATTTATTGAATAATAGCCCGATCGGGAGGGAACGCGATGGGTCGCCTGATGACCGAAGAAAAGTTTTCCTTGCTCTGCTCACTGGCCAATGAACGGGGAATTATTACGGCTACGGCGATGGATCAACGCGGATCACTGAAAAAGGCACTGGCTCAGTACAGTCAAAACGAGGTAACGGAAAAACAGCTCATTGCCTTTAAAACCTTGGTCTCGGAAATCCTTTCTCCCCATGCGAGCAGCATCCTGCTCGATCCCGAATACGGATGGCCGGCCGCGAAACAGCGCGCTGACAATGCAGGACTGATCATGGCTTACGAGCAAACCGGGTACAGCGCAGAAGACGAAAACCGCATGCCCGATCTGCTCCCCGAGTGGTCGGTTCTGCGCTTAAAACAGAGAGGAGCACAGGCGGTAAAACTGCTCGTTTACTATGATCCCGATGACCGGGAAGAAATCAACACCGTCAAGCAGGCGCTGATTGAACGGGTGGGCCTGGAGTGCAAAGCGTTAAATCTTCCGTTCTTTTTGGAACCGTTATGTTACTCCCGGCACATTCCCGACAGCAAGGGCATCGAATTTGCCAAAGTCCGCCCGCACAATGTAAGGAAAATGATGAAGGAATTTTCACGGCCGGCATACCATATCGATGTCTTGAAAGTGGAAGTGCCCGTAAATGTCCACTATGTGAAAGGACTGAAAGCGAACGAAGGCCATCCCGTCGCATACACTCTGGAAGAAGCGAAAACACTGATGCAGGAAGCCGCCGCAGCCGCCGAAGTGCCTTTTATCTTTTTAAGCGGCGGGGTGACGGATGAAGTTTTTATCGAAACCCTTGAGTTCGCCGGTGAAGCACAGATTCCCTTCTCCGGTGTTCTCTGCGGCCGCGCCTCCTGGCAAGACGGCATTCCCGTCTACGCCCGCCATGGGGAAGCAGCCCTGCGGGAATGGCTGTTAAACGTGGGAGTAAAAAGAGTGCAGAAGCTGAATGACGTGTTGCAAAAAAATGCCGTCGCCTGGTGGAATGTTTACGGAGGAAAAGAACGGTTAAACATTGTTGCCGGTTAATCCGTTGAAGAAGAGATGACCTGTGAGCGGCTTCCGTCAAAGATGCACCGGTGCCGGTATATTTTTTCTCACTTCGGCCATCATAGTACAACGGAAAACTTAAGGTTCAGCTGTCACGTAATTTCTCACCCCTTGAAAAAATCAAAATCGGCTAAAGTGAGGGTGTTTTTCCTGTGAAAAATGAGATCGAACTTCACGGCACCGTCTTTTTTGAACCGGCCACAGGAACATGGATCAGCTCCGGAACGGGATGGTGGATCGAAAAAACTTCGGGGCCTCACGCCAAAATCAGATTTGAAGAACGAATCAAATTTGCAAAAAATTTGGCCGACCCGCTGAAAACAAACAGCTACAGCCTATCTCTCAGCAACATCAGCCAAAACGGTCAGGTTGATGCTTACAATATCGATGAAGACGGATTTATTCTCAGATGGAAAGATTATTCCGCGGCCCCGTGCATCGCTTCTTTCTCTGTCGCCGGCAGCAAAGTCTCCTATGTGCCCAATGACCGTGCCCTGAGCAATGAAGACAGCGTGGCGGATATCTATGCCGCCGGGCTGTTGTTTGATTACGAGGCCAAGTACGGGGTTGTGACTGTCATGGGATCGGCCAGCATTTCATCTCACGAAAAAATCGACACCAGTCTGGAGATCCTGGGCCAGCACGGGAACAACTGGAAATCGGCGCTGGAAAATGAGCAGGACGAATTCAGCCGGCAACTTCTGCAAGACAAACTGGGCCGGCTGCAAGTCAGAATGGACCGGCATCGGAAGATCAAGGAAAAAAGCGCCTCCTATTGGTATTCGGCCAAAAAGTTCGGCGAATTGTGGGGCAGGTATGCGGCGACGGAACAAGAGAAAGCGTTAGGTGGTTGCTATGTGCCTGTCTGTACGGGAGGAGGCCCCGGCATCATGCAGGCTGTCGCAGAGGGAGCGAGAAGCCAGAACGCGCATGTCATCGGGATTGACTGTCAGTTTGGCTATGACAATTTTTTCAACCTGCGCGACAGTTATTCCATTTACTCCAATCAACGGCTCAGAATGAACAATTTCTCCATCCGCGAAGGGGTCCTGATCAATTACTCCCACGTGATCCTGTTCTGGCCAGGCGGCTACGGCACTGCTTGGGAAGTGTTTGAAACCTTGTCCAAAATCTCCACCAAACATCTGAGAAGACACCGGACAAAAGTGATTTTTGTCCACCGGGAATATTGGGAACCGCTCTTCCGTTTAGTCGACCACATGCGGGAGTTCGGCACAATAAACAGCTATGGTGACCGAATCAAAATCCCCGGTGTGGATGACCGGTTGCCGGATGAAGCTTATATCGCCGAAGTCGTCGATACGCCCGAAGAAGCCTTTGCCAAAACGCGGGCATTTGTCGAAGAGCTTTACCGGCGGAATCAGCTGACCTTGCGCAGTTATTAGGATAAAAAACAAAAAGCGAAACACAGGGGTGCACCTGCGTTTCGCCTTTTTATCGCGATTAATTGTTTTCCGCTTTCCTGCGGCTGGCCAAAGCGAGGTAAATTCCCGCCAGAATGGAAATGAGAATGACGATGGCCGCCGTCCATTGCGCCGCTGTCCAGTGAAAAAGATAGCGCGGCGAATCCCCCCGCAGCATTTCCAGACAAAAACGGCCGGCATTGTACAAGATGCTGTATAGGAGGAAAAGATAACCTTTGGGCATCTTCTTCTGCATGAGGATGAGAAGCAGGGCGAAGATGATCACATCCATCTGCCCTTCCCACACTTCGGCCGGCCATAGCGGCTGATCCCCGTAAGTAGCCCGGGCCACGGTCCCCTCGGGATAAACCAGCCCGAAGTCTCCCCCGGTCGGGTCGCCAAAGGCATCTCCATTCATCAGGTTGGCGTCCCGGCCGATGCTCTGGCCCAGAATGAGCCCCGGAGCGCACAAATCAGCCAATTCCCAGAAAGAAAGCTGATGCTTGCGCACATACCAGAGGCCGACCAGAAGCGCCCCGACAACACCGCCCTGAATCGACAAGCCTCCATGCCAGATGGCCGGAATCTCCCATAAATTATTTTTATAATAGCCCCAGTCAAACAGGAAAACATGCCAAAATCGCGACCCGATGATCGCGCCGAACAGAACCGGAACAATCATATCAAGCAATGGCTCGATTAGATGATCCTTTTTTTGCAGTTTGGCCAGGGTCACCGTCACGCCGAGGCCGAGCAAAATCGCCAGCAAAAACAGGATGCTGTAGGAACGGATCGGAAAGGAACCGATGTGCCCCAAATATTGGTGCAATGTTTTCTCCTCCTTCTTTTACCTGGATCAAGGTGCCACGATTGCCTCGTTTCCCATATTAACACAGTGCCGGTCCCATTCTCATCCTTATTATTTGATCTGCCCGCCACAAACGGCTTCCGGCTGCAATCACAACTTATGTTCAAGCCGATTTCACAGACGCGCCGGCTTCGAACGGATCCCTTTTAATTGCGGATGGTTTCGCAACAGATGGAGCAGGAATTTCAACCGCATCACATAGGTGTGATCCTTCAGTGTACGGCGGTATGCGTTGGCCGCCATCTCCTCTCTCTCTTCATCATGGTGCAGGTAATAGCGGATTTTTTTCCGTAAATCATTTAATCCGCGGAATGTAGCCATTTCCGTTTGGGGATCGTATAACTTCTGCATGTCCTCGCGCCATGTGGCCAGTTGGAAGGCCCGGCAGGCCGCGATTTCAAACGTGCGGTTGTTGGGAGTGTGCGCCGGGATGTTTAACGGATTATCCTGACGGTCATTGGATGTGCGATGTATATTAAGTACAATTTTTGCACCATTGTAATATTTGACGACTTCCGAAGGGGGAATCGGCCGGTTATGGATACAGGCTTTCAGTTTGTCGTAGTTTTTCAATTTCTCCCACCACTGTCCGATGATCACCGTTTTGTGCCGCAGCAACAGCGGTGTCAATGTATCGAAAAAGTGGATGCGGACAGGGAAAGCGCTGCCGACAAAACAGATGTCGGACCGATATTTTTCCGGGACTTCCTGCGGGCAATATTTGTCCGGATTTACGGCCAGCGGGAGGTGAACTGCCGGTTTCCCTCTGTTTCGATAAAACCGGACGCTGTTGCTGTCCTGAGTCACCACAAAATGATAAGGCTTTACCAACTGTTCATGTGTCTTTAACCGGTAGGGATCATCCACCACCCAGACTCCGATCGGAATGCGGTATGAGCGCAACCGGGTGACTACTGACGCAGGCAGATTCGCTCCCCGGAAGGATAAAATCACATCAGGCCGGAAATTGCGAATCCGTGAAAAAAGCAATGAAGGATGCTCACGACGCAGCAAAAAGGAAGAGAAACGGAAATTGGGGAGGCTTTTTTCCATCTGGCGAAAAGCTTGAATGATGTTTTGATCCTCATCGGACAAATGATTCTGGAATGAAAACCCACATCCCGAAGAAATATAGAAAAGGCGCATTCATCTTCGTCCCTTTCCTTTCTATCTCATAAGCTAACATCATTTTATTTTCCCGCCACTCAAAAAGTGCGCTCCATCCTTGAAAATCCTCTTTTGTCCAGGGGTTCCCCTTCTTGCTTGTAATTCGCGGCCGGGGCAGAGATCCAGAAATCTCTCTTGGTGTCTCCTATCATCTTATGCTAATATTCACAAGTATCCTATAATAAAGAGAAGAAATTCAATATATAAAAAAGACGCCCAACTTGTGAAGGAGGTCAACATGATCAGCATGAAACAGCTCATTACCGCGATGGCCGCCTTTCTGGCACTTGGTCTGACCGCCTGCAACTCTTCCCTTCCTGCACAATCCGCAACTCCCCCCAAGGCTAAACCGGCGGCGACAATCAGCAGCCAACAGTTGTTATCCGACCTGTGGTTTCAGACTTCCGGGGAAGCAAAAGCGCTGTATTACCAGGGTTACAATATCGGAACGATGAGATTGGATCAGGCTCTGGACAAAGGGACAGAGAAAAAGCCGGCTGTCGTCCTGGATTTGGACGAGACGGTATTCGACAACAGCCCCTACCAGGCGTATACGGCAAAAGAGAATAAAGAATATCCCGACCAATGGGACAAATGGGTTGCCAGTGCCAAAGCAAAAGCACTGCCGGGTGCAATTGATTTTCTCAACCATGCCGACAAAAAAGGCGTTGATATTTACTATATTTCCAACCGGAAAGAATCGCAGAAAGAGGCGACGATCAAAAATCTTCAACTCATCGGCGCCCCGCAAGCGACGCCTGATCACGTTCTGTTGCAACAGCCGGAAGAGAAAGGGAAAGAAAACAGACGGCAGCAAGTTGCCAAAAATCATCAGATCCTGTTGTTCTTTGGCGACAACCTGAGCGATTTCAGCGGTTTTGAAGGAAAGGAGCTGACCGAAAGAAACGCGATGGTGGAGCAAATGAAAAGCCAGTTTGGCGACAAGTTGATCATCTTCCCCAATCCGATGTATGGCGATTGGGAAGGCGCCATCTATCATTTTGACTATAGTAAATCGGACGAAGAAAAAGATCAGCTCCGACGCAATCATTTAAGCGAGTTCCAACCTTAACTTTCCTCGTCCGGCCCGCAATGCATTTCCACAGAAAACCAGCCGATTTCCTTCGGGACTGTCCGGCTGGTTTTCGTTTTTAAAACACGCTGCCACCCGGATGCCTGATACGATCCCACCTGAATCCAAGGATTACCTGTATCGCGAATTGTCGCATTCTTAATCTATATAATTTTATTAACAAAATGAATTTCGCTGACAAATTTTTTACTATTTAGAAAATCGAGTCGCAAAATTATATATTTTTCAAACAGTTTATGTATAATGTAGAGGTGTAAGCTATTTAAGAAAAAGGTGATGCCATTTGGAAGGAAAGCAGTTGGGTGGAAGGTATGAAATCCTTCAACACCTGGGCGACGGTGGCATGGCAAGTGTTTACAAAGCTAAGGACGTGCTTTTGAACCGGCACGTGGCCGTTAAAGTATTAAATGACCAATTAAGCAAAGATGAAGGATTTGTGAACCGTTTTTTACGCGAGGCGCAAATGGCCGGAAAAATGTCCCATCCCAATATTGTCAATGTCTACGACGTGGGACAGGAGGCACAAACTTATTACATCGTCATGGAATTTGTCGAAGGGCTTACCTTGGACGAGCTCCTGCGGATGCGCGGCCCTCTTCCCGCTGCCGAAGCGATGAAAATCGCCATGCAGATCTGTGACGGATTATCTCATGCGCACAAACACGGGATCATCCATCGTGACATAAAACCTCACAATATCATGAGCACACCGGACGGCCGCTATAAGATCATGGATTTTGGCATCTCCCGCCTGCTCGGTGCAACGACGCACTATACAAAAACGGGAACGGTTCTCGGCTCCGTCCATTATCTTTCTCCGGAACAGGCATCCGGTCATAAGGTAAGTTATATGTCCGACTTGTATTCGTTGGGCGTGGTTTTGTATGAACTGGTGACCGGACAAGTTCCGTTTGATGCCGATGAAATTGTGGCCATTGCATTGAAGCATATACAGCAGCCTGTTCCTGATCCAAAATCAACCAATCCACAGTTGCCCGACCCATTGTGCCACATCATACATAAAGCGCTGTCCAAAAAGCCGCAGCACCGTTTTCAATCAGCCGACCAAATGAAAAACGCCCTCCGGGAAGCTTTGCATGGCACATACCAGCCGGAAATTCCTTCGACAGACCGTGCAGGGGTGCAACGGCCGGCCAAAGCGAAGAATGAGAGAAAAGTGTTGCTGAGCGGTTCTCTCCTGTTTGTCATCATCCTGCTGTTCTGTTTGGGGTTCAACTTTGTAAACACCGATAACAACCCCCGTAAGCTCGGGGTAATCGCCGCTCCGTTTATCAATAATGAGGACACACAAAAAGTGGCAGAAGCCGCTCATAAAAAAATAAAATTTTCCGAAGAAAAGCCAAAGCACAAAACAATTGATGATCCAAACGAGACCAAACCGCAGCCGAAACAAGACGATGTGGATCCCCCTTTTTCGGACAAAGAGCCGCAAGCCCCCAAACCGCCTGAGGCCTCGCCACCCAAAAATCCGGACAACGACCAGGAACAAGATCCGCCACCTGCCCCGCCGCCGGAGGAACAAATTCCTGCGGTCAAGTATGTCGTGATCGCCGGCAAATTTGATAAACAGGAAGATGCGCAAAACCGGGTTAATCAGTTGAAGGAAAAAGGAATCGACTCCCGACTCTATCAGAAGAAGGAAAATGGACAAATCGTTTATTATGTAAACGCCGGCATATATGACAAACGGCCCGATGCGGATGCGAAAGCAGAACAAATCCATCAAGCCGGCTTCAGCGATGCCTACGTGAAAGAGATACGGACGCGATCGGGTCATCCCCCGGCAAACAGATCTTGACACACGGATCAACACCTTGCGAAAGGAAACTTTCCTCACCATGTACAAGGAACCCACCTGATCTTGCAGATGGGTTCCTTCCCTTTTAATACCCGAGTTCGCTTAAACGCTGTTTCACTTTCTCTTCATCCGCCACTGTCGCGCGGTGCAGTTTGACCTTTACCCCTTGTGCCAACGGATCTTTGCGCCTGTATTTTTGCAGCATTTGCTTCACCCATCGCTCCATCTGTCCCCTCAATTGTTTCGCCACCTGGGGATGTTGTGCGATCACATTTTTTGTTTCACCCCGGTCTTTTTTCAAATCATACAATTCCCATTTCGGATTTCCGTAAACATCCTTCTCATAGGAGCGGATCAGTTTCCAGCGCAAGGTTCGGATCGAGCGCTTCAGCTGCCAGTTGGCCTCACAGGAAACGACAAAGGGGCGAATCTGCTTCACTTTTCCCTGAATCAACGGCAACAGTGAACGCCCGTCAATCCTGCCGATCCCTTTCGGCTTCCTGATCCCGGCCAGATGCAAAACAGTGGGGAATATATCCGCATGCTGACAAAGAGGAGTAATGCGTTTATTCTTGGGCAGCCGTTTCGGGTAAGAAATGATGCAGGGAACATGAATTGTCGGTTCGTACAATCCGTGATGATCAAAGTAGATCCGGTGTTCCCCCAAACTTTCCCCATGGTCAGCGACTGCGATCAGCAACGTCTCTTCCAGCGTCCCCGTCTCTGACAACACCTTGATAATATCTCCGATCGAGTCATCCACCTGCTTCACGCTGCCATCATAGCGCTGGCGAATGCTGCTGGCCGGGAGACCGCTTTTATTGTATTTGTTTATAAAACTCCACAGTGGTTCCCGCATCACGGCTTTCAGGGAAGGTTCCTTCCGCACTTCCGAGACCGTGGCAGCATGCTTTTCAGCCCATTTGGCATAAGGCGGTTCCGGCATATAGGGGTAGTGCGGGTCCCAATAATGTAAAAACAGGAAAAAATCCGGTTCATGTGCGTGTTTTTTCAACCATGCGACCGCTTTTTGGCTGACCTCCCGCGCGGGCAAAGTCAAATGCGTTTCCTTATCCTCCGCCGGATCGATATACGTTTGGTATCCTTTTTTAAACCAGGCGCTGTTTTTGCCGGTGATGCGGTGATTGCAATCAACTGCGGCGGTCGTATAACCGTGTTTTTGCAAGATTTGCGCCAACGGAACCAACCGCGCGGGAATCGGAACGTGCTTCATATTGACAATCCCGTGCTGATGCGGATTTTTTCCCGTCATAATCGTGACGAACGAACTGCGGGTTACATTGTTTTCCGCGATCATGTTCTCAAACAAAACTCCCTGTTTCGCCAGGGAATCCAGATGAGGAGTGAGAGACGGTTTCCGGTTGTTGTAGCATCCCAAACGATCAGCTCTAAGCGTATCGATGGCAATCAAGACGATTTTCATCATCTCACCTGCCTTTAAGGTCGTTTCCCTTTTCTTAGCATATGAGTAACTGTCCAATTCGGTGTCGTTCCACGGGAATAGGCATTGGTTAGTTTTGCAGGCCGGCTAAACCGTCACGGCTTTTCCGCGCATTCCCGGCAGCGGCTTCAGACCGAATTGGGCGAGCAGGGTAGGCGCCACATCGGTAATGCGGATCGTTTCCAATCTGCCAGCCGAACCCGTTCCATTCCCTTTTTGTGTCATGATAAAAATGCCTTCATAATCATGGTTGGCTCCATCCGGTCCCGTATCATTTTCATAGATATAAACCTTGCCCAATCCAATTTTGCCGACGGAACGCCAGTAAAGGTCACCAAAATAGATGAGCAGATCGGGAGGAATATTTTTGGTGGCAACATAGCGTTTTTCCGGCCGGATCACTTTGGTGTGAAGCGGATTTCCTTCTTCATCAGTCAATTTTTTCAACTTTTGCACGATTTCTTTTCGCAGGGAGGGCAATTTTCCCGGAGGAATGATGCCTTGCGGCTCCCGGCCTTTGACGTTGAAACACAACCGGCCGTAATAGCCGCCGTAACCCCAGGCAACCGTCCTGCTCCAGTCGACGAGATCCGCAGAAAGCTCAGCCGGTCTGTGCACGGGTTTCCTTAATGTCAAATAGCCTTCCCGGATCAGCCATTCATTGATGCAAAAGCCGCCGTCCATCCGTTTCGCCCCATGGTCAGAGACGACAAAAATCCGCGTCCCTTCCGGAACCTGGTCAAGAAGTTCCCCGATCTTTTGATCGACAAAACGATAGTAATCCAATATCGCATTTTGATAAGGGGACTCTTGATAAAGCACATGGCGATCGTCCATGTATTGCCAAAAAGCGTGATGGATACGGTCGACCCCCATTTCGACCATCATCATAAAATCCCAGGGTTTATTGTTGATAAGCCAGCGGGCAGTATTGAAACGGGTGTCCGTCATCTGGTAGATCTGTTCAAGCAAGTCATCTCGCGGGCTGGTGCGAAAATTTTTCACATCGAAGCGATATTCTCCCACTTGTTCCTCGATCTCCCGTGCCAGTGAGGCCGGATAAGTGTAGGTTTCTGCATTTTCCGGTGTTAAAAAACAACTGATCAAATGACCGTGGATCGGTTTTGGCGGATACGACGGCGGAACTCCGATGACAATCGATTGATACCCGTTCTTCCCCAATATATCCCAGACACACGGCTCCTTTAACGAACTGCTGTCCACAATATGGATATCGTCATAGTCATGGCTGTTGCGGTTGCGAAAACCGTAAAACCCCAATTGCCCCGGATCTTTTCCCGTCATCATCACCGCCCACGCCGGCACGGTGATCGGCGGGTCGCTGCTTCTCATGCGTGCGAAAACGCCGGTATTGATCAATCGTTTCAAATGAGGAAGCACATTGAAATACCGGTCAAATACCAACGACGGCTCAGCGCAATCAAGTCCGATGACGAGAACTTTGGGCCGGGCCGTCATCCTCTCTCACCCGCCATCCGCGCCAGCAATCCTTTCTGCTCCAAAAAAGCAAGGACGCGATGCTTGCTTTCTTCCGGCGATTCCCGATCTGTTTCCAAAACCAGATCCGGATTGTCCGGTTCCTCAAAGGGATCATCCACTCCGGTGAAATGCTTGATTTCCCCGGCCAGCGCCCGTTTGTACAATCCTTTGACATCCCGGCTGATACAACGGGAAAGGGGGCACTTCACATAAACCTCCAGATATTCGGCAATGTTTTGGCGGCAATAATCCCGCATTTCCTGATATGGCGTGATAAAGGATGCCAGTACGATCACGCCATGTGTATTTAACAGATGGGCGATAAAAGCAGCCCGCTCGACATTGCGGAAACGGTCCTCCCGTGAAAAGCCCAAATCTTTGTTGATCACTTCTCTGAGCAAATCCCCGTCCAACAGTTGCACTTTCATCTGTTCCATTTGTTGCAAATGATTGGCAACCAGTCGGGCAACAGTCGTTTTTCCTGCCCCGGAGAGGCCCGTCAGCCACAAGGTAAAGCCTGTCTGTCTCATCCCTTCACCTCCGTTTCGGACTAATATATGAAAAAAACCTCCCTTCTGAAACGCCCTTCGCCCAGAATGGAGGAAGTTTAAGGAATGAAAACGGCCAGCCGATTCAAAGCAAATTTCACCTCACCAGTTTCAGTATTTGTCGCAGGCGGTTTTCATACTGATGCTCTTTTCGCGTTCGTTCAAAAGCACGGTGGGCAATCTTTTGACACAAGTGCGGCCGAGGGAGGTAAAAAGCGATTTTTTCCTTCAGCTCTTCCAGCGTCCGGTACGTAATGATTTCCTTTCCGGGCTGAAATAGCCGGCCCAGATCTTTTCTTTCATCCACCAATTGAAACGCCCGGCATGCCGCAATCTCAAACACCCGGTTATTCGGCGTGTCTGCCTTCACCTGATGCGTATTTTTTTGCAAATACGGATCATCATACGAGCGATGAATATTGAGAACGATCTTCGCGCCGTTGTAATATCTTCGTACTTCGTCCGCTTCCACCCATCCCCGGCGGACGGAAATGTTGGGCAGGTGCTGAAGGCGATACCATCCAGGACCGACCAGTCTGGTTTTGTAACGGAAAAGAAACGGAGACAGCTTGCGCACACCCTGCAATCGATTTTGAAATGCAGAGCCCACCAGCGCCAGATCACTGCGATAGCCTGAGGGAACCGTCTTTTCGGGATAATAGAGTTGGAGCGGTGCGGCCAGCGGCAAGTGAAATACCTGTGCCCTGGTTTTCTGTTTATACAGGGGGACAGCCTGGCTCTCATTGGTAAAAATCAGGTCAAATGCACCGGCTGTTTGCAAAGAGGAATCAATCGCATAAGGATCGTCTGTATACCAGATCGCCTTGGGAACGGACAGATCCTGAATCCAGGCGGTTTCTTCCGGGCCCAGCCTTTCACCGAGCATGGCCAGTACCAGCCGGGGATCAAAGGGGCGCCGCTTCCAATCTTTTGTCAAACTTCCCGGCTTCAGCCAAAACAGCTGGTGTTCCATTTTTTTTAAAGCAGAGACAATGGCTTGATCAATCACGGAAAAAGGCTTTTTGACCGCGGACGGAATATAAGCGATCTTCACCCCGTCATCCCTCCCCCTCGGGAATCCGCTGCCACTTATCAATATAATAGCGCCGGTTTTGCGCCAGAATTTTGCGAAACTCATCATAGCCGTTTTTTCTGAAACTGGTGCTTCCGAAATGGTGAACATACGTATCCCCTGCCACCACCAGCCGGTAACCTGCCTGGCGCACGCGGTAACAATAATCATCATCCTCATAGGTTCCCAGACCAAAGCGCTCATCGAGCAAACCCACTTTTTGCAGGACTTCCCGCGGATAAACCAGGCAGAAACCAGATAAGCGAAGCGTGTCCCGCCAGCGATCAGGGTCAGTCCGATTAAACTGCCGGGAAAAGCGGAGAATTTTATCCACCGATCGCAGCGAAACGGCAATTTTTTGTTCAGGGATCACGCGGTTGGACACCGGGCCCACCAAACCGATCGATGAATCGCTCCGCAAAACATGGAGCAATTGAGTCAGCCAGCGGTACGACGGAAGCGTATCGTTATTGAGCCAAACCAAATACTCCCCCTTCGCCCTTTCCAGCCCCTGATTGATGGCGGCTGCAAAACCACGATTCCAATTATTTCGGATCAGGCGCAGAAACGGATACTGCCGGATCACCTCAGGGACTTTGGATGAACCGTTATCCACCAGAATCACTTCGCAGCTCTCCCTGGTAAACTTGCGGATCGCCTCAAGACAGCGGCAAGTCATTTTCCATTCATCTTTGTTCGGAATAATGATACTCGCGGTCGGTTTTTGTGCTTGCATCCCACTTCGCTCCAATTGTTTTTTGCACCAAATCATGCCCGTTTTGCCGAAATTGCTCCAGCAGCCCCGGATTGCGTGCCAGTTGGCAAAAGTAGTGGCGCAATTCCCTGAAAATGTTTTTTTTATCAAGCAATATTCCTGAATGAAGATGTTTCACCCATTCGCCGTGATCCCCGGTGTCATCCGTCATGACGGGAATCCGTTGGTACAAGGATTGAATATGGAGCGGTGCCAGGGACTGGCCAAATCCGCCAACCGTCAGCAACAGATCGGCAGCCAGCCATAATGCTTTCTCCTTCACCCGGCCGGAATGGACGGAAACAATCCGGTTCTTGGCAAATGAAGTGCGATCAGTGACCCATATCGCCTTAAACCGGCCATTCTCCTTTAATGCTGCCTGCAGTGCCTGAAATAACGACAAGCGGAAAGAAGCGGGAACCAGATTTTCGTCCACCCAGACGCAAAGACGTTCACCGGTGCGGAGCAGTTTGCGCGCCGCCTTTCTGCCGGTCTTTCCCCTTTGCATCGCACGAGGCAGCGGATGAACCACCTTCGCTTGAACCCCGTTCCGGCGAAATATCGTGCCAAACGAAAGCGACGGGACTTGAACTTCATAAAGTTTAAGCAGGGGGAAAACCTTGCGTGCGGGCAGGCGATCAAAGGAAATCGTTACAGGAGATGATTGTTCCCGGCAGAGCTGCAAAACAGATTCGGGCGGGTTGTGCAAATGGAAACAGCCCGCTTCGGATTCCCTGAAGCGCATCGCCATCTCTTCGGCGGTATGCACGGAGAAGTGAACGGTTTTATCTCCCGACGGCGGGATAACTGGAAAACGGGCGGGCTGAAACGAGGGCGCAATGGATGATAAAAGGATCAAAACCGTTTGTTTAGCCTCCTCCATCTTCCCCACCCTCAGCGAAACTTGGTTTTCCAATCAAAGCCGATCGCAGGATCATCATACGGCAAGCGATATTCATCGGGATGATCGGGACAATATGCTTTGGTCGTAAAGTAAACGATAATGGCCGGTTTCGTTCCCAGCACGCGATAACCGTGAGCAACGCCGGATGGAATCAACAAAATCGACGGATTTTCCTCTCCCATGTAGAAAACGGCCGTCTCCCTGTAGGTCGGGGAATCCTCCCGCAAATCGTGCAAAACCACTTGTGCGTTTCCACTGGGAAAGAACCAAAGATCATCCTGCTCTTTATGATAATGAAACGCTTTCACCACTCCGGGATAGGTCATGGACATCGATGCTTGACCAAACCTCCGCAGCAGGCCCTCATCCTCGCGCACGATTTCCATAAATGTTCCCCTGTCGTCGCAATATTTATTTAACTTTTTCGACACAACCCCTTCAATCACGGCTTTAATTCCCTCCATTCCTCGAAGAATTGTGCCAGCCCTTCTTTCCAGTGAGGCATCGGGAGCATCCCCCATTTTTCCATTTTCTCTGACCGAAGTACCGAACAGGCAGGGCGAATCGCCTTGCGCGCTAACTGTTCGGAGGATATCGGTTCGATTTTGACATCGTATCCGCCCAACCGGCAGATCTCCACGGCAAAGTCAAACCAGGAGCATTGGCCGCGATTGGCCACATGAAAAATCCCCCGGGCTGAAGAAAACAGAAACTGTTTGATCCTCTCCGCCAGATGACCTGCATAGGTGGGACTACCCACCTGGTCGCAAACCACGGCCAACGACTGTTTTGCTTCCGCTTTTTGGATGATTGCAAGAGGAAAGTTGGCCCCGCCGATGCCGTAGAGCCAGGATGTGCGCAAAATAAGATGGTCAGGGCAATACTCCATCGTCCATTTTTCGCCCAACCGCTTGCTTTTTCCATAATGATTGAGCGGGTTGGGCAAATCGGATTCGGTATACCCCTCTTCTCGATTCCCGTCAAAAACGTAATCGGTGCTGATGTAAATGAGACGAATTCCTCTTCTGCCGCACTCCGCGGCGAGATTGCGCGTGGCTTCTCCATTGATTGCATAGGCCACATCCGGATGGATCTCACTCTCATCCACCCGGGTGTAAGCGGCACAATGGATGATGACATCCGGCATCTCCCGATTTAACAGACGTTCGGTCTGATCCGGCTCGGTCACATCCCATTCCTGTCGGGTAAAGCCGGCAACGTGAATCCGGCTGTCATTTTCCAGGCACCGAATCACCTCCTGTCCCAGCTGCCCGCCGGCTCCGGTCACCACCGCTTTCACCCTTAATCCCCCCTTTCGCTTCTCCGCCGTTCAATCGACTCCCACCATTCGGGATGAGAAAGATACCAGTTGACGGTTTTTTCCAATCCTTCCCGAAACGGGACAGAAGGCTCCCAATTCAATTCACGCCTGATTTTATCGGTATCAAGCGAGTATCTGAAATCGTGGCCGGGACGATCTTCCACAAATTGAATCAATGAAGTGGATTTGCCCATCAGCTCGCATAAGCGCCGGGCCACCTCCAGATTGGCTACGGTATGTTCCGCGCCGATATGATAAATCTCCCCGCATTTTCCCGCTTTTCGCACCTTCTCAATCGCCCGGCAATGATCGCCGACATAAAGCCAGTCCCGTTCCTGCCTGCCGTCACCGTAGAGGAGGAGCGGTTCTGAGCGAAGCAAGCGCCGGATAAAACGGGGAATCAATTTTTCCGGATATTGATTCGGCCCGTAATTATTGGTGCATCGGGTGATGACCACCGGAAAATGGTAGGTATGAAAATAAGACAAGCAAAGCAGATCCGAGGAAGCCTTGGAGGCCGAATAGGGATTGGAAGGGGCCAGCGGGGCATCTTCACCCGCTTTTCCCGCAGGGATGCTGCCATACACTTCGTCCGTGGAAATGTGCACGAATTTTTGAACGCCGGCGCGCCTCGCTTCCTCCAATAAATTAAAAGTGCCCAGCACATTGGATCGTATAAAAGGTTCAGCACTTTTTATGCTTTGATCTACATGGGTTTCCGCCGCAAAATGCACAATAAAATCAATCTTGTATCCAAACAGCTCCCGCACTTGCCGGCGATCTGTCAAATCAGCTCGCACAAACCGGTAGCGGGGATCTTTTTCCACTTCTTCCAGATTCAATGGATTGCCCGAATATGTGAGTGCATCGGCATTGATCACCTCGATAGCCTCTTCCCGATGCAGTAGATGGCGAATATAATGACTTCCGATAAAACCGGCTCCTCCCGTCACCAAAACCGTTTGCTTCATGGTTCCCGATTCCTTTCACCAAAAGACGTTTTAAAGTTCATAGCGGACATTGGCCGCAAACTGATTTGCACGAAGCAATGATTCCTGTGTCCCTGCATCCGTCCACCATCCCTCCAGCACATCAAAGGTAAGCGCTCTTTGCCGGATATAAAGATTGTTCACATCCGTGATCTCATACTCCCCGCGGCCGGAAGGAGTCAAGGTGCGGATAAAGGAAAAGACTTGCGGATCATACATATAAATCCCGGTCACACACAGGGAACTTTTCGGCCTCTGCGGTTTTTCCTCGATGGAGACAATCTGATCCCCGCAAATTTCGGCCACGCCAAACCGCTCCGGGTTGTTCACTTTTTTCAGCAAAATCTTGGCTCCCGAACCCTGACTGGCATAAGCTTCAACATAAGGCTTTAAGGAATCTTCAAAGACATTATCCCCCAGCAAAACCACCATGCGGTCTTCCCCGGCAAAATCTTCGGCCAGCGACAGCGCTTGCGCAATCCCGCCGGGCTCATCCTGCACCTTATAGGTAAACCGGGTGGAAAATTGTTTTCCGCTGCCGAGCAATCTCACCACATCCCCCATATGTTCGACACCGGTCACGATGAGAATATCGCGGATGCCGCATTCGACGAGTTTATAAACAGGATGATAGATCATCGGATAACGCCCGACGGGCAATAAATGCTTATTGGTGATCTTTGTCAGCGGAAATAATCTTGAACCCGTTCCACCAGCTAAAATGATTCCTTTCATCCGTTCCACGTCCTCAACTTGTAATGTTCTCCCCTGTAAATTATTCGCCTGCCCGTCAAAACGTCACATAACAAAAAACACCGGGCCGCTTTTCGCCCGGTGTTCGGTTTCTTATTCAGATCAGGCATGAAGCTTTTCCTGCGCAACATCCCTTTACTCCTGCCTGGACAGAACATGCCCCTGTTTTTCCAATTCCAGCTGCTCCCGCTCATCCTTCTCGCGCTCCAATCGAATCCACTTGACAAATACGAGCCCGATGGCAAAGATATACACGATTTCCTGGACCACTTTCATGATCACGCCGCCAAGCTGCTGGTCATGGAGGGGGGACATGAGCGGCAACATGTGCGACATCTGGGAATACGTCGGGTACAGGATGCTGTCCGTAAAGGTGATCATGGCGCACGGAGGTGTCAACAAAACGCCGTTTCCAAAGATCAGCGCCAGCTTTAACAGCGGCTTGAGGCGATCCATCCCGGGCACCGGTCCGATGATCGGCCACCACATGCACAGGGAAGCAAACAGAATCAGCGCATGGGCAGCGTTATGTCCGGCGTGGGATGACATGATTGCTTCAAAGATGGGCGGCACATGATAAATCCACATCAGCCCATTAAAGAAAAACATCGAGATGACCGGTCGGGTAAAAAAGGCTATCAGCCCGTGAACCCCCGGAAGGCGGACGACCGGATCAAGCAAATACGCCGGAATTCCCAGGAGCAACAATGGCGGTGCGACAAAAAACATGAGCGACATCTGGAGCATGTGCATGCTGAAAAGCTCATGTGTCAACAGATCCAGCGGACTTCCCAGCGAAAAATAAGTAACGATCAGCCCCAGCAAAAAGCAGATCTTTTTCCAGACCGGAACCGCTTCTTCTCCTTTCAGCCTGTTCCGGAAAGGGCCTGTCAGCAATAAATAAGCCACGGCGATCAGCAAAAAGATGAGGTTTAATGTATAATCCCAGTTTTCGGGATAAAGAAATATTTGAAAAAAAGTCTCCTCAGCCGTCATCGCTCCCACTCCGTTTCAACGATGCTATAACCTATCTTACCACAAATTCTTTTTCTTCACCCCGCTTTCCTCATTCCTCTGCCAGCTTGCCGCTCAGCCAAAACTCCCCGCAGACGATGCCCTCCTCAACGGGCACACCCGCCATCAGTTCCGGATCTGCCACAACATCGATGGTTCCGCCCAACGTTTTGACGAGCAGATACCAAAACTCTGCTCCCGTCTCGGGATTTTGTTTTTTCTCAGCCTCAAGCACTTTTCCGCTGAAAAAGGCAATTGCTTCCGGGTCCTTGTCATTTTCGACAAACATCCCGATCGGAACGAATGATTCCGCTGCATACATCAGCCCACCGCTTTCCTGGGCAAGAAGATAATCTTCTTCATCGATAAAACATTGCAACCGATGGGCAAATGCAGCAATTTGTAGATTGACCGACCTCGGAAACGGTTTCAGAGCCAAAAACGAACCATATTCCGGCGGATCAAACACAAAGGGAAAATCGCCGGTCATCTCGCCGAAATGGCTGATTTCATGTTTCACCCAGGCGAGCAAAGTAATATCGAGCGGGTATTTCGACCCCGGATAAAAATGTTCCAGTGTCGCCTTCATGCGTCCTTTCCCCGCAAAATGCGGATGGCAGGCGAATACCTTTCCTTCCTCATCCAGGGGCAAAATCAGCTCAATCTCTTCCGACACCTTCCATAAAAGATAGCGGCTCTGTTCATTTTCCCTGCTTTCCGCCATTTCATTACAACGCTCCAAAAGCTGAACCCATTCTTCATCACTTTCCACACAAAAACCGATACTGCTGTAATGGCTGGCCATTCTTATTCTCCCTCTAGTAATGTAAAAATATAAAGTCCGATTCTATTTTAACATGGAAATGGCATAATAAGGTCATTATTTGCAAAATTTATCTTGAATTCTTTGCGACTTTAAGAGGATCCGGGTTAGCCGGAGAACCCCATTGACCAGAGAGCGGTTCTGACTCACTCGGAACCAGCCGGGCAATGGGGTTCGAAACCTGTTTCACATCAATCCCGGACAGCGGTAAGCCTATTTGTTTTTTTCAGCTCTGTCACATCGGCCACACCGATCCCAAACATGGCCAGTTTCAACTCCAATTCGATCTTTTCCAGACGGGCAACCATGGCATCAGCCGATTTCCGTGCTGCTGCCGGCAAAAGCGACCGGCCGAATCCGGCCAGATCTGCTCCCAGCGCGATCGCTTTGGCCGCATCCACCCCGGAAGAGAGTCCGCCGCTGGCAATGAGGAAACCTTGCGGGACTTTTTTTCTGATTCCGATCAGACAATCGGCTGTGGGAATGCCCCAATCAAGAAAGGATTCTGCCGCTTCTTTTAACAGCGGTTTTTTAGAGCGGTATTTCTCCACCTGGATCCATGAGGTTCCCCCCGCGCCTGCAACATCGATAAACGCCGCGCCCGCATTATAAAGCTTAACGGCCAGATCTCCATCAATGCCGCTCCCTACTTCTTTGATTCCCACCGGCACCTCAAGCGCCCGGCAAACCTTTTCGATTTTGGAGAGCAAGCCGCGAAAGCGGGTATTTCCCTCAGGCTGAAACACTTCCTGCATCGGGTTAAGGTGGAGAATCAGCGCGTCGGCTTCAACGATCTCCACCAACCGCCGGCAATCGTCAACACTGACGCCATAATTCAGCTGAACCGCACCCAAATTGGCCAGCAGCGGAATATCCGGCGCGACCGAACGCACCTGAAACGTCTCCGCCACCTCGGGATATTCAATGGCCGCCCGTCCGGAGCCGAGCCCCACCGCCCATCCCCTCTGCTGGGCGGCCACAGCCAATCTCTTGTTGATTTCGCCTGTCTCTTTGGTTCCTCCGGTCATGGAACTGATCAGCAGCGGCGCCTTCATCCGTTTGCCGAGGAAGCGGGTCGAGAGGGAGATTTCGGAAAAATCGATTTCCGGCAACGCCTGATGCAGAAAGCGGTACCTCTCAAATCCGGAAGTCACCTTTTTCCCGGTTACGTCCTTATTTAAAGCGATTTCGATATGTTCATTTTTGCGTTTTGGCGTTTGTTTCTGCTCCAACATGAGAATAATCCTTTCTAAACAACCTTGTATTTCTTTGCTATTGTACGTCAATTTTCGGGGCAAAACAAAATATGTACCCGCCTGGCCTCCCGCCTTTCTGCAAAATCTCATCCTTGGAGGAAGAAACATGGAAAAACAAGGACAACATACACTGCCGGATATTCAGCATACTTCCGTTTTCAATGCTCCGATCAATAAAGTATGGAATGCCGTCGCTACATCGGAAGGCCTTGCCGCGTGGTTTATGCCAAATGACTTCCAGCCCGTGTCAGGCCATGAATTTCACCTGAATGCAGGGCATTTTGGCATGTCCCCTTGCCAAGTGACGGAAGTGGATCCTCCTCACCGCCTTTCTTTCAACTGGGGCAAAGACTGGAACATTACTTTTGAATTAAAAGATCTTGACGGTCAAACCGAAGTGACGTTGGTCCATTCCGGCTGGGATGCCGATCAGGTGACCGAATTCGGGGAACCGCACACGATTGTGCGCAAACGTATGGATCAGGGGTGGGCCCGGCTGTGCCAAAAATTGGGTTCGTATGTTGAGTGGTGAAATCACGATTTCCCCCGTGTCTGCGCTGAGGGGCGCGCTTCATCTCCTCCACTTGAAGTGAAGCCCCGGAACAATGCGAAAAAGCCGGGGCAACCAAATCACATTGGAATATGACGAAAATTCAGGTCTTAATCTTGATTGATATTTAGGGAAATGCCCGGCAAATGTAAAGGTAACTTTACATAAAGGCTGCTTTGTAATATCATGTTTAATAACGGGAAAGCAGTTAGGTGATGTTATGAAAAACCGACTTAGGGAACTGAGGAAGAAGCATAATCTTTCGCAAGAAAAACTGGCACAGTTAGTCAATGTTTCAAGACAAACAATTATTTCGATTGAAAATGGAAAATATAATCCATCGCTGTCTTTAGCCTTTTCACTTTCTAAGGTGTTTGGTTGCTTGATTGAAGAAGTATTTATCATGGAGGAGGATAAATTTGGATAACAGAAAAACTTATCAGTTCCTCTTTGGTTTATTCGCAATTATCATTATCTTCGGGGGAATTTTAGAGGCCATAAACGAGATTCGGGCTTCTATTTTACCGCTTTCTTTGGGATTCTCTCTTTTGTTTTATACGTTTGCCAATGTTAATCTGGCTCATAACGATGAAAGAACTCAATTCATTAAGGTTAAAAGCGGACACCTGTCTTATATTATCGGGCTGATTTGTGTCGGACTGATCTACCTGATTTCTTTGAAACTGCATTTGATCAATCTCGATCTCAGTATCTTAATCGCTTTTTCGATCCTCATTTATTTCTTACCCCTTGCTCCTTTTCGTGTACAGTCGCTTGTTTTAGACTCCGAATACTGAATTATATATGTTGAATAATCAGCACAGCATCTCACAAGATTTTGAAGGCTCAAATGACCGAACACTTGCTGCGGAGCCATACGAGCCTCAGAGCACCGCCAAGGCTACGGGAACAGCTCAACCAACCACCCAAGCAGGAACGATCACACTTCATGTGCCAGATCAGGAGCGGAAAGTTACGGATTGAGCTGTTTCCCTGCCGGAGTGTCTGAAAAAACCACAATTGCCCCCCTTCCCCGGATCGAGTCCAACCGCTTCCACTTTAAATCCAAGTGTATCATTGGCAAATGTTTGGCTTTTTCAGCCATGAAGAACCCCTGCCGGTATGGACGCACTAGCCTGACCCTCCTCGCCTCAGCTTACCGAGATGGCCTGCCGTGAGAAAAGATACCGGCCGGATCCCGAACTGCCCGGAACTAAAGCGGCGGAAACTTGTTTTGAAATCGGGAAAACAAGCGATCTGCACTCTCTTCCATATTTCTCCTCTCTCCCGGGGTAGATACCCATTCCTCTTTTACCCATTTGGAATAAGATAAAGCAACACATGGCCTGGGTGGCTATTGATCAGTGATGAAACCAGCCTAGGGAGGAAACGGGAATGAAAACAATCTCGCTCGGCAAAATGGCACAAGTGATGGACGGAACACTCATCCAAGCCAATCCCGCCAAACTTGTTCAATCCGTTAATTTTGGCAATCCCAAATCATTAAAACCCCATCAAGTTTACTTTTTCAGCCGGAAGGTCAATTGGGAAAAAAAGCAGCTGCCCGCCATTCAAAGGATCAAACCGATAGCTGTCGTGCTTCCGCCATATGTTTCCAGCCATGCTTTGCCAAAGGAAGTCGGTCTGATCCGCACGCGTGATGCTTTCGCCGCCTTCTGGAAAATCGCAAAATGGAACTGGGAACAATGCAAACCGCTCCGCGTGATCGGCATTACCGGAAGCGCCGGCAAATCGACAACGACTGAGATGGTCGCTTCCATCCTGAAAAATCACGGTCCGATGGTAAAAACGAAGGACAACCTGAACACATTCGTCTTCCTGCCTTCATATTTGACTCGGCTGAACCCGAACACAAAACTCCTCTTATTGGAAATGGGCATGAAATCGCTGAACAACATCATTCGCCAGTGTAAGATAGTCAAACCCGAAATCGGTGTCATCACCAATGTAGGGGAGGCACACGCCGGCGCCTTGGGCGGGATCGACCTGGTTGTGAAAGCGAAACAGGAAATGGTAGACGGAGTGCGCCCGGGCGGAGTGTTGTTTTTAAATGCTGACAATGCCCGTTCCCGCAAACTGAATCTCAGCCGTTTCAAAGGAACCGTCTATACATTCGGTATTGAAAACCCCGCCGACATCAGAGGAAGCAACATCCACTACACCCGAACCGGCATGAACTTTGTGGCTTCGATCGGCAACGAGTCGTTTCCCGTTTGGATTCCCACCTTCGGAACCCACAATGTCTATAATGCCCTGGCCGCCATCGGAGTCGCATGGGCTTACGGCGCGAGCAAAAGCGAAATTCAAAAAGGACTTGCCACTTTCCAGGCTCCCAAGATGCGTTTGCAATTTATCCGCGGCCGGTATGGGCGCATCTTGATCAATGACGCTTGGAATGCAAATCCGACGGCGATGAAAGCAGGATTGGAAGTATTAAAAAATGTAGGGGGAACAAGGCCGAAGATCGCTGTCCTCGGCAATATGCTGGAGCTGGGGAAATATACCCGGGCGGCGCATGAACTGGTGGGCCGATATGCAGCCACCATGGAACTGGATCAATTGATCACGGTCGGCAAATACGGACGATTCATCGCAAAGGCCGCCGTGGAAAGCGGGATGAACAAAAACAAGGTATTTAACTTTACAAAGTCGAGTCAATTGCTCCGTCACTTGGCCCGTTCTCCCAAAAACGCAATCATCTATTTCAAA
Source organism: Thermoactinomyces daqus (assembly GCF_000763315.1). Lineage (GTDB taxonomy): Bacteria > Bacillota > Bacilli > Thermoactinomycetales > Thermoactinomycetaceae > Thermoactinomyces_A > Thermoactinomyces_A daqus. Next base: position 9,476 of record NZ_JPST01000009.1, on the reverse strand, counting down.
GCCTCGCGAAATCTGCATTTGGAAAAGATCGTGAAGAGATTGAAATAACTCCGCAGATGCAGGCCATTCTTAAGAATACAGGGGGATGAATTGAAGGATTGGTGGAACCGGCTGTTTATCCGCATGTTTCGGCCGGGACACTTGCCCGTTTCAGCCATCCGTGGCAAAAGTCGCTGCCGGTCTGAGGAATTTCCACTCCAATTCCTTCGTCGCGTTCAAGCGGTTGTGAGAAAATCCCCCTGTTGAGAGTGGTCCTTTTTGTGGTTTTTCGTTTGCGAAGCAAACTTGTTTATAACCATGCACATTATTGACAACAATGCCTTCTTCTTTCTATAATGAATGAATTAAAAATCGCTTTTGACGATTTTGGGTTGGGAGAGGGGCTACAATGAGGAAGGAAATGAAGTGGAGGCGTTACAAGCACGTTTAAATAAAAACAAATGGAAAACAACGGCCAAACAAGAGATCATGGCCGGGGTTCTTTCGTTTTTTACCGCTGCTTATATTATCGTTGTCAATTCTTCGATCCTGGCCGATGCCGGCATTCCGCTTGAAGGCGCCATCATCGCAACGGCGCTTTCCAGCTTTGTCGGCTGTTTGCTCATGGGCTTCTGGAGCAATACGCCGATTTTGCTCGCCCCCGGCTTGGGGATCAATGCCTTGTTTACCTATACGTTGGTCAAATCGATGGGATTGTCTTGGCAGGCGGCACTGGCATCCGTGGTGGCCGCCGGGTTGATGTTTGCCCTGATTGCGTTCAGCAAGCTGGCCGATCTGGTCACAAAAGCAATCCCCGATACGCTGAAAAATGCGATTACTGTCGGGATCGGACTGCTGCTTACGTTTATCGGCCTGCAAAAAGGCGGCGTGATCCATCCCGGTAAAACCACGTTTATCGAATTGGCCGACTTTCGCTCACCAGCCTTGTTGGTCACCCTTCTGACCCTGGTGATCACAATTTTCCTGTTTGTCAAAAACGTTCCCGGCAACCTGCTGATCAGTATCGTGGCCGGCACGATTTTGTCCTATGCCTTTGGTGCGGCGAAAGTGGAACATTTCTCCTGGGAGGGGCTCAACTTAAACAGTTTTACTTCCGTTTTTATGGCACCATCCTGGTCCGGGGTTTTGTCCGTTCCCTTCTGGGCAGCCGCTTTTTCGTTGGCATTGGTGCTGGTGTTTGAAAATATCGGCTTGATTCACGGACACTTGCACATGCTGGGCCAAACGGACGCCCATCTCTTTAAAAAAGCGTTTCAGGCCAACGCCCTTTCGGTGATCACCTGCGGTTTTTTGGGAACCAGTCCCACCGTCGCGACCGTCGAGAGCGCAGCCGGGATTGCTGCCGGCGGGAAAACAGGCTTGACGGCGATCACAACCGGAAGCTTATTTCTGCTTTCGCTCTTTTTCATCCCGGTGATCAAGTTGATTCCCGATCCGGCGATCGCCCCGATTTTGATCCTGATTGGCGGGCTGATGCTGGAAAACATCAAAAATATTCCCTTGAATGATCTGACTGAAGGTTTTCCCGCTTATATCATCATCGCGTTTATTCCGCTGACGTTCAGCATCGAAAACGGGATTGCCTTCGGATTCATCGTTTATCCGGTGATGAAACTGTTTACGGGGCGGGCAAAGGAAGTGGCTTTTCCGCTCTATATCATTGCCGGGCTGTTCCTGCTGCACTTTGTCAGCCAGGCATTCCAGTAAAAATGCAAACAGAAGGCTTTTACTTTGCAAAGCAACTTGCAGGGTAAAAGCCTTTTTTACTTCCGCCGTCTTCGGATGAATTGCAATTGAAACGCGAAACCGAGGGTTTGGTGCGAAACCAGTTGGGCAAATGCCCCGTCCTTCCACCTTGAAGCGATTTGTTTTCCCTTCCTCCGGGAAAATAAGAAAAAGATCCTGCTACAAGGGGGCAGATGAAATCTGATGAAAAGTGTTCAGGAGCTGGAGCGAAAGTTGTCCGAACCTTCCGTAAAATTGACGGAGACTCTGGCTAAGTTGGATGGAGATCTTCTCATCCTCGGCGCCGGAGGCAAAATGGGACCCAGCCTGGCAAGATTGGCAAAAAACGCCATTGATGAGGCTGGCGCAAAGAAAAAAGTATTTGCCGTTTCCCGCTTCTCATCGGGAAATCTGCGGGAGGAATTGGAAGCATCCGGAATTGAAACCATCGCCGCCGACCTCTTGAACGAAGAGCAATTGCAATCATTGCCGGACGTAAAAAACGTCATTTTTATGGCGGGAAACAAATTTGGCACAACGGGTCGGGAATATTACAGCTGGGCGATGAATGCTTATCTCCCCGGGCGGGTCGCCGAGAAGTACCGCCATTCCCGGATTGTCTCCTTTTCCACCGGAAATGTATATCCGCTTACTCCCGTTTCCATGCAGGGCGTCACCGAAGATCATCCCACGGCCCCTGTCGGGGAGTACGCGCAATCCTGTTTGGGACGGGAACGGGTTTTTGAGTATTTCTCCCGTCTCCACAAAATCCCGATGGTGCACTTTCGCCTGAATTACGCAAATGATCTGCGGTATGGGGTGCTCCTGGAAATCGCCCGGTCTGTCTATGAAAGAAAACCCATTGATCTGCGCATGGGTCATGTCAATGTAATCTGGCAGGGGGATGCCAATGAATTCGCCCTGCGTTCCCTGGCCATTTGCGAGTGTCCTCCCCGCATTTTAAATGTAACCGGCCCGGAAACCGTCTCCATCCGCTGGCTGGCGAAAGAATTTGCCAAGCGTTTCAATGTCGAATCGGAATTTCATCATGATGAAGAAAATACGGCTTTGTTAAGCAATGCATCAGAGTCCCATAAGCTGTTTGGTTATCCCCGGGTTACTCTGAAGCAAATGATCGACTGGACGGCCGACTGGGTTGCCTCCGGCGGTGAAACGCTGGATAAACCCACCCACTTTCAGGAACGAAAAGGAGCTTTTTGACCATGAACAGCGGAAAAGAATGCAGACCGGAAATCAAAAATGCCTTGCATGAAGGTGTGGTGATTCCGGCCCATCCGCTGGCATTGAATCGTTCAAGACAGTTGGATGAACAGCGGCAGCGGGCCTTGACGCGATATTACATGGCGGCGGGAGCAGGAGGAATTGCCGTTGCCGTCCATACAACGCAGTTTGAGATCAGGGAGCATCATCTGCTGGAACCGGTATTGCGCCTGGCTGCCGAGGAAGTGGAACATGCCGGGCTGAACCGGCCTTTCATCAAAGTAGCCGGCATCTGCGGGCCGGACGATCAGGCCCTGCGGGAAGCCGAATTGGCAGCCGGACTCGGTTATGATCTGGGTCTGCTCAGTGTGAACGGTTTGCAGGAACTGTCCGAAGAAAAACTGATTCAACGGGCGGAAAAAGTGGCAGAAATCATTCCTGTATTCGGCTTCTACCTTCAGCCTTCGGTCGGCGGAAGATACCTCAGTTTCGACTTCTGGAAAGCATTCGCGGACATCCCCGGTGTGATGGCAATCAAAATCGCCCCCTTCAACCGTTACCAAACGCTGGATGTAGTCAGGGCAGTCTGCCATGCGAAGCGATGTGAGGAAATCGCCCTTTACACCGGCAATGATGACAATATCGTCGCAGACCTGCTGACCACTTATCGCTTCCGGGTCAACGGGAAGTGGACAGAAAAGAAAATCGCCGGCGGCCTGCTCGGACACTGGGCCGTCTGGACCAAGAAAGCCGTCGAACTCTTTGAAGAAATCAAATCGATCCGCGACAACCGGCAACCGATTCCGCCCCGTCTTCTGGAGCTTGCAGTGCAGATAACCGACTGCAATGCCGCCTTTTTTGACTCCGCCAACCGCTTTGCCGGATGCATCGCCGGAATTCATGAAGTCCTCCGCCGCCAGGGACTGCTGGAGGGCCGCTGGTGCCTCAACCCCGATGAAGTCTTGTCACCGGGGCAACTGGAGGAAATTGACCGGGTCTACCGCGAGTATCCGCACTTGAATGACGATGCATTTATCGCCCGGCACAAAGAGCAATGGTTATCTCCAAGGAGCAGGAATAACGGAAGCGGGGCATAGAGATTGACAGTGACGCGGGAAAGGTAAGGGTGTAAAGATGAAAATCAGCAAAATCGAAGTTTTTCCGTTAACATTGCCGATGAAACAAAATTTCTTTATCTCCGGCGGGAAAGTCGGGGATCTGGGACAAGGTGCACCCCATGTTTATGTCAAAATCACCGATGATGAAGGGGCGGAAGGTTGGGGGGAAGCCCGGCCCAGCCACCGCTGGAGCTATGAAACCCTTGAATCGGTCACCACGACAATTGAACATTATTTAAAACCGGTTCTGCTCGGCGAATCCGTCCGCGATTTGAACCGGATTCACCGGTTGATGGACCGGAGTATCGCCGCCGGATTCAGCAAAGGAATGCCGATCGCCAAAGCAGCCGTCGACATGGCCATTCATGATCTGCTCGCCAAACACCATGGAACCCACCTCCCCGGGCTCTGGATGGGCACCTTTAAAGACACGATCCGCCTTTCTTACCTGATCAGCACCAACGATCCTGACCAGGCCTGCAAAAAAGCACGAGAGGCCAAGGAAAACGGATACCTGGCCATTGACGTCAAAATCGGGTTGAATCCAAAACTGGACGTCCAAATCCTGGAGGCGGTTAAACAAGCGGCACCCGAACTCTATTTTCGGGCAGATGCCAATCAGGCCTACACTTTGACAGAGGCCGTGCGCTTATCCCGGGAAATGGAACGAATCGGCGTTGACGTGTTTGAACAGCCCCTCAAGGCAAACGATCTGACCGGACACGCCGAATTGCGCCGAAAAACCGGTACCCCGATCGCCTTGGATGAAAGCATTTGGTCAGCTGGCGATCTGATCCAGGCGATCCGCACCGAAGCATGTGATATGGTCGTAATCAAAGTGACAAAAACGGGCGGGCTCAAAGAAGCAAGGTTATGCGGGGAAATTGCCAAAGAAGCCAACTTGGGTTTGCTGGGAGGAGGACTGACGGAATCGACGCTGGGCTTGACCGCCAGCGCCCATCTGTTCAATTATCTCGATCTGCAAATCCCGGTGGATTTAAACGGGCCGTTCTTTCTTGCCGATGATCCGGCAGCGGACGGATTGCAGGTGCGGGATGGAACCGTCCATTTGTCCGGCCGGGAGGGGATCGGGTGTACAATCGCGGAGGAAAAAATTCAGAAATATGCGTTTAAACGTGAATAGACCACAAGCGAGACAGCGGGGAGAAAGGTTGGGCAATCCGCCATTCTCCCCCGATCCTTTTTTGATCACAGTGCCGGTGGACAAAACCCGTATCAATAAGGACTGAACAATAGAGATAAAAGCAGCTTCCCCATATCCGGATTCCGTGAAATGAGAGAAATGACTCGTTTCATTTTAAAATCCACGATAGGAAGCGCCTTGATTCTTGACTGATCTGCGTGATGAGTAAAAATTTCGGGCAGAATCGATACTCCTAAATTTGCCGAGATAAAGCCGATGATACTCTGTCCGAAATCAATTTCAGAAGAGATTTTCAGATCAGCGTTATGAATTTTAAATGCTTTTTCCAACAATATCCGAACGTCACAGGAAGGGGGCAGCACCACGAGAGATTCATCCTTAACATCATTAAAATAAATGTGATCCCGTTTAGCCAGGGGGTGTTGACGGTGAACAAATAAATAAAAAGGTTCGCTAAAGAGTTGTTTCGACCAATAAGGGTGTTGTATTTCCCTGTCATCCAATAATGCGACATCGATGATTCCTTCACGCAAAAAACGCAAAATCTCCTTATAGCTATAAGAAACTTTAATGCTGATTTCCCGATCCTTATGGCTTTTTTTAGCCGCGGCCAGCCGATCCGGAAGATAAAAAGCAGCAATACTCGGCCAAGTGCCTATCTTGATCCCCGTTATTCCTTTCGTCATTAAAATATCCTTACGGATCGAATGGATTTTACGCAAGACAGGCTCGATCTCTTCAAACAAAATTTTTCCGGCTTCTGTTAATTCCACTCCCGTTGCAGAACGTATAAACAAAGTTGCGCCCAGATCCTCTTCCAATTTTCTCATTTGCTTGCTCAATGCCGGTTGAGTCATGTGAAGTTGTTCGCTTGCCTTTGTCAAGCTCTTAGCTTTGGTCGTTATTAAAAAGGCTTCAAGCCATTCTACATTCATTCCGATCACCCATAACCATTTGTTATACCCTTAAGAGAGAAAGGAAGTACTTAATCAATTAAATCCATGATAATCTAGGGGTATCTTCAGAGCAACAAAGTCATCTTGGATCAAAAGGAGGCCATTCCATGCATCCTGATAAAATGTACATCAACGGTCGATGGATTGATGCCATCAATAAAATCGACGTCATAAACCCGGCTACAAAGAAGATCATAGGATCTGTTCCCAATGGAGGGGCAACAGAGGCCAAAATGGCAGTAGAAGCTGCTTACCCAGCTTTTCAAAAATGGTCCAAGCAACCTGCCGAAGAACGCGGCAAATTACTTATGAAATGGTTTGATTTAATCGAGAAGCATAAAGATGAACTGGCGGAAATCATGACACTGGAACAAGGGAAACCTCTGCAGGAAGCAAGAGGAGAAATCACCTATGCGAATAGTTTTATTTCTTGGTACGCAGAAGAAGGAAAACGAATTTACGGTGAAACGATTCCGGCTTCTTCTCCTGACAAACGGATCTTTGTCCAGAAACAGCCCGTTGGTGTCATCGCCGCTATCACTCCTTGGAATTTCCCCGCGGCAATGATTACAAGAAAAGTGGCACCAGCCCTCGCCGCCGGGTGTACCGTTGTATTAAAACCTTCTGAAGAAACTCCTTTTACAGCATTGAAACTGGCCGAACTGGCTGACCAAGCCGGCATCCCAAACGGGGTGCTCAATGTCGTAACGGGAGATGCAGAATCGATTGCAAATGCTTGGCAAAAAGACAGCCGGGTCCGCAAACTAACTTTTACCGGTTCGACACCAGTGGGAAAAATCCTCATGCGGGGAGCAGCGGATACGGTAAAAAAAATATCTCTTGAATTGGGCGGACACGCTCCCCTGATTGTCACAGCCCAGGCTGATATAGATAAAGCCGTGGATGGTGCCATTGCTTCCAAATTCCGCAATGCCGGACAAACTTGTATCTGTACCAATCGAATCTTGGCAGATGAATCAATCGCTGAAGAATTTACGGTGAAATTGGCAGAGAAAGCAGCAAAACTGAAAGTGGGTAATGGATTGGAAGAAAGCACCGACATTGGGCCGTTAATTAATGAAGAAGCGGTTAAAAAAGTCATAAAGCATATTGAAGATGCGAAACAAAAAGGCGGCCGGGTCTTGACCGGCGGAAACAGATTAACGAATCAAAAGGGATATTTTATCGAACCAACCGTGATTGCCAATGCCAAAGATGACATGCTTTGCATGGTTGAAGAAACATTTGGTCCGCTCATTCCCGTCGCAACGTTCAAAACCATCGATGAAGCAATCGAACGCGCCAATAACAGTTCTTATGGTCTGGCGGCCTATGTGTATACAGAAAATCTCAGGGAAGCCGTTTATATCTCAGAAGCATTAGAATATGGCATTGTTGGGGTGAATGATGGCGCACCTTCAGCAGCACAAGCACCGTTTGGCGGATTTAAAGAGAGTGGATTGGGCCGTGAAGGAAGTCGTTATGGCATCGAAGAATTTTTGGAGATAAAATACATTTCACTCGGTTTATAAGGCATTCCGTTACAATCAGCCCCTTCAAAAACGCGGGGCTTTTTTTGTGAAGCAAATCAGCAAAGGGGGAGCACTGATGAATATCAAAGCGAAAATCGAAAAGACAGGATCACTGCTCACCTCGATCGGAGTTACGTTACCCATATTCAAGACAGCTCTCGCAGCGGGAATATCGTGGTGGTTAGCGACTTTATTTCTGCCTCATTTTTTTCCTTATTTGGCACCTTTAGCTGCTGTATTGGTGTCCAATGCCACCGCAGCTGAATCCCTTGAAAAAGCGAAAAATCGCATATCCGGGGTAATTGGCGGAGTCATGCTAAGCATTTTGATCGCACACTGGATTCCGGTTTCGGGAGTTGCTGTTTTCCTCAGTGTTTTGATCGGGCTGGCACTTGCAACACTTTTGAAACTGAATCAAGAGATTGCAAATCAGATCGGCGTGAGTGTGATCATGGTTTTGGCCTTTATAAATTCTCCGGGATATGAATGGGCGCGAATTTTGGAAACGATATTCGGTTCGATCATCGCCATCTTCATCAATGTAATTTTGATACCACCAAAAACCTTATCCAGCAAAATAAAAAAGATGCATCGGATGAAGAGAAAAAAGAGAAGCCTGATCACTGATGCTCCACACGGCTGAATCCATGGAATTCCCGGCTTCTTCCGCCGCAAAGGCCGCTGCAGATAAGACCTCTTGCAGGGTTTGAAAATGAGGTTTGTCGACCGTCTGAAACCCGGCAATTCATACGCCGGGTTCAGCTTGTTGACCAAGTCCGTTTTTCTCCGGTCGGCAAGCTTCTGTTTTGATAACGCCTCTTGCCGCCATGATCTTGAAGAGATTGATCAATCGCGCAAAACCACCCGGTCCCCTTTGCTCGTCGGTTGGGAAATCACCAAAAATTCGATCTCCTGTCCGGACTTATTCATCATGTGATGGGGCACTCGCGGCGGAATCTCGATCCCTTCCTGCTCATGCAACTGAATCACTTCCCCTTCAACCTCGATGGTGGCCACTCCCTTCAAGACAAAGAAAAACTGCCGCGCCTGTTCATGATAATGCCTGACTTCTTCCGTACCGGCCGGCATTCGCTCATGGATCACGCTCAATTCTTCCCGTTTCACCAGATGCCATCCGTCACATTGCTGTCCCCAAATATAATGTTCTGCCGTATTTTTGCTGATCTTCATCGGTTTGCTCCTTTCCCGCCGGGTTCCCGGTCTATATAACGATTTTTTAGTTTTAATGTATTTTCAAACGATTATACTTCCAACCCGAAAGGGGCATACAGTGTTTTGACACTTTGATTGTGTTATAGCCGGCTTATAGTCGACCTAGAACCGCCGAAAAAAATTGAATTGACCAACTCCCGTCTAATAAATCCCCTTCGAATATAACTGCAAAATTTCTTCGGAGGAGAATCTTTGTTAGAAAGTAGGACTGTGACTAACTTACACAAATTGAAGGCGACTAGAAAGCGTGTTGGGGCAATTTTAAGGAAAACGGAACATGCCCGCTAAAGATTTGTACTCCTCTTTCTTGGAAGCCAAAAAAGATATTGTCCTCTACGTTCAATTCTACAATGCAAGAGTGGTCACATTCTATGTTGGGATACCTGTCTCCAAAAGAATTTCGTCAACATTTATCTTCAAATGCGGCTTAAATGTCTCGACTTTTGGAAGTTCATAAGCTTTGGGCTTCCATAATTAAATTAAAAAACGGGCTATAAGCCCGTAGAGATTGATGACAAACCCCACC
>NZ_JPST01000008.1 GCF_000763315.1 Thermoactinomyces daqus | reverse complement strand
TCTTAATTTATTGAGGGAGGTAAATCCATTTCCTGAAGTAACTTTTAACACTTAAATACTTTCAAATTATTTTCAGATATGATAATATCATACTATTCATAAATCTATTATTTGTCAATCTCTTATGATTATTATGTATAAAGGGCCGGATGGCAAGGGCCCGCTTTATTTCCTAGTCTTGTTCCGTTCCAACGTCGTTTGACTGATTGCCACTTTCCTTGTTCCCAGCTTTATCTTTCCCCGTCTGTGATTTGGTTGAAACTGAAAGTTGCAAATTCCAGTGCAAAAACAATTTCACTCCGGGAGGATTACTGAATGAACTGGTATGCACTTTTTGTAGAAACCGGTCAAGAGGAAACTGTGAAAAAGCTGCTTCACCTGCATTTTGATGAATCTACGCTTTCTGCGTTTGTCCCCAAGAGAAGGGTCCCCGAAAAAAAGCTGGGCAAAATTTATCACGTTCTCAAAAAAATGTTTCCTGGTTATGTGCTCATTAAAACCAAAATGAACGCAGATCTTTTTTACAAAATCAAAAAAATCCCCAAATGTTATCGCATCCTGGGTAACAGAACGCATCATTCAAAAGATAACGAGGCCTATTATTCAACGATTGATGAAGAGGAAATTTCCCCGATCCTGAAGCTGATCGGTAATGATGAAGTCGTCGATTATTCGAAAATTTATGTGGAAAACTCGAGAGTCTTCGTTCAATCAGGGCCGCTGAAGGGGATGGAAGGGATAATCAAAAAAGTGGATAAACGCAAAAAAAGAGCGAAAATCCTCCTGAACTTTATGGGTACCGAAAAAATGATCGATGTGGGGATCGAAATCATAGCCAAATCGAATTCCTGACGGAAGCCTTGTGATGCCGTTTCCGGTCATTGCCGGACTTAGTTCATTTCAGCCCGAACTTGAACCGGTTTACGCCATCATTGAATTTTTGCCGTACTCACAGTACAAACTCGAATATTGAAGCAACCCAAATTTTTTTCGGCAATTGGATTCCATTGTTTTGATTCTTTGTTATTTCTCCCCAGCAGTCGGCATGGCCCGAATTCAGTCATGGAGAGGGGGTGATTACTTGTCTTTTCAGCCGATTACTTCGCCGGATTCAATTTCGCGGCCCCCACAACATGATGGCCGCACCGAATAAACAAATAACGGCACCAATCCAATCGTAAAGATCGGGTGTTTTCTTGTCGATCACCCAGCCCCATAAAACAGAAAGAACAATAAAAACCCCGCCGTAAGCGGCATACACTCTCCCAAAGGAAGGAAACGACTGCAAAGTGGCCACGACTCCGTACAACGCCAAAACAATCCCGCCAAAAATACCCCAATAAAGAGGTTTGCCCTCTCTCAACCACAGCCAGACCAGATACCCTCCACCGATTTCAAACAAACCAGCCAACAGAAAAAGCAAGATCGCTTGCAACGTGTCTACCCCTTCTGAATCAAAATCGATTTTTGCCAATCAATACACATTGTAACAGAGATTTTAGTTGAATTCCCCACTGATTCTGCCGATAATAGAGATAAGAATGTATGTTTGCATGAAAGGTGAGCCAACGATGAAAAAGATTTTACATCTGGATCTCGATGCGTTTTTCGCCAGCGTGGAACAACTGGATGACCCGGCGTTGCGGGGAAAACCGGTCATTGTCGGCGGCAGGGGAAAACGCGGCGTCGTGGCCACCTGCAGTTATGAAGCACGGGCATATGGAATCCGGTCAGCCATGCCAACCGCCATGGCCCGCAAGCGGTGCCCGGACGGCATTTTTTTGCCGGCGAGATTTGAGCGATACAGAGAAAAATCGGCGGAAGTCCGTCGCATCTATACCGCTTACAGCGACTGTTTTGAAACAGTGGGATTGGATGAAGCTTACCTCGATCTCTCCCATTATGAAAACGCGGTTCCCGTCGCCCGTGAAATCAAGCGGCGGATTCAGGCGGAGACGGGACTCACTTGCAGCATCGGCCTTTCCTACAACAAGTCGATGGCCAAGATTGCCAGTGATTTAAAAAAGCCGGATGCATTTGTGATCATACGGCCGGAGCAGGCATTGGCCATATTAAAGGATCTGCCGGTCGGCGCCCTTAACGGCATCGGAAAAAAATCGCAGGAACGGCTGATGAACATCGGGGTGACGACCATCTCCGATTTTTGGCGTTTGTCCCTGGATGAGGTGGTCCGGATGTTCGGCAGGTTTGGCTATGCTTTGTACGACCGGGCCAGAGGAAAGGATGATCGCGAGATCTCCCCCAACCGCCCACGCAAGTCTCACAGCCGGGAGATCACACTGCCTGAAGATCTGTTCGACAAGGAGGCCATCGCCCGGATCGCCCGGGAACTGTTGACGAAAGTGCAGCTCGATCTCAACGGTTCCGGCATCGCCCCGCAAACGCTCACCCTGAAAATCAAGTATGCTGACTTCACCCTGCGTTCCAAACAGCAAACAACGGCCCAGCCTGCCCCCGACTGGTCGGAAATCCTGGAAGAACTGCTCGCGGCATTTGACTACACCCCCGGCGTCCGCTTGGTCGGAGTCGGTTTTTCCAACTTTGTACGGGCATCGGCTGAAACGTACGAACAACTCTCATTGCCTTTAGGTTAAAAATATAAGGCGGATGCAAAAAGACCGATCGTTTTTGCATCCGATCGGTCTGAAACGTCCTATTTCAATAACGTATCCACCGTTTGCATCACGGCGCTGATCATTCCTCCCAAGGTCCCGCCGGCCGCGATTATCCCGCTCATCTCATTCAGCTTCTGATTGAGATGCTCAAGTATGCCTTTCGTGCATTTTCCTGCTTCCACCATTTTTTGCGGACCATATAACGTTGCCAGATACTCAACCTTCTTATCTTCATTTAACTCATCGGTCTTTTCCAGCGTTTCAATCAGTTGCCGCAGTTTCCGCTCTAACACGTCCCATTCATTTCGCTGGTGTTGCAGGTAATTGTTTTGGACAATCGAGTTTTTCCCGCCTTTGTTGATAATCAGTTGTCCATGATTTTGATCAATGTGAATTCCGTCTTTCCCCATCAAAAGTTTCCTCCCGTCAAGAACCGGATTGATTTTGGACCACTTCCACTTTGCTTTGATCCTTGTTGATAATCACTTGTCCCCGGTTTTCATGGATATGAATGATCTGCTGGATAATCTTGTGTTCCCCTTTATTCCATTTCTCAGAACGATGGCTGTTCCGGTTTGCCATCTGACGCAGCAATTGCTCAACCGGTTTTTCGTCTTTTTGTTCATAGACCTTATTTTCTTCCGGAATAAACGACCGCAATTTCCCCGAAGGAAGGTGATTCACCCGGCCAAACTTCTTCCAGTTGGCAAAAACGATAAAGCTGTCTTTCGCCCTGGAGACAGCTACGTTTAGCATATTGGGTTTCCGGTCATAAAAAGCATTTCCCTTGGCCGAAGTATCCACCGCCGAAAAAAGGATGATATCCCTTTCTGCTCCCTGCAGGGCATGCAATGTTCCGACCGTAATCCCCTCAATTCCGCATTCACTCAAAAACGCTTTAATCAACGTCGACTGGTATCGGAACGGGGTCACAATCCCCACAATTTCCCCCAGCTCTCTTTTCGAACCAGCCTTCCGATTGGACCGATCAAGGATCTTTTCTTTGTTCCGTTTCAGCCAGGAAGCAATCGCTTCCGCTTCCATGACGTTAAATTTGCTCGTGCCGTCCGCTTCGGCCTGCCCCTCGATATCGGCATAGCCCATATGCGGCAGGAAATCGTACTTATGTTCATTTGGACGGGCCGCAATCAGGTTGTTATCATAAGCGAGAGAATTGCAAAACCCGATGATCTCCGGCACACAGCGGCGATGTTCGGCCAAAAACATCCCGCCCGCCAGTTCGTTCTTCTGATATTTGCTGCGGCGTTGGGCGATTTTCATCACATTTCCCTTTGCAGCAGTGATTCCCTTCGCTTCCATTTCCTCCAGTTGCGAGAGATCCTTCATCACCTTGAACCCGAGCAAATTCCCGACATCAACGGCGGATGGCAATGAAACCACAGGCTCAATTTGGAGAGTGTCCCCAACCACCAGCGCTTTTCTGGCTAACGCAAACGAAGGGGCCGCAATTTGCGGAGCCACTTGTCCCGCTTCATCGATGATCAAAAGATCGATCACTTCAAACAAGTATTCGGTTTTCCCCTTATTCTTCTCATACGCAAGCGGATCTTTTTGCCACACGCTCATGATTTGCGGCAACATATGCAAGGTTGAGACAAAACAGGGCGCCAGTTTGGCATAGCGATGGTACAATTCGATTCGGCGTTCTTTAGGCGTTGGGCGTTTTTCCCTTATCTGCTCCAGCCGGGGCAGTCCTTCCACCTCTTCCAGCCATCTTGCTTCCCAATAATGAGTCGCCAACAGAAAAGCTTCATAACGCAACGTCCGATCCAACTCACGCAATACCGAGCCCAGATCCGGCAAATCGTCTGTTCCAGTTCTGCCAAACGCCACCAACCACCGATTGAACTCTTTTTTCCCCTCGTTTAACGTATGAAGAAGGGCCTTTGCCTTTTGCAAACAGGCACTCGTCTCTTCCCAGTCTTTTCGCACTTCGTCGTGATAATGAACAATCGACTGCTCGATCGACGAAGTAGAGAAAGAAGAAAACACAAATGGTGCCTTTTCCCTCCATTGCGCAATAAATTCCCGATTACGCCCTTCCCGCTTTTCTTCCACTGAAGTGAAAAGCGAGAGAATCTTCCAGATCAACGGCTCTTTACGCCGGAATGCCCTCCAGGACTGTTTTAGCGCTTCAGTTTGATCCAGCAAACGGTCTTTCTCTTCCAGCTGCTCTTTCCATTCCTGTTCCCGTTTCTGAAGTGTCTCCAAGGAGCCTTCAAATTCCGCGTGCAACTGTTTCCGTCCGTCTTCCAGCTTCCGGGCCAGCTCCATGCCGTCCAGAATCGCCTGATGGGTTTTCTTCAGCTCCTCATGCAAATGCGCCCTTATTTCTTTGATAGAGTGAGCAGAACGCTTGGCAAATTGCTGATAGCGCTCGATAAACTTATTTTTCAATTCATGAAATTTCCGCCGCTCCTCCAGGCCCTCCATGAAATTCTCGCCATTGAACCTTACGATTTGATAGTCATGGCCTTTTTCCTGCAACTTTTTGGCTTTATCCGAGCTGGGAAAATAAATACCATAACTTTTTACGTCTGGAAGCCACCTTCCGCGTAACTTCTTGATCTTCTCCATCCATTCGGAAGAGTGACTTTCCGACAACATCCCCTCTTTGGCAAACGACTCGAGAATATTGGTAACCGCCTGATTGTTGGTCGAAGCGGCCACGATAATCGGAGGCTCTTTCTCCTGAAGCGCGGCTTCCACCCACAAAGAGGCCACCACGTTCTGGATCAGCGTCGTCTTTCCCGTTCCCGGCGGACCATTGACAGCCAAAATCTCTCCGTTTTCAATGGAGAACAAATGGTGTAACGACTCCCGTTGCCCATCCGACAGGGGAAAAACTCCGTTCATCTGTCCCAAATGTTTGTCCGCCCCCGCTTCTGCAGATAACAACGGCACTTTTTCCCGATCTTCCAATGAGAGATATTCCTTCAGCAATACAGGAAGGCGATCTTGCGACAGCAGCTCTTGATACGCACTCTCAATTGCACTGCCCTGCGGTTTTTCCGGGAGCGGGATTACCCGGCCCGTTTCACTGCGCGCATACCCTTTAATCGCGAATGTTCGCATTGTGCTTCCCGTTACTGCTCGAAACATCTCTTCGGCATAGTGCCAGGCTTCTTCCCAATGATCCTGGGCCATATAAGGATGTTTCATCACATAACGATCCATCTTTTCCACCGATCCCACCGCAACCTTGTCTTCCGAAGACGGGGAGAGATATTCGCGGGAAATATAGGGCGGGCGATGGGGAATGGGGAAGAAACGTCCATCCTTGATGCAGGCTGGTATATAAAGGGGCGCAACAGTCTGAAACTTATCCTTCTCATGCATCAGCACAACCGGACAAACATGGTATTCAATCTCTCCTTCCTCCAATTTCCCGGATTTGAGCAAACGCCGGAGGAATTCTTCCGATACAATCCCCCTTTCCATCTCCTGATAGCTCAGATTCACCCCTTCCCCCAATTTGCTGGATAAACCGTCGTCGCGAAAACAGCGAAAATAATAACGCAAGACATCTTGTTCTTTCCCCATGGTCTACCCCCTTTAATAAAATATTTTTGTATAATCGACTGTAACTGGTAATTTAATAGATCTTTCCTCATTATAAAATTTATTTAGTGAAATCGAAATATTTTATTTCCCTTCCCGAAAATTTTTCACAAACTCCCTTTCCTCAGGGGTTAACGTTTTTATTCGTAATTTTTCCAATAAGATTGTTTTATGTAAAAAATAATGCTATTCTATTTTTGACTATTATTATTAAAATAAGGTATGTATCCTAATAATCGTCTCCCTCTACATTGGTGACAACGGATTTCCTCAGTATCAATTTCATTGCAGATGAAGGAGGACACCTCTGCCTTATGTTCCTGGTCATCTTTCTACTCTGTCTGCTTTTGCTTTTTGCAATTGTGGGGATCGTATATCCAACACGCCTGCATAAGAAAATCGCGTACAAAAAATTCAGCTTTGGAAAACGGTTGTGGAATGTCGCCCTGGTGTTTCTCTGTTTCATCCTGATCGCCATTCTTTCCCCCACACAGACAAAAGCAGATCAAGACCCTGCCAAAGCTCAGATTGAAGCCGAATTGAAGAGTACGAAACAACAATTGAAAAAAACGAATGAACAACTAAAACAACAGCAACAACAAATTTCTGCATTGCAAAAGAATAAGCAGGATCTAGAAGCGAAACTGAAATCTTGCGAGGAAGAAAAAAAGAAACTGCAAGCGGAAATAACCCAAAAGGAAAACGAAGCAAAAGCATCTGAGGAGAAAAAACAGCAAACTTCCCTGCATAGCTCTTCCGCTTCAGACAATCACCCGACTGCAACGAAGAAAAGTTCTTCCTCAGTCTATTATCCAAACTGTTCCGCTGCGCGTGCAGCAGGGACCGCACCAATATATGAAGGAGAGCCCGGATACGCAAAAAAACTTGACCGGGACGGAGACGGGATTGCCTGCGAATAGATGAAAAGAAAGAGGGACTTCCACTGATATGGCAGGAAGTCTCCTTTTCATGACCGATCTCGCAACAGAAAGCCATCTTAAATACGATCCCGCTCTCGACTCAATGCTTCTTTTAGGGGGGGAAATGCACCATCAATACAAATCTGTTCGATCAAACCATTAAAACCCGATATCACTTTTGGGAAAAGATCGGAACGTTGGATCCGGATGTGTTGACACATATCGTGAACCCGGCTTTTTTGGGAGGTCCCGCATGGCCTGCGTTGAGACAAGCTTTTGTGAAAATCGAAACTCCTGATACCGTGATTTTGGCCAGTGACGGTTTGTCTGATCCGTTTGATGACATGGAAGAGCCAAACCAGGGATTTTCGCTGGAGTGTTACCTTGAATCGGATGATCCCGCCTTGCGAAAGAATATCGCCGATCTTAAAAAAACATGGCAATTTCAGCTTGTATATGAAGTCGCGCAAAACTTCGCCAACCATGGGGGCGTAAAAGCGTTGTTGGAGGAGTATGGCACTCTTTCGATGGAGTTTTCACATATCGATGTGCCGGAGCCTTTCAGAGATGAGGAAGGGCGCGTGGGCATCCTGCTCGGGCTTGAGTCTGAGCAAATCCCGACCAGTATAACGGGACCGGCCGGTGACATTCGCTTGGTAAGCATCAAAATACTCACGTCACAAGAACTGCAATACATTTTGGAAAAGGGTGCCGTCGGGAGAAAAAGATTGGCTCAGTTATTCCGGGAACAAGGCTCCCATCATCTGTCCTCTCTTGATCGGAATTCCGTCGTCTGAGAAGCGACCGGCTTCCTTCAGGGAAATGAAAGATCTTCTCGACACAAAAGGAAATATATAGTACAATACCGCCTAAAACATTACTGAGCCATTATTCATCCCTCCGGTACATAAATGAATCTTGAAGGAGTCACGTTACATGCACGCAGTCACAGAAACACATCCATCCAGAGAAAAACTGGGAAGGCTTTTAATCTCCTGTTCCGACCGCCCCGGCATCATTGCTGCCGTATCACGTTTTTTACATGAACAAGGGGCCAATATTGTCGATTCGCATCAATACACCACTGATCCCGAAGGCGGGTTCTTTTTCATGCGTGTCGAGTTCCAGTTGCCGAATTTGACACGGCAAATCGAAACCTTGCGCGAACGATTTTCGCCAATTGCCAATTCGTTTGACATGAACTGGCGAATCACCCCTGCCGCCAAAAAACAAAAAATGGCCGTGTTCGTTTCCAAAGAAGATCACTGTTTGCGCGAAATCCTCTGGCGCTGGAGCATCGGCGAATTATACGCGGACATTGCCATGGTGATCAGCAATCACCCGAACATGGAAGCGATTGTCGCACCGTTCGGAATCCCGTATTACCATGTCCCGTTCAGCAAAGAAAACCGTGACCATGCCACCCGCATTCATCTGGAACTGTTGGAAAAAGGGCGAATCGACACCATTGTTCTCGCCCGTTATATGCAGATCATTCCCCCGGACATCATCGACCGCTACCAAAATCAAATCATTAACATCCATCACTCTTTCCTCCCCGCTTTTGCAGGAGGGAAGCCGTATCACCAGGCTTATGACCGGGGAGTTAAAATCATCGGAGCCACCGCTCATTATGTCACGGAGGAACTGGATCAAGGCCCCATCATCGAACAGGATGTACAGCGGGTTGACCATCGACATCAAGTTGAAGATTTAAAACGAATCGGCAGAGACGTGGAACGAATGGTACTGGCCCGGGCAGTGCAATGGCATTTAAATGATCAAGTCCTGGTGCACGGAAACAAAACCATCGTGTTTCGTTAGCACCGGATTGAGTGGGCTTCGGCTCACTTTTTTTGTGACAACGGAAAAAGGTTGCCTCCTTAAGGATAGTCTGCATTTTATCGGCAAGTTCAGGAAGAAAGCTCCGTTGAATTTGGCTGAATTTTTTCAGCGGTTATTACCGAATCACTACAGATGAAGGGAGGGGTATAAAATGAATATTGATTGGAGTATATTCAGAAACATTAATTTTCTGTTTTATTTAAGTTCCATTTGGGTGTCCTCACTCGGTGGGGCCATTTTTACTATCGTGTTGACTTGGATGCTCGTTGAATCCACTGGATCTTCCGCGGTGGTGGGTACCTATCTCTTTTTGTTGGGTATGTCCAAATTGATATTCATCCTGTTCAGTGGTGTGATTGTCGACCGATTCAAGGCCAAGAACTTGTTGATCGCGTCGGATTGGATCAGAGGGGGAATCATGTTTCTCTTCGTTCTGATTAGACTTCAAGGTTCTCCCCCCCTTTGGGTATTTTACATAATGGGTATTGTCTTCGGCATGGTGGATGCCCTTTCAGAACCGGCCGCCATTACTTGCCGGATTCAGATCGTAGAAAAAAAATACTACAGTCAATCTCTTAGCGTTCTGACCATTGCAACACAAATATCCGCTGTGATAGGTCCCGCCATTGGCGCATGGTTTGTCAAATTCACAGGAGGTGTTTCGGCTATTGCATTAAACGGAGTTGCTTTTATTATACCCGGGCTTCTGTTGATGGGGACAAGGTTTCGGGAGGTACAGGAGAAAGACAAAGAACCGAAAGAAAAACTATGGTCTAGTTTTGTAGAAGGAATTCGATACTTTATAACGACTCCCATTATTTTTACCATGGCGGTTTTTGCGCTTTTTGCCAATGCCGCCGTGAGTACAATCAATGTTAGCATTCCTTTTCTCGCGAAGAATTTGGGTTTTGGTGTGTTAGGGTTCGGATGGATGACTACGGCGATCGGTATTGGTGGCTTTATTGGCGCGTTGCTCTTTTCCGTCATCATGATTACCAATCCCCGACCGGTTATGACGTTGTACACCTGTTTTTTTCAAGGAGTAATTTTACTTTTGGTAAGTTTTGTGGATCATTTTTGGCTTGTGATCTTTCTCTTTATGCTGATCGGTTTCCAGGAAACAGCGGTTAACGTGATTGCGCCGAGCGTCAACCATTCAATTATTCCCAGAAAAATGTTTGGACGCGTTTTAAGCGTGATGATATTGGTAATGACCGGTTCTCAGCCTATTTCTCAAGCTTTGGCAGGTTGGGCAATGAAATGGACCGGACCGCAATCAATCTTTTTGTATGCAGGTTTGCTGGAAATGATCTCGGCAGTTATTGTGTTTCTGTTTCCCTTTGTCCGTCGTTTTCAGGTTAACAAGAAGGAAAGTACAGAGATGGAAACCGTGTGATGAATGGGGTAAATAAAAATGGACTGGAGCAAATCTTCTTTCATTTTTCTACTCACCGGCTGCGTAATATGGGTTGGGAATCTATATAATGTGTGGCAGATGACGTTGTTGAGAGGGGCGATATTCGCTGTTTTTTATCCCATCCGTAAAACGCTTTTTCATGCTTTCATCACAGGTTTCATTATTTGGGAAGTACAACTATTTGTAACGTATAAATGGCATTTGTTATTTAGTTTTTCCAAGGTATTGAGCCAACTATTTCACTTAGGGAATTATGGATCGTTGTTGATTTTGGCTACGACCGCTGTAAGTGCATGTAAACTTTTGCATGTACAGTCGTTCCCCGGTTTTACAGATAAAGAAATCAACCGCCGGAATGAAAAGGCTCTCTCGCACTTCGGATTGGGGATACCTTCACCGAATATGCTGGAGAGCGAATTATGCACCGGCTGTAACATGTGCAAATGGCTATTTTGCATCAATCTCGTTTTTCTTGCCAAAGTGCAGTTGTTCACCGGTAAGAGACCACCCGGTTTTTAACCCGAGAATAAACCAGCCGAGTACCAGCACACCAATCGTAAATACGGTGTCCCCGATTATCCGAAGCCATACGAACTTGTGAATGATGCCCCGTGACATGAATTCGGCCGAACGGGCATACCACGTGCCGTGTTCCACGCTTGCCAATGTCTGCATCAAGCCGATCGGGATCAGACTCAGCAGAACCATCAATGCCAGCCCGATATTGATCGCCCAGAACGAGAAAGCGAGAGCCTTTGTTTTCCACACGCGTTGTTTGGTCAATCCCCGCAAACAAAACAGCATAAGCCCTATTCCCAACATGCCGTACACCCCGAACAGTGCCGTATGTCCGTGCACGGGTGTGGTGTTGAGTCCTTGCATAAAGTAAAGCGCAATCGGAGGATTGATAAAAAATCCGAATAATCCGGCGCCCACAAGGTTCCAAAAAGCAACGGCCACAAAGTAGTAAATCGGCCACTTGTATGCCGCTACCCAGGGACGGGCACGGGAAAGGGTCAAATTCTCATATGCCTCAAAACCAATCAATACCAACGGAACTACCTCAAGTGCACTGAAAGTGGCCCCGAAAGCCAAAACTCCGATAGGCGTTCCGCTGAAATATAAATGGTGGAACGTGCCGATGATTCCACCGAATAAAAAGATAATCGTCGAAAAAAGAACGGAAGCGGTGGCCGTTGAGACTCGCAACAATCCCATACGTGTGAACAGAAAGGCGATCACCACAGTTGCAAATACTTCAAAAAACCCTTCTACCCACAGATGCACCACCCACCAACGCCAGTACTCGGCAATTGCCAAATGAGTATGCTGTCCCCACATCAGTGCCGGAACATAAAACACAGGAATCGCGGTGGAGGCAATCAAAAACAGAATGAGCAGATGCCTGTCGTCTTTTTTCTTTCTCAGCGCAGGCCAAATCCCGCGTGCCATCAGGAACAACCAGAGGAAAAGTCCGACGGCCAGGAACAATTGCCAGAATCGTCCGAGGTCCGTATATTCATACCCCTGATGTCCAAACCAGAAGTTTGTATTCAATCCAAGACGTTGCCGTATTGCAAACCACTGTCCGACCATTGAACCGACAACAATAATCAACAAACTTACAAAAAGAAAGTTTACAAAAAAACGTTGGTATTTTGGTTCACGACCGGAGACTGCCGGAGCCACAAACAATCCGGTTGCAATCCAAGCAGTTGCAATCCAAAAAATCGCCAATTGGGTGTGCCACGTACGCGTTAAGGAGTAAGGGATCCATTTTGCAATCGGAATTCCGTAGAAACCCGCTCCTTCCACCTGATAATGGGCAGTGATCGCTCCAAGGCCAACCTGAACGACCATCAAAACAGCGACCAACCAAAAATACTTGACTATTGATTTCATCGAAGGAGTCGGCGACAAGGCGAGCAATGGGTCCTTTTCAGGAAAGGTCTCTTCCAATTCGACGTGTTTTTGTTTGGCATAATACCAAGCCAGTGCGCCTATGCCGGCCAGCAGCAGAACAAAGCTGACCACAGACCAGATCACCATCGATCCGGTTGCCACATTCCCGATTAAAGGTTCATGGGGCCAGTTATTCGTGTAAGTAATGTTGCTGCCCGGACGATTGGTTGCACAAGCCCAAGCCGCCCAGAAGAAAAAGGCGTTAAGGGCTTTCATCCGCTGTGGATCTTTGATTGTTCCGCGGGGTATGGCGTAGTCGTCACGCAAATGATCCAGTTTTGGATCGTTGCCAAATAAGGCAGTGTAATGTTTGCTCGTGGCTGCAATTGCCTGCGCCCGTATGGGGGAGATCACCAAGTCTCCAGTGTTCGGATGATAAGTGTTGGTTCTCATTTCTTTTTTCAATCTGGTCCTGAGCATCGCTCTTTTTTCATCATCCAGCGCGTTGTAGGCTTTTCCATATTGATTCAACGCATATCTGTTGAGAATCCACATGGATTCCCGATGCAACCAGTCAGCAGTCCAGTCCGGCGCCACATATGCTCCATGCCCCCAGACTGTTCCAACTTCCTGTCCGCCCATAGACTGCCAAACGTTTTGACCGTCCTTAATCTCTTTTTCAGTAAACAGCACGTTACCAGCACTGGTCATCACTCGTTTGGGAATAGGAGGCATTGTATGATAAATCTCTCCACCGTAATACCCGAGAATGGCGAATGAAATGATGAATACAAGTGCCAAACTTACCCAAAGCCTGGTAAGATTCATTAATTACACCTCCATCAACCTGCAGTTGACAACTTGGATATTCGTGAATATTTTTCGCAGCGATATCGCTCACTATTCAAAATTTGCCTCATTCCATCAGGCAAATGCATTTGCTCCCGCTTATCGCACAATCACAGTTTGTCATAAAAGAAGGGATAAGAAGGAGAACATTTCACATGATGATTAAACGGAAACGGGCATACGCTTATCCAAAGCCGATGATTTTCGTGATGAACTGCGAAGACCAGTCGTGGATGACAGAATTTTCTGTTATATTATGATGGAAC
The DNA here is from genome assembly GCF_000763315.1 of Thermoactinomyces daqus. Classification (GTDB taxonomy): domain Bacteria; phylum Bacillota; class Bacilli; order Thermoactinomycetales; family Thermoactinomycetaceae; genus Thermoactinomyces_A; species Thermoactinomyces_A daqus. The sequence continues at coordinate 94,565 of NZ_JPST01000008.1, read as the reverse complement.
AAGGATAAGTCTGGATAATTCATCTACGCCCGCAGAAAATAAAAACTCCAAACGAAGCATAATCTATCAATGCATCTTTTGTTCCTAAATAGAAAAAGCCATCCTTGTGGACGGCTCATGAAGCAGGCTTTCAGGGGATCAATTATGGATCGTCACATATTCATGTGAGTTTAATTATTTTATATTCCATATATTACTCATAGGTAATTGTGTCATACTCATTTATACTTTCCATATCGTCCAGTTCATCCTTACTTAATGCGAGCTCTGGGTTAATAACAAGATCGCTATTAATATCTCCCTGATTATTACTAAAATCACCAATCAGAACATTATTTCCAATACTTCCATAATACAAAAAACCCTTGGTTTCCCAAGGGCTTCTCTTTGGTGCTGGAGACAGGACTCGAACCTGCGACCCCTTCATTACGAGTGAAGTGCTCTACCAACTGAGCTACACCAGCATGTTGCTTATGGATTTTGGTGGAGGCGAGCGGAGTCGAACCGCTGTCCGAAGACATCGCCACGCCAGCTTCTCCGAGCGCAGTCACTGTATTGAAGATTCGCCTTTAAAACTGCCCAGTGACAGGCGCTTTTAAAGACTAGCCGCTTGAAATTCGCCTTCCGATCAGCGGCCGATCGGTCAGCTAGCCTGCTGGATTATGAGACCCGGCAGCTCCACACAGGCGATGGAGAAGCGAGTCCTGGCTGGTTAATTAAGCAGCCAGAGCGTAGTTTTCTTGTTTGCCAGTTACATTTGGCTTCCGCGTGTTTAACGAGAAACGCAGCCCCTCGGCTCGCTACTGACGCTCGAACTATCCCCGTCGAATCCCAAGAACGCCCCCGAGATTCAACTTTTCGAGCAAAGTGAACGATGATCACAGTTTTAGATTATAGCATCATGTAGAAAAACATGCAAGGGTATTTTTTATTTTTTTAACGGAAATTTTGCTCCTTCAGCTTGCGGCGGATCATGCGCTCCGCATCGCGTTTGGCCTCAGTTGCCCGCTTGTCATAGAGCTTCTTGCCTCGTCCGAGACCGAGCTGGACTTTGGCAAAACCGTTGCGCAAGTGAATGTCGAGCGGGATGAGGGTCAGTCCCTTAATTTTGGTTTGGCCTAGAAGCTTGTCAATCTCCTTTCGGTGCATAAGCAACTTGCGGGTGCGGGTGGGATCGACATTAAAGCGGTTGCCCTGCTCAAACGGGCTGATATGCATACCGATGATGAAGAGCTCTCCTTGATCAATCCGCGCGTAACTGTCTTTCAAGTTGACGCGTCCCTGGCGAATCGACTTGATTTCAGTTCCGGTGAGAACGATTCCCGCTTCAAAGGTCTCTTCGATGTGGTAATCATGGTATGCTTTTTTGTTCTTGGCAATCACCTTGGTCCCTTTGTTTCCCATCGTTTCCACCTCAAACCCTGAAATCGCAGTAGATTCTATTATACCAAGGAAAGTCGAAGCGAATCAATGGGATTTTTCAGTACCATCCGGTCTGAAGGGAGGTTCCCGTATCAAAAAGACAAGGGAACCCCCTTAAGGCCGGGACTACTTCTTCTTTTTTTTCTTCTTTTTCTTTTTTCCTTTTTTTCCCGGCTTCTGCTGTTTGATGAAGTCGGATGGGTCGACGGCATAAGTTTTTCCCTTTTTTCCTTTTTTCACTTTCGTTTCGCTTTCGGCTGCCCTTTTTCGTCCCTTGCTTTTCGCTTTCTTTTTCTTCCCTTTTTTGAGCGGAGCCCGTTCGTCGGAGTAATGCTCCAAAAGTTCAAAATCGATTTTGCGCTCATCGACATTGACGCCGCTCACTTTGATCCTGACGCGATCCCCGATGCGCAGAAGGCGTCCGCTACGCTCGCCGATCAGGGAATAGGTGGATTCATCGTAATGATAGTAATCGTCGGTCAGGAAGCTGATATGAACCAGCCCTTCAATCGTATTGGGCAATTCGACAAAGATGCCGAACGAGGTGACACTGCTGATGATGCCGTCATATTCTTTCCCGATCTTGTCCATCATGTATTCGGCCATTTTCAGGTCCTGCGTTTCCCGTTCCGCATCGACAGCAATCCGTTCACGGATGGACGATTGCTGGGCGGCGTCCGGCAGATACTCATTCAATTGGTCAATCCTCTCCGCCGTCAGGAAACCATTAGCCAACACTTCCCGGATGACGCGGTGAATCAGCAGATCGGGATAGCGGCGGATCGGGGAGGTAAAATGCGAATAAAACGGTGCCGCCAATCCAAAATGGCCGATATTTTCCGCGGAGTATTTGGCTTGTTTCATTGAACGGAGCATCACCGTGCTGATCACATGTTCTTCCGGTTTCCCCTGCACTTTTTCCAGCAACGCTTGCAATGCATGGGGTTTGACCTGATCGGGCTTGCCTTTGACGGAATAACCGAAGCTGGTGATAAACTCATAAAACGCTCTCAGCTTTTCGGCATCCGGATTTTCGTGAATGCGGTAGACAAAGGGAACACCCAGGTTGAAAAAGTGCTCGGCGACCGTTTCATTGGCGGCCAGCATGAACTCTTCGATCAGTTGTTCAGCGATGGTACGCGGGCGCTTCACGACATCCACCGGTTTTCCCTTTTCATCGACAATCACTTTGGCTTCGGCAAAGTTAAAGTCGATCGCCCCCCGCCTCATCCGTTTGCGGCGCAGGGTCATCGCCAAATCGGCCATCAGCCTGAAATCGTCAACGAGCGGTTGGTAGCGGGCGATCAGTTCTGGGTCTTCATCCACCACGATTTTTTTCACGTCGGAATAAGTCATCCGCTCGCGGGTACGGATCACACTTGGATAGATCTCATAATTGACAACATTTCCTTCGCTGTCCAATTCCATATCGCAGGTCATGGTCAGACGGTCTACCTGCGGATTCAGGGAGCAGATTCCGTTGGACAGCCGCTTGGGAAGCATCGGAATCACGCGGTCAACGAGGTACACGCTGCATCCGCGCTCATAAGCTTCCCGGTCGAGAGCCGACCCTTCTTTTACATAGTAGCTTACATCGGCAATATGAACGCCCAGCCTAACATTGCCGTTTTCCAAACGTTCGACGGAAACGGCATCATCGAGGTCCTTGGCATCTTCGCCATCAATGGTCACCATCGGGCGTTCGCGCAAATCTCTTCTGCCCTTGATTTCTTCTTCACTGATCGTCTCCGGGATCGCCTCGGCTTCTTTCAGTACGGCCTCGGGAAACGCCTCCGGCAAACCGTGCTTGCGAATAATCGAGAGGATATCGACGCCGGGGTCGTTTTTATGACCCAAGATCTCGATAATCTCCCCTTCGGCACTGTGACGTCCCGTGATTTGATGGAGTTTGACCACGACTTTTTGCCCGTCACGCGCATTCATCTGAAATTCCGGCGCGATGAAAATATCGGTGGCGATGCGTTTGTTGTCCGGAATGACAAACCCGAAATGGGAGGACAAACGGGTAAAGGTACCGACGATTTTGTCGAGCTTCCGCTTGAGGATGCGCACGATTTCCCCTTCCGGGCGGCGGTCGCCCGATTTGCCTTTATGAATCCGCGCGAGGACGAGGTCTCCGTCCATCGCTCCGTTCATGTCGTTCAAATGGATGTAGATATCGCGCCTGCCAGGCTGATCAGGAATCACGAACCCAAATCCTTTGGTGCTACCCTGCAAGGTTCCCCGCACCAGATTAAAGCGTTCCGGCACCCCGTAGCGACTGGCTCTCGTTTTGACGATGTCGCCGTCCTCTTCCATTTTGTCGAGCAACGCAGTAAAACTTTCCCTATCTTCCTCGCCGATCTGAAAAGAGGCGATCAATTCCTCCAGCGTAAGTGGTTTATATGCTTTTTCCAACATGAATTGCCGAATCTCATGTTCTGTGATCATGTACAAATCTGTCATCAGGAACGGCTCCCGGTAACAGAGTTTTTCACCTCTCTTTTTTAGGATCCGATGAGGAAACGCGTCCGATAAATTCCTCAATCTCCTGGAACAATTCTTTCCTTTCTTTGTCAACGGTAATGATGTGCGTCGAATTTTCATACCAGGAAAGTTTTTTCTCTTTTGAGGCGATTTGCGAAAAAATATATTCCGCGCTTTTTTCCAATACCAGCTCATCTTTGGCGGCTTGCACGACCAGTGCCGGTGCCGATACCCTTGGCAGCCTGCTTCGCATTTCCCGAATGAGGCGCACCAGCTCGCCCACACATTTGACCGGGGTTTTATCTATCGGCACGACATGGGCGGCGATTTCGGGGTCGCGTTTTTCCGATTTTCGGGTAAAGCGGATAAAATACTGCAGCACGTTGGCCAAGAGCGCACGACGGTCGCGAATCCAAACCGGAGCGCACATCGAGATCACACCATCGACCTTTTTTTCGGCCGCCAGCATCAGTGAAAGACATCCTCCCATCGACAGACCCGCCACAAAAATCCGGTCCAAATCCTCTTCCCGCATTCTCTCATACGCATCCAAAGCGCTTTGCCACCAATCCTTCCATCCCGTTTTCTCCATTGTTTCCCCATCAACCCCGTGCCCGGCGAGGAGAGGAGCATAAACGGTAAACCCTCGCTCCTTCAAATAGTAACCCATGGGACGAAGTTCGGAAGGAGAGCCGGTAAAACCATGTATTAACAGAATGCCCACTTTTCCACCCGAATAAAAAAAAGGATCGGGGGTGCGCTGTACGATTTTCATCTGCTATCCTCCATCCGACGCAAAGTTTTCCGCCATTTTCACGATAGCACAAAGAATCGGAAAGGAAAACAGTCCCATCGAAGACCGGTTTCTTTTTCGCGGACACGTCCCCCTCTGATCCGTGAAGTGTCCCCGCAACAATCATTTCTCCTCGTCATGATGAACCCCCGGCGGGATCACCGGGGTTTAATGGCAGAGGTTGATTTTTGAAGAGGATGCGTTTACCACCAAGAGCTGCATTGCTCCCCTCCACCCGGAGGAACGACACATACGCGGAATCGACGGTTAGGATCACTGGAAGCGGGGTATGCCCAAGTGGTAATGGTTGACGAACCGGAATATATATAATCATAGGTACCTATGGTTTTTCCGCCATCAAAGCTGACATCAAAGTAAAGTGTATAGCCGGGACTGGAAGTTGTGAGTCTGCCCCATCCATATTGTTGACCGTTATGGTAGACTGTTCTTAACTCTGCAAAATTAATGGTACGAACAGTTGACCGATTCGTGGTGCAATCGGGATCGGCAAGCCATGAATTACTAATGGTACAAGCTTGCGTTCCAACCTCTGCTGCGATCGACGTCGCCGGCACTCCAAAACGTCATCACTGCCACCAAAGTGATCGCAAAGAGTCGTTTCAACAAAACTCCCTCCTGTTGAATTGTATTTAAAATTCGCAATACACGTTTAATTTTAACGTTAATTTAATATTTTGCATAGTATGTAATTTATAGTAAAAAGATAATTTTATACAAAAAGTAGATTGACATTTTTCATAGCGGGAAAAATAGAGCGACTACCATCTTTCACAAAGATACAGACTCATTGAAATCGAATCATGTTAATTTGTTCAGGAAGAGCGGAAGTGCAAATCCGGATTTCCATTGTTTCGACGGATGCTGAATCGGGTCTCCCACGGAGCCGTGAGTTGTATCAGTGGATCCTTTTATCATTGGTGAGGTAAACAAAGAGAAGGGCCCCTATTTCTGAGACCGTAAATAAAACGGGAGGAAGAGAAATGAGGAAGAAAAAACAGATTGGTATACATATTGATGGCTGTATTTTTGCCAATGATAAAAATACAGATATTGACCATGATGAATTTTTGGATAAGTTTATTGCGTTTGTCGAGGAAAACGGATGGCTATTCGGCGGGGGAACCAAGCGGATTGATGAGGATGGGGATTTAGCAGAGCATTGCTGACTGTGAAAACCGAAGTCTGCCACCCAAGCATCTTGGTGAGAGATTCCCAATTGCCATTCGTATCCGATTTGGGACATTTCAATTCCAAGCCAAGGCTTTAAGCTCCATCTCTCTGCCACGATTGTGCCCTTCTTTAAAGGAGGACATTCTCATATGTAATATAAATCGTCACTCACGAAATCACGGTCAACATGTTGAAAGGAGGATTTTTTGTTGGTTGGCCCAATCACCCATCATCGGAAACCCATTTGAAGCTACCGGGTTTTATTGGCAATTGACAAAAATCCCGGACAAGTTATTGGATTCATTAATGCTGTCAGTGACGGCTGAACCATGTGTACCATGTGATGAATCTTCAACCCTTTTGTGAAAAAAAGGCCCGGGGTATGACGGTCCGGCACGATCAAAGCCAATCAGGTTAAAAGAAAAAAGACGGCCTCGTGTCGTCTTCTTTATTTGGGTTTCCCATTCTTGTGTTCCTCCCTCAAACACGCCAACGACAACCTCAACGCCATGTTCTCGAAAATGCTGGATGCCTTTTCTGCTAACCTTCGGATAGATCAACGATACCAACAAGAACTTTGGCCATTCCTGCGTCCGTTAATGCTTCGCAACATGCCGCATTCGAACTCCATCTGAGCATGGGTTCCCGCGTGCAGTATAGACTGTTGCCCCTTTCGTTTTAACACCAGCCTGGAACATTCGCTTACGCAGCAGGCCGAGTGAGACGTGTACCCACGAACAACGGTCACTCCGTTTTTGACGATGATTACTCCGGCTAGCGGCTTGTTTCCATCTTGCCTTGTACCCTCGTCTGTCACAGTGATAAGTTGCCCCCTGGAACCACATACTTGTTGACTTTGACATTAATGTCAAGGTTTATAATCACATTACAACACTTGAATGAAAGGAGGTTATTAATCTGCTTTGCGTATTGGTGAACTCGCTCGACTAACAGGAGTAAGTCCACGTGTATTACGGTATTACGAAAAAAAGAAGCTAATTACACCGACACGATTGATTAATGGTTATCGGGAATACAACTCCATAGCTATTAAACAAGTCAAAATGATTCAATTTTACTTAAGTCTAGGTTTTACCACAGACCAAATATCCAATTTTTTGAATTGTGTTCTCGAAAATAATGAAGCTGTTTGCCAAGAAGTTTTGTCTACGTACGAAATGAAAATAAAAGAATTAGATGATTATATAAAAATTCTATCCGAAATCAAATCAAATTTGGAAGAACGGGTACATGCGATCAAATTGGAAAAAAAGACAGCTAAACACAAAGGAAATGAATCATATGACGGTAGTTAATATTGCATTACGATCATTTCATGTCTATTCCCCGATTAACGTGTCATTCATATTTGATTGATACTTTTTTCTGGTGACGTGATGTACAAAACTTTTTTTGTCTTTACGGAGGAAAGGAGCCAAGAGCGATGATCATCGACAGCCATAGTCATGTGATGTTACCAGTTGAAAAACAAATTGAGTTAATGAATGAAGCAGGGATAGATAAGACAATCCTTTTTTATACTTCAATTCACCCCGAGCGAGCAACGGATTTTCAGTCGTATGAAAAAGAAATGAGAAAACTGTTTAAAATTTTAGGAGGACATGTAAATGATGCCAAAGGAAGGGAAAAAGGAATTGAAGAACAGCTGCAATCTATTCGTCTATATCCCGATCGTTTTTTAGGCTTTGGTTCTGTACCAAATGGGTTAAATGACGAAAAGACAGCTGAGTGGGTCGAAAAACAAGTGATCGGTAATGGGTTTAAGGGGCTCGGAGAGTTTACGCTTGCTCCTGGGCAGATAAATACTTTGGAACCAGTTTTTAAAAGCTCTTGCGAGTTTGGATATCTTCCCATCTGGGTGCATACATTACATCCCCTTGGTTTAAGCGATATTAAAGAGCTGGCAGAATTGGCAAAGAAGTATGCAAAGGTTCCCGTAATCTTCGGGCATTTAGGCGGTCTAAACTGGTTAGACACGATCAAAATTACAAAAGAAATTTCTAATGCGTATCTTGATGTTTCTGCTTTTTATACTACAGTTGCATTATCTTTAGCAATGTTAGAGTTACCTGAGCGTACTTTGTTTAGTTCTGATAGTCCTTATGGCGATCCCTTGTTGGTAAGAATGGCAGTAGAACGACATTCAAATGATCCGTACACACGCAAATGTGTATTAGGTGATAATATTGCGAAATTGTTAAACTTATAACTAAATAAAACAGGGCATATAAATGTGTCGGATCAATCTGTGAATCGCACTCTACGAGCCTCTCAGCCCCCTGTTTCAAGCCATATAAAAGATGCTACCCGAATCGGGTAGCTTTATTTGTTCCTGGGTAAACAGGATCTGGTTGGCCCCCGAAAAGGTGATGTCAGACTGCTGTAGGGCGAGTAACCAAAATAGTGGCCAATGATTTAGAAAGGATTCATTCCTGCTTGATGAAGACAACCACCTCCAACTTTTCCATGGAATCTCATTTGTCAAGGAGAATGCGATTGGCAAGGGTATTCTGGTGATTTACAAGAAAAACAGGACATGCCCGCAACACCATCCTACGTGATCTTCGAGGAAGCCATATCCGTCGTAATTACTCCAAGTGAGCCAAGATGGATTTGCGAGCTACGACGGGATGCGATATGAGATTCTTTGGTCCAAGAAGCCATCGTCTGTGAAGTCCGGGGAAAACGAATGCATCTTCGGCGAGGACGATTGCCAAGTCCGAAACCGCGCTCCTTGGGTGGAGATGTTGATGATGCCTCCGCTATTTTTTTCGACCATTTTTGGAAATACTGTTTGAGTTACACAATAGGCCCCCAATACATTGCGGAGGTTAAAGTCGCTTACGCGGCTTTCCCGAAAGTACGGGTGGAATGAGCGCTAAATGCGAAAAAGCACTGTTGACTTAAACCAAGGTTTAAGTCGTACGATAGTCATGTCGACAAGAAATACTGGATTTGGAGGCCTCCACTATGAAATACTATACCATTGGCGAAGCTGCAGCCATGTACAATATACCGGAATCCACCTTGCGCTTTTATGAAAAAAAAGGTCTTCTTCCGTTTGTCGAACGGGACGAGGCGGGCAGAAGATTATTTTCGGAACGTCAATTGGCGTTGCTGCAAATCATAACTTGCCTTAAGAACACCAACATGCCCATCAATCAGATTAAGCAGTACATGGACTGGGTTGTTGAAGGAAATTCAACCATAGAGAAACGGCTCGACATGCTGTTGAAGCATAAGCGAAACGTGCTGGATGAAATAGCATTAATGCAGGAATACCTGAAGGGGATAGAGGAGAAAATCGAACGTTATCAAAAACAACTTCGTGGAGGAGAAAACCTATGAAGCTTACAGGAAATACGATCTTGATTACTGGCGGCGGCTCCGGGATCGGGCTGGCCTTTGCAGAGAAATTCGTGCAAAACGGAAATACCGTCATCGTTATCGGCCGGCGGGAAAATGTTCTTGAACAAGCCCGGAAACAAGTCCCCGGCTTAATCACCCGGGTTTGCGACTTGGAGCAAGAAAGCGAGCGTCTGGCCTTGTTCGATTGGGTGACAGCAAACTATCCCGACGTGAACGTGCTGATTAATAATGCCGGGATTCAACTGCGATACAGAACAGCTGTACCAAGCCAACAAAGACTCTATTGAGTAATGGGGATGGAGCATAAAAGGAAGAAGCTGCTTCGTGATGAAGCGGCTTCTTTGCGTTCATTTTAATGCTCTTCTTTCCGCCCCTCAGACACAATCAACCCGACCACGCGGGCGGTCGCTTCTCGCAAAGAATCGATATCTTCCACACTGCCCGTACGCGGCAATCCGTATCGGACAGGAACCCGTTTCCAACCACAGAAAGACCACGAATTCCAGATGGATCTGAACTTGTCCAAACCTACTGAATCCGAAATAGAGACTCCAAATAGATCCTTTCAGGAGAAATATTCTGATGTGGCGACTGATTCTTTGAGCTGTTTCTCTTCAAAGCGACAACTCCCACGTCTCCCCCACCAGATCCGGACCAAAGTTGTGGTGTTTTTCTTCCTTTACAAGTTTGAAGCCGTGCTTCCGGTAAATATGCCGGGCCTCTTTAAGCACGTCGTTCGTCCAAAGAACCAGTTTCTTGTAGCCGCATCTCCGGGAGAAACGAATGCATTCTTCGACGAGGCGGTTGCCAAGTCCGAAACCGCGCGCCTTGGGTTCGACCAAAAGAAGCCGAAGTCTGGCAACGGTATCGCTGTCTTTCATGACAAAAACACAGCCGACATTCTCCCCGTTCATCTCGGCAATCCAACAGCGCTCCCTGGACGGATTATGGCGATGCATGTAATCGGATACAATCTGTGCGACCAATGCTTCAAAGCGCTCATTCCACCCGTATTCCCGTGCGTAAAGAACACCGTGACGATGGACGACCCAGCCCATGTCACCGGGTTCGGGAAAACGCAGGAAAAAGGGTTCGGAGAACTTGAAACCCTGGCCCCGGGTCAGCACGTCTTCGATCGTCTTCATGGCCTCCAGAAGGCGCTCTTGATCCCCTTCAGAGAGGCTGCCAAGCATTTCGGCCACTTCCTCTCGGGAACGGCGATCAAGCATCATGAATACCTGCCTTCCCTCGGAAGTCAGGGAAAGCAGCCTCTGCCGGGCATCGATTTCCGAACGGACTTTTTCGATCAGCCCTTTTTCCTCAAACCGGGACAAGATGCGGCTGAGATAACCCGGATCCAGCCCAGTTTCCCGGGACAGATCCGAAGCGGTCAAATGGTCGTGATGCGCAAGTTCAAACAGGATACGAACTTCGGTCAGGGAAAAGGGACTGTGCAACAATCCCTCGCGCAATACTCCGATATGCCGGGTAAAAAATCGGTTGAAATGCCGGACAGCACTGATTTTCGCCTCCAGATTTTTCATCTTTGTTTCGCCCCCTTTTCAATGCCATTATCAACTATATATTTGCTTTAGTCAAGTTTTTGTCCACAAAGCAGAATTGCAGCAGTCAGAAAATAATCCTTCTCAGCGATCCGGTTGAAACGGGAATTTATCGTTTACCGAAAAAAATAAAAACAGGAAGATGGCTTTACATACCATCTTCCAGCAACTGAAATCATTTCAAAAGCATTGTCCAATTTGTAATTGAAAAACCGAGACATGAGCCTCAGCTTCCATAAAAAAGCCCCACAGGACAACATCTCGAATACTCTTCTTAGACCTTAGTTCTCATTTTTAAAATTAATCAGTTCCGCCTGAATGATATAGCGATCGGGTGCACTGCCTATGTAGTCGAAAGGATAACAGGTGGTAAGTGAAAGAACCGGACAGGAATAAGGTACAATCACTGTACGACTCCCCACGAGAAAACCGAATAGAGCAACCTGTAAAAAATATATATTTTAATTACCGTTTTATATGACTTTTTTATGAGCAAACCTTTACGAATTTGTGTACTGAAAATTTAGTCATTTACTTGAACGATGAATCGATGTTATAGATTTCAAACCTTATTTCATTTATAAATTTAATATCACATAAATAAATTACATAGCAGGGGGTTTTTTAAGTGAGAAAATGGACGAAAGTAATACCAGCCTTGGCAGTTACAGCTGCATTGGCTTTTCCGATGACCACCTTTGCGCATTCCGGTAATCAACCTGAAGTAGATGCCAAATACCACCTGTTACCGAAGGTGGAAGTAACCGATTCCACCATTGATATTTGGACAAGCATTTTTGGTGCGAGCACCGTTGACAGCGGGGAATGGCAAATCATTCCGGTCGGTCCGAACAAAGCTGGTAAACCCGCCCATCTCAATCAATCGACCAAAGCCCAATTCCACGCGCATTTTGAAGGATTAAAACCCAGTGTGGAATACTGTTTCAACATTCACTTTACCGGAAAGCTGGATGGAGATAAAGTAAATACCGCCCTGATGTTGAAAGGCAAAAAAGGAAATCTCTTCTGTGTGAAAACGGATGATGGAAAACCTGGCCATGACAATCCCGGTGACCACAACGGCGGAGGAACCAATCCCGGGGATGATAACGGCGGTGGCACTGCACCGGGAGATAACGGAAACAATGGCGGAAATAACGGTGGAACCACCCAGCCTGGCAATGGCGGAAACAACGGGGGAAATAACGGCGGAACCACCCAACCAAGTAACGACGGAAACAACGGAGGAAATAACGGTGGAAACAGCGGCAACACCGGAAATCAACCCTCGAACGGTCAAGGGGGAAAACTGCCAAAAACAGCCACTTCCTATGCCAATAACATCGGACTTGGGGCAACACTCTTGGCAGCCGGATTGGGTATGCTGATTCATCGTCGCCGTCAAACCGTTTAATTGATAAAAAAAGCGTCCTTTGACGGGACGCTTTTTTAATGAATTGCATTCGTTCGTGTGCAACTGACCGTTAACAACCCCGCACTGCAACGCCCTTCCAAGACAAAATAAAAAAGCCACCCAGTAAACCTGAGTGGCTTGATCGCCTGGCAACGACCTACTCTCCCAAGGGTGAACCCCAAGTACCATCGGCGCTGGAGGGCTTAACTTCCGTGTTCGGGATGGGAACGGGTGGATCCCCTCCGCTATCATCACCAGACAAGTAGTATATTATCATGGTTTTATATTCATTTCAAGAGGTTTTTCCAAAAAAATTCCCGGCAAAAAGTGAACAGCCGACAGAGCGATCGGCTGCATTTTTCGCCTATTTTACAAAGTAACCGACAACAAGGGCCATCACCATGAACACGATCGCGAAGACAGTGGTCAGTCTGATCAGCAACGCATCAAAACCACGCGCTTTCGCTTTGCCCATCAAGTGTTCGGCACCCCCGGCAATGGCTCCGGACAAACCCGCACTTTTGCTCGATTGCAGCAAAATCACAATGATCAGTGCGACGCAAAAAATTGCAAGGATTATTTTAGATGCAATTTCCACGATTAAACCTCCTTGCCCAGCTATTCACTGAATAGACTGTATCATATTGAACTGAGGTTTTCAACAAAGAAAAAGGGATCCCCGCCCGTGTTTGCGGAAAGATCCCCTTTTTTCATAAATTAGCCGCGCAGATTATAGAAAGCGCTGCGTCCCGGATATTGAGCCGTAAACCCGAGCTGATCCTCGATGCGCATCAGCTGGTTGTATTTGGCTACGCGGTCCGTCCGGGAAGGAGCCCCGGTTTTGATTTGACCGGCACCTGTCGCAACTGCGATGTCGGCAATGGTGGTATCCTCCGATTCACCGGAGCGGTGGGAGATGACGGCAGTGTAGCCGGCACGTTTGGCCATTTCGATCGCATCAAACGTTTCGGTCAGGGTTCCGATTTGGTTTACCTTGATGAGAATCGAGTTGCCGACTCCTTTTTCAATTCCGGAAGCAAGGCGTTCAGTGTTGGTGACAAAGAGGTCGTCACCGACGAGCTGCACTTTGTTTCCGAGGCGCTCGGTCAGTTGTTTCCAACCTTCCCAGTCATCTTCAGCCAAACCGTCTTCAATGGAGATGATCGGGTATTTTTGGATCAATTCTTCATAGAAGGCGATCATTTCTTCAGAAGTACGGGTAATGCCTTCACCCGCAAAGTGGTATTTGCCGTCTTTAAAGATCTCCGTGGAAGCAACATCAAGCGCGAGCATAACGTCTTTTCCCGGTTGGTAACCGGCGCGTTCAATCGCGGTTACGATGGTGGCGAGGGCTTCTTCATTGGAATTCAAATTGGGAGCAAATCCGCCTTCGTCACCAACACCCGTCGCATAACCCTTTTCTTTGAGTACAGCTTTGAGGTTGTGAAAGATCTCCGAACCCATGCGGACCGCATCACGGATGTTTTCCGCGCCGACCGGCATGATCATGAATTCCTGGATATCGACGTTATTGTCGGCATGCGCCCCACCGTTCAAAATGTTCATCATCGGAACCGGGAGCACTTTGGAATTAAATCCGCCAAGGTAGGCGTACAACGGCAAGTCCAGAGCTTCAGCCGCAGCGCGGGCAACAGCCATCGAAACGCCCAAAATTGCATTGGCACCGAGGTTAGCTTTGTTCGGCGTACCATCCAGCTCGATCAACGCTTTGTCGATCGCGACCTGATCGAGTGCATCCATGCCGATCAACTGCGGAGCGATTACTTCATTCACATTGCGCACCGCATTTAACACGCCTTTGCCGAGATAGCGGCTTTTGTCCCCATCGCGCAGCTCAATCGCTTCGTGCGCACCGGTGGAAGCACCGGAAGGAACGATCGCGCGTCCCACTGCACCGGATTCGAGAATAACTTCAACTTCAACGGTCGGATTCCCGCGGGAATCCAATACTTCACGGCCATATACTTCAATAATCGTGGTCATGGTTCATTCCCTCTCTTTTTCTGTTATTTGGAGATAATCATGCTTTTCCCTGTCATTTCGTTCGGTTGTTCAATTCCAAGGAGATCGAGCATGGTCGGGGAAACATCGGCCAGGATGCCTTTTTCCCGGAGTTTAACCCCTTTTTTCGTCACAATGAACGGAACGGGGAAAGTCGTGTGAGCCGTATGCGGGCGGCCGTTTTCATCAATCACCATATCGGCATTGCCGTGGTCGGCGATAATGACGGCAACACCGCCTTTTTCCAGCACGAGATCGACCACTTTGCCAAGGCACTCATCCACTGCCTCAACCGCACGCACAGTCGGTTCCAGTTTTCCGGAATGGCCAACCATATCCGGGTTGGCGAAGTTCAGGATAATGGCATCGTGTTTCTCTGCCGCAATTTCCTTCAACAACGCATCGGTAACTTCATAGGCGCTCATTTCCGGTTTCAGATCATAGGTGGCCACTTTGGGAGAATTGATCAAAATCCGGTCTTCACCCGGAAACGGCTCTTCACGCCCGCCGCTGAAGAAAAAGGTCACATGCGGATATTTTTCCGTTTCGGCGATGCGCAGCTGTTTCAGATTGCTGTTTGCCACCACTTCCCCAAAAGTGTTTTTCAGGTCGGTGGACTTATAGGCAACATGCCCCTGAACCGCCACGCTGTATTCCGTCAAGCAGACAAAATAGAGGTCTTCCGGTCTGGACGGACCGCGGTCAAATTCCTCAAAATCATCGTTGGCAAAGGCAAGTGAAAGCTGGATCGCGCGGTCAGGACGGAAGTTAAAGAAGATGATCGAGTCATGGTCTTGAACGCGGCCAACCGCTTCCCCCTTGTCGTCAACCATCACGGCCGGCACCACAAACTCGTCAAAAACCTCTTCTTCGTAAGATTTTTTGATCGCTTCTACCGGATCGCGGAAATCAGGGCCTTCGCCGTAAACCATCGCGCGGTATGATTTGCCTGTGCGATCCCAGCGTTTATCCCGATCCATGGCATAATAGCGGCCATGCACGGAGGCAATTTGGCCCACACCGGTTTCTTTCATTTTTTCTTGCAATTGTTCAATGTACTTCACCGCGCTGTCGGGAGCAACGTCGCGGCCATCGAGAAAAGCGTGAACGTAGACATTTTTCACATTTTCCTTCGCCGCCAGCTCCAACAGGGCAAACAAATGGTCAATGTGACTGTGCACACCGCCGTCGGAAACAAGTCCGCAGAGGTGCAACGCACTTTGATTTTCCTTTACGTGTTTGATCGCTGCCAGGAATGTTTCATTTTTAAAGAAACTCCGGTCTTCGATCGATTTGCTCACGCGCGTCAGATCCTGGTAAACGATTCGTCCGGCGCCAATATTGAGGTGTCCCACTTCGGAGTTGCCCATTTGCCCTTCCGGCAAACCGACCGCGTTTCCACTCGCCTCCAGCGTGGCATGCGGAAACTCATTCCAATAGCGGTCGAAATTCGGTTTACGGGCCTGAGCCACCGCATTCCCCTCTTTATTTTCACGCAGGCCGAAACCATCAAGGATACACAAAAGCACGGGTTTTGGACGTTTCATCATTTTCACCTGCCACTACTTCGCTGCTTGTACCAATTGAATGAACGAACCGGCGTTCAGGCTGGCTCCTCCCACCAACGCGCCGTCAATGTTGGGCTGCTTGATAAAGGAATCGATATTTTCCGGTTTTACGCTTCCGCCATACTGGATGCGGACTTCATTGGCCACTTGTTGGTCAAACTGGTCGGCAACCGTTTTGCGGATAAAGCTGCATACTTCCTCGGCATCTTCCGCGGTGGACGCTTTTCCGGTGCCGATGGCCCAAACGGGTTCATAAGCGATAATCGTCTTTTTCATCTCATCGGAAGACAGCCCGGCGGACGCCGCTTTCACCTGCTTGCGAACCACTTCCTTCGTCTGGTCGTTTTCACGCTCTTCCAGCGTTTCGCCGACACAGACGATCGGGATGAGACCGCCGTTTAACGCCGCTTTTACCTTTTTATTCACGGTCTCATCCGTTTCCGCGAAATAGGCCCGACGCTCAGAATGGCCGATGATCACATAAGTGACCCCCGCCGCTTTCAACATCGGGACGCTCACTTCGCCCGTAAAAGCGCCTTGCTGCTCAAAATGAACATTTTGTGCTCCGACGCCGATCCCGGTCCCGGTGAGTTCTTCAACCAGAGCGGGCAAGGCCAGGAACGGAGCACAGATGACAGCCTCTACCTCTCCCGGAAGATCGGCCTGTTTCAGTTCAGCCGCAAAAGAGACTGCTTCCTCCGCTGTTTTGTGCATTTTCCAGTTTCCTGCGATCACGGGTTTACGCATCTCAGGCTTCCCCCTATTCTTTATCTTGAAGTGCCGCAACCCCCGGCAGTTCTTTTCCTTCCAGGAACTCCAGCGAAGCACCGCCGCCGGTGGAGATATGATCAACTTGATCGGCCAGGCCTGCTTTTTCGATGGCCGCCGCAGAATCCCCGCCGCCGATGATCGTATGAGCGTTTGATTCGGCCAGCGCTTTGGCCACTGCATTGGTTCCCGCGGCAAACTGGTCAAATTCAAATACACCCATCGGCCCGTTCCAGATCACCAGTTTTGAAGCCTTCACCACATCGGCAAACAGTTCCCGGGTTTTCGGACCGATATCGACAGCTTCCATGTCGGCCGGAATCTGGTCGATATCCACAATTTTAACGGTCTTCGGATTGGGGCCGAATTCGTCGACAACAACCACATCAACGGGCATGTAAAAACGAACGCCGTTGCGCTCCGCTTTTTTTATCATCTCTTTGGCCAGTTCCACTTTATTTTCTTCAAAGAGCGATTTTCCGATCTCATACCCCTTGGCGTAGGCAAAAGTATAAGATAAACCGCCGCCGATGATCAGGTTATCCACTTTATCGAGCAGATTTTCGATCACGCCGATTTTGTCCTTCACTTTTGCCCCGCCGACGATCGCCGTAAAGGGACGCTCCGGATTGGTCAAGGCACGGCTTAATGTTTCAATCTCTTTTTGCAGCAGGAAACCGGCGACCGCAGGGAGATAAGCGGCAATTCCCGCAGTGGAAGCATGTGCCCGGTGAGCGGCGCCAAATGCGTCATTCACATAGAGATCGGCCAAACGGGCAAATCCTTTTGCCAACTCAGGATCATTTTTCTCTTCTCCAGGATAAAAGCGGACATTTTCCAGCAGAAGCACATCTCCGTCTTTCATCTCGTTTACCCGGGCTTCAACGGCAGGCCCAACGGCTTCATCCACTTTAAGTACAGACTGACCCAGATATTTGGACAAGGCTTCGGCGACCGCGTTCAAACGCAGTTCCTCAACCACTTTTCCTTTAGGCCGGCCCAAATGGCTGGCCAAAATCACTTTGGCCCCGTGTTCAATTAAGTATTGGATCGTGGGCAGTGCCGCGCGAATCCGGGTATCGTCGGTGATTTTCCCTTCTTCCATGGGCACGTTGAAATCGACGCGGCAAAAGACGCGCTTGCCGCGAACGTCAACATCGCGCACAGATTTTTTATTCATGGGGCTTCCCTCCTTATGCTGAGAAAGAGGAGAGCAGCTCTCCTCTTCCCGATCTTCCAAACCGTTCATTAGTATAACATATTTGCAATTAGTATAACTTCATCCGATTATTTAATTTATGGATCAAAGTCCTTTACCGGCTATATAAGCGGCTAGATCAACAACACGGTTGGAATAGCCCCATTCGTTATCATACCAGGAAACGACTTTTACCATATTGCCTTCCATCACCATCGTGGACAAGGCATCGATGGTCGAGGAGTGGGAATTTCCGTTATAGTCGATGGATACGAGCGGCTCTTCAGAGTAAGCCAGAATACCTTTGAGTTCGCCTTCAGCAGCTTCACGGAGTGCACCGTTTACTTCTTCAACGGTGACTTCTTTGCTCAGTTCAGCCACCAAGTCCACAACGGATACGTTTTTGGTCGGAACGCGCATGGCCATTCCGTTTAATTTCCCTTTCAGTTCCGGCAATACGAGGGAAACCGCTTTGGCGGCACCGGTCGTTGTCGGAATGATCGATTCACCAGCAGCCCGGGCTCGGCGCAAATCTTTGTGCGGCAGGTCAAGAATTTGCTGGTCATTGGTATAGGCGTGAACGGTGGTCATCAAACCGCGCACAATCCCGAATTTTTCGTGCAATACTTTGGCAAACGGCGCAAGGCAGTTGGTGGTGCAGGAAGCGTTGGAAATCACTTGATGGCTGGCAGGATCATATTTTTCCTCGTTTACACCCATCACGATGGTAATGTCCTCACCTTTGGCCGGAGCGGAGATGATCACTTTTTTTGCTCCTCCAACCAGGTGTTTGGCTGCATCTTCACGGTTCGTAAAACGGCCGGTCGATTCAACAACGATCTCTGCGCCTTCTTCGGCCCATTTGATTTGTGCAGGGTCGCGTTCAGCCGTTACTTTTACTTCCCGGCCATTCACGCTGAAGCCATTTTCCGTAACCTTTACTTCTGCGTCCAATTTTCCGTGCACGGAATCATATTTCAAAAGATGAGCCAACGTTTTGGAGTCGGTCAAATCGTTTACGGCTACAACTTCCAATTCGGGATGGTTCAGCATAGCACGGAACACATTTCGACCGATACGGCCAAATCCGTTGATACCCACTTTTACTTTTGCCATTATCTCTTCCTCCTTAATGTCTTATCCGTAGTATCCACAGTTAAGGGTGGGATTCATTCTCACATGGCAATCGCATTTTGCAGAATTGCCCGTGCTGCTCCTTCATCTGTGATCAAGGTGTCCTGGGAAATGTGGGAGCAGATCGCGACAATCGCTTCCGCTTTGCTGGAACCTCCGGCCACGGCCACAGCTTTTTCCACCTGATCGAGTTCCTCCAGCTTCAGGCCCAGCGTTTTGATGCGATGAACGATCTCTCCGTCGCGGTTGAAGTAATAACCAAATGACTCGCCTACCGCTTTCGTCTCCTCCAGTTTTTTCAGGATTCCGGGATCCGATTTGCGCCGGAGCGCCATGGTTTTGGCATCGCCGATCCCGTAAATGACGATACGAGCCTTTTTCAGAGAGCTCAGTACCTCCTGAATGTGCGGTTCGCGGATCAAGGTTTGGTATACTTCGTCGCTTACCTGATCGGGCACATGCATCATGCGGTATTTGCCACCCGTCCGTTTTGCCATCAGGGATGCGATGTAGTTCGCTTCCAGTTCCACCGCTTCCCCAACACCGCCGCGGGCAGGAACAAAAGTGGTCATTTTGAAAGCGGGAGTCGGCAACATCATTTCAGCCACCGCCAGCATGGTGCTTCCCCCGGAGACAGCGACAATCTGTTCTGGTTCCGCCTGCTCCTTCAGGTAACGGGCACCCGCTCTCCCGATCTCCTTCTTGGTCCAATCGGAGTCATCCGCATCGCCGGGAACGATGATGACTTCCTTCACACCCAGAAATGCCTTTAACTCCGCCTCCAATTGGTTCAGGCCAAACAGTTCCTTCATGAGCGGTTCCATGTCGGCGAGCAGCTCACTTCCCTTTTCCGTCAGTTTCATTCCGGTCGAATCGACAGAGAGCAGCCCTTGTGCCCGCAAAAAATCAGCTTCTCCGCGCAGCACTCTTTCCGTCATCTTCAAGGCAGCCGTCAAACTCCGCCGGCCGACCGGTTGCATCAACTGAACATGCCTGAGAATTTCATACCGTTTATGCATGACCTGAAGCAGATCCGGCAACAATTGCTTCTGAAGGTTTAAGATTTTATCCATTTCATCCCCCACCACAAGGGACTTCATACGTCCCGCGTAGGACAAAATCGTCCCGACCCGTTCAAAAAAAAATCCCCGTTTCGGGATCAACTTCATTTTATCGCAAAGGTGTTTTTCTTGACAAGCCGTCTTTCCATTTTTATTGAAAATTCAAAGAAAACGCTTACGCCGGGCCGAGGAGACAATCCCCATTTCATCCCGGTATTTGGCGACCGTTCGCCGTGAAATCCGAATTCCTTCTCCGCAGAGCAGATCAGCAATTTTTTGGTCTGATAAAGGATCTTTTTTATCTTCCCCCGAAATGAACTGTTTTATTTTTTTCTTCACTGTCTCCTGTGACAGGTTCTCTCCCGATTTCGTTGCCAGACCGGAAGGGAAAAAATAGCGAAACGGAAACAGTCCTTTCGGCGTTTGCATATATTTGTGCTGGGTGGCCCGGCTCACCGTCGATTCGTGCAGACCGACTTCTTCAGCAATGGTTTTCAGTGTGAGCGGTTTTAAATAATCCACGCCTTTTTCAAAAAACTCCTTTTGCCTGGTCACAATCGCTTCGGCAACCCGAAAGACGGTATCCCGGCGCTGCTCGATGCCCTTGATGAGCCACAGAGCGGACTGCAGCCAATTTTTCAGATACTGCTCCACTTCTTCGCCCATCTGTCCTCTGCTGCGGATCAGCTGCTGGTAGTAATGGTTTACCGTCAGCTGAGGCGTATCGCTCTCATTCATCACGACAACGTATTCATCATTCACTTTCTCTACATAAACATCCGGATATACGTATTGGGTGGGTGCGCCGGTATCATATCCCCTTCCCGGGCGGGGATTGCACTTTTTAATCTCATCAACAGCCGCTTGCAGTTCTTCCATCCCTGCTCCGAGAGCCTGTTCCATCTTGCGCCATTTGCCATCCGCAACATCTTCGAGATGGTGACGGGCAATCTCAATCGCCAGTGGATTGGGATGATCCATCCTTTTCAATTGAATTTCCAGACACTCTGACAGCGAACGCGCCCCGACACCGGCCGGTTCCATCGCCTGGATGACCTCCAGACACTCTTCAAACCGCTTTTCACTTATATGAAAGCGCTTACAGACATGGACGGCATCCACGTCAAGATAACCTCTTTCATCCAAATTATAAATAAGATAATGACAAATTTTCCGTTTTGCCGGCGTCAGATCAAACTCGAACAGCTGTGCCTCCAGCTCTTCAGCAAGCGTTCCGCTCCCTGCTGCATAAGGTTCAAAGACGGATTCCTTTTGCTCTTGCCGATAGCCTCCCCTGCGGCGGGAAACAGGCATCTCCTGAAGGTAATTCAGCCATTTATCCAAATTCAGGCGTTCCGCTTCCAGATCCGGCAACTCCAGCACCGGGTTTTCCGTCATCTGTTCAATGATGTACTGCCATAAATCGCTTGCGGAGAATTGCAATATTTGAATGGCCTGACGCAATTCCGGCGTCATCACCATCTTCATCCTTTGCTCCTGATAAAGACCATAACCCATCTGTATAGCCATTCTTTTCACCTCCGCCCCTTCTGTTGATCGCTCCCGGATTATGGATGACGAAAAACGGTTTCCAATAATATTATAATCGGGTCAGCCGCACCAAACCGCAGCATTGGAATACATGCCTCTCTCTTTTTATCAACATGTAAACTTCCTTTTTCTTCACTTAATCAATTATATTTTAACATAAGAAAGCCTGGTACTTTTTACTCTTTTTTCCAGTACAAAGACCTGAAATTCAATTAAAAAAATCCTTGCCCCGGTTCATTCACTGTGTTATAATGACTTTCGTCAGCTTAATATTTCATTATGCGCCTATAGCTCAGGGGATAGAGCGCTGGTCTCCGGAACCAGGTGCCCAGGTTCGAATCCTGGTAGGCGCGCCAAAATACTAAAAACCACCACTTCCTTTGCTTTGGAAATGGTGGTTTTTTGTCGTCCGTGCTCCGGTCTAAGAAGAAACTGTCTGAAACCCCGCTGAGATGGCACGCTTTGTAAACTCATTAAGAGGTCCATGCGGCACATCATCCTTTACGGAAACCCACTGATAATCGGAATGATCTTCACTCAGCCGGATCAGAGCCGGGTCACTCAGGAGCCGGACCAGAAAGACGATCTCAACCAGGTGCTGATTCGTGTATTCGGAAACGTAAGAAAAGATCTGATAGGGCCGGACAATCTCCACATCCATATTCACTTCTTCGCGAAACTCCCGTTTCAACGCCTCCTCCGGATCTTCGCCGAAATCCACCTTTCCTCCGGGCAATTCATAGAAACCGGGCATGGTCAATTCCGTCAAAGACCGCTGAATGAGGAGCGTTTTTCCCTGATGATAAAGAAAGCCCCGGCAAATGATTTTTTGCTCCATTTCAACCTCCTGCAACCTCATTGCGCAAGCCCGCCTCTTTTTCAATCGGGCTGCCTTTTTCCGGATGAATGCGATTTAAGGAAAATGTTGTCATGCCGGACCATCAACGCCGAAATGCTTTCCGCGAAACAGGGCAGGAACGCCGCCCTTCCTGCGCCGCTCCCCATCTTTAGGGCGTTGACAATCGTTACGTCAACCGATTTACACATCCATTTTAGCAAATCTTCCCACCCGGTTTAAGCAACTCTGCAAAAGGTTTATCCTTTCCCGCTAAAGGTAAAGATACAGAGGCAGTCTTTTTCAAACAGGATTGATTTGACCTTTTTTGACCTTTAGGGTATGATAATAACAGGAACTGTTGTTGAAGTCAGCTACTCGGATAGAGAGAAAGGAGGGGGAGGGTGCCGTTGAAAACTTTTTCAGGCACCCGCAACCATGAACTTGATTCCGATGGTCGTTGAACAGACAAACCGAGGAGAACGTTCATACGACATCTATTCCCGCCTGCTGAAAGACCGGATTATCTTGCTGGGCAGCCCGGTCACAGATGAAGTGGCCAATACCATTGTGGCACAGCTTTTGTTTTTGGCTGCAGAAGACCCGGAAAAAGACATTCATCTCTATATTAATTCCCCGGGCGGCTCGATCACGGCGGGGATGGCGATTTTCGATACCATGCAGTTCGTCAAACCGGATGTTTCCACGATTTGTATCGGGATGGCCGCTTCGATGGGAGCATTTCTGCTCGCTGCCGGAGCCAAGGGCAAACGCTTTGCTCTTCCCAACAGCGAAGTGATGATTCACCAGCCGCTCGGCGGTGCCCAAGGTCAGGCGTCCGACATTGAAATCCGGGCCAAACGCATTTTGCGCACGCGTGAGCATCTCAACAAACTGCTGTCTGAATTTACCGGCCAACCGCTGGAAAAAATCGAACAAGATACAGACCGTGACTACTTCATGAGCGCGCAAGAGGCCCTGAACTACGGCTTGATTGACAAAGTGCTGACCAGCACGAAAAAGAAATAACTCTCTCCAGGAGACACGGGTTCCAGGTCTGATCGCCGGAACCCGTTTTTACTATGTAAACCGGTATATTCCGCGGATGTCCATTGCAGGGGCAGGTCGCGGTGTCCCCTGCTTGACCAACGGCCAAATGCCAATGATTGTTAAAAAGGAATATCACCCTGTTATAAAAAGAAGGAATTTTTCAAAATCTAGAGATGAAAGCTCCCCACCCATTGACCTGGCAACGGATCGGACAATGGGATTTGGAGCCATGAACCATGGAATTTCCGGTTGCTCGGTTTTCCCGCGGTCCGGTCACTGCGGTATCCGCCCTTTCCGATCGGTGCTTCTCCTATTCCTGATGCAGCCATTCATCCGGTTTGATGATTTTGATATGCACCGGATTGATCGGGGCTGCCGAACGTAAGCGTTTTTGAATGAGATCGACGAGATCATGATAGCGCGAGCGCGGAAAATCCCCTTCAGGAACAATGTACATCATGATTTTCTCGCCGTTATACTCCATCCTTACATCCCGCACACCCGGAACACTGAGCGCCACTTGTTTCATTTTGCTTTCCGGGTAGCCCATATGGGTGTAAGAATGGGAATCTTTGTCCAATCCCGTTTGGTCTTCTGTTTTTTCAAATCGTTGGCAAGCGGTGAAAAAGCAGGCCAGAAACAACGACAACCCGAACAGAAAAATGCGTTTCATCTCAGGCACACCTCCGTGCCATTATTGTTAATCCGGCCCGGCAAATTATACATGAAAATGAAAAAGCCGAAGCGTTTTTCGCTTCAGCCCGCTTATCTCAGAACCGACTTGCCCGGTCCGTAATCATCCGACTTCAACAGCAACTCTGTCATCACCAAACTCCACATTAAGACGAGTTCAAAAACCGAGCCAATCGCCGGGTTATCCACCGCACAGGCAAAACCGACACCCACAACTGCGATAACAATCCCTGCGAGCAAAACGGGCCAGCGCAACCGCCGCCACAAGAAAAAAGCTGCAACCACCAGCGGCAGAAGCGCCAGGATGGTGGAGTACGGAAAATAATTTTTCGAGGGAAAATACTGGATCACCCCATGGATTCTGACCGGCTCCAAGTTAATCCATAATATATTGGTAAAAATCCCGAGCACTGTCAACAAAAACGTATACAAATGTGTAAAGACCTGAACAATTAAATATTCCGACCATTCGACCTGAATCCGGCGCAAAATATCCAGGGAGACAAAAACAAGAGTGGGCGTTAACAAGACATCGAACAAATAGCGAAACAAGCTGAGCATCTCCAGCAAATCCCCTTCACCGAAAAGGTTGCCCACCGACAGTACCGCATGATCGTAAATGAACGTCAAAATCAGGAATAAAATCCAGGATGTTCCCCAAAACGAGGATTCACGAAAAAAACGAAAACTCCACACAAACAACACGAGATACAAAATCGTAATCAAAGGGTAAAGGAACGTATCCATTTTTTCCTCCAAACGGAATGCTCATCAGTTTCCCTGTTCCATACCTTTTCTTTTATCTTATAAAATAATCGGGATCAAGTTCCGCCTAAATTGTGACACGTTTGATACGATTTTCCGCCCTGAAGAAGACAGCGGCGGACCAACCCCATCTTTTTTTGCATGGGGATGCCGCCGCCTGATGCACTACATTATTCCGGTTTGCTTACGATCTCCGCCAATTTATTCACAGCTGCTTCTTCATCCGAGCCATCTGCCACAATGGTAATCTCCGCACCCCGGGACACGGCCAGACTCATAATGCCCATAATGCTTTTGGCATTCACTTTTTTCGTTCCTTTTACAACAAAAATTTCGGAAGTAAATTTGTTTGCTTCCTGCACAAACAACGCTGCCGGGCGCGCGTGTAATCCTGTTTCCAATTCAACGATGACTTTTTTTTCTACCATAGAAATCCTCCTAACCTAACCATTTGACGATTGCCGCAATTTCCGGGCCATCTCGTCCAATTTGCGCAAGCGGTGATTAATGGCAGATTTGCTCACTTTTCCGCTCGGCAGTACCTGCCCCAACTCCGCCAAATTCATTTCCGGGTATTTCAGCCTGGTTTCCGCCACCTCTCTCAAGCGGGCGGGCAGCTGATCCAAGCCGATCTCCCGATCGATCAGATGAATATTTTCGATTTGGCGCATGGCTGCCTGGATCGTTTTATTCAGGTTCGCCGTTTCACAATTGACCAGACGATTGACGGAGTTACGCATATCTTTCATAATACGCGCATCTTCAAATTTCAGCAGGGAAGGATGAGCCCCGATAATATTCAAAAATTCCCCGATTTTATCTCCTTCTTTAATGTACACCACAAACCCTTTTTTACGCTCAATGATTTTCGCATGCAAATGAAATTCATTCATCAGTTTGCACAATGCTTCGCTATGATCATCATAAGTCGAGACAATTTCCAGATGATAGGAAGCACTGTCCGGATTATTCACCGATCCTGCGGCCAAAAAAGCCCCGCGCAAGTATGCCCGTTTGCAACAAGGCTTTTGCAGGATCGCGGGCGAAATCCCCTCTGTCTGCTCCCATGTCCCCCGTTTAAAAATGCCCAGGTTGTATAATACTTCTCCTGCCTGCCGGGATAAGCGGATCATGTAAACATTGTTCTTTTTCAAGCGCACTTTTCGGCGCACCAGCACCTCCGGCTGGATCTGATAAAGGGTTTTTATCAACGAAAAAATATATCGGGCCGTTGAGGGATTCTCAGTCGTAATATCCAGCATAAATGCCTTTTTCTGCAGCTGCACCGCTCCGTTCATTCGCACCAACGCGGACAGAATGGCCCGTTTGCAGCAAGGTTTTGCGTCAAGTTGGGTCAACTCTTTTTTTATGTTTGAGGTAAACGACATTTGGCATCCCCTTCTTTACCCGCTATGCCGTTTCTGCATGCGCTCGTCAATCAGCCTTTCGATATGGCTGCTGATCCGCTCAGCATCGTGACGCACAACAGAACGATATAGCAACAGGTTATCCGCGATCACGCGGCAACCCATCTCCTGAATCCGGTCAATATCAGGAAGAACCATCTTTTGCCCTTTTTCCGCGTATTTTTCCTGAATGGTAGGGGGCGGAACCTCGTTATTGATGATGGCGACATCAAACAACGGCTTTTCCACATGATCATAAATCGCTTTGATATGATCACTCGCCGTAAAATGATCGGTCTCTCCGGGCTGGGTCATCACATTGCAAACGAAAATCCGGCAGGCGTTGGCAGCGTAAATCGTCTCGCTCATCCCCTTGACCAGCAAATTGGGCAAAATGCTGGTATAAAGGCTGCCCGGACCGATTACGATCGCGTCTGCTTCCTGGATCGCCCGAATCGCCTCTTCCAGCGGCCTCGGTTCCGGGGGATTGAGAAAAACGCGTTTAATTCTTTTCCCGGTTTGCGGGATTTGCGATTCGCCTTTAATGATGGAGCCGTCGGTCATTTCAGCCATCAGGACAACATCTTGCTCGCTGGCCGGAAGCACCCGTCCGCGGACAGCCAAAACGCGGCTCATCTCTTGAACGGCGTGGGTGAAATCGCCCGTAATCTCTTTCATCGCTGCGATCATCAAATTCCCGAGCGTATGCCCGGCCAAGCCTTCCCCGCTGGTAAAACGATACTGGAGTACCCGCTCCAACAGCGGTTCGGTATCCGCCAGAGCAATCAGCACATTGCGAATATCCCCGGGCGGCGGCATTTGCAAATCATTGCGCAACCGGCCTGAACTGCCGCCGTCATCAGCAACGGTCACAATCGCCGTAATCTCGATCGGCAATTTTTTCAATCCGCGCAGGATGACGGACAATCCTGTCCCGCCACCAATGCAGACAATCCGCGGTTTCCTGTCCCGGTTTTCTTTCAATCTTTTTTTCGTTGCCAATGTTATCCGCCTTTCCTGATGTCTCGATGTGCCACACGACAACGTTCATAATCCTTGAATTCGCCATAAAGGTACTCAGCAATCGCCACCGATCGGTGCTTGCCGCCCGTGCAGCCGATCCCGATCACAAGTTGCGCTTTTCCCTCACGGACATACTGCGGAATCAAGAACCGCAACATGTCAACCAATTTATCGAGGAACTGTTTCGTTTCCGCCCATTTCATCACATATTCAGCGACATCCTGATCTTTGCCTGTTTGTGGACGAAGCGAGTCAACATAGTGCGGGTTGGGCAGAAAACGAACATCGAAGACCAAATCAGCATCGATCGGAATCCCGTGTTTAAAGCCAAACGATTGAAACGTAACCGCCATCCCGGCATCATCCCGCCGGGCAAACAACGTGGCTATTTTCTCTTTCAGCTGGGCAGGTTTCATCATGCCCGTATCAATGATATGGTTAGCCCGTCCTTTAATCTCCTCAAGCAATTTGCGCTCTTGCATGATCCCGTCAAGGGGAGTCCCATCAGGAGAAAGCGGATGCCTGCGTCTGGTTTCCTTATACCGGCGCACCAGGGTCTGGTCATCAGCATCCAGATACAGAATCTGATAGTGAATGTCATGCCGTTTCTCCAATTGATCAAGCGATTCAAAAAGAGAAGCAAAAAATTCCTGGCCCCTCAAGTCGATGACCAGGGCGACTTTGCGATATTTGCCATTGGACTCCTCAAGCAGTTCGGCAAACTTGGGAAGCAGGATGGGCGGAAGGTTATCGACACAAAAAAATCCATGGTCTTCAAGGCTTTGCATCGCAACTGTTTTTCCAGCTCCGGACATTCCAGTGATGACGACTAATGTGAGTTCTTTTGCTTTTTCCATGCCATCACCTCAAATCCATTTTTTATATTATACCTTATTTGCGCCCGCGTGCTAAAAGTCCGGCCGCTCCGATGAATCCGGCCCGGTTCCCCAGCTTCGCCAGAACAATCTCGACCCCCTGTTTCACGTTGTCCTGCGCCTCTTTTTCATATGCTTCCCTGAGCGGGTTTAAGAGCACATCGCCCGCTTTTGCAACTCCTCCGCCGATGATAAAGCGGGACGGATTAAGCACCAGGGATAAAACGGCCAAAGTGCGGGCCAGCGCATCGATCGCCTTCGCCACGATTTCGGAAGCCACCGGATCGCCTTTCGCACAGGCGGAGAAGATTTCACGCGCGGAAAGGGACTCTGCCGTTAAAACCGTTTCCCTTCCCTGATCGATCGCTTCCCGGGCCATGCGTACCAGCGCAGTGGCGGAAGCAACCGTTTCCAGGCAACCGATTTGCCCGCAGTTGCACCGAACCCCCTCACGATCCACCTGAATGTGGCCCACTTCACCGGCAAAACCGTTCATGCCATGAAGCAGATGCCCTTCCGCAATCACCCCTCCGCCGACTCCGGTTCCCAGGGTAATGCAGACGAGATCGTCCACGCCTTTACCGGCGCCCTGCCATGCTTCTCCCAATGCCGCAACATTGGCATCATTGTCGATGGAGACCGGAACTTGCCAGGCCTGTTCCAGTTTCTCCTTAATCGGCACATTTCGCCAACCGAGATTTGTTAAATATTTCACAACCCCGTTTGGAATATCCAAAAATCCGGGCAGCCCGACACCGACACCGCCGATTTGATTCCAAGAGATCCCTGCACCATCCGCCAGTTGCTTCGCGTCCTCCACCATGCGCGCAATCACGCCGTCCGGGCCATCCTCTTTCTGCGTCAGATGTTCCGCCTCTGCCAAAACTTCTCCGGATTCCGACATCAGGCCCATTTTCATGCTGGTACCGCCTACATCAATCCCGATATAATATTTTCTCATAGCTGCACCTCAACCTTTGATGTCTCCGTTTTCATTTCTGAAACTAAGCATATCATGCGCATCAGACGCATACAATGCCTAAGAACAGATTCCTGTCCTTTCGGTACATCCCGGAGGGGGGAAGGCATGCCCCCAAGCTCTGACATTTGATGGCTCTTCCACAAAAAAGAAAGGACTGCCGGCTTCGATCAGCCAGCAGCCCGCCCCTTCACCCGATCAAGGCTTATTCTTTCGTTTCGCTGTATTCCTCCAAGAAAGCTTCAATCTGCTCTTTTGTCTTCGCGTAACGACTCGGCAGGCGTCCCACTTCTTTCCCGTCTTTAAATACGATAAAAGTGGGAATTCCTTTTACATTATATTCTTCGGCGATCGTGCGCGATTCATCGACATCCAGCTCGCCAAATTCAAATTGGCTGGCAAACTTGGCAGCGATGCCGGGCATGTCGGGAGCCACCCGTTTGCAATCGACACACCAGTCGGCGCTGAACTCGACAACCTTATTTCCTGTATTGATAAACGAATCAAAACGATCTTTATCCAGTTTTTTCATCAGGACGTTTGCCTCCTTTTAGGAAAAACACTTTTTCGCCATCGGTTCCAAGATTTTCGCATGGCGGGAAACCGTCGACAGCGAAACCTGATATTTTTCCGCCACTTCTTTTTGCGTCAGGGCAAAGCCATGGTATTTGGCCGCCAGGTATTCAAGAGCAGCCGCCCACCCCTCCACTTTGCGCACAGTAGTCACCTGCTCGGGAGAGTGGGTCATCCATGCTGCCCACAAGCGTTCAATCGCCTCTTGCAACTGGCGGGAGCGCCCGGGTATGTTCTCCAGACAGCAATGGAGCACTTCCTGCCATTTCCCCCGCTCGGCCGGCTCCTTTTCATTCTTGCGCCCCGAAGTGGCTGCCTCGATCTGGCGCAGGAGAAATAAAGCCACTTCCCGCAGATCTTGGTCTTCATCCTGTTCAATAAACGATTTCAACAAACTTCTGACCTCGTCATCCGCAATCCAGCCGAGCAGACGCAATACATGCAATTTGGTCTCACGGTCTCCTCGGCCGAGCGCCCAGAAAAAAGAGGAGCGGATTAGCGGATTTGTTTTGATCTGCTGCAATAACTCGCTGCTGTCATTGCCGGATTCAAAGCGCAGGAACTGCTCTTCAAACGGCAGCTGATAGTGATAGTACACCTTTGGAATCTCTTCCATTTGCAGCCACTCATCCATATGCTCCAGGTAGAAAACAGGAACCTCGGACTCAGAATGAATGGCCGCCGCTTTTTTCCAGAAATACCGGGCGCGCTCATAACGGCCGGAGTTCCATGCCGCCACGGCCGCATAGTGATAAAGGCTCGGTTCATGCACTCCATCCAGCTTGATTAGGCGCACGAACAGCTCGTAAGCGACGTGATGTTCGCCCAAAATCCCGAGTGTAGTCGCCAATTTGTAAGTATGTTCCTGATGAAACGGGACCAGTTTTTTGAGCATCTCAATAATGCCCTCGTTTTTTTCCGTCTCGCCGGTATGATGGCTGAGAACAGCCAGATTGCACAGGGCATGCAAATTGTTGGGATCGATTTTAAGTACCTGTTCAATCAGGTTCATCGCTTCCTGCAATTCCCCTGTATAGTAGTAGGCCAAAGCCAGATTGTTGCGGGCCGCCAGAAATTCCGGATGCTCCTCGATGATTTCCCGCAAGAGCCTGATCGCTTGCAGAAAGCGCCCTTCCTCCAAGTAGGCCCTTGCTTCTTCATGCTTCATCATGTACGGAGGGAGCCCGGCCGGAACCACTTCTTTCGGCGGACGTCCCATCTCTTCGGCCAACATGTACAGCATGTCTTCCGCTTCTTCCGCATACTCTCCGCTTGGATCCATGGTCAAATATTCGAGCAGGTAATCTTCGGCCAGCTCCAAGTCTCCCATATTGGCCGCATTATTCGCCATGTAAAAGAGACATTCGTACAATCCCGGATCAACTTCATCCAACACTTTCCCCAGTACTTCGTTTGACTCCTCGAAGCGCCCCAATTCCGACAAGATCCCCGCCAGATTGCAGTAGTTGACAGGATTGTCAGGCTCGAGTTCCATTGCCAGACGAAAATATTTCACCGCTTTATCATATCGGTGGCGGTCAAGCGAGCGAACGGCGCGTTCAAAGAAAAATCCCGCATCCATCCGCAAACGAACAATTTTTTCATTTTTATTATTTATGCCAACCTGAGTCTTTTTCATCTTGAATCCCCCTCACCCAGCAACACGTTTCCGAGCTGTGGTGCGGTCCGTTTTAATGATGAACTTCTCTTTCGCTTAAAAACTTTGAGATACTATTTTATCCATATTATAACCTAAGTAAATGGGGAATGGGAAAAAGCAAAATGAAAAAAAGATCGCCAATCCTGACGATCTCTTGAACAAAGTGGCATCTGATTCAGTTCTCCCCGTGTGATTTGCCGTTTTTCACATTGCGTTCTTCCAGTTCACGCAAAACCTCGTCCAACGGCAGTTTTTGCTCCCGGAGCAGGACGAGCAGATGATAAAGCAAGTCCGCCGTTTCATGGCGCAACTCATCCGCCGAGCGGTTTTTGGCGGCGATGATCACTTCGGCCGACTCTTCTCCCACCTTTTTCAATATTTTATCCAGCCCTTTTGTAAACAGGTAAGTGGTGTAGGAACCTTCCGGGCGCTCAGCCTCGCGGCGGGCCACGACCGATTCCAACCAGTTGATCACGGAGAAGCGGTCAGGTGCAGCCGTAACTGCCTTGTCAAAACAGCTGTAGGTTCCCCGATGGCAAGCGGGCCCCATGGGAATAACTTGCACCAGAATCGCATCGCCGTCGCAATCATAATGGATAGCCGTAACCTTCTGCACATTCCCGGACGTTTCCCCTTTATGCCAAAGTTTTCTGCGGGAACGGCTGTATAACCATGTTTCTTCTTTGCTGATCGTGAGAGAAAGCGCTTCTTGATTCATATAGGCTAGGGTGAGCACTTCTTTGCTGACTGCATCCTGGATAATCGCCGGAACAAGGGCGTTTTCATCAAATTTTACTTTTGCGGGGTCAAAGGTGACATTCAACGCACTTCCACTCCTTTAGCTCGCAGGTGCTCTTTCACGCTGGCAATCGAAACTTCTCCAAAATGAAAAATAGAGGCAGCCAATGCGGCTGAGGCAGCAGTTTGCTCAAATACTTCGGCAAAATGCTGCTCATTTCCGGCACCGCCCGAAGCGATGACGGGAATGTTTATTTCCCGGGAAATTTCCCGGGTCAGCGGCAGATCAAAGCCGTTTTTCTGACCGTCCTGATCCATGCTGGTGAGCAAAATCTCGCCCGCTCCCCGATCCACCGCCTCTTTTGCCCAGTCCAAAGCCCGTTTGCCGGTGTGGTTTCGCCCTCCGTGCGTATAGACAAACCAATCCCCGGCATCCGGATCGTATTTGGCATCGATCGCCACCACGATACACTGGCTGCCAAATCTCCTTGCTCCTTCTTCAATCAGTTCGGGATTTAAGATTGCCGAGGTATTGATGGAAACCTTATCCGCACCTGCGCGCAGAATCTCAAACATGTCCTCCACACTCCCGATCCCGCCGCCGACGGTGAAAGGAATGCTCAGCTCCCCTGCCGCCCTTCTCACAACATCGCGCATCGTCTTACGCCCTTCATGG
Source organism: Thermoactinomyces daqus (assembly GCF_000763315.1). GTDB lineage: Bacteria > Bacillota > Bacilli > Thermoactinomycetales > Thermoactinomycetaceae > Thermoactinomyces_A > Thermoactinomyces_A daqus. The sequence continues at coordinate 61,731 of NZ_JPST01000008.1, read as the reverse complement.
GAAGCTGAAATATCGAGAAAAACCAGCTCATCGGCCCGCTGGCGATCATATTCGGCCGCAAGCTCCACCGGATCGCCGGCATCGCGCAGGTTGACGAAGGAAACACCTTTCACCACGCGCCCGTCTTTTACGTCCAGACAAGGGATAATTCGTTTGGTAATCATTGATTCCTCACCCCGGCCACTTCACGCATCGCCTCCCCGAGCCTGATCGCGCCGGTGTACAGCGCTTTTCCGATGATCGCCCCTTGAACTCCTTCCCTTTCTGCCTTTGCCAATTCCTTCAAATCGTCAATTGATTTGACTCCACCCGAAGCGATCACCTGTTTTTTACACGCGCGGGCCAAATCGCGGACCGCTTGCACATTGGCACCTGACAGCGTGCCATCACGGGAAATATCGGTAAAAACAAACGTTTCCGCCCCCAACTGCACCATCTCCGCAGCCAGCTCCTCAGCGGACACTTCCGAAGTATCCAACCAGCCGTGGGTGGCCACTTTGCCATTGCGGGCATCAATGCCGATCGCAATCCGGCGGCCATGTGATTTCAGCGCCTCTTTCACAAAAGCCGGGTCATCCAGAGCAGCCGAGCCGATGACCACACGGCTCACCCCCGCTTCGAGCAAGCGTTCCAGGCGCTTGTGATCGCGCACTCCGCCTCCCACTTGAACGGGAACTTCAACCAACCGGGTTAATTCTTCAATCAATCGGTAGTTGGCCGATTCTCCGGAACGGGCCGCATCCAGATCGACCACATGCAGCCACTCCGCTCCCTGCCTGATCCAGGTTTGCGCCACCTGCAGCGGATCTTCCCCGTACACCGTTTCCCTGTCGTAATCTCCTTGTGTCAGCCGCACGCATCTGCCACCGCGAATATCAATGGCAGGGTATAATTGAAAGTTCATGTTACACTCCCACCTTCGTCTCTGTTAAGAGCACAAATCGCTCCAGCAATTTCCTGCCCAGCTCTCCGCTCTTCTCAGGATGAAACTGCATGCCGTAAATATTGTTCCGCGCGACGACCGCCGTTACCGGCTGATAATAATCCGTGGTGGCAATCACGTCCTCCGCATTCCTCGCCTGCACATGGTAAGAATGGACAAAGTAGACATAATCCTCTTCCAAACCGTAAAAGAGAGGGTGGGGATGCTTGATCGACAGCCAGTTCCATCCCATATGGGGAATCAGATAATCTCCGGAAAACCGGACGACATGGCCGGGCAACAGGTTCAGCCCCTGATAATACCCATGTTCATCACTGCTGGAAAATAACAGTTGCATCCCGAGGCAAATCCCGAGCAGTGGTTTCCCCTGGTTTGCTTCCTGTTTGATGACGGAAACCAGCCCGCGTTCCTCCAATTCGCGCATGGCATCCCCAAACGCCCCGACACCCGGCAAAATGATCCCGCCCGACTGCTTGATTTCCTCATGGTCAGAGGTAACCCGAAACGGGACATTCATCCGCTTCAGCGCCATGGAAACGCTGTGCAAATTTCCCATTCCATAGTCGATGACAGCCAGCATCACAGCACCCCCTTTGACGAGGGAATCCCCTGCACGCGCGGATCAAGCGATGTGGCTTCATCCAGCGCTCTGCCCAACGCCTTGAAACAAGCTTCAATCATATGGTGGGTATTGCGGCCGTAATGAAGAATCACGTGCAACGTCATCCGCGCCTCCAGGGCCAGCTTCCAGAAAAATTCATGAACCAGTTCCGTGTCAAACTGCCCCACCTTGCCACCGGGAAGATCCACCCGGAATTCCAGATGGGGACGATTGGAGAGATCAAGTGCCACTTGCGCCAGCGACTCATCCATCGGGACAAAAAAGTTTCCATAGCGCCGGATGCCCCGTTTATCCCCCAAAGCGCGGCGAAGCGCCTGACCCAAGCAGATGGCAATATCCTCAACCGTATGGTGGTCATCGATTTCATGATCGCCTTTCGCTTTGACGCTCAAATCAAACTGGCCATGCTTGGCAAACAAATCAAGCATATGCTCCAAAAACGGAACGCCTGTCCGCAGTTCCGTCCGTCCCGATCCATCCACGTTCAACGTCAGGGAAATCTCCGTTTCACCGGTTTTTCGTTCAATGCTACCGATTCGCTCTTTTGCTTCCACCTTTTTGCTCCCCTTCCTTCGCATGATCCAGACGCACCCGGATGGAGGCAGCATGGGCCGTCAAACCTTCTGCCCGGGCCAGCGTCATCACTTTTTTCCCGTCCCGGCACAGCGCCTCCCTGCTGTAGGAGATCAGGCTCGTCTTTTTCACAAATTGATCCACACCGAGCGGGGAAAAGAAGCGGGCAGTTCCATTCGTGGGCAGGACATTGTTGGGCCCGGCGAAATAGTCGCCGATCGGCTCCGGACTGAAGTTCCCCAAAAAGACGGCTCCGGCATGTTTTACTTTCCCCAGCCACTGCCACGGTTCTTCGATGGCAAGCTCGAGATGCTCAGGGGCCAATTGATTGGCTGCGGCAAAGGCCTCTGCAAGGTCGTCAACCACGCAAATCGCTCCGTGCCGCCGGATCGATTCCGCCGCAATCTCGCGCCGTTCCAGCCGGTTACATTGCAGCTCCACTTCCTTTGCCACTTTTTCCGCCAAATCGGGAGAAGGCGTGATCAAAACAGCGGAAGCCATCGGATCATGCTCCGCCTGCGAAAGGAGATCGGCAGCGACATACACGGGATTGGCCGAATCATCCGCAATTACGACTATTTCACTCGGCCCGGCGATGCTGTCAATATCAACCTGCCCGTAAACAGCCTGTTTCGCCAAGGCAACATACACGTTGCCAGGGCCGACAATTTTGTCAACCGGCGGAATGCTTTCCGTTCCGTAGGCCAACGCAGCCACCGCCTGCGCTCCGCCAACTTTGTATATCGACGTCACCCCGGCGATCCGCGCGGCTGCCAGGGTCGGAGCATAAACCGTGCCATCGGGCAGAGGAGGCGTCACCATCACCCGTTCCGGCACCCCCGCCACTTTTGCCGGCAAAACATTCATCAGCACGGAGGAAGGGTAAGCGGCCTTTCCCCCCGGCACATAAACACCGACCCGTTCAAGCGGCCGGATCAGCTGGCCTAAAATCGTCCCGTCCGGTTCGGGTGAGAACCAGGAATTCTGCTTTTGTTTTTCATGGTAGGCTGAAATGCGCCGGGCAGCTTCATGAAGCGCTTCGAGAAAAGCGGGTTCCACTTTCCCCATCGCCTCGTCGATCTCTTCTTCGCTCACCTTGAGCGTCACAAGATCGGCTTTGTCCAATTCTTTCGTCAGCCGAAACAGCGCGGCATCCCCTTCTTGTCTGATCTGTTTGATAATGCTTTGGACAATGCGCCTCTCCCGCTCGGTATCCTGGTCATTCTTCCGCCTGGTATCCAGTTGCTCTTTCTTTATGATCGAGATCATCGCCTGACACACTCCCCAATCACCTTGCTTAAAGCGTTCATCAAAGCCGAAATGGGTTCACTTTTCAATCGGTAACTGGCCCGGTTAGCAATCATCCTGGACGTGACCGTGCAAATCGGTTCAAGCTCAACCAGCCCGTTTTCCCGCAAAGTTTGGCCGGTGGACACAATGTCGACAATCCGGTCGGCCAAACCGATGATGGGTGCCAGTTCAACCGAACCGTTTAGCAGGATTACCTCGACTTGCTGCCCCTTTTCTTTAAAATATTTCTCGGCGATGCGGGGGTATTTCGTGGCAACCCGCGGGTAAAGTCCCGGTCTCCAGTCCGGCTTCCCCGCCACGGCCATCCGGCAGGGACTGATGCGCAAATCGAGCAGTTCATACACGTCGCGTTCCTGCTCCAACAGTACATCTTTCCCCACAATGCCCAAATCGGCCACACCATACTCCACATAAGTCGGCACATCCATCGGCTTGGCCAGAAAGAGGGAGAAGCCCGCTTCCGGCATGGTAATCACCAGCTTTCGCGAATCCTCGTTCAGAGAATCAGAGACGGGAATCCCCGCCCTGCTGAACAATTCGAGGGCTTCCTTTAAAATGCGCCCTTTGGCCATGGCAATGGTCAGCATCCGCCTTCCCCCTTTCCTTCCGGCAAGGTCACAACCCTGTCATAGCGCTTTGCAATCTCGGGCAGCCCGTCCTCTTCCGCAAGCAGATGGGTCGCCACCGCATATCCTTCCTCCCGCAACTGACGGGCCTGGGACAGAGCTTCTTTTTTCCGGTCTGCCTGATAAAACAAGCCGATCGTTTCCCGAGGTTCGGGACGGAGCGGGCGTGCGGCAAGCAAATGGTCAAGTTGTACCGCAAAACCGGTCGCCGGCAAAAAACGGCGGAAATGACGATACAACCCGTCATACCGTCCCCCGCTGAGCAACGGGAATCCCTGGCCGGCAGCATATCCTTCAAAGTAAACACCGGTGTAGTAATCAAGGCTGCCCACCAGCCCGAGATCAAGGGTCACCGCTCCGGCGCATCCATAAGCATCCAGATATTCAAACAACTCTTCCAGATGCTGTCCCGCTTCCTGAACGGCAAGACTCCGGCTTCCGCTCGTTAAACGTTTGATCTGATCCAGCGTCGTTCCTGCCTGAACCAACGTTTCAATCTCAATCCGTTGAGACTCCTTCAACCCGATTTCCCCAAGCTGCTTGCGAAATTCGACCAAATTTCGCGCTCCCAGCTGCTCTTTCAGCCGGGTGAGCGCTTCATCATCCTCAATGCGCTCACGCAGGAACCCTTCCAACAGCCCGACATGACCCAGCGCGATTTGAAAGGAATCGACCCGGCAAGCGGTCAAGACCTTGACAGAGAGCGCAATCACTTCGGCATCTGCCTCCGCCCCCGCTTCCCCGACCAACTCAACCCCGGACTGAAAAAATTCGGAATTGCGGCCAGCTTCATTTTCCTGCGCACGAAAAACATTGGCATGGTAACACAAACGCAGCGGAAGCGGTTCGTGTTTCAACAGGGAAGTAACCACCCTGGCGATCGGGGCGGTTTGGTCCGGCCGCAACACAAGGGTGTTCCCTTCCCGATCCATGCATTTGAACATGCGTGATTCAGCGATGGCGCTCGCTTGGCCAACCGTCTCATAAAATTCCAGGGTCGGCGTCCCCACTTCCGCATAGCCCCATTTGGCAAACTCGGTTTGGATCAATTCTTCCATCATGCGTTTCCTTGCAGCCAGTGGCGGCGGAAAATCACGAAAACCAGTCGGTTTTTCAAAAATAAGCGGCTTGGTCATTCTGGCTCCCCTTCATCCGTTTTGCTTTAGTTTGCTAATACGCTAAAGGATCAATTGTTTCATAGTATAACACGCTTGCGGCACTTTGGCTAGGAGGCTTTTCCCGTAAAAAATTTATTGCCGGTTTTGTCTGGCTTTTAGTTGGAAAATCAGTCCACCTGTTCGGTCTCTTTCAGCCAGTTCACCATCTTTTCCAACGCCTTCCGCCGATACGAATAATGCATTCGTTCCGCTGATGTCATATCTTTTAATACCTTTGTCGCACCATCGGGAAGAAAAATGGGATCAAACGGGAACCCCGGCTCCGGTTTGATCCTCTCCGGCCACTCCTCCAAAATGACGCCCCTCGTCTTCCCGGTGAATACCTTCTGTTTCCCTCGCCAGCTTACCCCGACTGCACCTTCAAACCAGGCCCTCCGGTCTTCCCCTGCCAGCAGCTTCGCGATCCCGCGATAGCCGATTCTCTCAAACACGCGTTTGGTCAGGACCCCGGGGAATCCGGGATAAGCGGCCAAATACAGTCCCGCATCATCCACCATAATGGGACCGGATCCGCTAACGGCCGCTTGCTCCAATTTGATGCGGGCCACTTCTGTCACCGTTCCTGCATCCGGTTCGTCCAGCGGAAGGTCGATGCTTTCCACTTCAAAGCCGAATGGAGATAAAATTTCCCTCGCTTCTGCCAATTTCCCCGTATTTTGTGTTGCAAAAAAAATCTTCATCTGACTCTCTCCTCTTATCGCACATCAGGCATGCTGTTCTCCTTTTATCGGAATCCATTTTTGCTCTTCCGCACCCCTGCTTTCCTATCTTAATCTACCCTAAGCCCGTTTTTCATTCACATCTCCGCACCGCCCGGCCATAATTTAAAAGAAGTGGACAAAAAATGGCGCTTTGTTACGAATATATAAATATATTTATTTTAAGCTTATGGCCAAAGTCTCCCGGAGCAGGAGGATGCGGGGTTTGGTGGTTTTCTTCACTTTCCGCTCCTGAAAAAGTCGTTGCAGAGAAGCCCCCTTCCGCTGAAGTTTATCCACTGCCCGGATGATTGACTTTTTGTGACTGAACCTGATGTTTCCGATTCAACGCTTGTGGAAAGGAGAGGACGCACATTATGGCGATGTTGGCTTTCTTGTTTTTCACAGCTGGGGTCGTCCTCGAATTGCTCGGCTTCATTCTCATATTAAAAGGAAAAGCAACCTCACTGGAGCCTATCATTCTGGGACTGGTCTGCTTTTTAATCGGTTTTTTGGCCCGCTGAATCCGACCATTTACATAAAAAAGCACTCACCCTCGCCGGATGAGTGCTTATGGCCTTTGTTTTTTATCCCAGCACTTGACTCAAAAACTGACTTGTTCGCTCTTCGCTCGGATGCTCAAATATTTTCTCCGGCGTTCCTGTCTCCACAATCCGGCCTTCATCCAGGAAGACGACCTGATCGGCCACCTCACGGGCAAATCCCATTTCATGTGTCACGATCACCATCGTCATCCCCTCTTTGGCCAGTTCCTTCATCACCGACAGCACTTCCCCGACCAACTCCGGATCAAGAGCCGAAGTAGGTTCATCAAACAACATGGCTTTCGGTTCCATGGCCAAAGCCCGGGCGATGGCCACCCTCTGCTTCTGACCGCCGGACAGGGAGCCGGGATACACATTTGCCTTGTCCTCCAACCCCACCTTGCACAGCAATTTCCACGCCATTTCTTTCGCTTCTTTTTTCTTCTTTTTCTTCACATAAACCGGAGCTTCCATGATGTTTTCCAACACATTTTTATGGGGGAACAAGTGAAAGTGTTGGAAGACCATCCCCACCTCCTGACGAATCCAATTTAAATCGCTTTCTTTTGGGTCGACCTTTTCCCCGAAGAGGTAAATTTCCCCGGAATCGGACTGTTCCAGAAAGTTCATGCAGCGAAGCAGGGTGCTTTTTCCTGAACCGCTGGCCCCGATCAGCACCACCACTTCCCCTTCGTTTACCTGAAGATCAATCTCTTTCAATACTTGCAGCTGCCCGTACCACTTGCTGACCGCCTTCAGTTGAATCAAGCCCTGACACTCCTTTGTTCGACATTAAGCCGTTTTTCCAGCCATCTCAGCATAAAGGTGAAGATGAGAATGAGCGCAAGATAATAAAGCCCGTTAACCAAATAGGTTGGAAACTGTCTGAAGTTGTCCGCAGCTGCCCCCAATCCGCTCGCCCACAGTTCTGTTCCGCCGATGTAAGCAACCAGTGAAGAATCTTTCAGCCCAATAATAAACTGATTGCCCAAAGCAGGAATCGAACGGCGAAACGCCTGCGGCAGGATGATCCGGCGCATCGCCAGCCAATAAGACATCCCCAGGGAGCGCGCCGCTTCCATCTGGCCATTTTCAATCGATTGAATCGCCCCGCGGAAAATCTCGGCGATATAGGCTCCGGCATGGACAGCCAAAGCGATCACCCCCGCCGTAAAGGAATCCAGTACCACGAATTCCGCCAGGCCAAAATAAAGGGTGACAATTTGTACAATCAGCGGTGTCCCGCGAATAATCGCGATGTAAAGAAGAGCCATTCCCTTGAGAACAGGATTCCCCGACAGGCGGCAAAAAGCGAAAAACAAACCGATCGCCGTCGCCAGCAGCAGTGACCAAAAAGTGAGCTGCACGGTCTGCCAAGCCGCCTGCATAAACTCGTCAAAAGTGGTTTGGAAAATCTCCAGTAACGTTATCATCAGCGGGCTCCCTCCTCTTGTTCGTTTGTCAAAATATTCCGATTAAAATATTTTTGGCTGATTCGTTCATAAGTTCCGTTGGCAATGATCTTTTGCAGAGCCCGGTTCATCTTCTCCCTTAACCGGTCATTACCTTTGCGAACCGCAATCGCCATGTTATCCGTGGTCAGCGGCTTACCGACATCCTGAATCGGAAATCGCATCTTGTTCATGGCATACAGGCCGACTGCCTGATCCGTAATCACGGCATCAATCCGATCGGTCGGCAAATCCTGCAAGGCGGTAATATCGCTGGTATACTCCACAATATCCGGGGAATATTTTGCAGCAACATCTTTAAACGTACTCGCCTTGACCACACCGATTTTTTTCCCTTTCAGGTCTGCGGCCGATGTAATGCTGCGGTTCCCCTTTTTCACGAAAATCTGCGCCCCTGAACGGTAATACGGGTCGGTAAAGTCAACGGCCTTCTTCCGCTCATCCGTAATCGCCATGCTCCCGATGATCGCATCATACTTTTGCGCCTGCAAGCCGGCAATGATCGTCTCCCAGGGAGTGGTCACGGGCTTCGGCTTCAATCCCATCTCTTTGGCCAGCGCCTTTCCGATTTCCACATCAAAACCGGTCACCCGGCCCCCATTTTTAAAATCACGATAGTTAAACGGCTTGTACAATCCGCTCATAGCAAATGAGAATGTGCCTTTTTCCAGGGTAATCTGCCCTTTTGGTCCAGGACCGGCACAAGCGGTCAAACCCAAAAACGCCATCAGCAAAAAAGAAATACCGGATATCCAAAGGAAACGAATTACAAAAACCTCCTTTTGCCGATGGAAGTTATTTCAAAATAAACTTCTTGATTCTATTTTGAAATAACTTCCATACTTAAATTGTTTCACTCTATAAAACCCCTGTTACCCTTCTATATCGTTTTGCAAACATTTATATTTAAAATAATTATTCCGCAACTACTTACATCCATTCTTCGTCTATAAAAAAAAGGTTGCTTGCAGAAAAATAAATAAAATGATCTTGAAAAGATTCATTTTTTTCTACACCAAAAATATTAAAATTAAATTATTAGTCTCCATTAAGCAATTATCTTTTATTCTTCTTTTTATTCGTTTTTTGTTGCATTCCTCAATCCATATTGGGTTGCATTTGACGAGACATGAATGTTTTCTGGAGAGGAGTTTTTGCATGTACAAGGTGATCGGGCTATACAAAAAGACAGAGAAAGAAGAAGAATTTATAAACCATCTCACCAATAACATTATTCCCCAAGCGCTGAAGATTCCCGGGATTATCAAAGTCGATATCACACACCTCGTCCCCTCCCCGTCATCTCCAAGTGATATTAACGAATACAATGACTATTTCCTGATGTGCGAAATCTACTTCGCCAGCTCGGATGCATTGCAACAAGTTCTGGAGAGCGAACAGGGGAAAGCGATCGCCGAAGTCTGGGTGGGAAGCGCCTCTTCCTTCTTAACCACTTACGTCGGTAAAGAGGAATCTTATACAGCGAGTTTATTTACACGCTATCAAACATAAACCTTTGCATGCTTTTCATCCCTTGCAAATATCCATCCCATGTCTGCACTTGAAAAGCTGGCCGGTCCGTACCGGCCGGCTTTGTTTTTGTCCCCGATTGTGGTATGCTACGTTTCGGAAAATCAGGGTTTTGGAAAGGAAGTTCAGTCCATGATCTATCGCTCCTTACGCCGTTTACTGTTTCAGATGGACCCGGAACAGGCTCACGAATGGACGATCCGCTCGCTCAAATGGATGCAGGCAAATCCATGGATAAAAAACTCGTTTCAAAGGCAAATGACCGTGAACGACCCGCGCCTTCACACCACTTACTGGGGACTTTCATTTCCAAACCCCGTCGGACTGGCAGCCGGGTTTGACAAACACGCCAACGTATACCCGGGTTTGGCCGCTCTTGGCTTTGGTTATGTAGAAGTGGGAACACTCACTCCACAGCCGCAAAGCGGAAACCCCAAACCACGCCTCTTTCGGCTTCTTCCCGACCAAGCGGTGATCAACCGTATGGGCTTTAACAACGATGGGGCGGAAGCAGCCAAGGCATCATTTACCCGCCTGCCCCGCCCCTCCATTCCGATCGGCATCAATTTGGGCAAAAACAAGGACACACCCAATGACGAGGCTGCCGAGGATTACCGGAAAGGATTAAATGAACTTTATTCCTGCGGCGATTATTTCGTGATCAATATCAGTTCTCCCAACACCAAGGGATTGCGCGATCTCCAACATGCCGCCTCGTTAAACAGCCTGTTGGCCGCCATCCTGGAAAAGCGCGATGAACTGGCGAAAAAATATGAACAAAAACGGCCAATCCTCTTAAAAATTGCCCCGGATTTAGAGAACGAAGAAGTGGAAGAGATTGTCACCATCGCCCTTGAAAAAGGAATTGACGGTATCATTGCCACCAATACCACCATTTCCCGCGAAGGTTTGTCCTCTCCTTTGCAGAAAGAAACAGGCGGGCTCAGCGGCCGTCCGCTCGTCAACCGCTCCACGGCTATGATTCGCCGAATTTACAAAATCACCCGGGGCCGGGTGCCGATCATCGGAGTCGGCGGGATCTTTACCGGTCAGGACGCCTATGACAAAATCCGTGCCGGGGCCAATCTCATCCAGGTTTATACCGGCATGATCTACCGCGGGCCTTCCATCGCCAAATGGATTAATCAGGAACTGCTCGAACTGATGAATCGGGATCAAGTGTCCAGCATCAGCGATCTGGTCGGTCTTGATCATCAGTAACGCGTCCGTTCATCGCCGGCAAATTTCAGGCTCTCCCTCTTTTTCGTTCGGGAGAGCCTGTTTTATACCGAAGTCGATAAAATCCGTCAAAGCCAAAAGGGCAATCCTTCCTGAACCATTTTTGAAACGGAATGAATAAGACAAGACAGCTGTCAGGGGGCTTCAGGCCTTCACTCGAAACATCTGAGCCCCTTCCTTGTAAAAAGCCGGGCTGCAGCTTCTCCGACTATGCCTTTAACTCTATACCTTCGACGTCAAGCTGATATTTCTCTATGGCCTTTTTTAGCCAATTTTGCTTTGGATGATCAATATAATTCGTAAAATCCGGTTCCCGGCGATATTTTTTCACAATCCCCTGCTTCCAAAAGTACTCTTGGATGATCTGCCGGATCTTCTCTGCATCTTCATTTTGACAGCGGATCGTCAGCTTGGCATAAAACTCCTTTGGCCGGCCTTCCTTCCGATAAAATTCAACATGAATGACTGCATGGGGATTGACGTATCTATTTCGAAGAAGATAAAAGCTTGTTTGATTATATTGTAATCGATCCAAGCTATCCTGATGTAGCTTTATGTCCCCCTCTCCATAGCGAATTCTCATCGCTTCTGCGATTTCTTTGATCAATTCCGGTTGTAAATCAACGGTACGCAATTCAAACTGGTACTGCTGATACTCCTCCGGGCAATACTTCTTTTCCGGTGGTTTTTCCGGTACATCGATGTCCAGATTATATTTTTCTGCATAGGGCCTTAACCAATTTTTATAAGGATCATTCACATAGTTTACAAAATCCATGTTATAGTCTTCATAAAGATCTTCCGCTGTTTCCACAAATCTACGGAATGCTTGCTGCACCTTGGGCGCATCTTCTTTCCGGCAACGCACCACTACATGGCAATAATCATTTTCATCTCCGACTCCGGCATAAAAATACACCGCGATCACGGCATTCCGGTCTTTTTCCTCATTTCGAAACAGATAGAACAGATCCTTTTCTCTTCGGTTATACCAAGCATCACCGTAATCCTTTAACTCTTCCCCGGAAATCCGGATCTCCATCGCCTCTGCAAATCCTTTGATTAATTCCTCATCTGCATCCAGGCAATACATGTACCACTGGTATTGTTCATAGTCTTCCGGTCGAAACATCTTATCCCTCCTGTTTCTTCGGGGTCACAACTTTTCCGCCTTTCAGGATCAACCTTCTTCCTTCTCCATCATAAACAATCACTTCGATCTTAGGGTGAAGCTTACTGAATTGGTCAATGGATCCATCATACTCTCCGACCTGATTATCTGCCTTAATTAATTTTCGATTTTTCCCTTGACAACCGGGACACGTCCTCCGTTCGGTAAACAGGATGAGCCGGTCTCCCTCTTTCCCCGGACTGTTCCCTAGTTTACTGGATATATATTCCAGTATTTTTGGTTCGGAGTCATACTGGCGCCCATGTCCGATATTCTCATTTTCATCAGGTTGATAATCCATTGGGTATACCTCTTCTTGCCCCTCTTTTGCTTTCACATAGTCAAACTTAAACTTATCTCTCGGGACTTCCTTTACCCATCCCTCTTCAAAAATAGGAATGTTTTTCCCGGAATAAGCCTTCAGCTCATGTTCCGAAATTCCCGCGATTTCCACTTTGGCCGTGGCGAAATTTTTGCCTCCGTCTAAAAGAGAATCTCGAAACTTAACAATACTATTTGCTTTATTTTTACTATACCCTTTCGCAGTTAACTGTTTAGTCGCTTTATCCTTATTTTCAGTCCCAACTAATTCAATAATCTCTTCTATTAGCTTTTTCCGTGATTTTTCCGCTTCGGTGGATAAGCCCTGAGTCTGCTTGGCCAGCAGTTCCGGAGTGATTTTTTGTGTGGGGCTGGCCCAGCCGTGCGGGTCGAGTTGGTCACTGTAGGAGATCACATCTTTCGGGCCGCTGCCGGGACGGAAACAATGGAGCGGCCCTTCCGCAGCGGCAAAATACTTGGGCATGGGCTGGTAGCCGAAGCAAGGATCAGCGGACCTGGCCAGATACTTTTCCAGTTTCGCCAAGACCGGCCCTGTCTGTTTCTGGACGGACGCTTTGACCATCTGAACGGCCGGTTGGATCACCGGTTCCATCAAGTGATAGCCACCGACCAACAATCCCCCGGTCAAAGCTCCGGCCAGCACGCGTTTGAAGCTGAACTTTCGCCCGTGCAGCCAGTCATCAACGATCGTGGTGCCTGCTCCTTCTCCGGCGCCGATCACGATTTTCCGGGAGAAGAGCTTCTGCATGGCTTTCGGGAAGCGGCTGATCCACCGGCTTCCTTTTTCCATCAATGCACCCGCGGTTTTAAACCGGCTCAAGTAGGGAAGCATTTTCACTCCAAGCCAGCCCAAACCTCGCTCCAACGCTGCGGAGAAGCCCATGCCGCACAGCCCGAGCACTCCGCCGATGCCGCCTTCCAAAAAGGTGGACTGGTCGATTTTCCCGCCATTGAGCAAAACACTGATCCCAAATGAAGTTATCGCGCCCCCCAGAACCGATGCACCGAGTGGTGGTGCAATAAAGCACAAAACCACACCGACGATGATGACGGCGGTAAACAATATGTACCCTTTGTATTTCCAAACCTAGTCCCAGGCGGCGGACAGCCCGTCGACCACGCCGCGCGCAAACTGGTCACATACCTTGGCAATCCAGTCCCAGGCTTCGGCAAAACCTTCTTTCGTTTTCTGCCAGGCAGCCGAAACTTTCTGTTTCGTTTTGGACCAGAGACTGGAAACACCATCCTTCATCTCTTTCCAAAAGCTGTGATTCTCGTTTTTTGCCTCGGTGACTGCTTTGGACGGTGCCGGTGCAGGGCCCGATTTCACTTTGTCAAAGTGATCATTTACTTCCGGGACTTGGAAGCTCCCGCTCTCGGCATAAACCGGGACATGTCCCAGCAGTCCTGCCCCTGCAAAAATGAGGAGCATGACCACAACCCATTTGAACACGCTCTTCCTCATAGCCCTTTACGGAAAGCAAAAAATCCCCGCTTGCTTTTCCGTAAATTTCCCTCTTTCGCAAAGAGAAAGAATCTATTTAATGGAATTTACCTTCAAATTATATAAAATTTTTCATTCGATGGCAGAATAATTTATTAAAATTTTATACAAAAAGCCCTTAAGCAAATATTCTTAAAGGCTTGTTTCCATCGGTGTAACTTTTTTAACTTTGCTGCCCCCCCCGTCCAACAACCCGTTCTCGCCGGCGAGAGCATCGTATGACCTGCTACTACCCCTACTTTCTGGTCTTCGCATTTTGAATAATCCGAGAGATTGAAGATATTACATTGCAATGACAGGCGACTGGGTCTGGATCGTACTGACCATCTTCTTGAAAATGAGAAATTGGTTGCCCTCTGCTTCGATTGAAATGGTGAATTTGTCAAAATCCCGAATCACTCCCCTGTATTGAAATCCATTCACTAAAAACAATGTGACCGGCATGTTCCTTTCCACCAGCTGCGTAAGAAAATTCTCCTGAATGTTGTCCATCAGGACCATTCTCCTTCCTCTCGTTTTAACGTCTTCTACTGCATTTCTTTCCCAATTCCCCCTCAGGCAAACGAATTCCTCTTTTCCATCGTCTTCTCGTCGTTTTTCCGCTCTCCCCTGACATAAAACCGGCATCATGAATAAAATAAAACCAGCAATTCAGCAATGTACAGAAAAGAATACAAATTTAATAATCTAATAAATTCATCCTAATAATGTATAAATATATTGCTATATAAAAATAGAGGCGTTATAATATATTAAGACTAAATATTTTGATTTTTCAATTAAATATTATTGGGAGGAGTGCTTGTGTTTCGGAATCGTTGGGGATCCTGTTTGCTCATCTTCCTGCTTGTCCTCGCGTTTAGTCCGGCCATGTTGTTTTCCGGCAGCATCCGGGCATCTGCTGCGCATCCATCGGAAAACGGTTCCTCCGAACCCGTTTACCACCCCGGGCCTCTTTATGAACAGTTTGAGCAAGCAGCGAAGGAGTTTCATGTTCCCTTGACCATTCTCCTCGCCGTCAGCTACGCCGAAACGCACTGGCAAGACCATCACGGCAAACCGAGTGAACTGAACGGCTACGGGTTGATGCACCTGGCCGATAACCCGACGAACCATTCATTGCCGGAAGCGAGTCAATTGCTGGGCATTCCGGAAAATCAGCTCAAAAATGATGTCAAACAAAATATCCGCGGCGGTGCAGCCGTTCTCGCCCAGCGGGCCAAAGAGCTGAATCAGGGCAAGCTGCCGCAGGATTTGGCCAAATGGTATACCGCTGTTGCCGCCTACAGCGGACTATCCTCCAAACTGACGGCCAAGTGGTACGCGGATGAAGTTTATGATTTGATCAACCACGGCGCTTACCGTCTGGTCGACGGCAAAGATATGTTTATCCGTCCGACGCGGGTAATCCCCGACAAAGGTATCTATGCAGACGTGAAAGCGGTGCAGGCGGCATCCACTCCGGACTACCCCTATGCCAATTGGGTTGCCGCCTCCAGCAGCAATTACACGGCAGCCAATCGCGTGGCAGACGGAAACAGCATCAATTATGTCATTATTCATACAACAGAGGGTTCCTACAGCGGCACCATCAGCTGGTTCCAAAATCCACAGGCACAGGTGAGCTCACACTATGTCGTCCGCTCCAGCGACGGGGAAATCACGCAGATGGTCCAAAACAAGGACATCGCCTGGCATGCCGGTAACTGGGATTACAACGTCCACAGCATCGGCATCGAACATGAAGGATATGTCAGCGATCCATCCTGGTTTACTGATGCGATGTACCGCGCCTCCGCCAGTTTGACGCGCTGGCTCTGCGACAAGTACGGAATTCCCAAAGACCGTTCCCACATCATCGGACACAATCAGGTTCCAGGTTCCACGCACACCGACCCCGGCTCCGGATGGGACTGGAACTATTATATGTCACTGGTCAACCAATCATCCTCATCCACGGAGATCGTTGTCGACAATTCCAATACATCCCGCGTTTCCGTCAGCGGCAACTGGGCGCTCAGCTCCTGGAACTCCCAAAAATACGGAGCCGACTATTACTATACCACTCCCCAGGCGGTCAGCGAACCTGTCTGGTTCAAATTTAACGTACCTTCTTCCGGTTCCTACAGCGTTTACGCCTGGTGGCCCGCTGATCCCGGCTATAACAGCAACACGCCCTATATCATCAGGACATCCAGCGGAAATCAAACGGTTTATGCCAACCAGCAAGCGGGCGGAGGAAAATGGAATTATCTCGGCACCTTCAATCTCCCCGCAGGCGATCAATACATCGTCGGGGTTTCCCGCTGGACATCGGGAACAGGCTATGTGATTGCCGATGCGGTGAAGCTGGTAAAAAATTAATGCGAAAATAAGTGTTCAAAGCCGGTAACGCCGGATGATGGCGTTGTCCCGGCGTTTTTTTGTGAGCATGTGTTGCCGGTCTGAGGCCGGTGCGCCGATCCCCCGCAAATTTGCCTGGTTCCCCCGTGCTTGCCAACTTTTTTTATTTCCTTCTTGATATCAGAACATATGTTCGTGTATGATGATTAGCAAAGGGGGGAGCGGGATGAATGTGATCAACTTTCATCAATGGTATGAGAACCGTTTGTATCTTGCGCTTATGCATCAATCCGAACCGAAGCGAACCTGGAAATATGAACCGCCGCAAATTGAACCTGACCAATTGGAATATATGGCTTTTTTACTGGAAGAAGCACATGAACTGGAAAAACCGGTTCTGGTCACGTATGCGGGCAAACACTCCCCGCTGCAATTTTACGGTCAAGTGATTTACGTCCAACCTTATGAAGGTTGGTTTATCATGGCTAACGGCCAGATAAAGCAACGGCTCCGCTTTCGTCAGCTGATCGAAGTGGACTGGTTCTGAAACAAAAGAAGCCCCGGGGTTTCCCTCGGGGCTTAAGCTTATGCCTGCACTTTTATCAATCTTTCCCGGATGCGTGTCAATAAAAGATAGACGATCGGAACAATAAACAAGGTTAAAAAGGTGGAGGAAGTAAGCCCGCCGATGACGACAACTGCCAGCCCCTGGGACATCAGGGTTCCTTCTCCATACCCCAGTCCGAGGGGGAGAAGCGCGAAGATCGTGGCAAAGGCAGTCATCAGGATCGGCCGCAAACGAGTGCCGGCCGCTTCGAGCAAGGCTTCTTCGATCCGGAGTCCGCGCGCCTGCACCTGTTTGACGCGGTCGATCAGGACGATGGCGTTGGTAACCACGATTCCGATCAGCATCAAAGCACCAATCATCGCGGAAACGCTGATCGGCTGCCCGGAGATCCATAATCCCGCCAGCCCGCCGATCACAGCGAACGGCAGGGAGAAGAGAATGGTAAAGGGTGCGGTCGCCTCGCCAAATGAGATCATCATTACGATGTAAACGGCGGCAATGGCCACCACCATCGCCACGCCCAATTGGGCAAAGCTTTTATTCATCTCTTCCGTGTCACCGCCGATTCTGACGGAAATACCTTTGGGGATCTTCACCTGATTGATCGCCGATTGCACTTCCCGGGAGACAGCCCCCGTATCCTTGATCGTCACATCGCCGGAAACGGTGGCATAGCGCTGACCGTTTTGCTTTTGAATCGAAACCGGTCCGCTCACGACTTTGACATCGGCGATTTCCCCCAGTTTGATCAAATCGCCCGTCTGCGACAAGATCTGGATCTCTTTCAGCCGGTTGAGAGAATTGAGATCGTTCTCCTCCAGACCGAGGCGAACGTCCTCTGCAGTCGGGCCATTGTTTATCTCAAACACTTTATCGGCATCGAGAAGGTCTCGTATGGTATAAGCCACTTGTTGCGCCACCAGTCCTTTGCGGGCGGCTTTGGCTTCATCCACATGGACATCGACAATTTGCCGGCTGGCACTCAGATTGTTGCTCACATTGGTCAAACCGTGGACGTGTTTTAACCGGGAGGTGAGCGCTTCGGTCACATTTTTGACCTGGTCCATGTTGCTTCCCTGAATGCTTACGGAAATTGAACTGGAAGGCGGTCCGACGCTCCTCACTTCATTCACTTCGATTTCCCCTTGTTGCCCCAGCGGTTTTAATTCCGTCCGCACTTGGTTCAAAAAGGGATCCATGTTGGTGTGATCAGCCAGTTTGACGAAAATGGAGGCGCGGTTCGGACTGCCGATGCTGCCATCGGACATCAACTGTCCGCGCAGGTTCCCCACCGAAGAGGAGATGATCTCAACTTCCGGGTGTTTCTTCAGGGTCTTCTCAATCTTACCGGTAACCTCATTTGTCTTTTCGAGATCGGTTCCGGAAGGCATTTTCAAATTGACCTGCATCGCCTTCTCTTTTTCCGAAGGCAGAAAACTGGTGCCCACGAGCGGAACCAGTCCAAGGCTCAGGACAAGGAGCGCGACGGCTCCGCCCAGCACGATCGCCTTATGGCGAAGCGACCACGCCAGTGCCTTTTTATAGCCGGAAGCAAAGCGGCTGTGACTGCGCTTCTCGCTCATTTTTGTCCCGCGCAGCAACATGATTTTGGACAGAACCGGAACAATGGTAACAGCGACCAACAAGGAGCAAAGCAAGGCAATCGCAACTGTCACGGCAAACGGATAAAAGACCTTGCCGACAATTCCGTCGATAAACCCGAGCGGAATAAAGACGGACACCGTTGTCAGCGTTGAGGAGGTGATCGCTGCCCCCACTTCTTTGGTCGCCAGGTAGATAATCTCCGACGTGCGTTCTGGTTTGCGCATCAGATGGCGGTAAATGTTCTCAATGACGACGATGCTGTCATCCACCACCCGTCCGACTGCTACGGCAATTCCCCCCAAAGTCATAATGTTGAGGGAGATATCCGCCTCTTTTAATAACACGATCGTGGCAAAGATCGAAATGGGAATCGAAATGATCGAAATCAGGGTAATCCTGAATTTGCGAAGGAAAAGCAGGATGACCACCGAGGCGAACAGCGCACCAAGCAGCCCTTCGCGAATTATTGAACGAATCGATGCTTTCACGCCCTCCGATTGATCAAACAGCTTGATCAGATGGAGATCGGGATTTGCTTTTTTCAATCCGGCAATTTTCTTGTTGACCTGAGTGGCCACATCGACTACATTGGCATCCGGATTTTTGATGATGTCGATATTGACCGACGGCTTCCCATCGGTACGGGTGATCATGGTATTGTTATCTGCTGATTCAGTAATGGTGGCGATATCGCCCAATTTTACCGTCTTGATCTCCGGGTTTTTCAGTTCGGGTTTTTTCGTTTTGGCGGAAGGAAGCGAAGGTTTTCCCGCCATATTCAGCTTCGGCACGGACAATTTCGACTTGGTCCCGGCACCGGACGCTTTCATTTTCTCACTGAGCTGTTTCAGCACGGCCATATTGATGGCGATATCGCGCTGCAATTCAGCCGCTTTCGCTTTCAGTCCGGCATCATCGGGATTTTGTTGCAGTTGCTGAAGCGTTTTGTTCAGTTCCAACTGATCGCCGAGCACCTGTGCCTGTTTGGCCTGTGCCATTTGCAGCATGGCCATTCCCTGACTCATCTGGCCCATTCCTTGTCCCAGGCCGTTGACTGCCTGACCGAGCCCTGATACCGCCTGACCCAGTCCGCCGACCGCCTGTCCCAACTGTCCCATTCCCTGGCCGATCTGATTGAAGGCATCCTGCATTCCTTCTCCGGGGTTTGCCGGAACCGTGAGTTCGTAGTTCTTTAACTGGTCGATATTCGTGATTTTTTGGTTGATCCGAATCGGCATATCGACAGAGCCCGATTCCAGGTCACCGACAGGCAGGGACATGTCGGCACTTTGCAGGGCCTGCTCGACCTGCTGCAACGACAAGTTATATTTTTTCAATTGATCCGGTTTGAGGCGAATATAGACCGCTTTGGCCCCTTCTCCCTTGACTTGCACTTCACCGACACCGTCAACCGTCTCCAGCTCCGGCTTCGCTTTGTCGGTTACCCAGCGTTCGAGATCAGCCGCATTTTTCTTGTCGCTGGTCACAGCCAGGGTGATCAGCGGGTACGTATTTAAACCGAATCGGTTAAAAGTGGTGTTCATCACGCCATCCGGCAGTTTGAGACGATGGATGGCATCTTGCATCTCCTGCTGCGCCTTATCCAAATCAGCAGAAAAATCAAATTGCGCTATAACCACGGACGTGCTGTCCGCAGAAACGGAGGTGACTTTCTGTACCCCCTTTACTCCCATCACTTCTTTTTCAATCGGCCCCGTCACTTTCTGATCAATGTCCTCCGGCGACGCTCCCGGATAAGGAGTAATCGCGACAATGACCGGAAAATCGATGTCCGGCATTGCTTCCATCTTAAGCTGTGACGCTTCGTACAGCCCGCCGCCGATTACCAGGATCACCAAAAGAACGATCGCCGACACATTTTTCAAAGAAAACCGGGTCAGCCAGCTCACTCTTGGCCCTCCTTTTTTTGCGTAAAAAAACTTGCCGGTGTCTGCATGGTCAACGAGCAAGTTTTTCTTCCCTTCCCAACAAAGTTTCATGTGCTGTCTATAGATTATTTCTGAATAACCTTACAAACTACAAATAAAACTTAATAAATAATCACTATCATCTTACCGAACAGGCGGAGGGTGGGTCAATTTCCGTTTTGTGAACTTTCATGTTCCTCCGTCTTCGCCGTCCACACGGATCAGGCGAATCGGATTTCCGGCGGCAAAGGCCCGGGGAGGCACATCCCGGGTTACGACAGAACCGGCTCCGATCACGGCATGATCCCCGATTGTCACTCCGGGCAAAATGGTGGTGTTCGCTCCGATCATCACATGATTCCCGATCGTTACTTCGCCCAGACGATACTCGTCGATCAGGTATTCGTGTGTCAAAATTGTGGAATTGTAACCGATGATGCTGTTGCGGCCGATCCGGATTTTCTCCGGGTAGAGAATATCCATCATCACCATAAACGCCACTGCCGTTTTCTCCCCCACTTCCATCCGCAAAAAGGTGCGATACAGCCAATTTTTCAACCACATAAAGGGAATGTACCTGGCAATGACGATTACGAGCGTATTTTTGAACACTTTCCAAAACGAAACCGTCCGGTAAACCTGCCATAGCGAATTGGCCCCCTTGACGGGATAGCGTTCCGTTTTTCTCATGCGGCGGTCACCCTATGAGCGGACTCCGACAATTTGCAGCAAGTCCCTCATATCCTCCAAATAATAATCGGGATCATACTTTTTCAATTCCTCCGCATGCAAGCTCCAGGCTACGGCTGCCGAAGCGACACCTGCCCGTTTCGCCGCCAGGATATCATAACGGCTGTCCCCGACCATGATCACCTGTCCGGGTGTTCCGCCCAAATGCTCCATGGCCAGAAAAATCATATCCGGCTCCGGCTTCGCTTTTTCCGTATCGCCTATGCAAACGACTGTTTTCATAAACCGTCCCAGATCAAAGAGTTTTAAACCCATTTCCACGACAAGGCGGCGTTTGTTGGAAACAACCCCCATCAGCACTCCGGCCCGGTCCAGCTCGCTGAGCGTCTCCCGGACATGGGGAAATTCCAACACCAATTCGTCGTGTTTTCTCTCATTAAAGGCATGATAGGTCTTCACCATCTCCTCAGCCTGATCGGGATCAAAGCGGCGCATCTGGTCGTAAAGAGGCTCACCCATAATCTCCAGAACATCCTGCTCGGTGTATTTCCCCGGACAATGAAGTTCCAATGTATGCATAAAGGAAGCCAAAATCAGCTCATTTGTATTAATCAAAGTCCCATCCAGATCAAAAAGCAGAATCGGTTTTTTCACTCGTTCTCCTCTCCTTATGCTTCATTTGTCTCTACGGCCGACCGGTAAGGAACCCAAGCCCGCCTGCTCAGACGGCGCCATAAAATCATGCCCAGTCCGATCAGCATCCCGAGCAGACTGACCAATTGCGCCACCCGGATGTTACCATGCTCCAGACTCCCCGCCTGAAGCCACGCTCCCAACGGCTGCCACAATGCATTCAGCATGTCGCTTAACCACATTGGACCGGTGAAGGAAAGACTGTCAGTCCGCAATCCTTCGATAAAAAAGCGGCCCAATGAATACCATACCATATATGTAAAAAAGATTTCTCCGCGGCGCAAGTTGATTTTGCGAAGCAACAGGAGGAGAAGAAAGCCGATCCCGTCCCATATCGATTCATACAAAAAAGTGGGCTGGTAATAAACGCCCTGGATATTCATCTGGCTGATGATCCATTCGGGCAACTGAAGAGCTTCCAGCATCGCCCTGCTGACCATCCCCCCGTGCGCTTCCTGGTTGATAAAATTCCCCCACCTTCCCAGCGCCTGGCCGAGCAGTATGCTGGGGGCAATAATATCCGCCATGTTCAAAAAGGAAAGGTGGTATTTTCTCATAAAGAATGCCCCCGCCAGAAAAGCTCCGAGCAACCCGCCGTGAATTGCAAGCCCTCCATTCCACACGGCAAAAATGTCCATCGGGTGATGGAGATAATACTCCCATTGAAACCCGACGTAGTAAAGGCGCGCTCCCACAACGGCCGCCGGCAGCACCCAAACCACCAAATCCAGAAAAATTTCAGCTGGCAGCTGGTGACGCTTTCCTTCCCGGATCGCAAGCCATAATCCCAGAAGGGCAGAACTGCCCAGGATAATTCCATACCAGTAAATGCGGATCGGTCCCAGGGAAAAAGCGACCGGATCGATCACAGCCAAAGTCATCGTTTTTCCGCTCCTTTTCTGTGAAAGTTCATTGGAGAAATCGGGGTATTGTCCCCTTTTTGTTTTGACTGTACCTTCATCCTGAGGAAGATTTGAAAGTCCGCTTATCGGCAGGCATGTTGATTTGCATCAAATATTGATTAATCAACAGACCTGATTCATTCAACATTTCTATTTATTTTAACCTATTTTTTCCAGATAACATCAAAAACCGGTACTGCATATGAAAAATATTTTCGTCCGTTCTCTTTATCAAATTTACATACTGTTCAAAAAAATATATCCCCCCGGCCTTTTCCAATGCCCCTGACTGGTATAACATAAGAAATGATCCCAAAAATGTTCGCTTAAACCCTGAAATTTAAAATTTATTCACTTATCTCCCCGTTTTTATTATGGACAGAAAAAGTCAGATTCATTAAAATAATATACACAATATTTTGGAGGGATTTATATTGCTTGCAATCAATCCGTCGGATCCGTTCCTGGAAGGCGATGAAGAACGTTATGACTGTATGGAATGCGGAGCACAAGAAAGCATCGTGATCATCGACAACCGGGGTTTTTGCAGCACGCCGGGCTGCCTCCATAATGATCCGGTTCAATTTGTCTTTTTTCCCCAGTGGCCCAAACCAAAGGCGTGCCATATTGAGCGAAAAAGATTTTTAAAGTGACCATAAACAAGAGGTGCCGAACCATGATTCAGCACCTTTTTTGCGTTTAATCCCAGTCATCCGTCTCGTCGATCGCTTCGCCCAGTTGCTGCACAAATTGCTGGGCAGCATGATAACCCATGCGCTTAAGACGAAAATTCATCGCCGCCACTTCAATGATGACGGCCAGATTTCGCCCGGGGCGCACCGGAATGATCAACTGCGGCAACTCGGTATCAATGATGCGGATTTTTTCCTCATCCAGGCCGAGACGGTCATATTGCTGTTTTTCCTGCCATGCTTCCAAATGGATGGCCAGCGAAATTTTCTTTTTGTCCCGAACCGCCCCCGCTCCGAACAAGGTCATCACATTGATAATTCCCAGCCCGCGAATTTCCAGCAGATAGCGGATCAATTTGGGAGCATGTCCGATCAGCTCCCCTTCTTCGGTCTGCTGAATCTCCACCGCATCGTCGGCCACCAGGCGATGCCCGCGCTTGACCAGTTCCAACGCGGTCTCACTTTTGCCGATCCCGCTTGAGCCTGTGATCAGAACCCCAATGCCGTATACATCCACCAATACTCCGTGAAGGGTGGTCATCGGGGCCAGATGTTTTTCCAGGTAATTGGTTAACTTGCTGGCGAATCTCGTCGTTGCCACCGGTGTGCGCAAAATCGGAATCTTTCTTGTCTCGGCCGCCTTGATCAATTCAGTGGGAACCTCAAAATTGCGCGTGACGATAAAGCACGGAATTCGCGGATCGCACAAACGATCAAACCGTTTTTTTCTCTCCTCGCCGCTCAGTCTGTCGATAAAGGAAAGTTCGGTTTTTCCGAGGAGCTGGAGCCGTTCCGTCGGATGAAACGTAAAAAAGCCTGCAAGTTCCAATCCCGGGCGATACAGATCAGAGACCTCCACTTCCCTGTTCAGCTGGTCCCATCCGCAAATGACTTCCAGATCAAAATCCTGCACCAGATGTTCCAATGTCACTTTTTTCATCAATGGTCTCTCCTACTTCGCTTCTTGCCACCATCTGTAAAGAAGAAGCGACTGGGTCAGCATCCAGTCGCTCATGCCTATGCCTAAGTTTACAATACTGTTTTTTCCGTTTCCTTGTCAAAAATATGCGCTTTATTCATGTCGAACGCCAGCTTGATTCGCGCCCCGGGTGCATATTGGGTTCGTGCATTCACTCTGGCGGTCAGCCATTTTTCCCCAAAACCGCTCATGTATAAATACATTTCCGCTCCCATATTTTCGGCCACTTCCACTTTGCCTTCAAAGGCGCTGTCCGGGGAAGCCTCGAGAAAGACCGGTTCATCATGCACCGCTTCCGGACGGATGCCAAACACCACTTCCTTGCCGACATATCCTTGTTCACGCAGCCCGGAAGCCTTCCCTGCCGGAATTTTTACTTTGGCGCCGGTAGTGGTGAAATAAACATCGCCACTTTCCTCAATGAGGGATCCTTCAACGAAGTTCATGGACGGAGAGCCGATAAATCCTGCCACAAACATATTGGCCGGCTTGTTGTAAATTTCGGTCGGGGTATCCACCTGCTGAATGACACCGTCACGCATAACGACAATGCGGTCCCCCATGGTCATCGCTTCCGTCTGGTCATGGGTGACGTAAATAATCGTCGTTTCCAGGCGCTGATGCAGCTTGCTGATCTCTGTCCGCATCTGCACGCGCAATTTGGCATCCAGATTGGAGAGAGGCTCGTCCATCAGGAACACCTGCGGTTCGCGAACGATGGCCCGGCCCAGGGCCACCCGCTGCCGCTGGCCACCGGACAATTGCTTCGGCTTCCGGTCCAGCAGGTGCTCAATATCCAAAATCCTGGCCGCTTCATGCACCCTTTCTTTGATTTCCTCTTTTTTGAATTTGCGCAACTTCAAGCCAAACGCCATGTTTTCATATACTGTCATATGAGGATAAAGTGCATAGCTTTGAAAAACCATGGCAATGTCGCGATCTTTGGGCGGAACGTCATTGACCAGGCGGTCACCGATATACAGTTCCCCTTCGGAAATATCCTCCAAACCCGCGATCATCCGTAAAGTCGTTGATTTTCCGCATCCTGAGGGACCGACCAGGACGAGAAACTCTTTGTCTTTAATGTCCAGATGAAAGTCTTTAACCGCAGTAAAACCGTTGTTATATCTCTTAAAGACATGATTGAGCCGGACTTGGGCCATTCGGTTTCCTCCTTGATAGCGCTTTCTGTTTAATTAAAATCTATTTTAGATTAAAGATTAAAAATATTCTATGTACAAATCGCACAAACCTTTTTTGACAGTTTGCACAACCCATCATTCCGCATCTTTTTGCAACAAGAGCAACATGATTTTCACCAGCACGGCATCGTCAAACGAACGCACATCATAGCCTGTTTCCTGTTTAATGCGGTCCAAACGGTACAAAAGCGTATTGCGATGAATATAAAGATGCCTTGCCGTTTCACTGATGTTGAGATTAAATGCAAACAGCGCTTTCAGCGTTTTCGCCAACTCGGGTTCTTTCAGCAGAGAAACGGAAGGGAAATTTTTCTTAAACGAGGCGACGGCCTCATCGTCCAATTGCGTAATCAGCTTTTCCAGTTCCAGCTTCCAGGTCGCCATCACCTGGCGCTCCGGATAAAAAATGCGGAACAGCCCGGCCGCTCTCCGAAGTTCACTCCACATGCGGGCCGCTTCTTTCGCATGATGAATCGGCGGATGCACCAGCACCCGAATCCAGGTTCCGGCTTCACCGGCAAACACCTCGCACAATTCCTCTGCCGCTTTTTCCAGCGACCGTTTGAAATCCGTCCCTTCGCTGAATGATGACAAAGAGGCCAGCACCAGCCATTCGCGCTCATGGATGGAGATCACCCATGCCATCTCTTCCCCGAAATAAGCTTGAAACAATTGGGCGGGCTCATCAGCCGTTCCTCCGGCCGGTGAAGTTAGCTGGACGTAAAAAGGCACACGATCGTTCCATGAAAGCTTGGCGATTTCGGGCGGAACCGGAACCTCCCCTTCATCCTTCACCAACGATTGGAACCAGTCGGAAAGGCTAATCCCCTCCCCCTGTCCCCGCCGGTCCCGCAGCCACAGTTCCACCAATGCGCACTCACGCGGGGTTAAGGGAATTTCAAAGGTAAAGGCCGTTCCGGACGGCAAATAAAAAACCGGTGAAGTTCCCTCCATCGGCTTCTTCACCCGTGCCCCGGCACCGATCGCCCGCTCCAGCTCCCTCAGCCATTTCTGTTCCTGCGGGGATAACCAGACCATTTGGCACTTCGCTCCTTGTTAAAAAGATTTCACAACCAAAAAGATCTTCTCATTTCATCGTCAGTATACAAGATTCCACCCCTGCAAACAAAGCACCAGCCACTAATACTCACTCAAAATCATGACACAAAAAAGAATTTGTCATCGAATAAAATGGATGATACTTTTCTATACAAGGATTTCGAAACTCCAATGTAAAATAGATTAGGAACAGTTCCGGAAGATGCGCCGAACAACAGCGGTGCAAACCTGAGCAGGAGTGATAATGAATGGCGCGAAAAATCGCATGGTTGCTGATCGTAGCAGGAGTTCTCCTGCTCGGTTACAACGCATATCAGTGGTGGGGAGAAATCCGGGTCGCCGTCGTTGATCCGAAAATGGCGATGGCCATCTCAAAAGAATGGGACGACAGAACCAGGATGCCCTCACTCGACAAAGGGGAACCGGTCACCGGTGAGCACGCCAAAAAGGGAACCGTCGTCGGACAGTTGGTGATCCCCCGTCTCGGAGCCATCCTCCCCATCGTGCAGGGAACGGACGCGGACTCCCTGAAAAAAGGCGTCGGGCTGTATGAAGGATATGGCACGGTAAATCCAGGGGAAACCGGCCATGTCGTCCTGTCCGGCCACCGCGATACCGTTTTTCGCGGAGTGGGAAAATTGCAAACGGGCGACCGCCTCTATGTAAAATATCACCATAAGGTCTTTACATACCAAATTCGCAAAACGTGGATCACCAAGGCGGATGACCTCACTGTCATCGTTCCGATCCCCCGTCCGGTTCTGTCCCTGACCACCTGTTATCCTTTTAACTACGTCGGCAGCGCACCGGACCGGTATATCATCCGCGCCGATTTGATCAAGATCGAAAACGAAAACCAAAAAGACACCCAAACATCGGGCAATTAAATCCTGTCATCAACCAGCGTTGCCACCACCAGCCATTCAGGCAGGAAGTGGTGTCCCCTTCCGCCGGGGGCCCCGGAATCGGGGAAGTCAGGAGGGGATACCATAACCCTGACCTGCGATGCACTTTCTCACTTTCACAAAAAATGGAGACGGCACGTTGACACCGACCCCCACTCATCGATTTAATCCATAATTCGGTCAGCAATCCACGATGCCACGGCTACAATCAATGCGCCGAGGAAGGCAGGCACAAACCCGTTGACATCAAATCCCCTGATCAGCGCACCGGTCAACCAGAACAAAATGGCATTGACCACGAGTGAAAACAGCCCGAGTGTGACGATATTGATCGGGAGGGTGAGCAACATAATCAGCGGCCGGATAATCAGGTTTATCAGCCCGAGTACCAGTGCGGCCAACAGTGCCGTTCCCCAGCTTTGCACATAAATTCCCGTGACGATTTTGGATGCCAGCAAAACGGCCAGCGAATTAATCACGAGCCTCACAATAATGCCCATCTAAATTGCCTCCTTGCTTTCAGGCATATGACTTTCAAAGATTTTTCCTTTAATTTCCGCTTCATTCTGCAGCAAAGTCCCCATTTCTCTCGGTTCCATCCATTATTTGGTTGGTCAATCCCCTTCCTCCGTTATTTCTTTCCCGTTTTTTACAAGAAAAACGCGTTTCTCATACATGATTTTTCCTTTAATGCGCAACCTCTAAAATGAGCTTGCAACCTGGATGGCAACGTTTTCAAAACCCTTATTTCCATGCGGTTTTCCCCGATTTTTACATGCAGTTTTTTTTTATTTATAGTATACTTTTGGGAGTTGAAATGTACGTTTTTCGTATGGCGCAAAGGAGTGGACAACATGAAACTAGGAATGATTGGCCTCGGCAAAATGGGGATGAATCTGGTTCTGAACCTGCTTGATCATCAACATGAAGTGGTAGTATACGACGTCAATCCGGAGCCAAGACAAAAACTGGCCGAAAAAGGAGCGATTGCGGCTGATTCGGTACAAGCCCTGATTGCAGACCTCCCGTCTCCGCGGGTGGTATGGCTGATGGTTCCTGCCGGTGAAATCGTCGATACGCTGTTACAAGATATTCTTCCGCAACTGCAACAAGGGGATATCGTAATCGATGGCGGAAATTCCCATTATAAGGATTCTCTGCGCCGGAGCAAACAATGTGCGGAAAAAGGAATTCATTTTATGGATGTCGGCACTTCCGGCGGGATGGAAGGGGCACGTGAAGGCGGCTGCTTCATGATCGGCGGCGACAAAGAAGCATTTGCCCATATCGAACCGC
Source organism: Thermoactinomyces daqus (assembly GCF_000763315.1). Lineage (GTDB taxonomy): Bacteria > Bacillota > Bacilli > Thermoactinomycetales > Thermoactinomycetaceae > Thermoactinomyces_A > Thermoactinomyces_A daqus. The sequence continues at coordinate 33,115 of NZ_JPST01000008.1, read as the reverse complement.
TCTTCCGCGATCTCGCTGTAAAAGACGGCTATCTGTATACGGGCGAAAGCGGCAGCGGACACTTCCTGAAAATGGTGCACAATGGAATTGAATACGGCATGATGCAAGCGATCGGTGAAGGGTTTGAGGTTCTCGACAAAAGCCAATTCAATTATGACTACGAGGATGTAGCCCGCGTTTGGGCCCATGGCTCGGTTATCCGCGGCTGGCTGATGGACTTGACGCAAAACGCCTTCTCCAAAGATCCGCGCCTTGAAGGAATCCGCGGCGTCATGCACGCATCCGGCGAAGGACAATGGACGGTTGAAACGGCTTTGGAACTCAAAGCGGCTGCTCCGGTGATCGCCATGTCACTGTTTATGCGCTATCGTTCCCTGGAAGAGGATACCTTCCACGGAAAAGTGGTTGCTGCATTGCGAAACGAATTCGGCGGACATGCTGTCGAGAAAAAATAATGCGGACACAGGCTTTCCCGAAATACATCGGGGAAGCCTTTTTATTGCCGGATCTGCGTCAATCGCATCACTGTGACTTCCCCGTTTGCTCCCGATGATTGACGGCCAATCTTCGTTATTTTATGATTAAGTTTACATTGAGGTCGAGTCTCCGTAAGTTTTTATACTAACTGTATTAATTATGATTACAGTATGCTTGGAGGAAGACGGTTAGTGAACAGTGAATTTACAATAGCAGTGCACAGCTTGGTATACTTAACCCATCTGCCTGGTCACATGGCAAGCAGTGAATCGATTGCAGCCAATGTTTCCACCCATCCGGCACGAATTCGCAAGGTGATGGGATGCCTGCGAAAACACGGATTTGTGAAAACAAAAGAAGGGATCGGCGGGGGGTATATTCTGGATTGCGACCCGGACGAGATAACTCTGGCCCAGGTCTATCGCGCAGTTTCCTGCGGATCATTTAAGCCGTCCTGGTGCACCGGAGACCCCGAACAAACTTGTCCGGTTTCATCCAATGCCCAACGGGTTATGGATCAGATTTTCGCCGACGCTGAAGCGTATTTTGAAACCTATTTTGCCCGGATTACGATACGTTCCGTTTTGGAAAAAATAAAACAGTGTCCATAATCCCGGTTTCTTTTTCCCTTACTGTCATTAAAATAATTACAGATTGGATCGTCGTAACTTCCTCCATCGTTTACGTGAAAATAAACTGTAATCAGTTCTATAACATTTAGAGCGCGCATAAAAATCGGAAGACCGCCCCAATGTAAGAGATAATGCAGGTTTATATTAATCCAAAAACACCCGACACACGAAAGGAATGAACATACAAAATGAACAAACAATCCATTAAGGAGCAAGTTCTTGAAGCATTCCGCTTTCGTCATGCCACAAAAAAATTTGATCCAACCAAGAAGATCACGGATGAAGATTTTAACTTTATTTTGGAGACAGGGAGATTATCCCCCAGCTCGGTTGGACTGGAGCCGTGGAAATTCCTGGTTGTGCAAAACCGTGAACTGAGAGAAAAATTGAGAGAACTTTCATGGGGAGCTCAAGGTCAACTTCCCACTGCCAGCCATTTTGTCGTGATTCTCGCCCGCACCGATGCCCGATTTGATTCCGATTATGTCAAAAACCATATGATCAATGTTAAAAAGATGCCGGCCGAACAGTTGGAAGCGCTGAGCGAGCGGTACAAATCGTTCCAGAAATCCTTTCACATCCTGGACAATGACCGGTCCTTGTTTGACTGGTCATCAAAACAGACCTATATCGCTTTGGCAAACATGATGACGGCTGCGGCGCAAATCGGCATTGATTCTTGCCCGATTGAAGGTTTTGACCCCGATGCCGTAAACCGGCTGCTCGCCGAAGAAGGCTTGCTGGAAGACGGAAATTTCGCTGTCTCTGTCATGGTCGCCTTCGGTTATCGGGCAGAAGATCCTCATCGCCCCAAAACAAGAAAAAGCTTGGATCAGGTCGTCGAATGGATCGAATAACAAAATCAAGCAAGATTCGCACCCTGCCATCCGGACGGAGGCAGGGTTTTCTTCACCATTTCAGCGGATTACCAACAACGGTGCTTCACTCATATCTGTGTTCAATCAGCCCTTCCGTTCCAGGTGCACAACCATTCGTCAGCTTCACCGTTTGGTCTCTTTCGTCAAACAAAGAACCGCTGTTTTCCGCCGGGCCGGGTCGAATCGTTTGCCATGGTCGATCTTCACACAGTCAGGCGAGATCCTCCATGAGCGATCAGGAAAATCGTTTTGCCTCTCTCCTGCACGCAGTCTTGAATCACCAGCCAGTCTGCACCTTCCTCAAGCGAAAACTATTACTTGTTAATAATAATTATAATTTAATATTGACTTCAATCTGAAGGGATGATATCGTAAAAATACAGACATGAGGATGGCCATCCTCCTGTTTCAAATTATTGTTTACAGGAGGAATCTTTCATGAACAAACGAACTGTCGGCTTGCCGGCACCTGACTTTGATCTTTTATCGACCAAGGATCTGTCATCACTGAATGAACGGATCAAGTTACGAGATTACCAAGGCAAATGGCTGCTTCTGTTCTTTTATCCCTATGACTTTTCTTTCGTCTGCCCAACGGAACTTCGTGCCCTGTCCGAACGTTATGAGGAATTTAAAGATTTGGATTGTGAAGTGATCGGAGTAAGTACGGACAGTATCTACACGCACCGCGCCTGGATTCAAACACTGCCGGCCGATAACGGTTTGGGAGCGATCCGCTATCCTTTGGCTTCAGACCGAACAAAAGAAGTGGCCCGGGCCTATGGTGTGCTGAATGAACAAACAGGGGTGGCGGAACGAGGTTTGTTTATCATTGATCCGCAAGGAATCATTCGTTATCAGGTGGTTACCGATGAAAATATCGGCCGTGACGTCGATGAAACGCTGCGTGTACTGCAAGCCCTGCAGTCCGGCGGCCTCTGTCCGGCCAATTGGAAACCGCGGAATTGAATTTTATCAAATCCAAGGTGAATCTCGTTTAGAGAGAAAGATGAATAAGTAATCCTGAAGGTGGTGACTGTTTTGCAACAGGACAGCTTTAAACAAATCAGAGAGAACCTTTCATTCCGTGAGGAAAATGGAGAAATCCTGCTTTATTTTGGAGAGGAGCCGGTCGGAAGGATTCCGCAAAAACTCCTCAGTGCCGACAGGAAACAAGCAAAACCTTCACCCAAATTCACCCGATCATATGTTGAAAATTGTGATTTGGGTTGGTGTTAGTGACCCGGAGCTTGCCCCGCCATGCCTGAAGACAGGGCTCCTGCGAACGGTCACACAGACGACCGGTTTTTTGGCAGACTCTGCCCGCAGGCCCTTCCATACTCTGCTGCTCCCTGATTTAGCTTTAGTTCCTCAACTCCGGCAAAACGGGACGGACTGTTTTTTTGCAACAACCCCATATCCGCAGTTTTCAAAGGGATGATACCATTCTGATAAAATCCCGTCAGTCATTCGCAAAGGTATAAAAAAAGGGGGGGCATCATCCCCCTTTTTTTATTGCTGACGCTTCATCATCTGTTGTTGCGCCATTGCCACAAGACGTTTGGTCATTTCACCACCGACCGAGCCATTGGCCCGGGCCGAGGTATCCGCTCCCAACTCTACCTGTTGTTCTCGAGCGATCTCCTCTTTCATCTGGTTCAGTGAAGCTCGGGCACCTGGTACAAGCAGCTTGTTCCTGTTTGCCAAATTCCTCACTCCCCTTGAATCGGATGGTGAAAGATCGTCTTGCTTCAGTTAGTTTGTGCAATCGGCCACGCATTTATTGTTTCTTCTGCTACCTTGTTGTCTCCGCCATCTCCGCTTCGATTTGCTTCATCTTCTGCTTCATGCGCTCGCGATCCCGCTGCAAAATCGGGGCGAGGAACTGTCCGGTATACGAACCGCTCGTCTCGGCCACCTGTTCGGGTGTTCCGGCAGCAACCACAGTCCCTCCTCCGCTTCCGCCTTCGGGACCCATGTCAACAATATAATCGGCGGTCTTGATCACATCGAGATTGTGTTCAATCACAAGAACGGTATCCCCGTTTTCGACCAATCTGTCCAGCACCCGAAGAAGACGGGCGATATCATCAATATGGAGGCCGGTTGTCGGCTCATCCAGCACATACAGGGTGCGTCCTGTACTCCGCTTGTGCAATTCCGAAGCGAGCTTGACCCGCTGCGCTTCCCCGCCCGACAGCGTGGTGGCCGGCTGCCCCAGCTTCATATAGCCGAGTCCCACATCATAGAGGGTTTGCAATTTGCGTTTGATGCGCGGGATGTTCTGAAAAAAGTCAAGCGCCTCCTCCACCGTCATCTCAAGGACATCGGCCACGTTTTTCCCTTTGTATTTAATTTCAAGGGTATCGCGATTATACCGTTTCCCTTTGCACTGCTCGCAAGGTACATAAACATCGGGAAGGAAGTGCATCTCGATTTTGATAATGCCGTCGCCACGGCATGCTTCACAGCGGCCGCCCTTCACATTGAAACTGAACCGGCCCTTTTGATAGCCGCGTACTTTTGCCTCCTGCGTGGAAGCAAAAACTTCGCGAATATCGTCAAACACCCCGGTATAGGTGGCCGGATTGCTTCGCGGCGTACGCCCGATCGGCGATTGGTCGATGCTGATCACCTTGTCCAGATGATCAGCCCCTTCAATTTTCTTATGCTTCCCGGGAATGGTTTTGGCTTTGTTTAGCTGACGAGCCAGCGCCTTTAACAGGATTTCGTTGACCAGGGTGCTTTTCCCGGAACCGGAGACGCCGGTCACGCAGGTAAACACCCCGAGCGGGAATTTCACACTGATGTTCTTCAGGTTGTTTTCCTGCGCCCCCACGACTTTCACCCATTTGCCGTTCGGCTTGCGGCGCTCTTCAGGAACGGGAATAAATTTGCGTCCGCTCAAATATTGTCCCGTTAACGAACGCTCATGGTTCATAATCTCCTGCGGCGTTCCGGCGGCAACCACCTGTCCGCCATGCGCTCCGGCACCCGGTCCGATATCGATGATATAGTCGCAGGCGAGCATCGTATCTTCATCGTGCTCCACCACGATCAAGGTGTTTCCCAAATCCCGCATCTTTTCCAAGGTGGCGATGAGCCGGCTATTGTCCCGCTGGTGCAATCCGATACTCGGCTCATCCAGGATGTAGAGCACTCCCATCAGGCTGGAACCGATCTGCGTGGCGAGGCGAATCCGCTGCGCTTCCCCTCCTGACAGGGTGCCGGCGGCCCGGTTCAGGGTGAGATAATCCAGGCCGACATTCACCAGAAATCCGAGGCGCTCCCGAATCTCTTTCAACACCAGCCGGGCGATTTGCATCTCTTTCTCGCTCAGCTCAAGATTCTCAAAAAAGGCGAGTGCTTCTTTGATTGACAGTCTGGTCACATAATCGATATTTTTGCCGCCGACGAGCACATGAAGCACTTCCCGCTTCAATCGAGCTCCTTTGCATGTCTTGCATGCCTTGGTCGTCATATAGGTTTCGATCTGTTCGCGGATCAGTTCCGATCCGGTTTCGCGATAGCGGCGATTTAAATTATTAACAACTCCTTCAAACAAGGTGTGCGCTTCCCTGGTGAAGCCCATGTCATTGGTATAGCGAAACGGAAACCGCTCCTTGGAACCGTGAAGGATCAGGTCCTTCTCCTTCGGGCTGAGCTCTTTGAAGGGTTTGTTGATATCGATTTGAAAATGGTCACACACTGCTTTCAAAAGCTGCGGATAGTAGTTGCTGCTGGATGAGGCCCACGGTTCAATCGCCCCTTCTGCCAGGGAAAGGGACGGATCGGGAACGACCAGATCAGGGTCGATTTCCATATGACTGCCCAAACCGTCACAGGTGGGACAGGCACCAAACGGACTGTTAAAGGAAAACATGCGCGGCGACAGTTCATCCAAACTGAATCCGCACTCCGGACAAGCCAGGTTGGAACTAAACATCAATTCCTCACCACCGATCACATCAACAAGCACCTCGCCGCCGCTCAGTGAAAGGGCGATTTCCACCGAATCGGTCAGCCGCGTTTCCACTCCCGGTTTCACCACAATCCGATCGACGACCACTTCGATCGTGTGCTTTTTATTTTTCTCCAGCTTGATCTCATCGGACAATTCCATCATCTCGCCGTCGATCCGCACGCGCACATAGCCCTGAGCGGCAATCTCTTTCAACAGCTTGACATGTTCTCCTTTTCGTCCTTTCACCAAAGGAGACAAAATCTGGATGCGCGTCCGCTCCGGAAGCTCCATCACGCGGTCAACCATTTGCTGGACCGTTTGTGACGTGATCTCAATTCCGTGTTCGGGACAATAAGCGTGTCCCACCCGCGCAAACAGCAACCGCAGGTAATCGTAGATTTCCGTCACTGTTCCCACGGTAGAACGCGGGTTGCGGCTGGTCGTCTTCTGATCGATCGAAATCGCCGGCGACAGGCCTTCGATCGCATCCACATCCGGTTTATCCATCTGGCCGAGAAACTGGCGGGCATAGGCGGACAGCGACTCGACATAACGTCGCTGCCCTTCCGCATAGATGGTGTCAAAAGCGAGGGATGATTTGCCGGAACCGCTGAGTCCGGTCACAACGACAAACTGATCCCGCGGAATCGTCACGTCGATATTCTTTAAATTGTGCACCCGCGCACCGCGGATTACGATATTCTCATGTGCCATCTGCCTTTAACCCTCCGCTTTCAGTTCCAGGATCAGATCACGCAATTCAGCTGCACGCTCGAAATTGAGTTCCTTGGCCGCACTTTTCATCTCTTTCTCCAGAGATTCAATCAGCTTGATCCGTTCTTTTTTCGTCAATGCCTTCGCCTTTTTGTTTGCTTCGTATTCCGCCGGCTGTTCCGCCACTTTGGTCGCTTCGATGATCTCATGCACTTTCTTGCGGATCGTCTGCGGCACGATGCCGTGTTTCCGGTTGTATTCCATCTGGATTTTGCGCCGGCGTTCCGTCTCATCGATGGCTTTTTTCATCGAGTCGGTAATCGTATCGGCGTACATGATCACTTCTCCGTTGGCGTTCCGTGCCGCCCGCCCGATCGTCTGGATCAGGGAGCGTTCCGAACGGAGGAATCCTTCCTTATCGGCATCGAGAATGGCGACCAGGGAAACTTCCGGCAAGTCCAATCCTTCCCGAAGCAAGTTAATGCCGATCAATACATCAAATTCACCCAGGCGCAAGTCACGCAAAATCTGCATCCGTTCAATCGTTTTGATATCCGAATGCAAATAGCGCACCCGAATCCCCATTTCCTTCAGGTAATCCGTCAAATCCTCCGCCATTTTTTTGGTCAGGGTGGTAACCAGAACCCGCTCGTTCCGTTGGATCCTCTTTTGAATTTCCCCGATCAAGTGGTCGATCTGTCCCTGGATGGGATGAATGTGAATTTGCGGATCAACCAGACCGGTGGGGCGGATAATCTGTTCAACCACTTCCGGCGCTTTCTCCAGCTCATAAGGTCCGGGCGTGGCCGAAACAAAAATGATCTGGTTGATCTTGTCCTCGTATTCCTCAAATTTGAGCGGGCGGTTATCCTTGGCGGACGGGAGGCGGAATCCGTGCTCCACCAGGACATCTTTCCGCGCCTGATCCCCGTTGTACATTGCGCGAATCTGGGGAATTGTCACATGGGACTCATCGACGATCATCAAATAATCATCGGGGAAAAAGTCAAGCAAGGTATACGGCGGTTCGCCCGGCTTCTTCCCGACCAGGTGACGTGAATAGTTTTCGATGCCGGAACAGAAACCGACTTCCCGCATCATTTCCATATCGTAACGTGTCCGTTGTTCAAGGCGCTGCGCCTCCAGCAGCTTGCCCTGATCCCTCAGCTCTTTCAACCGTTCTTCCAGTTCCGCCTCGATATCCCTGAGCGCCCGGTCCATCACACCGGAACTTGCCACATAGTGAGAGGCCGGAAAGATGGCCACATGCTCGCGTTCCCCGAGAATTTCCCCGGTCAGGACATCGATTTCACGAATCCGTTCAATCTCATCACCAAAAAATTCGACCCTGACCGCCTGCTCACTCCGGGAAACAGGGAAGATCTCCACCACATCCCCGCGCACACGAAAGGTCCCGCGGGTGAAGTTCAAATCATTGCGCTGATACTGGATATCGACCAGTTTGCGCAAAATCTCGTTCCGATCCCGTTCCATACCGACGCGCAAAGAGAGAACAAGGTCGCGGTATTCCTCCGGTGAACCCAAACCATAAATGCAGGAAACACTCGAAACGATAATCACATCGCGACGCTCAAACAGCGCGCTGGTAGCGGAGTGGCGCAGCTTGTCAATCTCATCGTTAATCGAGGCATCTTTTTCGATATACGTGTCCGTCGCCGGAACGTACGCTTCCGGTTGATAATAATCATAATAGCTGACAAAATACTCAACGGCGTTATGCGGGAAAAACTCCTTCAGCTCCCCGCACAGCTGGGCCGCCAGCGTCTTGTTGTGAGCAATCACCAAAGTCGGTTTATTTACACGCGCAATGGTCTGCGCAATCGTAAACGTTTTTCCTGTACCCGTCGCACCCAGCAGGGTTTGAAACCTCTTTCCCTCCCGGATGCCTTTTACCAATTGATCAATGGCCTGCGGCTGATCTCCTTGAGGCTGAAACTCAGAAACGATCTCAAATTTCCTTTCCATCCGATTCACCTCTTTTCCACTCTTCGTATTATATCATATCGGTTGACATAAAGAGAACGTAAGTTCTGTGACTTGTGCTGTTCCTCCGTTATACGCCTCAGGTTCCTGCCTCAAGGATTCCCTTCTGCGAAAAAAAAGAACCCCGTGCAGCAGAGGTTCAAGATAAACTTTCAAACAGGCGTGCTGATTTGCATGTAATTCGGGAAGTTTCAGGGAGAGGAAAGCGTTTTATACTCTTCGATCGGTTCCGCCTCCGGGTCGGGAATGGCTCCGACCACGCCCAAGTGCCGGGGATCGTCTTCATACAAAACTTTCTGCATAATATGGTGGTCGTTCCGCTCATCGAGCACTTCCAGTTTGCAAAAAGTGGCATTTTCCGAACAGCGGATCAAATCCTCCATTGTCCGGATGCGGCTGCCATTAAACCGCTGGATGATATCCCCTCTTTTCAATCCCATCTCAGCTGCCGGCGACCCGGGAACCACTGCCAGCACCTTCATCCCCTTCTGATCGGAAACGTATATCGGTTCCCTTCGCTTTTCAGCCATCCTCCCCCATTGATAAATCATTTCATGGGCCATGAGCGCAAAGGCAGCGGCAATCCAGACCGCTCCATCCCAAACGCGCATCAGGCCCAAAATGGCGCACAGTCCGAGGCCATAAAGAAGAGTCAAGGTGGAAACCAGCCGTTTTTGCTGTTTCAGCGGTTTGGAGAGAGTGACGCTGCTGAAAGACAGAAAAACAGGCAGGGCAAACGGATGGGCTTGATGAAAAAGAAGCAGGGGAACCGGCCATCCCTGTTGCAGCATCAGCCCGTTCACCTCTTGCCCGCCGGCTCGTTCGGCAATGATCGGATAAGCACCATAAGCCCCGTCCAGCCGGATCAGGAACCATTCCAACAGATGGAGAATCCCGACCAGCCAAAGCCAGTAGCCGATGGAAAAATGCTGCAAATGGCCGATCAGTTGATTCCACGGAGCCCCGACAGGCGGAAGAGGGAATATTCGCAAAAAAAGGCTGGCCAGGGAGAGCAGCCCGACGGAATAAGCCAGGCAAACGAAACGAAATCCGGCAATCGCCAGCAAAGCCATACACCCGAGAACGAAAAGCCATTCTTCCTCTCCAATTCCCCAGTCAGACACAAGCAGACAAAACGAAACGAACAGACCGGCACCGGCCCCCAGGAACAAAGTCCGGAAAAAAAGGGATGTTGGGGACTTCAGAGTACAACCAAACCGCTTTTGTTCATAATGTTTCAGCCAGGCTGCATAAGCAAGCGAATAACAGACGGACGACAGATAGGCGGGATGCCAAAACACAGAAAACCACTCCCATAAGAACGGAAGTGGGGCCTTCCACAACAAACCCAACTTTCATTCCTCCAAATCAGGCATGTTTCTCAGCCACAAATACTGGACTTAAACAGAGGGATTACTGCTTTCCAACCATGCAATTCAATACGCCTGCCTTCAAATAAAAAATAACCCCAAAGGAAATTATTGGGGTTATTTCTACATTCAGAGGGAAAATCCCTTTATTTCATTTTTTCTTCATCCATTCAATCGCCACTTGCAACGGAACGTCATTTTTGGGGTCCTGCAGGAAGTCGATAAACGCTGAACGGAGCTGATCGGCGGTTTTCCGGTCAAACTGTCCGGTGACCGGAAGATTTTTCGTCTCCTGGAACTCCCTGACCGCCTGTTCGGTACGGCCGTCAAAATAGCCATCCTGCCGTCCCGGATTGTAACCCAGTGCATCGAGGATCATCTGCATGTTTTTCACATCACCGGAGTTGTCATCCCGTTTTAACGGCTTTGACGGCTGTGGCGGAATCGCCTGCGCATAATCCGGCAGCGAAACCGGCACGTCCGGCTGGATCCCCTTACTGCCGCCATGTTGATCGATCCAGTTCCCTTTTGGTGTCAACCATTTGGCAATCGTCATCTTAATGTTGCTGCCGTCCTTGAAATCCTGCGTCGTTTGCACGGTTCCTTTGCCATAGGACCGCTCGCCGATCAGGGTGGCACCGGCCGATTCTTTCAATCCGGCAGCCAGAATCTCCGAAGCGCTGGCGCTCCCTCCGTCGATGAGCACAGCGATCGGGTACGGTTTGGGCTGATCCAGCTTGGAAGTGAATTTCGTCTTGTTCCCGTTTCGGTCTTCGGTCATCAGCACCACCGAATGATGAGGAACCAGTTCATCCAGAATATCGAGCACGACCGGCAAAATTCCGCCAGGATTCCCGCGAACATCGATGATCAAACCTTTCATCCCCTGTTTTTCCAGGCCGGCCAGGGTTTTGTGAAACTCTTTTGCGGTGTCCTCAGAAAACTGGTTGATGGTAATGCGCCCGATCCGGTCTTGCAATATCTTGCCTTCTACGGTCTCCATGGCGATTTCATCGCGTACCACCGTGATGTGAATAAGATCATGCACACCGGGCCGCATGATGTCCAATACCGCTTTGGTTCCTTTGGGGCCGCGAATTTTGCCAACCGCCTCGTTGATGTCCATTCCTTCCAGGCTTTGCCCGTTCACCTTGATCACTTGATCTTCCGGGCGCAATCCCGCTTTTTCCGCAGGTGAGCCCTTAATCGGTGATACAATGGTCAGGCGCCCGTTTTTCATCGTGACTTCTGCACCGATCCCGGTAAATTTGGACTTCAGATCTTCCTGGAATTGAGAGGCCTGATCCGGGCTCATATAAGTGGAAAACGGATCTCCCAGCGAATTGACCATTCCGGAGATCGCGCCGTCGATTAGCTTCTGGTCGCTGACATTGTGAACATAGTTGGCCTTGATGAAGGCAAAGGCTTGTTTCAATTTGTCGGAATGGGCATCAAAAGCCGCTTCCTGCCGAGCCAGGTCGCTTGAGAACAAAGCCCCTGCTTTCCATTGATCGAGCAGCCCGCCGTCCCCTACCACGAGCACGGTTCCCAAACTGCTGAAAATCATGGCGACAACGACGATGATCGCAACCGTTCTACCTCTGAATATTGTAAACACCACCTTTTGGCCGCTCTTGAGACAGATAGTTTGCCCGGAGCCTTGTACATTTCCAACTTATGATTTGACATGTGAAAATAGTCATCAAAAATACTGCCCCTTGGCAGAATGGAGCAGTCCGACCGACCGCTCCATCCGTGTTACTTCATATAATCCATTGGATTATACGGTTGTGGTCTGTCCCCGTAACCGATCCGCACTTCAAAGTGCAAATGGGGTCCGGTGGAGTTCCCGTTGCTGCCCATGGAGGTGATCTGTTGTCCGGCTTTTACCTCTTCACCCACTTTCACTTTCACCTGATACGGGTAGCTGTGCGCGTAACGGGTAAAGAAGGGCTTGCCGTGATAATCCCCGTGATAAATCGTGATCAGCCATCCATACCCGTAAGAGGGGCGGCTTGATACAACCACGCCATCGGCCGCGGCATAGATCGGTGTCCCCAGGCTCCCGCCAAAATCCATTCCTTCATGAAGCTTTTTCGTATGGAAAATCGGGTGAACACGCCAGCCGAAAGTGGATGTGACCGGCCCGTTGACCGGTTTTCTCAGCGGACCTGTCCACGGGAAATGCAGTTTTCCTGCCTTCCAATCCGCCAAGTTGATTTTGATGATTTCATCTTCATAATCATCTTCCATCGCTTCAACCTTGGACAATTGTGAGTTCGTCTTGTTCAGTTGCGCCATCAACGATTGATAAGCTTTATTTGCCTGTTCAATGTATTTGTTTTGCTCCTTGATCTTTTCATCTAATTTGGCTTTCTCGCGCAGCACATCGTTCAGCACTTTCTGCCGCTCCGCCACCAGTTCATAATCACGCTCGGCGATCAACCGGACTACCTCAAACCGTTTTAAGAATTGGTTAAACGAATTGGCCGAGAGAAGCTGGGCCAGGTAATTGGTCTCCCCTTGCATATACAAAACGCGGATACGAGCCTTAAATTTTTGGTCAACTTCCTCTTTTTCCTTTAATTTCTCCTGATATCTTTCCTCAATCGGGTCCGCTTCTTTTTGGATTTCCTCGATTTTCTTCTTTGCGTTTTCCATTATTTGTTGTTGCTTCGATATATTTTCATTAATTTGATTCTTCTCTTCCAAAACGGACTGCTTCTGTTTTCGGATTTCGTCAATTTTTTGTCTCGTTGCCGATGATACTTCCGCGTGTGTTTCAGAGACCGGAACGCCGGTGACCGCCAACGCTGCCGCCAGCGTAAATGCCAACCATCTCCTCTTCATCGTTTGAAGCGCCTCCCATATCGAGCTGTTCCTGCAAAGGGTTTCTGCGTTCCCCGTCGTCCCTTCCCAAAAGACCAAACGCGAAAAACCGCTGAAAAGCTACAAATCCCGCATCAGGGAGCAACGATTTCTTTCATCTCATCAACTAAACCAAAAAAATGAAGAGCCGACCCCACCGCGAAAAACTGCAACGGGATCGTCCCTCGCCCTTCCCCCATTGGAACCTATTTCAGATACGGCGCAGGGTTGACGGTTTTTCCATCCACATGAACCTCAAAGTGGAGATGTGGCGCGGTGGAATCGCCATTGGTTCCCACTTCGGCGATCACCTGGCCTCGTTTGACGACATCTCCCTTTTTAACCTTGACCGTTTGCTCGTACATGTGGGCATAAAGAGTGGCCAAACCGTCTCCGTGATAGATGACGATGATGTAACCATATCCGTTGGAAGGCCGGGCTTCAATCACTTCCCCTGCTTCCGCCGCACGAATCGGCACACCCAAATCGGCGCCGATATCCATCCCTTCATGCATGCGGTATGTATGTTTTATCGGGTGATAGCGCATCCCGTACGGAGATGTGATCAAACCGCCGGCAACCGGCCACAACAGTTTTCCATCACCGGCGGAGAGATGGGCAGAACGCGCTCCCTGCTGCTCCTTGCGTGCCGCATCCTGCTCCGCCTTGGCCACGAGCCGGTTCAATTCTGCCTGCTCTTTTGCATTGACGTCCTCTAAATTCTCCACACTTTGGCTCAGCTTGGCAATCAACTCTTTATGCTCCCGGTAGTCAGCCTGCAATTTGGCATAAAGATTCTCTGCCCGCTCTTGTTTATCCTTCATTTGCGCAAGCATTGCCTTTTGCTTCTGTTCCGCCTTTTCCAGTTCGGCTTTTTTTCGCGTAAGCCCGGCAATCGCCTCTTGGTCAGCTCTGTTCATCATCGACAGCATATCATATCGCTCCAAAAACTGACCAAATGACGAAGAATTTAAAAGCAAGGAAAAATAGAACATGCGCCCTTTCAGGTAGTAATTGCGCACCCGTTCAACATATAGCCGCCGTCGCTTGTCCACTTGCTCCTTCAACCTGGCCACCTGCGCCTGACCCTCATTCACACTCTGTTCGAGCTGCGCGACCTCCAAATCGAGTTGGTTCAGTTGCTTTCTGGTTGTTTCAATTTGGGTTAAAATCGCTGCCTGATCCTGCTGCGCCAGTTTCTTCTTTTTTTCCAGCTGTAAAATCTGTTTATCTCGCTCTTTGATGACTTCCTTTTTCTGTTGGATCTCAGAGGAGTTTGCGCTCGCAAAGGTGTTCGGATGGGGGATTAAAGAAAAAACCAGCACAAAAGTAAACATCCCAGCCACAAGTTTTTGCTTCACCTTGCTCCTTCTCAAATCAATCATTTTTACACTTTCAGGAATCGTCGAACGGAAATGATACTTCCGATCGTTCCGATGGCAACCCCCAGTGCAAAAATACTGATCGTGACATAAATCCCCAGGGAGACGACCGGCATCAGTTTCAGAATCGCTGCTGCTTCACCGGCTCCGAGGACATTATAGAAAACCTGATAAATGGTAAGTACGATCACAACCGGGAAAATAGCCCCGACCAATCCGATGAAGGCCCCCTCAATGAAAAACGGCCATCGGATAAACCAGTTGCTCGCTCCCACCAGGCGCTGGATCTCGATTTCCCGCTGGCGGGCGATAATCGTCAGCTTAATCGTATTGGAAATGAGGAACGCCGCAAGCACGGCCAATCCCAATCCGAAAATAAGGACGATGTTGCGCAGCATACTGGAGAAATTGAGCAACTTGTCCGTCACGCCCTCACCGGCTTCCACGCGCTCAATTTTATCACTGCCGAAATTCTCAATCTGTTTCTTCAGGCTTTCGACATTCTTCGGATCTGTCGGTTCAACCGTAATGATATCCGGGAGCGGGTTTTGCCCTTCTCCGTCCAAATCCTTGAACAGCTGTTCTCCTCCCGGTCCCCATTCATCGCGCATCTGCCTCAGGCCGACGTTCTTGGGGATCAGCGTCGCATTCTTAACGCCCGGAAGCTGCTGAATCTGCTCTGTGAGCTGCCGCTCCTGGGCTCCGGTCATCGACGGGCTGAGTGCCGCGCGAATCGCAACCTGCTTCTCCAGTTCTCCTGCCATGTAGCGGACATTAAAGGCAGTGATCAAAAAGAGCCCGAAGATGAACAGCGTTACCGCCACTGCGCTGACTGCGGCAAAACTCATCCAGGAATTTCGCCGCACCCCGCGGTACGCTTCCCGAAAATGTCGCATCATGGTCTCAATCTTCATACCCATACTCACCTCCCAACTCGTCGCGCACGATCACGCCCTGCTCGATGGCAATGACCCGCTGGCGCATGGTGTTCACAATTTCCTTGTTGTGGGTGGCCATCACAATGGTCGTGCCAAACTTGTTGATCTCCTCGAGCAGATACATGATATCCCAGGAGTTTTCCGGGTCCAGGTTTCCTGTCGGCTCGTCGGCAATAATAAAGCTGGGATTATTGACAATCGCCCGCGCAATCGCAACCCGTTGCTGCTCACCGCCTGACAACTGAGAAGGCAACGCGTGCATCCGGTCGCTCAAACCGACCAGTTCCAGCACTTCCTGCACACGGGGCTTGATTTTACGCTTTGGCGTTTCCACCGCTTCCATGGCAAACGCGACATTCTCGTAAGCCGTCATATTGGGAAGCAACTTGAAGTCCTGAAAAACGACGCCGATCTTGCGGCGAACATGCGGGATTTTCCAGTCGCGGACGCGTTTGACATTCACGCCGTTGATCAGCACGATGCCATGCGTCGGTTTTTCTTCACGGTACATCAGTTTGATAAACGAACTTTTCCCGGCTCCGCTAGGGCCGACGATATAGACGAACTCCCCTTGGTCGATACGCACATCAACGCCACGGAGAGCTTCCACTCCATTCGGATAAACTTTCCAGACATCATGCATTTCAATCACGAAACTCACCCCAGGAAACATGATAAATGATCGTTCACTCTTAATCTATTTTTCTCCTACATTACTTAATAGTACCAAAAAAGGCCAGATCCTTCATCTGGACACCAAAAGTTAAAAAAACCTGAAAATCCCGCTTTTTTCGGCCTCTCCCGAAACTACTTCCCTATTATAACACCATTCTTTCATTTTCCCAGGTATACATTTTTCAAAATCAAATTTTATTCAAATATACAAAAAACCCCAACTGTCAGGAGTCAGGGTTTCATAAAGAAAGCGGTCACCCAATGGCAACTATTGGAAAACACTGGATAGCCAATCCATTATTTTCGCAATTTCGCTTCTCTTGCTGTTCAACGTGGCCATCACTTGTTCTTTTGCCGTCCCGCCTTCACTTTTCCGCGCTTCCACCACTTGTTCCAACGCGATTTTATCATAAATATCCTCATTGATCTGCCCGGCAAAGGAACGAAACTCCGACAATGAAAGATCGGTCAGATATTTGTCTTCCCGAATGCAGTAAAGAACCAGTTTTCCCACCACTTCATGGGCCTGACGAAACGGCATGCCTTTGTTCACCAAGTAATCGGCCAGATCGGTCGCGTTGGCAAAACCAAATTCGGCATTTTCCCGCATCTTTTTTTGGTTTACCTTCATCGACTGGATCATGGGCACCATCAGGCTGAGCGAGCCGGTCAGCGTCCGTACCGTATCAAACAGCCCCTCTTTGTCTTCCTGCAAATCCTTGTTGTAAGTGAGCGGTAGGGCCTTCAATGTCGTCAGCATCGCCATTAAGTGACCAAAGACACGTCCGGTTTTCCCCCGCACCAGTTCGGGAATATCCGGGTTTTTCTTTTGCGGCATCATGCTGCTGCCCGTACAAAAGGCATCGTCCAAGGCAATATAGTTAAACTCTTCGCTCGCCCACAAGATCAACTCTTCGGACAACCGGGACAGATGAACCATAATCAAGGAACAAATGGAATGAAACTCGACCAGGAAATCGCGATCGCTCACTGCATCCATACTGTTGTCATAAATGCCGTCAAATCCGAGCTGATTGGCCACCATCTTCCGGTCGATCGGAAAGGTGGTGCCGGCGATGGCCCCTGCGCCGAGCGGACAGAGATTCACCCGTTTGAAGCTGTCCTTCAGCCGGTCGATGTCACGCTCAAACATGCTGACATAGGCGAGCAAATGATGCGCCAGCCTGACAGGTTGAGCCCGCTGCAGGTGGGTGTACCCGGGGAGAATCGTATCGATGTGCTGTTCCGCCTTCTCCAGCAGCACCTGCTCCAGCTGCACCAGCAGGCGCACCAGTTCGATCGTCTGTTTGCGCACATACAGATGCAGATCGAGCGCCACCTGGTCATTGCGGCTCCGTCCGGTATGCAGCTTGCCCCCGACAGGACCGATCTCGTCTGTCAGGATTTTTTCGATATTCATATGGATATCTTCATGCTCGACGGAAAAAGCAACTTCTCCCGAACGCACTCTGGCCAAAATCGATTCCAGCCCTTTGATGATTTGCCCCGCCTCTTCCGGGGACAAAATCCCGCACGCGCCGAGCATGGTCACATGAGCGATGCTCCCCTGGATATCTTCCTCGGCCAGTTCCTGATCAAACGAGATCGAAGCATTAAACTCCTCCACCCACCGATGGGTTGGCTTGGTAAAGCGTCCGCCCCAGAGTTTCATTCTCCCCCTCCTCTTTATGCACGCTTGCATAAATATGCGTAGGCAGTCCCCACAATTTAATAAAACCAACGGCTGCTTTGTGATCAAACGAGTCCTCATCCGTATAAGTAGCCAGCTTTTCATTATAGAGGGAATACGGCGACGTTCTGCCCGTCACAGTCGCCTGCCCTTTAAACAGCACCACCCGGACAGTTCCTGTAACAGGCGCCTGCGTTTCCTTGATGAAGGCGTCCAGCGCTTTTTTCAGAGGGGAGAACCAGAGGCCGTCATAGACCAACTCCGCCCATTTTTGCTCAACGGCTGGCTTAAACCGCGCCACGTCCCGTGTTTGCGTCAGATGTTCCAATTCGCGGTGAGCATTGATCAAGACCGTCGCACCCGGCGTTTCGTAAACCTCCCGCGACTTGATTCCCACCAAACGGTTTTCCACATGGTCAATCCGCCCGATTCCATGTTTTCCGGCCAGCTTGTTCAACACGGCAAGCAGTTCGTGGAAAGGCATGCTCTTCCCATCCAGTTTCACCGGAACCCCTTGTTCAAACGAGAGCTCGATCACATCCGGCTCATCCGGCGTTTTGCCGAGCGGATGGGTCCACTCGTAAGCCGCTTCCGGAGGAGCAGTCCACGGGTTTTCCAATTCTCCGCACTCACAGCTTCTGCCCCACAGATTTTGGTCGATACTGAACGGGTTATCGAGATCGATCGGGATGGGAATCCCGTGTTTTTCCGCATAAGCGATTTCCTGTTCCCGCGACATCCCCCACTCGCGCACCGGAGCAATCACTTCCAGTTCGGGAGCGAGCGCGGAGACGGAGACGTCAAAACGCACCTGGTCATTTCCTTTCCCCGTGCAACCGTGCGCCACGGCAACCGCCCCTTCCTCCTTGGCCACCTGCACCAGCACCTGGGAGATCAAAGGACGGGACAATGCCGAAACCAAAGGATATTTTCCTTCATACATGGCATTGGCCTGCAGAGCCGGAATCAGAAAATTCCGGGCAAATAAATCCTTGGCGTCGACAACGATTGATTTGACCGCACCGACTTTCAGCGCTTTTTGTTTGACAAAATCAAGATCCTTCCCCTCTCCTACATCCAGCGCGACCGCAATTACATCAAATCTGTAATTTTCCGAGAGCCACTTTATCGCAACCGATGTATCTAAACCGCCCGAATAGGCCAATACGACTTTTTGTTTTCCCATTCGAATCCCCTCTTAATAAAAATTCATCTTCATGGATTATTATACATTCCTTGAGCAAAAAATCCACCCCCAATTGCAAAAGATAACATTCATGTTTTTGGCAGTGTAAAATCTTGAATATTTCCCATTCCTAAAAAAGCGCGGGGATTCCACTGACCGGCCATCGAATGCGGAGAGGAAGTTCCCGCAACAAAAAAAGACTCCTCTTTATACCAAAGGAGTCTTTCTTTTCCTTACATTGATTTCGCACTGTTCTTCACTTCGGCCGGTACGGTAATTTTCCCGTTAAATTCCCCTTTGAGGATCATTTCCAGGTGCTGGTCGACCGCCAGATCAGAAGCGGATATTTTTGTGTCCACCACTTGTTTCGTCTGCTTGAATGTTTTTGCATCAATCCAGATTTGTTGCTTGTAGTTTTCAATTTTAATCTGGTTCGGGTCGATCGTGATGAAGCCTCCTCCGCTTTGAATCCCCGCGGCAATCTGATCCTTCAACATCTTGTCAAAAGAGGGATCGCTTTTCAGAGCGGCATAATCAACCTCCATCAGATAGGAACCGCCCACTTTTTTCACGGATACGCCCTTGGGCAATACATTGCCTCCCAACTGTTCAATCCATTTATCCAGTTGCTTCAACCCCGAAGCCGGGTCATCGGAAGAATCGAGCGAAGAGGTGTCAACGGCAACCGTCGTCCACCCCTGGGGTGTATGGTTATACATCGCATTATCAGCGACATAGATTTCAACCGGAATCGGGCTTCCGTTCGCATTCACCGTTCCTTTGGTGTGCATGGCCACCGGGTGCGTGGTCACATCGACATTGGTATCCATATTCATATTGACCGTTTGTTGTTGCCCAAACACTTTGGTCTGCGTATTTTGTTTCAATTTCATTTCGTAAGTATAGCCTTTTTCACTCATGGCTTCCACTGATTTTTCGATGACTTCAGTCGGAGTCAGCTCTTTTGGTTTATCAGGGGAATCCGAAGCAGAACAACCACTAACCATGAGTGCACCGGCAACCAGGATACTAGAAACACGTAACCATAAATTGCTCATCATTTAGCTCCTTTATTAATAAAAATATAATCTATGTACGATAATATCATAAATAGATGTTTCTGTATGTTTCAATTATGTCAAAAATAGATAATTTTAGATATCCCTTCATAATGTTGCAACAGGGGGTTTTCCCGGTGGCGGGTTATAATAAAAACGATCGGAATTTGTCGCCATCATCCGTGAGTGGAAGTTAGACACGCCGTAAAGGGATTGGTGCTCCTGCGCCCGACATTCAGCAAACTTCCACGGAAAACAGGTTCGATTACACGGATCCAGGGGGGATTCAAGTGATACGCACGCTCGTCTATACCACGGACGGGAAACTGCTGGAAAATATACCGCCGGAAGAAATCCAATCCCTTTCCTTTCAGTGGTATTGGGTCGATTTTAACACCCCGACGATGGAGGAAGCGCACCAACTGAGCCGATTCCCGTTCCATCCGCTGTCGGTGAAAGAGTGTTTGCACGGCCTCTCCCGGCCGAAGCTGGAATACTATGAAAACTACATGTTTTATACCATACACAAATTAAACCCCCATACATGGACAGCAGAAGAGATTGCTCTGTTTACCGGCGAAAACTTTCTTGTCTCATTTCACTATCAGGAGCACGAGGAATTGAACGAACTGTGGGAGCGCCTGCTCTCCGACGATGAAACGAGGAAAAAGGGAATCTCGTTCTTCTTATATAAGGTGATGGACAAGGTTGTCGACCAGTATTTCCCGGTTGCGCAAAAGTTGGAAGAGCGCATTGATGAATTGGAAGCAAAGACGAGACGGCATTCGGCCAAAATCCATTTCCTGATGAACGAAGTATTTACCATTCGCGGACAGTTGCTGTCCCTGCGCCATATAGTCTGGCCGATGCGCGACTTGCTCTACCGGATTCTCAATTCAGAACGGGTTTCGCTGACGGCAAAGGACAGGCCCTATTACCGAAACGTTTACGCCCATTTGGAAAAATTGGCCGCCATGATTGAATCGAGCCGGGAACTGACGGCGGACATCCGCGACAACTATCTCTCGCTCAATGCATACCGCACCAATTCGATCATGATGGTTTTGACCGTGATTACGGTCATCTTCATGCCGCTCACCTTTATCGCCGGCATCTACGGCATGAACTTTGACTATATGCCCGAATTGCACTGGCACTACGGCTATTTCGCCGTACTCGGATTGATGGCGCTGATCGCCTTGTTGATGTACATCTGGTTTAAGAAAAAAGGCTGGTTTAACGAAGACTAGAGAGAATCCAGAGGAGACGCAACTTATGTGGAGAAACATCATTTGTCTGGGAAGCGCACTTTGTCTCACCCTTCTGACCGCTTGCTCCGGTCCGGTGACCCACATCGAGGCCGCCAAGACGGACCCCACCCATTCCCATGAAACAAAGGCTTCCGCCACAAAACCCTCACCTGCCGCACAGATGAAACAATTGGAACAAACGCTCCTGGAGCGATACGGGAGTGAGTCGCCCCATCGGTGGGGAGAACACTTTCCCGGGATTATCGACCGTCTCCCGACAAAGGAGAAAGTCATCGCCCTCACCTTTGATGCATGCGGCGGCAAACACGGGAACGGATATGACCGGGAGCTGATCGATTATCTGAACAAGGAACGGATTCCGGCGACATTGTTCATCAACAGCCGCTGGATTGAGGCAAATCCCCAAACCTTTATGAAACTGGCGCATAACCCTCTCTTTGAAATTGAAAACCACGGGACGGAGCATCGCCCGTTATCCGTCACTGGCCGAAGCGCTTACGGAATCGGGGGAACCAAAAATGCCGCGGCGGTGATCAACGAAGTTTTGGGAAATGACCAGCTGATCACCAGACTTACCGGGCGCAAGCCGAAATTTTTCCGTACCGGAACCGCTTTTTATGACGATGTAGCCGTCAAACTGGTATACGGATTGGGTGAAAAGCCTGTTAACTACGATATTCTGGGTGACGCCGGAGCAACCTACAACACCCGTCAGGTCGAACAAGCCCTGCTCACCGCAAAACCCGGTTCGATCGTGATCATGCACATGAACCAACCAAGCCACGACACGGCAGAAGGCGTGATCAAAAGCATTCCGCTCCTCAAGAAAAAAGGCTTCCGCTTTGTGAAACTGGAAGACTATTTACATTAGCGAAATGCCAAAAACAAACGGCCATCCCAGACGTGGACGGCCGTGACAAATCCGAAAAGCGGTTCAAATTACGGGAACCGCTTTTTTATATGAAAGTGATGCAGTCCGGGGTGTAAAGACCTTCCCCTCCTGTTTTTCTTCTCTTTCATCCTGAGACTGTGCCGATAATCACTTTGCCGAATCATCCGGGATTGGAACAAGATCGAAGATGTCTCCATTTTTAAACGCCTGAACCAACGCACGGAGCCAGGCATAATACTGTTTGGATTTGGCCAATTTTTGCAAGTCCCTTTCCACCAGGGCTGCCTCATCCGGAGACAATTTCGGATCGGTCAACAGATCACGCAGCTTTTGCTCCGTTGAGTTCAGCGCTTTTTCATTGATTTCGATCTCCTTCTCCCATAAATAAACAAAAAATTCAATAAATGAGTGAAACTGGTCCTGTTCTGCCTGATACAAATCCTTGCGGACCCCTTTTTGCCATTTTTTCTGAACCAGTTTTAACCGGGATAATGCCCGGACACCCGTGCTCATGCTCGTCTTGCTCATCCCTGTCAGTTGACGCATCTCATCCAAAGTCATCGGTTCTTCGTGAAAAAACATGATGCCAAAAAGACGTCCCATCGAGGGGCTCAATCCATACATTTCCATCGTTTCCGCCAGCGATTCGATATAGTCGCGGCGGGCTTCTTCCAATTTTTCATAATGCGGCGCCACATATGTCACTCCTTCTCTATCAATTTTCTTGCGTTTTATTCAGAATCAGCCGCGTTTGCATTCACGATTTGGTTAATCAACACATCTGATGAACGACCTGGTTTTCCTTGCAAAGTACTTCACAAATCTTAACCACAAGAAAAATGTTTGTCAAATATGTGAAAGGGCATGGCCGGTCAGGGGCACCCGGCTTCCCTTTCGAGTTTTCATACTTTAATCCCAAAGTTTTGCCGATCAAAAGATGGATGTTTTCTCTACGGAGAGCGGGCTGGGTTGCAGCCGGTCACCAGTCATGATATCGTAAAAGTGTACAGTTTGTACAGAAAAAACTGTACTAACTGTATTAAGAGAGGAAGGAAATGCTTTGCAAACGAAACCGATGTGGATTAACGGCGAGTGGGTTTATGCAGAAGACGGCCAAACCCGGTCCATCATCAACCCCTGCAATCAGGAAGTGATTTCCGTCGTGGCGGAAGGAAACCGGACGGATGCGCAAAATGCAATCAAAGCTGCGCGCAAAGCGTTTGACGAAGGAGAATGGCCCCGGCTGCCCGCCCCGGAACGCGGTGAAAAACTGCGCCGGATTGCCAGTCTGATCAGAGAGGAGAAACATGAATTCGCCCGTCTGGAAACATTAAATACCGGCAAGACACTTGCGGAAAGCGAAGCGGATATGGATGATATCGCCTCCGTGTTCGACTACTATGCCGGTCTTGCCGACAAGGACGGCGGCGAAATGCTTCATTCCCCCCTGAAAAACAGCGAAAGCAAGGTTGTCCGGGAGCCAGTCGGGGTATGCGGGATGATTACCCCCTGGAATTATCCGCTCTTGCAGGCATCATGGAAACTGGCTCCGGCACTTGCGGCAGGCTGCACAATGGTGTTGAAGCCGAGCGAGATCACCCCTTTAACCACGCTGAAACTGGCCGGGTTGCTCGAAAAAGCCGGAATTCCCAAAGGGGTGGTCAATATTGTGACCGGTCCCGGTGAAACCGTGGGGGCTGAACTGTCCGAATCAGCAGATGTTGATCTGATTTCCTTTACCGGAGGAATCGAAACAGGCTGGAAAATCATGAAGGCTGCATCGCGGAACATGAAAAAAATCGCACTTGAACTGGGAGGAAAAAATCCCAATATCATCTTTGCCGACAGTGATTTTGAGACAGCGGTCGATTACGCGTTAAATGCCGTTTTTTTTCATGCAGGACAAGTTTGCTCTGCGGGCGCCAGGCTTTTGATTGAAGAAAAATGGCATGACCGGTTCGTTAAAGCAGTGGTGGAACGAGCCAAACGCATTCGGCTGGGAAGCGGGCTGAACCCGGATACGCAAATGGGTCCGCTCATCTCAGCTGAACATCGGGACAAAGTGGAAAAGTACATCGCCATCGGAATCCGGGAAGGCGCCAAGCTGCTTACAGGCGGGAAACGTCCCGACGGCCCCGAATTCGCCCGTGGATTTTTTATTGAACCGACGATTTTTGACCATTGTACAAGCGATATGCGGATCGTGAAAGAAGAAACGTTCGGGCCCATTTTGACGGTTGAAACCTTTCAAACCGAAGAAGAGGCGATTTCCCTGGCGAATGACACCATTTACGGTCTGGCGGGTGCCGTTTGGACACAAGACATGAACCGGGCTGAGCGCGTGAGCCGCGCCTTGAGAATGGGGACGGTCTGGATCAACGATTATCATCCCTATTTCCCTCAGGCTCCCTGGGGCGGCTACAAACAGTCCGGCATCGGGAGAGAACTTGGAAAAACCGGATTGGAAGAATATACAGAGCAAAAACACGTCTATAAGAACTTGCAACCTCAACCGCTGCGTTGGTTTGGTTAATCAAACATTCTTCAGGAGGGGATCTTTATGATGAGAATTGAACAAATGCTCGAACAAAAAGCGTTTGTGATGCCGACAAAAGTGATTTCTGGCATCGGTGTGTCAAAAAACATCGGGGAAGAAGTTAAACAGCTGAACATTAAAAAGGCCATGATTGTCACCGATCGCGCCCTCTATCAATCCGGGATCATCAAGCCGATTGAGACCCATTTAAAACAGAACGGAATCGATGTTTATGTCTTCCACGAAATCGCCGGGGAACCGGATACCGAGTTGGTCGCCATGGGGTCGAAAACATTTGCTGAGCAAAAATGTGACGGATTGATTGCCGTCGGCGGCGGGAGTTCGATGGATACCGCCAAAGCGATCGGAGTTGAAGCGGTTCACGGTGAACCGGTCATCCACTTTGAGGCATCGGAAAAAGGAAAATCGCTGACAAAGCGAATCCCTCCATTGGTAACAATCCCGACAACTGCGGGAACCGGCAGCGAAGTGACCCAATGGGCGGTAATCAAAGATCCCGTTCGTGAGATTAAATTCAATGTTGGCGGACCTTTGCTCCCTGCCCATCTCGCGGTGATCGATCCCGAACTTCATCTGTCCATGCCCAAACGAATTACCGCAGCCACCGGGATTGATGCGTTATCTCATGCCATTGAATGTTATACGATGAATCAGTCCCAACCATTGACGGATGCAGTCGCCTTGCTGGCGATCGAATATGTCGGCAAATACATTCGCCGCGCTTATGCAAACGGACAGGATCTTGAAGCGCGCTATCACATGGCTCAGGCAGCAATGCTGGCCGGTCTTTCCTATGGAAGCGATTCAGCCGGTGCTGCCCATGCGATGGCGCAAACGCTGGGCGGGATGATCCCGGTCATGCACGGAGAATGCGTTTCGGCGATCTTGCCCGCCGTGATGGAGTACAACTGGATGGGAGCACCGGAAAAATACGCCCGAATCGCCCGGGCACTCGGCGTTCCTGTTGAAGGAATGAGTACGGAAGACGCAGCTAAAGCGGCCGTGATCGAAGTGGAAAAACTGGTAAGAGACCTGAATATCCCCACCCTTCGCCAACAAGGGGCAGATCCGGAACAAATCGATCGCTACGCAAAGGCTGCATTTGAAGATCCACAAACCTTCGGCAATCCACGCGACTTGGATTTGGATGCATACAAATGGATTTACCGCCGTTGCTTTGGGCTGGATGAAACCGCATGATCGGCTATGATGCATCAGCAGCCTTCTTGCGCTCCCCTTTCAGTATTTTTCCGACTATCAGGATCACGACGACAATCAACCCTTCCAGCAGAATTTTTACAAGAGGATTGTCTTCAAACAGGGGAGCGATAAACTTCTCATCAGTAATCATGCGGGCAGCCGTGTAAGCGAGAACGGCCGACCCCAGATAAATGATCCACGGGAAGCGCTCGATCACTTTTAAAAACAGAGTGCTTCCCCAGACAACAATCGGCACGCTGATCAGTAATCCCAAAATGACCAGCAGAAAACTGTCATGGGCCGCACCGGCCACGCCCAATACATTATCCAAGCCCATCACGGTATCAGCGACAACAATCGTCCCCACGGCCGCCCACATGTTCTTGGCTGCTTTGACTTCGCCATGATCTTTTTCCTCATACAGCAGTTTGAGGGAAATCCACAACAGGATCAAACCGCCCGCGAGCAGCAGCCCGGGAACCTTCAACAACCATACAACCGCCAATGTGAACAAAATGCGCACGACCACAGTTCCGGCCGTCCCGAGAAAAATCACGCGCTTTTGCTGTTCCCGCGGAAGATTGCGCGCCGCCAGGCCAATCACAATCGCGTTATCCCCCGCCAGAACGAGGTCAATCACCACAATCGACAACAACGCAGTCAAAAATTCCATTGATAACCATTCCACCGGAATCCTCCCCTTCGTTTTCAGTCCCAAAAAATAGAAAAGACCTTTACTTTTACCGAAAAAGTAAAGGTCTTGCCAACAACGTCGCGTTGCCAACAAAGCCGGGGCCTTCCGCCCGTAATGACGACTTTGCTGTAACAGCTACTCCCCTTTAGCTTGAGTGGGTACGATTTATCCGCTTGTCATGTTCTAACCTATCATACAAAAGGTCGTTTGCTTCCGTCAATCGGCTTGCACCCTGGTATGGCGCAGGTTCCGGCTTTTGTAACAAACTGGTCAACATGCCATCCACGGCAAACCCCAAGATCAGGTCCCATTGTTTCCGTACTCCTTTGCCAGACCCACACACTTGCGTTGACGCCCCATACAACCGGCATCAAATCCATGCGCGATTCCCGCTCCCAGCCCCGGCAGAGGAAAAAGACCCCCGGTTCCGCTTTTCACTTCTTTTGGAAACTCAATTCTGCTTCAACATGGACTTGGCAGTCTCTTCGTATTCTTTCAGTGCAGCCATTGTTTACACGTTTCCGCAAGCTTCCGGAAATAAATTTGCTCTTTAAACAGAAACAACCATTTATAATCAGAATTACAGAACGTCGTGACCGTCCTTCCCTACCGGTGGTGAAATGAATGGAAGAACGAAAAAAAAGATTACTCTTATCTTTGCTCGCAACTGAAACATTTGCTACAACCGAACAATTTGCCGGTGAACTGGGCGTCTCGGAAAAAACAGTTCGCACTGATCTCAAATGGCTGGATGAATGGCTGCAATCCTTCTCAGATGTCCGCCTCATCCGGCAGCCCGGAATGGGGATTTTGCTGGAAGCCCCTTCACACCAGCGGCAGGCAATTTCGAAAGCGCTATCCAAGAATGCGGAAGGATCTTTCCAATCCTCTTCTTTCAACCCGCAAAATCGCAAAATCCTGATCCTTCAAACGTTGCTGGAGAGTGACGGTTATGTCACCGCCGCACAACTGGCCGACCTGTTTTATGTGAGCAAAGCGACGATCAGCCATGACCTTGCCGAGGTGGAAAAATACTTGTCATCTTTCCGGCTGCAATTGATCCACAAACCCAACTGCGGGTTAAAAGTGGAAGGGGATGAGCGGAGTCGCCGTACAGCAATGGCCAAATTGGATGCGGAGGAACTGCGGGGACTTCCGCATGGGCAGGGCAGGGGCTACGATGAAGCCCTGATCACAGAGATGATCCGCACCCTGGAGCGTTCCGCAGATTTCTCCTTTACAGATGAAGCTGTCGCCCGTTTGGCCGCCCATCTGGCCATCGCCGTCAAACGGATCAAACTCGGCAAAATCGTCCAATTATCGGCGGAAGAATTGACCGATTTGAAACAGCGCAATGAATATCCGCTCGCGGTCCGACTGGCGAAGGCCATTGAACAGAAGTTGGCCGTTCGCATCCCGGAAGCGGAGATCGGCTACATGGCGTTACATCTGCTCGGAGCCAAACTCCACTACACTTCATTGGAAAAAGGCGACTCTTTCGAAAACACCTTGGCCAAGCTGGGCCCGGAAACGATGGAAATGGCCGGGAAACTGATCCGCAAAGTAGAGGAGCTCGTCCAACTGCCCCTCTCAGCCGATCAGGATCTGTGGATTGGTTTGGCCATCCATATGCATGCCGCCCTTCACCGGATTCGGCATCGCCTGAGCCTGACCAATCCGATTCTGGATGAAATCAAACGCACGTACCGTTATATGTTTGAAACGCTTGTCTTTGCCGCCAACCCACTGGCCGCTGAATTCGGGAAATCCATCCCCGAAGATGAAATCGGATATCTCACTCTGCATTTTCAGGCAGCGCTCGAACGCTTTAAAGGGAAACAAAAGCGAACGAAAATAATGAAAGCGCTTCTTATCTGCACAACCGGCATCGGCACCTCCCAGCTTCTGGCGGCAAAAATCAGGCGCATCTTTCCGGATTTGCATCTTCTTGATACCGTTTCCATCAAGGGATTGCCAAAAGCGATCGCAGAACACGGCCCCGATCTGCTGATCAGCACCGTGCCGCTGACAAATGCGCTCCTGCCGACGGTTTGCGTGACACCCTTATTTACCGAATACGACCGCGCAATCCTGGAAACAGAGCTGAAAAAACTGTCCGATCAGGAAAACGATCAGCGCCGCTATCCGGTTTTGCGCAAGCTCCTCAAGCCTGAACTGATCCGGCTCGATCTGGAAGCAAACACGCCAAATCAGGTGATTGAACTGTTGGCCGACGAACTGCAAAAACAAGGGTATGTGCATCAGGGTTATGCAGAAAGCGCCCTGGCACGGGAACAACTCTCCAGCACCTGTATCGGCGGGGGTGTGTCGATCCCCCATGGTTTGTGCGACTATATCCAAAAACCGGCAGTGGCCGTCGCCCGGTTAAAGGAGCCCATCGATTGGAATGGCAATCATGTTTTTCTCATCTTTATGCCGGCATTGAAATGGGCGGAGAAAGAAAAGGCGGAGCGCATGTTTGCCGAGCTGGCCGAGCTGGTCGAAAACCCGCCTCTTTTAAACCGTTTGCGCAAGGCAGATTCAGTCGGGCAATTTTTAGAGCATCTGTAAACATCAGGAGGTTGAACGATGAAACTTTTAGCTGTCACCGCTTGTCCGACAGGGATCGCCCATACCTATATCGCTGCGGAGAAGCTGAAAAAAACCGCTGCGGATCTGGGCATAACGATCAAAGTGGAGACAAGGGGTTCAATCGGAGTGGAGAACGAAATTACCCCGGAAGAAATCATGGAAGCGGATGGGGTCATCATCGCCGCAGACAAAGACGTCGAAAAAGAGCGCTTCCGTGGCAAGCGGGTACTGGAGTGTTCCGTCGCCGATGCCATCCACAAGACGGAAAGTCTGATCAAACGTTTTCAAGATGGAGAAGTGCCCGTTTATAAAGACAAAACGGAAAAAGCTGATGCGGCAATTCCGGCTGAAGGCAAAGAGCTGAAGCAGGAGTCAAAAGTAAAACGCTATCTCTACCGCGACCTGATGAACGGCGTTTCCTTCATGATCCCCTTTGTGGTGATCGGCGGCCTGCTGATCGCCATTTCCATCGGGCTGGGCGGGGTGCCGACTGACAAAGGCTTTGTGATTCCGGAGCACTCGCTCTGGAAAACCATCAATGATATCGGCACAGTCGGCTTCCAGTTCATGGTGCCGATTCTGGCCGGATTTATCGCCATGAGCATCGCGGACCGCCCCGGACTGGCCCCGGGGATGATCGGCGGCTACATCGCGGCAAACGGCAGTTTTTACGGCAGTGCGGCCGGAGCCGGGTTTATCGGCGGGATTGTGGCCGGATTTATCGCCGGTTATATCGCCAAAGGGCTCAAAGCGCTGAAAGTGCCAAAAATGATTCAGCCGATCATGCCCATCCTGGTGATCCCCCTGCTCACGTCTTTAGCGGTTTCGCTGATCTTCATTTATATTATCGGCGCCCCGATTTCTGCGCTGATGGAAGCACTGACACACTTCCTCAACACGATGCAGGGAGCTTCCAAAATCGTGTTGGCGTTAATCCTGGGAGCGATGATTACCTTTGACATGGGCGGACCGATCAACAAAGTGGCCTTCCTGTTTGGGGCGGCGATGATCGGGCAGGGCAACCCCTACATCATGGGCCCGATTGCCACCGCCATCTGTATTCCCCCATTGGGAATGGGACTGGCCACCTTGCTGAATAAACGAAAATACTACCCCGAAGAGCAGGAAGCGGGGAAGGCTGCCCTGGCCATGGGGCTGGTCGGAATTACCGAAGGGGCGATTCCGTTCGCTTCACGGGACCCGCTGCGCGTCATTCCGAGCATCATGGCAGGAGGAATGGTCGGCTCCGTCATCTCCATGCTCGGGCATGTGGGTGACAGTGTTCCGCACGGCGGGCCAATCGTGATGCTGTTCAGCGCCATTCACAACATCCCGATGTTTATCATCGGCATTATCGCAGGCGTTCTGGTCACCGCCTTTATGGTAAACGCCCTGAAAAAACCAGTCTCAGATCAACAATAGGAGTGAATTACAGTGAACTTGTCCCAACTGATCAACCATGATCTCATTTTGCTCGACGTAACCGCGGACACGAAAGACAGTGTGATCGAAACGCTGGCGGCACAATTGAAGCAAACTGGCGCCTTGCACGATATCGAGGCGTTTAAAGAAGCGATCTTCGCCAGGGAAAATCAAGGACATACCGGCATTGGCTTCGGTGTCGCCATCCCGCACGGAAAATCGGACGCAGTCAGCACTCCCAGAGTCGCCTTTGCCCGGACGGTTTCGGATGTGACCTGGGATGAACAGAGCGGCGAACGGGCACAGTTGATCTTCATGATCGCCGTGCCGGAATCGCAGGCGGGAAATGAGCATCTGAAAATCCTGCAAATGCTTGCGGTCAAATTGATCGATGACTCCTTCCGGGCGAAACTTCTCTCCGCAACCAGCAAAGAAGGCGTGTATGCCCTCTTGACTGAGGAATAGTGACACATCGTTCTGACCAAACCGGGAGCCCGTGATCCAACGCTCCCGGTCATCCCCGTTCTCATCCTCCAAGACCTCGGTATTTTCCAACGAAAGGAGCGAGTCCATTGCATCGCTATCCCATTTTTTTAAAGCCGGTATTTAAAGAGCGGATCTGGGGAGGAACAAGGCTGAAAGAGGAATTCGGCTATGATATTCCCTCCGGGCAAACCGGCGAATGCTGGGCGATCTCCGCTCATCCCCACGGCCAGAGCATCGTGAAAAACGGCCCTTATGCCGGAATGACGCTCGGCGAGCTCTGGTCAGAGAAACCCGAATTTTTCGGCATCAGCGACAAAGCGGACACCTTCCCGCTGCTGACCAAAATCCTTCACGCTTCCAGCGATCTGTCCGTTCAGGTTCATCCGGACGATGCCTATGCCAATCTCCATGAAAATGGCGAACGGGGCAAAACAGAATGCTGGTATGTGATCGATTGCGACGAGGGAGCGGAAATTATCTACGGACATACGGCTCATAGCAAAGAAGAACTGATCTCCCGCATCAAACAGGGCGACTGGAAAACACTCCTGAAACGGGTCAAGGTAAAACCGGGGGATTTTTTCTATGTTCCCAGCGGCACCGTGCATGCCCTGGGCGCCGGCACCCTGATCCTGGAAACGCAGCAAAACTCGGACACCACGTACCGCCTTTATGACTATGACCGGACCGATGCAAACGGAAACAAACGGGAATTGCACCTCAAACAGGCGATTGAGGTGATCAATGTCCCCCATGAAGAGGCGAAAGTGGAACCGCATGTAAACGTACAGAAAGGCGGAACCATCACCACCCTGGTTCAGTCCCCGTATTTCACCGTGCAAAAATGGGAGTTGGACGGGGTCTTTCCCCACCCTGTCACTTCAACTTTTCTTTTGACCAGTGTCATCAGCGGTTCAGGGGAATTGAGCCGGGAAAATGAAATCGTTCCGCTGACCAAAGGAGACCATTTCATCCTTCCGGCCGGATACGGTCCCTTTAACATCAGCGGGAAACTGACCTTGATCGTTTCCCGGGTTTGACGGTTTGATCAAAAAAAGCCGGCGGGATTACCCACCAGCCAATATGGTTCGGGGAGGAAAGAAGGCAAAAGAGAGATCGTTTAAATTTGTTACGTCGTTTCAGCCAAGTCTTACTCAACTTCCGTATGATACGGCAAAACATGATCTGCCACTTTGTCAACCACCGGGGATCCCGGTGCCTTTTTTACTGGCACAGACGTTTTCACTTTGCTATCATAAGGTTGCGAGGAAACTTTATCATTTATATCCTGTGACGTCTGTGAAATGAGGGACTGTGCATTGGTTTTCCCGTTAAGGGCACGATCATTCGCTTGTTTCACAACCGTTTGCGCTTGCGCTGTGATGGCGTTGGCGCTTTTTTTGTTTGCTTTTCAAGCTTCGTCTTGCTGCCTGTGCTGTCTTTTGCTTGATTTGCGAGCGTTTCGGCCCGATCATTGTTCGCGGAAACTTTTTGTTTGGCCAAGAAGGGAACAGCTTGTCCTTTGGCAGTCATTTGTTCTGTTTGACCGGTAAAGTCAGACAACAGCTTATCCTTGATCACACCAAACCCGGAGGCAACTTCTTCATTGCTTCCTGAAACGGATGCCGGAGCTTCGGGAGATACCGGCTCCTTTGCTGTTTCAATCCGGTTCACTTTTTCAATCGCTGCCGGTTTGACCTGATTTACCGGAGGTTTTGCCGGAATGTGATTCGCATGCAAACTTTGCGCATGAACCGTTCCGGAAAATGCTCCCCCAGCAATAAACACCGTTGCAGCCAGTGAGCAAGCCATTCCCCTTTTGGGTTCCAAACAGATCAGCTCCTTTCTTTATGTAGTGCGTTAATACATTCACTAGTTTACAAGAAAAAGATAGAAATAAAAAGGTAATATTGCCAATGTTAAAAATATATTCAAACACCTCAAAATCGCTTTCATACTAAGGGACGAATCCCTTTTCCGGTTGGTTGCAGGAAAAGGGATTGTTCAATTTTTGTTCAATACGAATCCATTATTTTACTGACGCGCATGGTCCACACGGTTCAAATCATGCAGCCGGAATCGTTGCAACCGACCACGGGTCTGCGACTCGTCCATAAATGAAAAAAGACCCCAAAGGGTCTTGGAGATTGATGACAAACCCCACC
>NZ_JPST01000007.1 GCF_000763315.1 Thermoactinomyces daqus | reverse complement strand
GGGGTTTGTCATCAATCTCAAAGCACCCCAATCGGTGCTTTTTTCTTTTTCGGTTATACGCGAGTCACTTTACCGGATTTGAGGGCACGAGTGCTCACATATACGCGTTTCGGTTTGCCGTCAACGAGAATGCGCACTTTTTGTACGTTGGCACCCCATTTTTTTCTCGTTTTGCGGTTGGAGTGGCTTACCTTGTTTCCGGTGTGGCCTTGTTTTCCAGTGATAAAGCAACGACGAGCCATTCTTACACCTCCTCTTCGTTCCATACCATCATCCCCTGCCGAAAGTATCTTCCGTCAGGGTACATTTCAGGCAAGAGAGGACTCTTCTCTTTACGGTAACGGAATAAGGACTAAACACCAGCACATTTTAGCATACCTGAACTTTACTTGCAAGGAGAGAGCGAGTCCAGTATGATGAATGTTGTTAAGCTTTTATTCATTTAGGTATTATTGTACAATTGTCCTAGCAAAGCATGGAAAACCTCATCTGGGAGGAATTGGAATGAGCTTGGAAGTTTCGACGGAACTCGGTCAAATCCAAGTGGCCAATGAAGTGATTGCAACGGTTGCCGGAATTGCGGCCATGGACTGCTACGGCTTGGTTGGGATGGCTTCGCGCAGCCAGTTAAAAGACGGAATTACGGAACTTTTGGGCAGGGAGAATTTAAGCAAAGGGATCGAAGTGCGCACGGAGAGCGGAGAAGTCGTGATCGATCTGTACATCATCGTGGGCTATGGAACCAAAATTTCCGAAGTGGCACACAATGTGCAATCCAAGGTGAAGTATACGCTGGATCAGATGATCGGATTGAAAGTAAGTCAGGTGAACATCTATGTGCAGGGAGTTCGCCTGGTCAATGAAGAGTAAGGAGGAACACTGTTGACACAGCAAATCCATGCAGCTCTGTTTTTACAAATGATGCGTTCCGGTGCCGGGAATCTGAATAAACACGTGGAATCGGTCAATGCTTTGAACGTTTTTCCCGTACCGGACGGGGATACCGGAACCAATATGAATTTGACGCTGGCATCCGGTGTGAAAGAGATGGAAAAACAGGCGGCATCCGGCACGGTGGGAAAACTGGCGGAGGCGCTTTCAAAAGGATTGCTGATGGGTGCACGCGGTAATTCCGGTGTGATTTTGTCCCAGCTGTTTCGCGGATTTGCCAAGGCTGTTTCCGATAAAAAGGAGATCAACGCTCATCAATTGGCTGATGCCTTTCAGCGGGGAGTTGAAACTGCGTACAAGGCAGTGATCAAACCGGTGGAGGGCACAGTTTTGACAGTGGCGCGCGAAGCGGCTGACGCCGGTATGAAAAAAGCGTGGACGACGGAAGACACCGCTGTGATCATGGAGACGGTGTTGAATGAAGCACGGCGGACGCTTGCCCGCACCCCGGAAATGCTCCCCGTTTTGAAGCAGACGGGAGTAGTGGATGCCGGAGGACAAGGCCTGGTTTATATCTATGAGGGAATGCTGGCTGCCTTGAAGGGTGAAGAGATTGCCCCCGATGCTCCGCAAGCGAAACTCGACACGGAATCGCTCGCTTCCCTTGCTCACGATAACGCCCAGTCGAAAATGGATGCTTCGCAAATCGAACACGGGTATTGCACCGAATTTATTATCAATTTGAAAACGACGCGACGCAAAACCGAAGCGTTTGATGAAGCCAAATTCCGCAAAAGCATGGAGCAATTCGGGGATTCGCTGTTGGTCGTAGCTGATGATGAATTGGTTAAAGTACATATCCATGCCGAATACCCGGGGGATGCACTCAATTTTG
The DNA here is from genome assembly GCF_000763315.1 of Thermoactinomyces daqus. Taxonomy (GTDB): domain Bacteria; phylum Bacillota; class Bacilli; order Thermoactinomycetales; family Thermoactinomycetaceae; genus Thermoactinomyces_A; species Thermoactinomyces_A daqus. The sequence goes on along the minus strand of NZ_JPST01000007.1, from coordinate 39,020 downwards.
CCATGAAATTCGGCGATTTGATCCGCATCAAGATCGACAACATGCGCGAACAATACGCCAGCGTGACGGAAGGAAAAAGCGCTGCCTCCACCCCTGTGCAGACCGGTGGGGAGCAGAAGGCGGAAAAGAAAAAGTACGGCATTGTGGCAGTGGCGGCCGGAAAAGGAATTGTCGACATTTTCCGTTCATTGGGCGTCGATCAGGTGGTGGAAGGCGGCCAGACGATGAACCCGAGTACGGAAGAACTGGTCGATGCAGTGAGAAAAATTGAAGCTGAAAATATTGTGATCTTGCCGAATAATAAGAATATCGTTTTGACGGCAAAGCAGGTGAGCCAAATTGTTGATACACCCGTCACGGTGATCGCTACCCGCAGCATCCCGCAAGGCTTGGCTGCACTGCTCGCTTTCAGTGCGGAGCGAAGCCACGAGGAGAACGAGCAGAACATGACGACGGCTTCTGGGGCGGTGCGCTCGGGGGAACTCACTTATGCGATCCGCGATTCACAAGTGGATGGGCAGGAAATCAGGAAAGGGGATTTCCTCGGCATTCAAGAGGGCAAAATCGAAATCGTCGGCCAGGACATGGTGCAAACGGCCAAAGCCCTGCTGCAAAAAATGATCGGCGAGGAAGCGGATGTGGTGACAGTGATCTACGGCCGGGATGTGACCGAAGAACAGGCGCATGCACTGGTTGAGTCACTTTCGCAAATCTATCCCGAGATCGAATTTGAAGTGCATCAGGGAGGACAACCGGTTTATTATTACCTGTTTGCCGTTGAGTAAAGAAAGGAGGGTGTTTGATGGGGCAGGTGAAAATCATAACCGACAGTACTGCCGATATTCCCAAAGATCTGGCGGAAGCCTTGGACATTTCCGTTGTCCCGATCAAAGTTCATCTGGCGGGGCAATCTTATTTGGACGGGGTTGATTTGTTTCCGTCGCAATTTTATCAAAAAATGAGAGAGATTACCGAGTTGCCAACCACTTCCCAACCTTCGCCGCTGGAGATTGCCGAGTTTTATCGCAAAGCGATTCAAAGCGGGGCAAAGCAAATCTTTTCCCTTCATATTTCTTCGAAAATGAGCGGCACTTACCAATCCTGCATGCTGGCCAAAGCGATAGTCCAGGAAGAGTATCCCGATGCGGAGATTATGGTATATGACTCCAAATCGGTTGCCTATGCTCTCGGGGTGATTGTCGTGCTGGTCGCCCGGGCCGCAAAAGAGGGAAAAACACTGGATGAACTGGTGCAGCTGGCAGATCGGGTTCGCGAAAAGCAGGGCCTGGTGGCGCTGGTCGATACGCTTGAATACTTGCAGAAGGGCGGCCGGATCGGGAAAGCGGCCGCGCTGGTCGGTTCGCTTCTCAGTATCAAGCCGATCATCTCCATCAGCGAAGATGGTGAGGTAACGGCGATTGACAAGGCGCGCGGCAAAAACAAGGCCTTCAGCAAAGTGTTTGAACTTTTGCAGCAGAAAGTTCCGGTCGGCCCGGTCTATGCGGCGATTCTGCATGCGGATCAGGAAGAAGATGCCAAGACCTGGCTGAACAAGGTAAAAATGATGTATGATGTAAGAGAAGAGATTGTGGTTGACATCGGACCGGCGGTTGGAACCCACGCGGGTCCGGGGACAGTCGGATGCCTGTTGGTGCCGCTGGAGCAGCTTTAATCTGGGAACGTTGTCGCAAAAGGTTGGGATGTCATATGAAATATCGTACCGTATTTGATATTATCGGTCCGGTGATGATCGGGCCTTCAAGTTCGCATACGGCGGGAGCGGCCCGGATCGGGCGGGCGGCGAGAACCATTTTTGGCCGCAAGCCGAAGCGCTCCGTTATCACCTTGTACGGATCATTCGCCCAAACGTATCGCGGCCATGGTACGGATGTGGCCATTGCCGGCGGTTTGCTCGATTTTGATACATTCGATAAGCGGATTGTGAACGCCCTTGAGATCGCGAAAGAAGAGGGAATCGAGATCACCTTTGTCGAATCGGATGAAGTGCCGGATCATCCCAATACTGCTCGAATCTATCTGGAAGATGAGCAGGGAAGCGTTGAAGTGGTCGGGATTTCCATCGGTGGCGGAAAAATGGAAATCGTCGAGCTGAACGGTTTTCAACTGAGCTTGTCCGGCAATGATCCGGTTTTGCTGGTATTGCACCAGGATCAGTATGGTGCGGTGGCCAAAGTTGCAAGTGTGTTGGCCGAACACGAGATTAATATTGCGTTTATGCAAGTGTCACGCAAAGAGAAAGGGTCACAAGCTTTGATGTCCATTGAGACCGATCAGCCGGTGGAAATGGAAGTGCAACATAAAATTGGCAATTTGCCTGGGATTCATGCTGTAATGATCTTATAATATGATGGAATAAAAACCGCCGCCTCAGGAAGGACCGGCGGTTTTCTGTGGGAAAAGGGGTCGGGAAAAATGAAATTTCGCACAGTAGCTGAATTAGTGGAAATAGCAGAAAAGGAAGGACTCAAAATATCCGAAGTCATGATTTTGCACGAAATCGAAGTGATGAACCGTCCGCGGGAAGAGATCTTTGCGGGGATGGAACACAACCTGACCGTAATGGAACAGGCAATCGAACGGGGGTTGACCGAAGAGATTCGCTCACATAGCGGATTGACCGGCGGCGATGCCCGTAAAATCAACGAATATAAAGAAAACGCACCCGTTCTGTTATCGGGTTCGACCATTCTGAATGCGGTTTCAAGAGCGACGGCAGTCTCCGAAGTGAATGCAGCGATGGGGACGATTGTGGCAACACCGACGGCCGGAGCTTGCGGCATTTTGCCGGGGGCGATTTCCACCGCGGCCGAAAAACTGGGCTCCGATCGGGAAACAAAGGTACGCGCTTTGTTTACGGCGGGAGCGATCGGGTTTTGTATCGCCAATAACGCTTGCATCGCCGGTGCAGCCGGGGGTTGCCAGGCCGAAGTGGGTTCGGCAACGGCGATGGCAGCGGCAGCTGTCGTGGAGATGGCGGGCGGAACGCCAACGATGTCAGGGGAAGCGGTGGCGATTGCTTTGAAAAACATGCTCGGACTCGTCTGTGATCCGGTGGCGGGCTTGGTGGAAGCGCCTTGTGTCAAACGAAATGCGATGGGGGCGGCGATTGCCATGGTTGCAGCCGATATGGCCATGGCCGGAGTGAAAAGCATCATTCCGACCGACGAGGTGATCGGGGCGATGTTCAAGATCGGGCAGATGATGCCGGTTGCGCTTAAAGAAACGGCGTTGGGCGGATTGGCTGCCACCCCGACAGGGCAGGAGCTGGAACGAAAAATTTTTGGAGCGGGAAAATAAGCAATCATGAAACTGACGGAAATTCCAGTGGAAAACCTGCCCGGTGTCGGTCAGCAGCGAAAAGAGAATCTGTCCGAGCTCGGAATCGAATCCATCGCCGACCTGTTGGAGTACTACCCATACCGCTACGAGGATTACCGTATCAGTGATTTGACGCGAGCGGAGCAGGATGAGCGGGTTACCGTCCGGGGGATTGTCTACGGACAGCCCAGCGTGAGATGGTATGGAAAGAAAAAATCGCGCATGTCCGCCAAAATTGATGTCAACGGAATTCATGTAAACCTGATTTGGTTTAATCAGGCTTATTTGCGTGAAAAAATCAATCCGGGACAAATCATCGTTGTATCAGGAAAATGGGATCGGCATCGGTTGCAGATTACGGTTGATCGCACCTTTCTCTCCCAAGCGGAACAGGAAAAGCATGTCGGCCGGCTCGAACCGGTTTATTCCGTCACCGGTTCCGTGAAAGTGAACGGGCTTCGCAAGCTGATTCATGAAGCGTTTATCCGTTATGGAAACCGGATTGAGGAGATCCTGCCTGAGGAATTGCGGCGGCGCTACAAGCTGATTTCCAGGCCGCGGGCGATGTACTTCCTTCATTTTCCAAAAGGGAGGGAAGAAGGCCGGCAAGCGCGCCGCCGGATGGTGTATGAGGAACTTTTTTTATATGAATTGAAGATGATGTGGCTGAAGAAACAGGCACGGATGGAGAACACAGGAATCGCCCATTCCTTTGCCGAGGAAAAGGTGGAGGAATTTATCGACCGGCTGGCCTTTCCGCTGACCAACGCGCAAAGGCGGGTGGTGCAGGAAATTTTGGCTGATCTGCGCTCCACGTCTCAGATGAACCGCCTGTTGCAGGGAGATGTAGGTTCCGGAAAAACCGTGGTGGCAGCCATTGTCCTTTACGCCAATTATCTCAGCGGTTATCAGGGAGCACTGATGGTGCCGACGGAGATTTTGGCAGATCAGCATGCTGCCTCGCTCAAGCAGCTGCTTTCCCCGCTGGGCTTGCAAATTGTCGCTTTGACAGGCAGGATGACGGCCCGGGAAAGGCGGGATGCCTTGGGGCAGATCCAAATGGGCCTGGCTGATATCGCTGTCGGAACGCATGCCTTGATTCAGAAAGGGGTCACCTTTCACAATCTCGGTCTGGTGATCACCGATGAACAGCACCGCTTTGGTGTCAAACAGCGGGCTACCCTTCGCGAAAAAGGGGAAGTGCCGGATGTTCTTCATATGACGGCGACGCCGATTCCGCGTACGCTGGCGATCACGTACTACGGAGAGATGGATGTTTCCACCATTGACGAAATGCCTGCCGGGCGCCAGCCTGTCGATACCTATTGGGTAAAAAAGGAGATTTGGCCCAGGATTGTCAATTTTATCGAAAAAGAGTGCCGGAAGGGCCGGCAGGCATATGTTATCTGCCCTTTGATTGAGGAATCGGAGAAACTGGATCTGCAAAACGCCGAAGAGGTTTATGGTCAGTTGACAATGGCCCTGGCCCCGATTCGTGTCGGTTTGCTGCACGGACGGATGTCCTCTGCCGAAAAGGAAGAGGTAATGGCCCATTTTGCCGCCAATGAGGTTCAGGTGCTCGTATCCACCACGGTCGTCGAAGTGGGAGTCAACGTCCCCAATGCCACGGTGATGGTGATATATGACGCGGACCGCTTTGGACTGGCGCAGTTGCATCAGTTGCGCGGACGGGTCGGGCGGGGCGGCGGTACGGCGACTTGCGTGCTGGTGGCCGATCCCAAATCGGAAACGGGTGTTGAGCGGATGAGGATCATGACGGAAACAACCGACGGATTTGAAATTTCCCGGCGCGATTTGGAGATGAGGGGGCCGGGAGATTTTCTCGGGGTGAAGCAAAGCGGTCTGCCCGAGTTTAAAATTGCCGATTTGAATGAGGATTTGCGTGTACTGGAGATTGCCCGTGCCGATGCCCAGGAGTTGGTCAACCGCCCTGACTTTTCGAGCAATCCGGAGACAAGGGCACTTTACGAGTACCTGCAGGAAGAAAATCTTGAATCGAAAAGCTTTGATTAGTGCGAAAACCCTGTTGACACTTGAGCAACAGGGTTTTTTCTGAAGAAGTGTGGCCAGCCATCTGCCATGCCCGCGGTTTCGCTCAGGGAAGCAAGGCAAAATCCTGAATGCGCATCTCACCTTTGCGCGGCAGGGAAATCCGCTTTATCTGATGCAAATGTTTTTTATCGTAGACGCCAAGTACGCCGGCTGTTTCCGCACTGTCAGACTGGGACAGGATATAGAGGTGTTGGGCATCCTGTTTTGCTTGAAATATCGGTTGTGAAACGGCAAGAGTTCGTTTCACCTGATCAGCATCGGGATCGAGAACAGTGAGAACCGCCTGCTGTTTATGGGTAATCCAGATTTCATTGGCGACGGGCAAAATGTACTGCGGTTTGGCAAACGGAAGTTCGATATAGCGGATTCGCTTTTTCTCCAGATCATATATGGCCATTTTTTTCTGTTCATCGGTTGAGGTGATAAGCAAGTCGTGACCGACGATTTTCAGGTCATCAGCCAGATCGATGGCGAGCGGGACGGTTTGGGCTACTTTTCCGCGTTGCCGATCGACCACATACAAAACGGCCCTTTTCGCTTCAATCAAGGAAGAGAACACATAAACATATGTATCATCCCAAGTAGCCGTTCGCAGGAATCCGGGAAGCTGAAGTTGTTTGCGCTGGTTGTTTTGCACGATTTCCAGGGTGTTGGAATGGAGTGTTGTATTAAAGGCGGACACAGTCACTCCGTCCCTTTGTTTGACAAAGATCGGAAACTCTTTTGTTTGTTCCGTTCGCAGCTTGCCTTCCGGGGAGAGGATGATGAGAGACCGGCCAAACCGCTCGGGTAAAAGCAATCCGTTTTTGTCTGATTTTTCGATTTGAAAGATCCCCATTGCCTTGATCGGGATCTCGCCGATTGCTTCTCCCTTTGCATCCAGCAGCATCAATGCGCTTTCCTTTTTGGCAGCATTGGTGTAGATCACAGCCAGTCTTGCATGCCGGAGCGGAAGTGCGTCTCGGGAACAGGCAGCGGAAAGAAGCAATAATCCCAACACCAGCACCAGGATAAAACGAAACCGAAACATGGCGACCTCCTTCATTGTGATGAGCGAAAGCGGAGCCTTTTTTCACCCGAAAGAGGAAAAAAAGCCCCGTTTGACATCAACCCTTTGAATAAAAGGCGTAAGTGAGCGGACTTTCAATCAGGTCAACGGGCCAGACCGCACCGCCGTCGTTCAGATCATAACCCAGATTGTAAAAAGCGCGCCAAGCCAGTTGGGAGCAATAAAATGAACCGGTTGTTGTAATATTGAAAAAATTGTAGTTATAAGGCTTGCCGATTTGCTGTCTTGCATATGAAGCGGCATAAGCATAGTCCCCGGAAGCGGCTCCGTTCACTCTGAGCCCTTTTACCTGATTATAGCGTGTATCACAGTCATTCGGCCAATGCCGGACACCGTTCAAATCCCCTTTGTTGCCAAACGATTCGACGACATATCCGCTCATGTCGGAAACGACTCCCGCATGACCGCCCGCCCACATGGATGAACTGCTCGTTCCGTCCAAAGTGACGAGAATATCCCCTGCCTGCCTGACGGATTCAATCGAGACTGAGCCAGAAACCGGATTCTTTGCTTGTTTGATTTCATCCCAGTGCGTGGCGACATACCGGGTTTTTTGCTTCGCTTTGGCGATTTCTTTCAGCTGATCGGGGGTGAATGAAGGGGAGGAGGCGGAAGCGATGTCGGGGAACACTGGTACAATGGACAAAAAAGCGAAGAAGAGAAACAGGGTTATTTTTTTTAAGCATTTCATGATGTTCCTTGACTTCTCCTTTCTCGGAAACAGGTGAATAATCATTTGCTTTCCTTGTTATTATTTTATAATACGGAATATTCAGTATATATTTTAATAAGATTACATTTGTGTATCAATCTTGTTAATTGTTAAGTCACGACCTTTTCCTTCTGCATAAGATACATTATTCGCAAGCAGGGGGGAAATGAATGAACAACAACGATGCGCTTTATCAGGATCTTGTGAATACCATCAATCAGACTGTTGGTCGCCGGGCGGTAAGCGTGAGGAAAATGAAGCAATTGATCGCCGAAGCGAGACGCATCCGCATGCAGTACGGTGTGATGGGGCTATGGTCCTATGCCCAACAGCTTCCCGAGCATTTTTTTACCCGTGAGGAACTTGAAAAGCTGCAGAACTCGCCGAGATTATATGAATTGTCTGATAAGATGGTGGATGCGATGGTTGTGGAACAAGTGATTACGCCGACGGAGGCGCGGATGATCAAACGCACCATCTACCGGAACTGGGGGAATTGGGCGGGAACTTATAGGTGATCCGTACAGACAAAGCAAGGGTGATCGTCATATGGTATAGTGCCTGTTAAAAAATGGGGTCAATATCTGATCGGGGAGAGGAAGAATGATGCATAAAAGCAGAAAAAGGCAGCCTGTGCGAAAAAAAACTGTGCAAGGAATTCGCAGTGCTGAACATCGTGAACGTGAATCAGGCCAATATTTCTATCCTAACGAAATGGATATGTTTGGTGAGCCGATGGGTCCCCCGCGTCATTTTTCTGACGATCGGGAAAGAAGAGAGATGCCGCCTCGCATGATGAGAAGCGAGTGGGAAGATGATTGGTTGTTCGGGCCTGTTCCCGGTCCGATGCGGAGGCAGGGCCCGATGGATCCGAGAGGATTTTTTGGACCGGGTCCTCATCCTGATGCCCTGCCGTTTCCGAGGCCGGACGAGTGGCCGCCTGAGGAGAGACAAGGGCGGAGAAACGTCCCGTATTCTCCCGCCTGGAGACCTCCGCATCCGGAGATGGAGAGATTTTCGGAATCGATGGAGTTTCGCGATACCTGGGGAGAACAGAGGGACCGGATGAGAAGGGAAGCGACATCCCGGCAGAATCGCAGAGAGAGCATGGAGGAGTGGCCGCCGGCATACGATGAAACAGTTTCCCTGGATGGCGTGAGGAGAAGGAGAATTCCACGCCGAGGATCCAGATAAGAAAGTAAAAAAATGGCTCGCGCCTTGTTACGCGAGCCTCAATGTATCTTTCACAATCGAGTTGTGAAAAATACTAAATGGGAGAGGAGAAACCGGAGGAAGAGCTTATGGGGAAACGTAAGTCTTCTCCGCGGTTCGACAACATCATAATCGACGCTGTCATCTATTATGTTTTCCTCCTTTTGATTTTTTATACCTTGCATTTGGTTTTTTTTGCGTTTTCATTTGCCTGTTCTTTATGGTAGGATTAAACGTGTTTTATTTTATTAATAAATGACAGAAGAGATAGGTGTCCATTATGCGTATCATTGCTGGATCGGCAAAAGGGACGCGCCTGAAAATGGTTCCGGGAAAACATGTGCGTCCGACTGCAGACCGAGTCAAAGAATCCCTGTTTCAAGTAATCGGCCCTTTTTTTGCCGGGGGAAATGTGCTTGATTTATTTGCCGGGACAGGTGCGCTTGGCTTGGAAGCGTTAAGCCGGGGCTTTGACCGGGGAGTTTTTGTTGACCAATCACGGACAAGCTGTGATATTGTTCGCATGAATGCAGAAGCGGCGAAACTGGCGGACCGGGTGGAAATCTACCGGCGGGATGCGAGAGCGGCACTGAAGATGCTGCAGGGAAAAGGCTGGCGGTTTGAGCTGATTCTGCTGGATCCACCTTATCATAAAAATTTGTTGCTCCCCGTGCTGAAGGAGATCGTCGGGACGGAGTTGCTTGGAAAAGACGGCATTGTCGTCGCGGAGCACCCGAATGATCTGGAATTGGAGGCAGAATTGGGATCGCTTGTTCAAATTCGTCGTCTCGCTTATGGGGACACCGGGATCACTCTCTACCAAAAGATAAACGAGTAAGAAGGAGGAGACGAGATGAAAATCGCCGTCTATCCGGGAAGTTTTGACCCGATTACATATGGTCATCTGGACATTATCAAGCGCGGGGCCAAAGTGTTTGACAAAATTATTGTGGCCGTGCTGACAAATTCCTCTAAAAACCCCTTGTTCACGGTTGAAGAAAGAAAAGAGCTGATCAGGGAAGCGACCAAAAATATGCCCGTCGTCGAAGTGGACAGCTTTGGCGGGTTGCTGGTCGACTATTTGCATAAACGGGAGGCCAATGTTATCCTGCGCGGTCTCCGGGCCATCTCCGATTTTGAGTACGAACTGCAAATCGCATCAACCAACCGCAAGCTGGATGAAGAAGTGGAGACATTCTTTTTAATGACGAGCAATCAGTATTCTTTTATCAGTTCGGCAATGGTCAAGGAAGTCGCCCGCTATGGGGCGGATGTGAAAGACTTGGTTCCGGAACATGTTGCCAAGGCCTTGCAGGAAAAGTTTGAAGCTTGATCCGTGCCCCGGATGATGCTCACATAAAAAGGGAAATTCCCCCCTCTGGCCGATTTTTTTGCCCGCTACGTTTTGTCACTGACGTTTGAGCGGGTTTTTATTATACGGCAAGCGATCTTTGATTTCAGCAAACAATAGAAAGAAAACCCAGAATAGCGCTATAATAATCGATATCCCTTTCAATGTTTGCCAGAGAGGGGAGTGAATAACCGATTCCCCGAGAAGGGAACTGTTCACGGCGACGACATCCAGCCGCGGCCGGAAAAGCGGGAATATAGCGACTGTGATGACCGCCGCCAGCACGCCATGCAGGATTTTCGCCAAAAAGTAAGGGAAATAACGGATATCCGTCCGGCTGATCATACTGGCGACCTGGGCGTGGATCGATAATCCGTTCCACCCGACGACAAAGCCGACCATGGCCAATTTATAGATCAGCGGCACGGTGGGACCGACGGCACTGGCCAGCTGGGAGCCCAAAGTGATTTCAAACAATCCGGCTAAAATCGGATTGGCCAGGTCCCCGGACAGGGAACAAAGGTGGAGAAGCCAGGAGATTCCGTGCACCAGGGGCCTGGTTATGCCTACATAGTTGATCAGGTGGGTTAAAACGGAAAACATCATGATAAAACCGCCAATCAGCAGCAAGGTTTGCACAGCGGAAGTCACCGATTGACCGATCAATTGTCCGAGTGTGCGTCCATCCTGAATCCTTGCCCGGTGCATGGCTCTCAGGGCGCGAATGAAGATGAGGCCGGTTTTTTTTCCTTTTGGATTGGAGGGCGGGGCTTTCGGTTCGTGAAAACGCATCAAAAATCCAACGAGGAAAGCACTGGCATAATGAGCGGTGGCAAGGATCATGCCGAGCGATTCATTTTCAAAAAAACCGACTGCCACCGCGCCAAACAGGAATAAGGGGCCGGCAGTGCTGGTAAAAGCGACAAGGCGTTCCCCTTCCTCGCGGGAGATGAGGTCCTGTTCGCGCAGACGGGCCGTCAGTTTTGCCCCCATGGGATTTCCGGAGATCAAGCCGACGGCCATGACAAACGCGCCCGCCCCGGGAACGCGAAAGATCGGGCGCATCAATGGTTCCAGGAGGACTCCCAGGAAATGGACGACTCCGAAGCCCATCATCATTTCGGCTGTTATGAAAAAAGGCAATAAAGCAGGAAAGACGACATCCCACCAAATCGTCAACCCCCTAAGCGATGATTTAACAGCCTGTTCAGGATACAAGACGAGCAGGATGGCAATAAAAAAAGCGAAAGAAGCAAGTGCCAGCGTTTTAAATTGACTTCGGAGAAAGGGTCGGATCATATTCATTCTCTCCTCATGGACAACAGCATCAATAACATGTCTACGCTTGGGGGAGGAAATATATGCCGGTGGTTTGTCCAGTGAAACGAAAGGAGCGAATGCTGTTTGCACCCGAAGATCGGTTTGGCCCTCAGCTCTGGCGGAGCGCGCGGTTTTGCTCACTTGGGTGTATTGAAAGTCCTGAAAGAGGAAGGAATTGAAATTGATTTTGTTGCCGGGAGCAGCATGGGGAGCATTGTCGCGGTTCTGCTGGCGAATCAGCTGGATCTGGAAATGTGCGAGCAAGTGGCGATCTCCCTGAAACGGAAGCATTGGCTCGATCTGACGATTCCGAAAATGGGCTGTGTCATCGGGAACAAGGTGAGAGAATTGATTCGCCTGCTCACGCACAACAAGAGATTGGAGCAACTGGCGATCCCGACAGCGGTGATCGCGACGGATTTGACAAGAGGGGAACCCGTGGTGTTCACGGAAGGACCTGCAGATCTGGCGGTAAGAGCGAGCATCTCGATACCGGGGATTTTTGAACCGGTTCGCCTCGGAAACCAACTGTTGGTGGACGGAGGGGTGATCGACCGGGTTCCGGTTTCCGTCGTGCGGGAGATGGGGGCCGATCTGGTTATAGCCGTTGATGTGATTCCGCGGGTGAATCAAGCGAAGATCGAAAATATTTTTGATGTGATTGCACAAACTTTAGTTATCATGGAGAAAGAGATTACCAGCCAGCGGATTGTGGCGGCCGATTTCGTTTTTCATCCCGATGTCGGCCATATCGGACCCACCGCGTTTATGAGGGCGGAGGAATGTATTCAAAAAGGAGAAGAAGAAGCGAGAGCCAAAGTGAAAAAACTGAAAGAACTGATCCGAAACTGGCAAGGAGAGGAAGTATGGGATGGGATATAGAGACTCGAATGGAAAGAGAATCGTCGGAGTTGTTGTTATATCACTGATTTTTATCATAATCGGGGTTCTCTTTCTCGTCCGTATACCTTATTTTGTCATGGCGCCCGGCTCGGCCCAGGATGTGTCGCCAATGGTGCATGTTGGCGGGATCAGGCCGCATGAAAAAGGGTCATTTATGCTGACCACCGTTTCCTTAAAAGACGGAAACCTGTTTGATTATGCTTATGTGAAACTGACCGGGCACGGTGAATTGGTGCATGAAACGGAGATTTTGGCGCAGAATGAATCGGAAGAGGAGTATCAGAGAAGAGAGGCAGAAAATATGACTGCCTCACAAAATCAGGCGATTATCGCTGCTTTTCGCTATGCCAAAAAGCCGGTTCGCGTCCAAATGACCGGAATTGAAGTATTTCAGCTGCTCCGAAAACAGCCGCAAGGACTGCGGGAAGGGGATATTATTCAAAAGGTGGACGGGCGGCCGGTTGAGTCCGTCGATCAGCTCGTTCAATACCTGAGCGCCAAAAAAGCGGGGGACACCGTTGTCGTCAGCCTCCTTCGGGACAGAAAAGCACAAACCCTTAAGCTGAGCCTGTACACTTTGCCCGCACAGCCGGGTGAAAAGCCGCATGTCGGACTGGGCATTGTTCCGGTTCCGCGGATCCAGGTGATCACCTCCCCGCCCGTCCGGATTGAAGCCGACGAGATCGGCGGACCGTCGGCCGGGTTGATGTTTACACTTGAAGTTTTAAACCGGTTGGTGCCCGAAGATCTGACTCATGGACACCGCATTGCCGGTACGGGAACGATTTCCGCTGACGGAACCGTCGGGCAAATCGGAGGGATTCAGCACAAACTCGTTGCCGCTGAACGGGCACATGCCCAAATCTTCTTTTGCCCGGAAGATGTGATGCCGGGGGATCAGAATGAAAAAATTGCCAAAGAAACGATCAAAAAGGAAGGCCTGCATCTGAAGCTGGTGCCGGTCAAATCTCTGGCCGATGCCGTTCAATATCTTCAGCGGTTGCCCGAAGCCGCCGCATAGACTTTCAAGTCAAAAACGTTGACAGGGATTGCAATCGTGTCTTATAATAACCCTGTTTTTACACAAGGAGTGGAATCATGCAGATTTCCCTGCACAAGTTAAATCAAGCCAAAGCCGGGCAACTTGACTTGCGTGAGACCGTAACGCTGGATGCTTTGCCGGGCGAAGTTCCAGGGTTGGTTCGGCTTGAGCCCGTTCAAGTAAAAGCCCGTGTGTCGCTCCTGGATCCGCATCTGATCGAAGCCGATACGGAGCAGTCGACCGAAGCGACATTTTCCTGTTCCAAGTGCTTGTCGGAATTCACCCTTCCAATTCATGTGAAATGGAAGGAATATTTTACGGATGAAGCACACCGGGCGGTAGAAACAGAGGAGCAAGAGATCCATTTGATTGATGGAAATGTGCTGGATCTTGACCCCATGATCCGGGAGGCAGTTCTGCTCCAGTTTCCTTACATTCCAGTATGTCGGGAAGATTGCAAAGGTCTATGTCCCAAATGCGGAACGAACAAAAATGTGGAAACCTGCAACTGCCAGATTGAAAAAATCGATCCCCGGTTGGCGGCATTGCAGGATTGGTTCGAGGACAAATCTTAGGTGTATGAAAACTTCCCCGACTTGTGTTACATTCTTAGAGGGGGTGAAACAGCATGGCAGTACCTTTTAGACGTACATCGAAAACACGCAAACGCAAACGTCGCACCCATTTTAAACTGGCTGTGCCAGGTTTGGTGAAATGCCCGCAATGCGGAGCGCCCAAACTCTCTCACCGTGTCTGCAAAGAGTGCGGTTATTACAAAGGCTCTGAAGTGGAAGGCGTTGCAAACGAATAATGGATTTGCCGGAGCCGTAAAAGCAAGAGCCGGCATCTTGGTCTGGCTCTTGTTTTTTCATATTGCCAATACGCCCTTTTTTTTATATACTGATTTAGTACCTGGTATTAATACATGGTAATAAAAAAGGTGGTGGCTCCGCTGTGCGCATGTCCAAGAGAGAAAGACAGCGCCGAATCAAACAAGCTTTTATGGACGATCCATTTCTGACGGATGAAGAGATGGCAAAGCGATGCAAGGTCAGCATACAAACAATCAGGCTGGATCGTTTGGAGCTTGGCATTTCGGAATTGCGCGAGCGTATCAAACACATGGCGGAGAATCATTTTGACCGTGTCCGGTCATTATTGGTGGAAGAAGTGATCGGGGATATCGTAGATCTGCAATTGGATCACAGCGGTGTTTCCGTTTTGGAGATCAAGAAGGAACATGTTTTTGCACGAAATCAAATCGCCCGCGGACACATCCTGTTTGCACAGGCCAATTCACTGGCCGTTGCGCTGGTGAACTCGGAAGTGGCACTTACCGGTTCAGCCGAGATCCGGTTTATCCGACCGGCCAGGTTGGGGGAAAAGTGCATTGCCCATGCCACGGTAATCAAAAAAAAGGCATCCCGTTTACAGGTGGATGTAAAAACGAAAATCAATGGAGAAGTCGTTTTTCAAGGAATTTTTTACGTTTATCGCCTAGAAGACGATGAACTTGTTCCAGCGAATGAGGAGGAGCATTGATGCGAATTGCGATTGATGCGCATGGAGGAGACCATGCTCCGACAGCGGTAGTGAATTCATTGCGGCTTGCTGCTTCCCAATGGCCGGATACCACCTTTATCTTGATCGGTCGGGATGAAAAACTATTGCCTGAAGCATTTGGCAATCTCCAATTTGTCCAGGTCAGCGAACAAATTGAACCTGATGATGAGCCGGTCAAAGCGGTACGGCGCAAAAAGGATTCTTCCATCGTCGTCGGATGTCAGATGGTGAAAAACCGGGAAGCGGATGCGTTTATCAGCGGAGGAAATACAGGTGCTCTGATGGCAGCCGGTCTTTTCCATACCGGGCGGATGAGAGGTGTGGACCGTCCGGCATTGGCTCCCGTTTTTCCCACTCTGACCGGCAAAGGGATTCTGGTGCTGGATGTGGGGGCAAATCCCGAAGCCAGACCGGAACATTTGCGCCAATACGCGCAGATGGGAAGTATTTACGCAAATAAGGTGCTCGGATTCAAGGAGCCGAAAATCGGACTTCTCAATATCGGAACCGAAGCATGCAAAGGAACAGAGCTGACCAAGGAAGCATTTTCCCTTTTGGAACAAGAAAGATCCATTTCTTTCATCGGAAATGTGGAAGCGCGGGACATCCTTTACCGTCCCTGCGATGTGCTGGTTTGCGACGGATTCAGTGGAAACATTTTGCTGAAAAACATGGAAGGTGTCGCTAAAGCCATTTTCGAACGTTTTAAACAGGAACTGACCGCCAGCCTGCTGAACAAGTTGGCCGCTGCGATCCTGAAGCCGGGTCTGAAGCGGTTTGCCCGGGATATGGATTACAAGGAGCACGGAGGAGCACCGCTCCTGGGTCTCTCGGGTCCCGTGATTAAAGCCCATGGCTCTTCGGATGAAAAAGCTTTTTACAATGCGATTCGCCAAGCACACCTGTTTGTCGAAAATGGCGTCATCCAGAGAATTGAAGAAGAACTGTCTCATTAAAAGGGGAGTGGAAGGATGAGAGCAGTAGGGATTTTAGGGACAGGGGCCTATGTTCCGGAGAAAGTACTGACCAATGCGGATCTGGAGAAAATGGTTGATACCAGTGACGAATGGATCGTCAGCCGGACAGGAATTCGTGAGCGGCGGATTGCTGCTCCGGAAGAGGCCAGCTCCGACTTGGCGGTCAAAGCGGCGGAAAAGGCGCTGGAGGCTGCCGGGATCAGTGCCGCTGACATTGATCTGATCATTGTGGCGACCGTAACGCCTGACATGGCTTTTCCAGCGACAGCCTGCCTCGTTCAGGATCGGTTGAAAGCAGAAAAAGCGGCCACTTTTGATCTTTCTGCAGCATGTACCGGTTTTATGTACGGTGTGGCAACAGCATCCCAGTTTATTGCAACCGGAGTTTACAAGTATGCGCTCGTGATCGGGGTGGAGTGTTTGTCCAGAATCACGGATTGGACAGACCGCAATACCTGTGTGTTGTTTGGTGACGGTGCCGGAGCGGCTGTATTGGGCCCGGTTGAAGAAGGTTACGGCTTCCTTTCTTTTGAATTGGGTGGAGACGGTTCCGGCGGCGAATTGCTGAAACTTGAAGCAGGCGGTTCCCGGCAGCCGGCATCGGTTGAAACGGTTCAGCAAAAGCTGCACACCATCTCCATGGCCGGACGCGAAGTGTTTAAGTTCGCCGTTCGCGTTTTGGGGAACGCAACCGATGAAGCGCTCGTAAAAGCCGGATTGAGCAAAGAGGATATCGACCTGCTCGTTCCGCACCAAGCCAATATCCGCATCATCGACTCGGCGATCAAGCGCTTTGGATTGACGGAAGATAAAGTGGTGATCAACCTCGACCGCTACGGAAACATGTCTTCCGCCTCAATTCCGGTGGCTCTCGATGAAGCAGTGAAAGAAGGAAGAGTCAAAAAAGGGGATACTCTGGTTCTCTGCGGTTTTGGCGGCGGACTCACCTGGGGGGCAACAGTGCTTAAGTGGGCGCTTGACTAACCGTATGAAGGAGGTTTTTTCAAATGGGCAAAATCGCTTTTCTCTTTCCTGGCCAAGGATCGCAAAAAGTGGGCATGGGTTTGGATATCTACCAAAATAATGCCCGGGCGAAGCAAATCTTTGCCGAGGCCGATGAAGTACTCGGGTTTTCGCTTTCCCGCCTCTGTTTTGCAGGGCCGGAGGAAGAGTTGCGCCTGACGGCCAACACACAGCCGGCGATCCTGACCACCAGTGTGGCATTGTTGAGCATGCTGAGAGAAGAAGTGGATCTCGTCCCCGATTTTGTGGCGGGGCACAGTTTGGGAGAGTACTCGGCTTTGGTTGCGGCAAATGCTCTTTCATTTGCTGATGCGGTTCTTACCGTACATAAGCGTGGAACCTATATGGAACAAGCCGTTCCTGCCGGGCGCGGGGCGATGTCAGCCGTGATGAATTTGCAACGCGATTTGCTTGATCAGGTATGTAAAGAGGTAAGTAAGGAAAATCATGTAGTAGAGCCGGCAAATTACAATTGTCCCGGACAGATTGTGATTTCGGGTCACCGGGCTGCTGTGGAAGATGCCGGAGAAAAGGCGGTTGCCGCCGGAGCCAGAAGAGTGATTCCGCTTTCCGTAAGCGGACCGTTCCACTCGTCTCTGATGAAGCCTGCTGCGGAGCAATTAGCCGCACATTTGCAATCCATCCAAATCTCCCCTGCGCAGATTCCGGTTATTGCCAACGTGACGGCAAGACCGGTGGCCGAACCGGCGGAGATCGGCCGTCTACTGGTCGAGCAAGTGGCTTCCCCGGTATTGTGGGAGGACAGCGTCCGTTATATGCTGGAGCAGGGTGTGGATACATTTGTTGAGATCGGACCGGGGAATGTCTTGTGCGGGTTGGTGAAAAAAATAAACCGCCGTGTAGATACCCTTTCGATCCAGGACGAAGAAAGCTTGAAACAGGCCGTCGAAAAATTGAAGGTATTCGCATAGACAAAGGAGAGTCGAACGATGCTTGCAGGGAAAGTAGCTGTAGTGACGGGCGGTTCCCGGGGAATTGGACGCGCAGTCGCCATCACTTTGGCTGAAGCTGGGGCGAATGTGGCCATTTTCTATGCGGGAAATCACGCCGCAGCAGAAGAGACGGTTGCCAGGATCAAGGAGACCGGGCAAGAAGGGATGTCCCTCCAGGTGGACGTGGCCGACAGCGGGCAAGTCGACGCCGCGATCAAGCAAGTGCTGTCCACTTTCGGCAAAATTGATATTCTGGTCAATAACGCCGGGATCACCCGCGATAACCTTTTGATGCGCCTGAAAGAGGAAGAGTGGGATCAAGTGATCAACACCAATCTCAAAGGTGTGTTCCTTGCCACCAAAGCGGTAGTTCGTCCGATGATGAAACAGCGCAGCGGCCGGATCATCAACATCAGTTCTGTCGTGGGGGTCATGGGCAATCCGGGGCAAGCCAACTATGTGGCTGCCAAAGCCGGAGTGATCGGCTTGACCAAATCAACGGCCAAAGAACTGGCTGGCCGCGGGATCACGGTCAATGCGATTGCGCCCGGTTTCATCGATACGGATATGACATCCGTATTGGATGAAGAATTGAAGAAGCAGATGCTCAACCACATTCCGCTGGGCTTTTTCGGTGAGCCGAAAGATGTGGCGGAAACGGTGAAGTTTTTGGCCTCGGATTCCGCCAGATACATCACGGGACAGACGATTCATGTGGATGGCGGCATGGTGATGAGCTAGTTTTGGATAATTTCGTTGCTTGTCAATTGACGATTCCGTATAATACGAAAGGGAGGTGAGAGATATGGCAGATACGTTGGAACGCGTAAAGAAAATCGTTGTAGAACGCCTGAACGTTGATCCGTCCGAAGTAACGATGGAGGCATCTATCAAAGACGATTTGGGCGCAGACTCCCTCGATGTAGTCGACCTCATCATGGAATTGGAAGATGAGTTCGACATGGAGATCTCCGATGAAGAAGCGGAGAAAATTTCGACGGTTGGAGATGTAGTGGATTACATCAACAAACATAAATAAATTTTCCATCCGTACTTACGATAAAGTCCCGTGTTTTGCGGGACTTTATACACATCATTTTTCTACAGTATTGTGAGGAAAGGCGGTGGACCAGATTGAAAAATCGAGTTGTGATTACTGGTCTTGGAGTCATTTCTTCTCTTGGCAATGATATTGATACATTCTGGAATAATCTCATTCAAGGGAAGTCGGGAATCAGCCATATCACCCAGTTTGACACCAGCGATTATGCAGTAAAAATTGCCTCAGAGGTAAAAGACTTTGATCCCTTGAATTTTATTGATAAAAAAGAAACACGCCGGATGGATCGCTTTGCTCAATTCGCTGTCGCCGCTGCCAAGATGGCTGTCAGCCATGCCGGTCTGAACATCGATGACCGGAATGCGGAACGGGTCGGCGTCTACATCGGATCGGGCATCGGCGGTCTCGCCACATTGGAAAAACAGCATCGTGTTTTGATGGATCGCGGTCCGCGCCGGGTCAGTCCGTTCTTTGTCCCGATGATGATCGCCAATATGGCTTCCGGTATCGTATCGATTCAGTTGGGCGCCAAGGGGCCGAACAGCGCAGCCATTTCCGCTTGTTCGACCGGTACCCATTGTGTCGGGGATGCATTCAGAATTCTTCAGCGCGGGGAAGCGGACGTGATGTTGGCCGGTGGAGCCGAAGCAACGATCATGCCGTTGGCAGTTGCCGGTTTTTCTGCGATGACGGCTCTGTCCACCCGCAATGACGAACCGGAAAAAGCGAGCCGCCCGTTTGACAAAGACCGTGATGGCTTTGTCATGGGGGAAGGAGCCGGGGTTCTCGTGCTGGAGACGCTGGATCACGCCTTAAAACGCGGAGCTAACATTATCGCCGAAGTGGTTGGTTACGGGATGACCGCAGATGCTTATCACTTAACCAGCCCGGCTCCGGAAGGGGAAGGGGCAAAACGGGCCATGGAGATGGCGATGCGGGATGCTGGACTTGCCCCTGAAGAGATTGATTATATCAATGCGCACGGCACTTCGACCGAATACAACGACAAGTTTGAAACGATGGCCATCAAAGGTGCGTTCAAGGATCACGCCTATAAACTGGCTGTCAGCTCCACCAAGTCCATGCTCGGTCACTTGCTTGGAGCCGCAGGCGGCGTGGAAACCATCATCAGTGCTCTGGCAATCAAAGAACAAATTCTCCCGCCGACGATCAACCTGGAAAATCCTGATCCGGAGTGCGATCTGGATTATGTTCCAAATGAAGCGCGCAAAACACGCGTTCGCACTGCACTGTCCAATTCGCTTGGCTTCGGGGGACACAACGCTACGATCTTGTTGAAAGAATATGAAGAAAAGTAATGGCAAAAGGGTGAATGAGATGGATTTTTCGCGCCTGGAAGAATTGACAGGCTTTGCATTTAAAAATCGAAAACTGTTTCAGCAGGCATTCACCCATACATCTTTTGCACACGAACGGAAGAACGGCACCCATGCAGACAATGAACGGTTGGAATTTTTAGGTGATGCCGTTCTCGAACTGGTTGTCTCCGAGTACCTGTTTCAACGCTACCCGAAGATGAGCGAAGGGGAACTGACACGGATGCGGGCCCGGATTGTCTGTGAACCTTCATTGGCTTCTTTTGCGCGTGAATTGGGGTTTGGCAATTACGTGCGCCTCGGAAAAGGGGAGGAGATGACGGGAGGGCGCAACCGTCCCTCCCTTTTGGCCGACTTGTTTGAAGCTTTTATTGGCGCCTTGTTTCTTGATCAGGGACTGGACGGTGCCAAAAACTTTTTGCATACGTTCATGTTCCCGAAGATAAATGAAGAATGGCTTGCCAGCATGTTGGATGCGAAAAGCCAATTGCAGGAGTTCGTGCAGCATGAACGGCTCGGAACCCTTGCCTATCGAATTGTCGATATGCAAGGACCGGCCCATGACCGGCATTTTGTGGCTGAGGTGTATTTGGATAACCAGCCGCTTGGCCGGGGCTCGGGACGATCGAAAAAAGAAGCGGAACAACACGCTGCAATGGAAGCATTGAAAAATTGGCAAGCCAAACAGAAATGAAACACACCCCTTAAATCGGAGCGGGAAAATCCAGACTGGTTACCGTTTCTTTTAAGGGGTGATTTTTGTTTTTTCGGATTGGAACATGAAGTGTCCGGCAAACCCTTCCACGTATACAGACGCACTTTGAAACAAATTCGTTGCATGGACAGCAAAATGTTTTTGTTGCTTTTGGGATATGTTATTTTAAAATAAAATGAAAACTACAAAAAGGGGCTGAAGGGAATTTTGCGATTTTTTAGTTATATCGCTCCCTATTTGTTTCAGTTATTTTCGCTGCTTGCGATCATTCTGCCGGTTGCCGGCGGAGTCCTTGCCCTGGTCATTTTATGGCGCATCATGAAATCGCTTGAGAGAATCAGCCAGTCTTTGAGCCGGCTTGTCGAATGGAAAGAGCGGGGACAAAAGAAGGAACAGGGAAGCGATGAAACTTGACGGCACCGCAATGGTCATACGGAGGAATCCGTGGTATGAAGGCGATCACGGAGTGGCGGAGAACGAATTATTCAGGAGATGATTTGAAACAGCCCCTTTGCGCCCGGAGGCGTGCTGTGGGAAAATGCTGTCGTTCCAGTGTCGATGGACTGCCTGCTTTATCCGAGTGCGTTTCAATGTAATCTCCCGAAGAAGTTCCTGCCTGTTTCCCCGCGTTTGTTGCTGTCGCGGGAAAATATGGTGACTGTTCGTTTATTGCTGAAAGAAAGGTATTAAGCCTCCAGGGGTGAATGAATAAGAAGGGTTTGAGCTTGGGAAGGGAGAGAAGGATGGATGAAATTTTGTTCGTATGATGATTTTTTAAAAGTGGAAATGCGGATCGGGGAGGTGGTGCGCGCCGAACCGTTTCCCAAAGCGCGCAAACCCGCCTATAAGTTGTGGATCGACTTTGGAGAAGAAATTGGAACCAAAAAATCGAGTGCACAAATCACCCATTTGTATTCAATTGAAGAATTGGTGGGCAAACGGGTTGTCGCGGTCGTTAATTTTCCGCCCAAACAGGTGGCTGACTTTATGTCGGAAGTCTTGGTTTTGGGGGTTGATTCAACCGAAGGCGGCGTTACCTTGCTCCGGGCGGATCATCAGGCTCCGCTTGGAACACGGGTTTACTAAGCCGTACCAATTGATTTCAAAAACGGTAAGGGAGCCTTCTTTCAACGAGAACTGGCTTCCTTTTTTATAGAAAAACGATTTTTCTCTTTTTATGCTAAAATAAATCAGTTCCCCGGATTTTGTACAGGCTGTTGCTGAAGCAGAAATGGAAAAATCAGCAAAAGGCCTCGATTAAGTGAGAGGAGGGTGGTTCATGTATCTGAAACGATTGGAGATGAGCGGTTTTAAATCGTTTGCCGATCGCACGGAGTTGGAATTTGTTCCCGGCATCACCGCGGTCGTGGGGCCAAATGGCAGCGGGAAGAGCAATGTGACGGACGGAATTCGCTGGGTTCTGGGGGAACAAAGCGCCAAATCGCTGCGGGGAAACAAGATGGAGGATGTGATTTTTGCCGGGAGCGATACCCGAAAGCCCGTCGGCTATTGTGAAGTATCCATCACCTTTGACAACAGTGACCGGCGCCTGCCGCTGGACTATGCGGAAGTAACGGTGACACGGCGGGTTTATCGTTCGGGTGAGAGCGAATATTTGCTGAACCGGCAGAGCTGCCGGCTGAAGGATATTCACGAACTGTTTCTCGATACGGGAATTGGCAAGGATGCCTACTCGATGATCGGGCAGGGAAAAATCGATGAGATCCTCAGTTCCAAGTCGGAAGACCGCCGCATTATCTTTGAGGAAGCGGCAGGGATCAGCAAATATAAAACGCGCAAGAAAGAAGCGGAAAAGAAGCTGGATAACACGGAGCAAAATCTGGCCCGCATTCACGACCTGATCCATGAGCTGGAGACGCAGGTGGAACCGCTTGCGGAACAGGCGGAGAAAGCCCAGCGGTTTAAAGAATTAAAAACAGAATTGCAAAATGTGGAAATCGGGTTATACGTACATAAAATTGAGGCGATTCATAACGAGTGGCAGCAAGCGGCACAGGAGGTTAAACAGCTGAAAGAGAACCAGGTTTCGCTGGCCGCGGAAGTGAGCACCAAAGAAGCTGCGCTCGAGGAATTAAAGGGAAAATTGCAGGAGCAGGAACAGCGATGGGAGGAAGTCCAGACGCAACTGCTTTCCGTCAGCGAAGAACTGGAGAAAGCGGAAGGCCAGAAAGAAGTGCGCATGGAGCGCGTCCGTAACCGAACCGAAACGCAGCAACACCTTCGGGAGCAGATTCGGGTTTTGGAAAGCGAATGCACCCGGCTGCGCGAGGAAGAAAACAAGGTCAAGGAGCGGCTGAAGGAAAAGAAAGAAGCGCTCCGGCATGCGGAAGACCAGCTGGCCGTTTTAAAACAGCAACTTTCCCTCTCCAGCGATGATGTGGCCAAGAGGCTGTTGGAACTGACCGAAAAGCACAACCTGCAAGGGCAGAAACTGGCGGCCCTAACCAGTGAAAAACAATATGTATCCGAGCAGCGGGAAGAACTGAGTGAACGGATTAACGCCTTGGAGGCGCAGGAGAAGCAGTACGTGCAGGAGAGGCAGGAGCAAGACAGACAGGCTGAAAAATTGTCCGTTCAGCTCAAAGAAGTGGAAGAGGATCTGAAGCAGGCGGCACAGGAAGTGCGCACGTTGGCCGGGGAGCGCACCGAGATGGAGCAGGAAGAGAAGGCTCTCACCCTGCAAAGCCGCCAAGCGGAGCAACAATTAAACCGCCTCCGTTCCAAATGGGAGTGGATGAAAGAGATGGAGGCGGAACATCAGGGCTTTATGCAGGGGGTTAAAGAGGTTTTGCGCGCCCGGGACCGCGGAATTCCGGCCCTTAAAGGAGTTCACGGCGCCGTGGCCGAGCTGATCCAGGTTCCGGCAGAGATGGAAGCAGCGATGGAAACAGCGTTGGGCGGAGCGTTGCAACATATCGTCGTGGATGATGAGGCGACAGCGCGCAGCGGGATAGTTTACTTAAAAGAAAAGCGGCTGGGGCGGGCCACTTTTTTACCGCTCGATGTCATGAGAGCTCGCTCGCTCTCCGCGGCCGAATTGGAGCGGTGCCGGTCAGTCCCCGGGTTTGTCGGAATCGCGGCCGACCTGATCCGGACGGATGAGCGTTATCGCGCCTTGATGCAAAATTTGCTTGGGCTGGTCGTCGTCACGAAAACGCTGGAGCAGGCAAACCAGATGGCGCGGACGCTTTCTTACCGCTATCGCATTGTCACGTTGGACGGTGATGTGGTAAACCCGGGCGGTTCAATGACGGGGGGGAGCAGGCAACAAAGCAAAAGCAATCTGCTCGGGCGTTCCCGTCAGTTGGAGGAATTGGAGAAACAGATAAAAGAGGCGGAACGGGTTAGTGAAAAAATCCAACAGCAATTTGCTGCCTTGAGAGAACGGAAGCAGAAGCTGGAACAGGATTGGGAACGGGTTCGCCTGCGCGGGGAGGAGAGACGCGTCAAGGAACAGGAACTGCATGGACGGGAGCGTGAACTCGCCGTGCAAAAACGGGCGGTGGAAGAGCAACTGAAAAGCATCGCCGCCGAGCGGAAACAGGCGTTGGCGAAAAATGAGCAACTCACCCGCCATTTTCAAAGACTGGAGCAGGAGATCGAGCAACTACGCAGGGAACAAACCCGC
Organism: Thermoactinomyces daqus; assembly: GCF_000763315.1. Classification (GTDB taxonomy): domain Bacteria; phylum Bacillota; class Bacilli; order Thermoactinomycetales; family Thermoactinomycetaceae; genus Thermoactinomyces_A; species Thermoactinomyces_A daqus. The sequence goes on along the minus strand of NZ_JPST01000007.1, from coordinate 14,722 downwards.
TTGGAGCAAATGATCCGCGAAGCGGAAGATCTGGCCAAACAAGCGGCCAGTGATAAAGAAGAAGCCGGAGAGCGGATGACCGAACTTCGTGTCACTGTGGCGCAGCTAAGGCAGGAACTGGCCAACCTGGAGGAAATCGGGCGCCGGCTGGCTGAAGACTACAAGCGTTCGTCCAAGCAGCTGGGCATCGCCAAAAAAGAGTGGGAGTCTTTGGGCTCTCAGCAGGAATTCAATCAGCAGGAAATGGGCCAACTGGAGCAGAGGATCAACGACCTTCGGCAGCAGAAGGAAAAGATTCAGTCCCAGCTGGCCGAAACGAGACAGTTGCGCGAAGAAACCTTGCAGCGTCGCGAACAGCAAGAAAAAGAGGTGCGCACCTTGAGCCAATCCTACCGCAAGCAGGAGAACCGGCTCCATGAGCAGGAAGTGCGCGTGAACCGCCTTGATGTGGAGTTAAATCATCTTTTGCAAAAGTTGGCCGAAGAATATGAGATCAGTTACGAACGGGCCAAACAAGAATATGAGGTCCCTGCCGAACCTGCCAAAGCGGAGCGGAGGGTTCGCTCTCTCAAATCGCAGATCACATCGTTGGGGGATGTAAACCTGGGAGCGATTGAAGAGCACAACCGTCTGATGGAACGACTCGATTTCCTGAAGACCCAGGAAGCGGATCTCCTCGAAGCCAAGGAGAAACTCTATGAAATCATCCGCCAGTTGACGGAGGAGATGGGGCGGCGTTTTCTCGAGAGTTTTGAAATGATCCGCACCGAATTTCAAGATGTATTTGTGAAGATGTTCGGCGGCGGACGCGCTGATTTGCAACTGAGCGAACCGGACAATCTGCTGGAAACGGGAATTGACATCGTCGCCCAACCGCCCGGAAAAAAACTGCAAAACCTCAATCTCCTGTCGGGCGGGGAAAGAGCGTTGGCCGCGCTGGCGCTTCTTTTTGCCGTTCTTCGCATCAAACCGGTGCCGTTCTGCGTTTTGGATGAAGTGGACGCAGCGCTCGATGAAGCCAATCTGACCCGCTATACCCATTACATGAAAGAGTTTTCCGGCAAAACGCAGTTTATCATCATCACCCACCGCAAGCACACCATGGAAGGAGCGGATGTGCTGTATGGAATTACCATGCAGGAATCGGGTGTGTCCAAACTGGTATCAGTGAAGCTGGAAGAGTATGATGGAAGTATGGAAGTTGCCAGTAGCCAGAGCTAGGAGGAACAAGATGAGTTTTTTCAGGAAATTAAAAGAGAGTGTTTCCAAAAAAACCGATTCGGTCACACAAAAATTTATGACCGGACTGAAGAAGACGAGTACGCAGTTTGTCGGGGCCATATCCGACCTGTTCGCTGGTCGCAGCAAGATCGACGAGGATCTCTATGAGGAACTGGAAGAGATTTTGATCGGTGCAGATGTCGGGGTGACAACGACAATGGAATTGACGGAGCGTCTCCGTTCGGAAGTGAAGGAGAGAAAAATCAAAGAGCCTTCGGAATTGCAGCCGCTCCTGATGGAACTGATCAGTGAAATGCTGTCGGATAAACAGAGGGAGAGCAAGTTAAACCTGAATGAAGATGGATTAACCGTTATTTTGTTTGTGGGAGTGAACGGGGTCGGAAAAACGACCACGATCGGCAAACTGGCCCACCGCTTTAAAAGCGAAGGCAAAAAAGTGGTGCTGGCGGCCGGGGACACGTTCCGCGCCGGGGCGATTGAACAGCTGGAAACCTGGGGAGAACGTGTGGGAGTTGATGTGATCAAGCATCAGGCAGGTGCTGATCCCGCGGCAGTGATCTACGACGGCATTCAGGCCGCCCGCGCGCGCAAGGCGGATATTCTGCTCTGTGATACGGCAGGCCGCCTACAAAACAAGGTGAACCTGATGGAAGAACTGAAAAAAGTATACCGCGTCGTGAAACGGGAAGTGCCTGACGGCCCGCATGAAGTGCTTCTGGTGCTTGATGCCACCACGGGACAAAATGCCCTGATCCAGGCGAAGCAATTTGGCGAAGCTGTCAATGTATCGGGCATCGTCCTGACAAAATTGGACGGCACGGCCAAAGGCGGAATTGTGATCGCCATCAATCACGAGTTAAACCTGCCGGTCAAACTGGTCGGACTCGGTGAAAAAGCGGATGACCTTCAGGACTTTGATGCCGATCAGTTTTTGCACGCCTTGTTCAAAGAAGCGATGGAAGAAGAGATGCAGGCGGAGTAATCGGCTTTTTGCAACAGGCATGGATGAGCGATCGGGCATGAGGGGAGAGGGGGTTTTTCATTCCCCCGCTTCCTTTTGGGTATTGATCAAGGAAAAAGCCTTGACATGATTATTTTCCTGGGGTATAGTATACACCTGTAAAGGTTAGCGCCTTGACGGTGCGCGGAGGTGTCTCCCGTGCTAGACCAGACAACGGAAATGAATCTGTTGTACGACTTTTATGGTTCGCTGTTGACCGAAAAGCAACGGGCCCTGCTTGAGATGTATTATGCGTTGGATTGGTCACTCGGAGAAATAGCCGAACATCAAGGTGTTTCCCGGCAAGCGGTATTTGAGGCGATCAAGCGGGCGCAAGCGACCATGTTGGATTTGGAAAACAAGCTGGGGCTTTTGCACAAGCACACAGAGCGACAACAGATTGCAGAGGAAATTTTGCGGCGCCTGGATGATGAGCCAGAAGCGCGTTCGCGAATTGAACCGCTCATTAAGAAAATGGTCGATCTTGATTAAGGGCCATGTGAGGAGGGGGCACCCATGGCATTTGAAGGACTGTCAGAGAGACTGCAATCGGTCATGCGCAAGTTGCGCGGCAAAGGAAAAGTGACGGAAGCGGATTTGAAAGAAGCGATGCGGGAAGTCCGTCTGGCGCTGTTGGAAGCAGATGTCAACTTTAAAGTTGTCAAAAGTTTCATCGACCGCGTCAAAGAACGGGCGATCGGACAGGAAGTGCTGAAAAGCTTAACCCCCGGACAGCAAGTCATCAAGGTGGTCAATGAAGAGTTGACTGCGCTGATGGGTGGGGAACAAAGCAAACTGGTTCAATCCGCAAATCCGCCGACGAAGATCATGATGGTCGGTCTCCAAGGTGCCGGTAAAACGACCACTTCTGGCAAATTGGTACGTTATCTGCAAAAGCAAAACCGCCGCGCTCTCCTGGTGGCTGCAGACGTCTACCGCCCTGCGGCGATCAGGCAGTTGGAAATTTTGGGCGCGGATTTAAATACACCCGTTTTTTCCCTTGGGGATAAAGAGGATCCCGTTGTCATCGCACAGCGCGGTGTCGCCAAGGCGAAAGAAGAAAATTTGGATTACGTAATCATCGACACTGCGGGCCGCCTTCACGTCGATCAGGAAATGATGGACGAGTTGAAGCGGATTCGTGAGCAGGTGGAGCCCGATGAGATTTTGCTGGTCGTCGATGCGATGACCGGTCAGGATGCCGTCAATGTGGCAGAAACGTTCCACAGCGAACTGGGGCTCACCGGGGTGGTTTTGACCAAGTTGGACGGTGATACCCGCGGGGGTGCAGCCCTTTCCGTCAAAGCGGTCACCCAGTGCCCGATCAAATTTGTCGGCTTGGGCGAAAAAACCGATGCCCTTGAACCTTTTTATCCGGATCGCATGGCTTCCCGCATCCTGGGCATGGGCGACGTGCTCACCCTGATTGAAAAAGCGCAGGCAGCAGTTGATGCTGAGAAAGCAAAAGAGCTTGAACGAAAGATGCGCACGCTCTCATTTACGTTTGACGATTTTTTGGATCAGCTGCAGCAGGTTCGCAAGATGGGCCCGCTGGAAGACATGCTTGCCATGCTGCCGGGAGCCGGCCAGATCAAAGGGTTGAAAAACCTGCAAGTCGATGAGAAGCAGCTTTCCAGGGTCGAAGCGATTATCCGCTCGATGACCCCGCAGGAAAAAGAGAATCCTGAAATCATCAATGCCAGCCGGCGAAAACGGATTGCCAACGGCAGCGGCACGACGGTTCAGGATGTCAACCGCCTGTTGAAGCAATTTAATGACATGAAAAAAATGATGAAACAATTTTCGCAGATGAGCAAAGGCGGAAAAAGGAAAAAACGAGGCTTCCGTTTTCCGTTTATGCAATAGATGAAACCTTGTGCAGGAGGTGAAAAAAGATGGCAGTGAAAATCCGTTTAAGACGCATGGGAGCAAAAAAAGCCCCGTTTTACCGCGTCGTTGTGGCTGACTCTCGTGCACCGCGCGATGGCCGTTCCATCGATGAGATCGGATACTACAATCCGACAACTCAACCGGCCACGGTGAAAATTGACGAGGAAAAAGCCCTGAAATGGCTCGCTAACGGTGCACAACCTTCCGATACGGTACGCAGCTTGTTCCGCCAGGAAGGCATTTTGCAAAAAGTGCATGAGCAAAAACATCAAAAATAAGACTTCTGGGCATACCCTGGAGGATTATAAGCGATGAAAGAACTGATTGAATACATGGTGACGGCGCTGGTGGATCATCCGAAGCAAGTAAACGTCAGTGAACGAACAACCGAAGACGGCATCGTTTACGAGCTGTCGGTGGCGAAAGAGGATTTGGGCAAAGTGATCGGGCGACAAGGCCGGGTGATCAGAGCGATTCGCACGGTTGTAAGGGCAACAGCATGGAAGGAGAAGCAACGCGTATGGGTGAAAATCGTTTGAATCACAGAAAAGGCGGGGATTTCGGCTCCGGGTACTTGAATGTGGGCCGTATCGTCGGAACCCACGGTATTCGCGGTGAAGTTCGCGTTCTGTGCGATACCGACTTTCCCGAGCTGCGTTTTGCTCCAGGGAATCGGCTGTTGCTCCTCCGGTCTGATCTTAATGAGCCTTTGCCGCTGACTGTGGAAAAAAGCCGTCCGCATAAATCCGCACTGCTGGTGAAGTTTCAGGAGTGGAACAGCATTAACGAGGCTGAAGTTTACAAAAACAGCCGGCTGGTCGTTCCAAAAGAGGACTTGGCTCCGCTCAACGAAGAGGAAGGCGAGTTCTACTTTCACCAGATCATCGGATGTGAGGTAATCACCACGGAAGGCAGGAAGATCGGCAAGGTTAAAGAAATTTTGCCTCTGCCGGCCAACGATGTGTGGGTTGTTCGTTCTGATGATCAGGATAAGGAGATTTTGCTCCCCTATATTGAGCCGATCGTGAAGGATGTAGACCTCCAGCGGCAACAGATTACTATTCAGTGGATGGAAGGATTGGATTAATGTGGCAAAGATCCGTTTTGACGTGCTCACCCTTTTTCCGGAGATGTTTACCGGCTTCTTGCAATCGAGCATCATCAAACGAGCACATGAAAAAGGATTGATCGCAACCAATCTCATCAACTTCCGGGAATATGCAACCGATAAACACCGCACGGTTGATGATACCCCTTACGGGGGCGGCGGGGGGATGGTGTTGAAGCCGGAACCGCTGTTTGCTGCCGTTGATGATATTCTCGCACAAGTTGATGAACGTCCACCTGTAATCCTGATGTCGCCACAGGGTGTGCCTTTCACCCAGGCAAAGGCGGAGGAGCTGGCACGCCATTCTCATCTCGTTCTGCTCTGCGGCCATTACGAAGGTTATGATGAGCGGATCCGCCAACACCTGGTGACGGATGAGATCTCGATTGGCGATTATGTTCTGACTGGCGGCGAATTGCCGGCCATGGTGCTCATGGACAGCGTCAGCCGCTTGATTTCCGGTGTGCTGGGCAATGAATCCTCGGCTGTGGATGATTCCTTTTCCAGCGGTTTGCTCGAATATCCGCAATATACCCGCCCGCCTGAATTTCGGGGAATGAAAGTACCGGATGTTCTGTTATCCGGCCATCATGCCCGGATTGAACAATGGCGGCGTGAGCAATCCTTGCTTCGCACATGGCAGCGGCGGCCGGATCTGTTGAGAACGGCGGCTCTGACGGAAGAGGATCGCGCATTTTTGCGGGAATTGGAGCGTAAGTATTCCCATGAACAGTAATTGTATTCAATCAGGTCGTGTGTTACAATATTCTCCGTCTATCCGCCCGTGAAGTGCGGAGAAATGCGGAGTTGAAGATTCTTGATGAGAAAGGGGGTTTGTGAGGCATGCGTCCGATCATTCGTGAAATTACGGAAGAACAATTGAAAAAAGATATCCCCCAATTCCGTGCCGGGGACACTCTTCGTGTGCACGTGAGAGTAAAAGAGGGACAACGCGAACGTATTCAGGTATTTGAAGGCGTTGTGATCCAACGTCGTGGCGGGGGCATTTCCGAGACGTTTACCGTGCGCAAGATTTCCTATGGTGTAGGGGTTGAACGTACATTCCCGTTGCATTCGCCGCGCATTGAAAAAATCGAAGTGATCCGCCGCGGTAAAGTTCGCCGTGCGAAACTGTACTATCTGCGTAAACTTCGCGGTAAAGCAGCGCGCATTAAGGAAATTCACTAATATACCATTGGGTTTGAAGGGCTTGGACGGGTTCAAGCCCTTTCTTCGCATCTATCTATGTTTCTGCCAAGTGGAGGGAAGCAAATGGATGAATTTGTCCCTCGTTCAGAACAGTCCCTGCAACCGGATCAGAAAAACGGCAAAAAGAAAATATTGGATTGGGCAAAAGCAATTTTGCTGGCGCTGATTTTAGCCGTTCTCATTCGCATGTTTGTGTTTGAACCGTTTCCGGCCCTTCCATGCAGGATACCTTGTTTACGGGCGATTTGGTGATGGTGGATAAATTGATCTACGACTTTCGTGAACCGCACCGGGGTGAGGTGGTTGTGTTTCACGCCCCGGAACAGCAGGATTTTATCAAACGCGTGATCGCCCTGCCAGGAGAGACAATCGAGGCAAAGAACAATAAAATTTTCATTAACGGCAAAATGATCAATGAACCCTACATATCCGAAGATAACCGGACACTTGATTTTGATCAGGTAAAAGTGCCTCCCGGCGATGTGTTTGTGATGGGAGACAATCGCATCAACAGCAAGGACAGCAGGGATATCGGCCCTGTTCCGATCTCGAAGATCGTCGGTCGGGCGGAGTTTGTTTACTATCCATTTGATCACATCCAGTTTTTATGGTAAAAATCAAATAACAGACTGCTGCGGAAAGAGCTTGAAACCATCCGCTCCGGATTGTGATATCAAGCTCTTTTCTCCTTTACGAAAACCTGGTTCATGCAGCGGGAATATCGGGTCTGTAGAATGAAGAAGGTGACTGACAGTTGACGATTCAATGGTTTCCGGGGCATATGGCGAAAGCGCGCAGGCAAGTGGAAGAAAAATTGAAGCTGGTGGATATCGTCTTCGAATTATTGGACGGCCGCTTGCCTCTCTCGAGCCGAAACCCGATGATGGATGAGATTCTCAAACAAAAACCGCGGCTAATTCTGTTCACAAAAAGCGATTTGGCGGATGAGAAGGCGACCGGGCGCTGGACCGATTATTTTCGGGAGCGGGGTTTGACTGTTTTGCCGATTGACGCACAGACGGGAAAAGGGGTGAAGCAAATCATTCCCGCCAGTGAGCGTCTGCTGGCGCCCCTGTTTGCGCAGAGGGAGAAAAAAGGAATTCAGTCGCGAAAATTTCGTGCGATGGTGGTGGGGATTCCCAATGTCGGCAAATCTTCGCTGATTAATCGTCTGGCCAGGCGAACTGCGACGGTGACGGGCGACCGCCCCGGAGTAACCAAGGCGCAACAATGGATTCGGGTGGGAAAAACCTTGGAATTACTCGATACCCCGGGGATTTTGTGGCCCAAGTTCGATGATCCCGAAGTGGGTTACCGCCTGGCCGCCAGCGGTGCGATCAAAGAGGAGATCTTGCCTCTGGAAGATGTCGCACTTTATACCATCCGCTTTTTAAAAGAGCGTTATCCGGAAGCACTGCGCAAACGTTATAACCTGAACGAAGTTTCCGCTGCGGATGGCGTCCAACTGATGGAGATGATCGGAAGGAAACGGGGTTGTCTGATTCGCGGAGGAGAGATCGACTATGAAAAAGTAGCGGAGATTCTCCTGAATGACCTGCGTTCGGGACGGCTTGGGCAGATTACGTTGGAGTTGCCGGAAGACCTGCAGAAAAAGGAGGAAACGGATGAAGGGAACGATAGCGGAGATTAAGGCTTGGCTGAAATCCCAAGAGACGATTTCCGGAGCGGAGCTTGAAGCCCTGTTGCAAGATTCACGGGCGGGTGTGCGTCAACTCGCTCGTTCCTGCATAAAAGAACAAGAACGAAGAGAAAAAGAACGCGCACGGTTGGATGCGATGTGGAAATATGAGCGCGAATGCCGCGCCCGGGGGATAAAATGGATTGCCGGGGTGGATGAAGCGGGCAGGGGACCGTTGGCTGGTCCGGTTGTTGCCGCTGCCGTGATTTTGCCGGCCGATTTTCCCGTGGAAGGTTTAAATGATTCAAAACAGCTGACGGCAAAAGAACGAAATGTGTTAAAACAACGGATCGAGCAGAAAGCGATTGCAATCGGCATCGGGTTGGTCGATGTCGCGTACATAGACCGGCATAATATTTTGCAGGCGACATATGAAGCGATGCGGACGGCGATTCGGCAATTGGAACCGGTGCCGGAAATAATTTTGGCCGATGCCGTGACCATTCCCAGCATTTCCATCAATCAGCAGAGAATTGTCAAGGGAGACGCTCTCAGCCATTCGATTGCCGCCGCCTCCGTCATTGCCAAAACGACCAGGGATGAATGGATGATTGAAGCGGCCCGAAAATATCCGGAATACGGTTTTGACCAAAACATGGGGTATGGAACCCCGGAGCATCTGGAGGCACTCAGGAAATGGGGACCGACTCCGTTACATCGCCGCAGTTTTGCCCCGGTTCGTGAATGGTTTACGGAAAATGAGATGACGCTGGCCATGGCCGGGGAGGAAAGATGAAAGACCGGCGCAAGGAAGTAGGGCGGATGGGGGAAAAGCTGGCTGCGGACATGTTGCGGGATAAAGGATATGAGATTGTGGAGCGCAATTGGGCCAGCCGCCTTGGGGAATTGGATTTGATCACGCAAAAGGACGGACAATTGGTGATCGTGGAAGTTCGCACGACTTGTGGCGGAAAATACGGTTACGGTTTTCAGTCGGTAGATGTGCGCAAGCAACAGAAAGTGCGGCGTTTGGCCATTCAGTACATTCAACGGAAGCAGCTGGGGCACATGCCGGTGCGTTTTGACGTCGTCTCCGTCCTGTTGAACCGGGAGTTGTTGCCGCTGCAAATCGATCATATTGAAGGAGCTTTTTGAAGGAAGACAACCTCTTTTCCGGCAGGAGAGGTTGTCTTTTTTTGTGAAAGTGTTTTGCCGCAGCATGACGGCGCTCACCTGACTCTCCCGGGTTCCTGCTGGTCTCCGCTCCTGAATTGATTTGGTTTTTCTTCCCTCGCCCCGAAAGGTGATGTTTGTTTTTGTTTAATCCCTTTTTTGGGAATAACTTTTTTACAGAAATTGCACACTATGAATATAGAGAAGATCAAGGATGTAAGGAGGGAAAAAGGATGGGAAAACTTGAGCGCTACGGAGACCGTGGAGGTTTCCCCGATCCGTTCGCTTATCCGTTGGCACAGATCCATTCCGAAATAAACCGGGCGTTTGAACGCTTTTTTGAGAACCCTGCCTGGACGCATCCCATGGCGATGATGCCGGCGATCAATATGAAAGATGACGGGAACCAATATCAAATTGAGGCGGAAATGCCCGGAATTGAGGAAAAGGACGTTGAGATTGAAGTACATGGACGTCAACTGACGATTAAAGGGGAACGTACACAGGAAGAGAGAAAACAAGGCGAACGAATGTACATCTCCGAACGAAGATACGGTTCTTTCCACCGGACGGTGACACTTCCGGAAGATGCCAATCTCGATCACATCACGGCCGATTATGAAAACGGCGTCTTGCTGATCACGGTTCCAAAAGTTCCGGGAAAAGAGCCGAGGAAGATCAGAATCAACCGCAACCGGCGCTCATGACAGAAGCACTTCCAATTCGGAAAGCGGGCGGAAATCGGAAACGCCGTACTCTGGTGAAGAGGATGGGTGTTTTTCTGCCGGAATTTTTGCGACGAAGGAGCCGGGAACAAGCGGCAAGAAGGAAACAAGCTGAAGCACCTCTGCGTTTGAGGTGCTCTTTTTCAGATCAACAGGTGGAACAATTGTTCGTCTTTATTGATCTCCAGATAGGAGATTCCCTTGTTATTCATCCGTTCAATCAAAGGGGCATAATCTTCCCGATGTTTCAATTCGATTCCCACCAGGGCCGGGCCGTTATCTTTGTTATTTTTCTTCGTGTACTCAAAGCGGGTAATATCATCGTTCTCCCCCAGCACATCATCTAAAAATTCGCGTAATGCACCGGCGCGCTGCGGAAAATTGATGATGAAATAATGCTTGAGCCCTTCATAGATCAAGGAGCGTTCTTTGATCTCCTGCATGCGTTCGATATCATTATTGCCACCGCTGACAATGCAGACCACGTTTTTTCCCCGGATTTTATCTTTATAAAAATCGAGTGCGGCAATGGATAATGCACCCGCAGGTTCTGCCACAATCGCATGGCGGTTGTAAAGATGAAGGATGGTGCTACATACCTTTCCTTCAGGGACCGCGACAATGTCATCCACATGTTCCTGGCAAATTTTAAAAGTTAAATTGCCGACCTTTTGCACGGCTGCCCCATCGACGAACGGGTTGATCTGTGCCAGCGGAACCACTTCGCCCGCTGCAAAGGATTGCTTCATTCCGGCGGCCCCTTCCGGTTCGACCCCGATCACTTTTGTATCCGGATTTACGCTTTTTATGTAGGAACTGACCCCCGCCGCAAGTCCGCCACCGCCTATCGCCACAAACACATAATCGGGAGGCTGATTCATGTCGTTCAAAATTTCAATCCCGATCGTGCCCTGCCCCACAATCGTCCGGTAATCGTCAAACGGGTGAATAAAGGCCATATTTTCCTCTGTGGCGCACGCGACCGCCTGGTTAAAAGAGTCATCAAAGGTGTCTCCCGTCAAAATGATCTCGACATATTCACCTCCGTAATGTTTAACCTGGGAAATCTTCTGTCTGGGTGTCGTCGTCGGCATAAATATTTTGCCCCTGATTTTCAGCATGTGGCAGGAATAGGCCACCCCTTGTGCATGATTGCCTGCACTGGCACAGACAACGCCCCGTCCCAGCTCCTCGCTGGACAAGCGGCAAATCGTATGATAAGCGCCGCGGATTTTAAAGGAGCGAATCACTTGCTGATCTTCCCGTTTCAGGTAAAGATTGCAGCCATATTGCTCCGAGAGTAACGTGTTTTTCTCCAGAGGTGTTTTATTTAACACTTCTTTCAATGTTTGATGGGCAATAATAATATCCTCAATTTTTACTTTTCCCATATGACTACATCCTTTGCTATTTTTCTAATTGATAGATAATTTTAGCACAGGAAATTCTGATTGCAAGGGTTTCTTTGGAGATGGTGCTGAACAATCCCGGAAAAGCAGAAGGAGATTGTCGAGAGAGCACGAAAAAAGGAAGTATCCAAATATTTCCGGGGGAATAAAGATGTACGCAAAAATGGTAAGTGCCAGTGTATTTGGCATTGACGGACTGATCGTCGAAGTGGAAGTCGACATAAGCAACGGTCTGCCGGCTTTTGAAATTGTCGGATTGCCGGATTCGGCAGTCAGGGAAGCGAGGGACCGCGTTCGGGCAGCCGTAAAAAACAGCGGTGTCAGCTTCCCGTTGCAACGGATTACTACGAATTTGGCTCCTGCAGATATAAAGAAAGAAGGTTGGTTTTGATCTGGCGATTGCCATTGGTGTGCTGATCGCCAGTGAACAGTTAAAACCGGAAGTTTCCATGGATCGCATGTTGCTCGTCGGTGAATTGGCCTTGGACGGTTCATTGAGGCCGCTCAACGGCATTTTGCCGATGGTGATGGCGGCGAAGGAAGCGGGAATCGAACAAGTGATGTTGCCGCTGGCCAACAGCGAGGAAGGGGCTTTGGTCGACGGAATGAGGGTACTGCCGGTTGAATCGTTGCAGCAGGCGATCCGATTTTTCCGCGGGGAGTGGCAGCCGGATTGGCAACCGCAAACCAAGGAGCAGGAAGAAAGTTCGTTTCCGCATGATTTTGCCGATGTGCAGGGACAAGCCCATGTGAAACGGGCGATGGAAGTGGCGGCGGCCGGCGGTCATAATCTTTTGCTCATCGGACCGCCGGGATCGGGAAAAACGATGCTGGCACGCAGAATTCCCTCCATTTTACCCAATATGAGCTTGCAAGAGGCATTGGAAGTCACCAAAATTTGCAGTATTGCCGGACTTACGGCTGACCGGGGCCGATTGATCCGGGAACGCCCTTTTCGCTCTCCTCACCATACCATATCCCAGGCAGGGCTGGTCGGGGGTGGGGCAATTCCGAAACCGGGTGAAGTCAGCCTTGCCCATCGCGGTGTGCTGTTTCTGGACGAGTTGCCCGAGTTTTCGAAGTCTGCGCTGGAGGTGCTGCGCCAACCGCTGGAGGATCACGAAGTAACCGTTGGGCGGGCCCGTGCTGTCTTTACATTTCCTGCGGAGTTCATGCTGGTGGCTTCGATGAATCCGTGTCCTTGCGGTTACTTTGGTTATGAAGAAGACCGCTCCTGCACCTGTACACCGCATCAGGTGGGCCGGTACCGCTCCAAAATTTCCGGTCCGCTGCTTGACCGCATCGACATTCACATCGAAGTGCCCAAAGTGGATTATAAGACGTTGATCCCCGGTCAGAGGAGAATCCTCGGCAGAAATACGCAAACGTGTAAACCAGGCGCGCGAGATTCAACAGGAACGGTACAAAGGGAGGGGAGGGATCTCCAACAGCAGCATGAGCCCGGACGATATAAGCCGCTATTGCCGGCTGGATGCTCCCTCCCGTCAGATCCTGAAGCAAGCATTCGACACCCTTGGCTTAAGCGCCCGGGCCCATGACCGCATCCTCAAGGTGGCCCGTACCATTGCTGACTTGGCCGGTAACGAAATGATTCAAATGGAACACATCGCCGAGGCGATTCAGTACCGGACACTGGACCGGAAGTTTTGGGAATGATTTGTCTCAGACAAAGAGATTGGCTAAAAGAGGTTTAGCTTGTTTCCTGGTATTATAAATGAACAACGAATGATGACAGTTTCTCAAGCCTCAGGTGCCTCAGTTCGATGAGCGGGGGATGGAGAGCGGAGTTGTGAGTCTATCTTGACACACTCTCCGCTTTTTAATCAGAGCGCCTCCATAAAAAAGCAAGTTTTCAAGCAATTCAAGCCGGCTCAGATGCCACCTCATTATCATGGAGATTCAGCTCTACAAGCCAGGAACACAAAAGTGTTTGCGATTAACTTGAAGCTTCAATGAATATGGATAAGCACAACCATGTTGATGCTGGCTAATCAATCGTCGGTTACGTTTTGGACGACTGTCAATGATTATGGTGCTGCAGGAACAACTGCTTTCTACTATTTAACTATTGACATAAAAAATTACTATACAAAAATACAAAACGAATGGGGGGATAGACTTGAGAAAATTATTTAATAAAAAATATTTATTATTTTTCTATTAGCATTTGTTTGTGTGGGTATTTTGGGGGGGCGGCTCAGCTTTAGCCGATGGGAACAGTTTTAACATTCCTCACGTAAATGATCATTTTGACAAGGTCAAGCAAGGGCCGCCACCAACGAAAGAGACTCCCGACACTTCAACTTCCCAAGAGGAAAAAGAGCACGGATCCGGGAATTGGTTTACAAAAGCATGGAATTGGACGAAGGAAACCGTCTCCATTGCCTGGAATAAAACAAAAGAATTCTGTTCCGAATCATGGGACTGGATATGTAAGGTCTGTGGCCAGATCACAAAAGTCGTTGTAGATGGGTTGTCTTCTGCATGGAATTGGATTAAGGATAATATCGTCACCATTGGATTAACGGTCGGGATCATCGTGTTGGCCATTGCGGCTGTGCTCTTGATTGTTTTTGGTAGCGAATTCGTGCTTGGTGCGCTCGTAATCTCAGGAGAAACGCTGGGAGAAGGGATTCTGGCCGGTATTGTCATCAGTGGTCTTTTTTCCTGGCTTTCAGGAAATGATTTTTTTGGAACAGAAATGCTCTCAGATATGTTTTTTGGAGGTTTGTCCGGAGGCATTGGGGGAGCTATCGGCTCCTGGGTATCCTCAAGTGTTGCCGGATCGGGCTTTGTTTCCTGGCTTGGTTCAAGGATTTCCTTGTTAAGAGAAGCCTTTCCCAAAATTCTGGGTGGAGCAGCAGGCGGCGGGGCAGGTCAATCTCTTTTTGATTGGTTTAAGACCGGGAAGGTGAATCTCCGAAATACGTTTGTTGCGACCGTCTTTGGTGGATTCTTTGCACTTACGGGCTGGTCCATTTCTAACCATACAGGCCCGATCCTTTCCAAAATCAATGAAATTCCGATCCCGAAACTTGAGGTAGGCGTATAGACGCATCGGGAATGAAAATCCCAACCATTGGTTTTGGTAAAATAACCGTTGGAGATACTGAATTCGGTGCGTGGTTGCAGAAGTTTCCTTCTAATGGCGAGGGTAAGGGGACGGGTAAACCTACGAAATTTAAATTTGATTTTGCTAAAGCGCGTAAAGAAGGAATTAAGAGAATTGAAGATGAGTTTGGTGGGGTAAATGAGAACGTTGCAAACAGTAAAGCAATACTTAAAGTTAAGTCCGTATAATTGTGT
>NZ_JPST01000006.1 GCF_000763315.1 Thermoactinomyces daqus | reverse complement strand
AAGCGTATGGGGTCATTATAATTGTGCCGCCGTTTTATTCAGAGTTTTTTTTGAATTAAGTGTAGACGCCTATATTAAAAAGAAAAACATAACAGATTGTAACACCAACAGTAAATTGGTAGTTAAAGTAAAAAGAGTTTCCGAGTATATGGAAAATAACAAGATTCTAACTCGAGATGAATTAAAGCCTGTAAATACTTCTGTATCTTCTCAGGATTATTTGGGTTCTACAAATACATTAAACGCGTATGTACACAATTCTAATATGCAACCTTTATCAAAAGATTTAAAAACCACATGGGATAACATGGAAAAATTCATCAAAGCAATTTGGAAATAATAAACTGCAACTTAGTAGATTCGATAAAGATAAAAAACCCCTGCGACCCATCACAGTGCAGGGGTTTGCCGCTGTCTCTTACGTAGTCAGATAAGGCTTTAATCGGTCAATCACTTTTTCCAGTTTGGCGGCACATTCTCCGTACATCGCTTTGACGTCTTCCCGCTCGGTTGACAGAGCGAACATTTCCAAATCGGCTTCGCATTTTTTCAGAGTCGCCAGGAGCGCCGGTTTTTCTTGCGGTTTCGCCAGTTGGAGCTTGTCATCATACACATCGAGATACAGCTCGCCGCTGGAGTCGACTTGCCCGACAAATACATTTTCCAACTGCACCCCCTGCTTTTCCAGCTGTTCCTTGAGCCAGCGCCGATTACGGCCCAAGCGGAACAACGCTTCATCCAAAATGCTGCCATCCATAATCACGATTTCCGGTTCCCGTTCCTCCGCAACCTTCAGCCCCAGCATCTTGGGCGTCAGCGGAAGGCATTCCTTTTTCAGCATGACATCGATAATCCCGTTCGGTTCCATCACCGCAAACTCGACATCGGACAGCTTGAACACATTTTTCTTGCGCAGCTGGGACATCAACTCATCGATGGTGATTCTCTCTTTTTTCAGGTTATCCTCGAGCACTTTTCCCTCTTTGATCAAGACAGTGTCTTTGCCGTCCAGCCAGTCGCGGGCCGTCTTGCTCTTCAGCTGCAAGAAATGAATAAACAAAATGACCGCCACCCAGACGAGCAGGGAAATAAAACCCAAATATCCCTCTTTCATTTCCAGAGACATGTGGGCCGCCAGATTCCCGATGGTGATCCCGGTGATGTACTCAAACAGGGAGAGTTGGATAATCTGTCTTTTTCCCATCAACCGGGTCAACACAAACAAGACGACCACGGTTATCAATGTTTGTACAATCACTTGAATCCAATCCGCCATGTCGCAATCCCCACTAACTTTCAGTAATTTTTCTCTGTATAGTATGGAAGCATCCCAATCGGCCTATTCATCCCGATTTTTGCGCATATTAACAGCAGAAAGGAGTTTTGCTTATGACTGTTGCAGCCAAAGTAAAAACCTGCCTGGCTTCCCTTCGCAGTGCACAAGCAGGTTTGGAGCAGTTTTCCGTGGAATCGCAAACGCAGGACGCCAAAAAAGTCTTCTCTGAAGCAGCACAGACGGTGCTTGAGATCATTGAACAGGTAGAGCGTCGCGTCGGAGAGCTGGAACGGGAAGAACCGGAGTACAAAGGGTTTTGAGGAAACAATCGTCTCTTTTCAGCGCGTCACGGGAAGGAAGACTAAAAATCATTCAAAAAAGGGGCGAGGTCACCTTCCGAAGAGAACCCCGCCCCTATTTCCGTTCCTTTCTGCTCAAAGCACTTTTTGCCCCGATTCCCAAACGGTTTCACGACGATCCGGTGCTTCAACCCGGTTTACGGGAAACGGCAGACTGATATATCCGTAACGGCCGTGCTCGCTTAAATCCAACCCGTTCCGTTCTTCATGTTCGGATACGCGCAATCCGATCACCTTCTCCAGAACCCACAATGCCGCAAAGGAGGCTGCAGCCACAAATGCCATCGTGACAACAATCCCGAGCGCCTGGACAGCAAGCTGTTCCCATCCTCCGCCATAAAAGAGACCGGCTCTCCCAATTCCAACATTTTTCACCAGGTCGGGAGCAGCAAAAATCCCGCAGGATAACGTTCCCCAGACTCCTGCCGCCCCGTGGACAGAAGCGGCCGAGACCGGGTCATCGATTCCTTTTCGTTCAAACCATTTTCCTGAATAATATCCGACGGTTCCGGCAACCGCTCCGATCACCACCGCCGCCCATGGCCGGACAAAGGCGCAGGGGGCGGTAATGGCCACCAATGCAGACAGCGCTCCGTTTAAAGTCGCGGAAATATCGGCTTTACCGGTAGTGATGCGCGAGATGAAGTACATGGTCAAGGCTCCGGCGGCAGCAGCGAGGTTGGTCGTCAAGGCCGCATAGGCAAACAGTCCGTCCTGAACATGTGTGGCGCTGCCCGGATTAAAGCCGAACCATCCAAACCAGATGACAAAAACCCCCAACACCGTGTAAACCTGGTTATGACCGGGAATTTCAACGGACATTCCGCGTTTGTCAAATTTGCCCAGTCGCGGCTTCAACATCATCGTGGCCACCAGCGCCGCGACTCCGCCTTGGAGATGGACGACGGTGGAACCGGCAAAGTCTTGTTTTCCCAACAGATGGAGCCAGCCGTGTTCCCCCCAAACCCAATGCCCCACGACAGGGTAAATGAAGATGGAGTAAATGGCTCCAAAGACAATATAAATCCCCATTTTTCCTCTCTCAGCAAATCCACCCCAGGCGATGGCCAACGAAACGGCCAAAAAAGCAAACTGGAACAAGTAGGAAACCGAAATCGGCAATGCCCCCGAATCCTGGGGCAAATGCAAAAACCAACCCGTTGTGCCAATCCACTTGCCCTCACCAAAGGCAACCGCATAGCCGGCAACCCAGAAAGCGAGAGCGGCGACCGAAAAACCGATCACCTGTTTCACGGCGATATGCCCGGCATTTTTCGCTCTTGTCGAACCGACCTCCAGCAAAACAAATCCAACCTGCATCAGCATGACTAAAACGGCCGCCAGCATCATCCACATTGAGTCAAGTGCTTGATCCAGCCTCATGGTGATCCCCCGATTCCTCAATTATGTTATAATACCTTACATTTGTTTTGTATATTATCATACAGAGAGATCACCAACCACAATGATGTCAGATTTTTTTACAATAAAAAACTTGAGCAGATCGCTCAAGCCAACCGGTGATAAATTTCGCTTAATTCTTTGGCTCCTTTACTCCAGCCAAAATAGTTTTCCGCTCTTATGCGCGATTTTTTCCCCATTTCCTTCAGCTGATCCGGCCGGTTCAACCACTCGACCAATACTTTGGCAATGCGCTTGCTCAAACCCGGCCCCGGTGAGACCAAACGTCCATTCACCCCGTTTTCAACCAGTTCGCCAATCCCCCCGGTCTGCGTCGCCAAGATCGGCAGCCCGGTCGCCATCCCTTCCACTGTCACCAATCCAAATGCCTCTTTGCCAACTGACGGAACGACCAAAACATCAGCCAGTTGATAAACCGCAGGTAACCCCTGGTGCGGAATATGAGGCCACCAACGGATCTGTTCACCGTGCTCGCGCCCCAGCTGGCGGCATTTTCGCAAATAGCCGGTCTCCACGTTCCGCCCGTAAAAGCTGCTGCCGACGATTAACAGAACGGCAGCGGGATGCACCTCCCGCACTTGTTTAAAGGCTTCGATCAGCAAGTGCAACCCTTTTTGCGGAACAATCCTTCCGACATAGAGAATGACCGGGCGTCCGTTTAATTGATGCCGGATTCGCTCTTCAATCCTTCGCCGGCGAACGGAAGGATCGTGAATGGAAGCAAATTGGTGCAGATCCACCCCGAGCCAGATTTCTTTCAGCTTATGCATAATCTGGGGATACTCTTTTTTCAGGCAATCGGCCATGTATCGGCTGTTGGTCAAAATGAAATCATAGCGGGGCAGCAACTTTCTCAGCGCTTTGCGATTGGCGTACGGAGGGTTAAGGTAAGTGTGCGAATGCACAAAGAGGACTTTTTTGGCATTCGGAGCTGCTTTGGCCAGACGGTTTAAAAGGAGAGGCCGGTTTTCCACCTGGATGATATCCGGTTTCAGAAACTTGAGCGACTGTTCCACCCTTTTGTAATATTGCTGCGTCACGGGAGCTTTCAAGTCGAGCGCCGTCGCATCCGCCATCTCTTCCACCTGATTTCCCAGCAGCAACACATGATGGTTTTTTCCCAATTCCTTGGCCCAGGACCGGGCCACAATCTCAACAGAGCCGCTTTTTCCACCGTGAACAGGCAAATTTCCGGGGGTGATCAGGGCCACGGTCGGTTTTCCCGGCTTTTCTGCCGGCGGCTGGCGGTAAAGATAAGCGGCATATTCCATCGGTGCGGCAAAAGTGCGCCGCCACGATTCCAGATCACCGGCTTGATGGAAGGTAATGCGCAAATCACGTCCGTTGATTTCGATGATCCAGATGTCTCCTTTTTCATCAATCGCCAAATCGAGACCCAAATCAGCCATCCCGGGAATGCTTTTTTCCAGCGCTTTGGCTGCCATCACCGCAACCCGCTCCATCTTTTCCCGCACCGATGCCGGTTTGGTAAATCCAGCTTCGACCATTACTTCGTCAAACCTGCGCGCTTTGCCGCCGACCGCCACATTGGTGGCCACGGCATTCTCTTTTCCTACCTTGGCTACGATACCGGTAACCTGCCACTGACCCGTTCCGTCTTTTTGAACAGAAACACGAAAATCGACGGGCCGCCGGTTGATCGTGAGCAGAGAAATCGGTTGCTGGACAATCACAGGAGCGTGAATATGTTTGTGAATCCAGGCCGGAAGCTGATTAAACGGAACTTCTCCCTTTGCCCCTTTGGCATCCTCAATCCAGATGGCCCCGTTTTTGTGCATCAGGCGGCAAACGCCGATCCCCAAACTTTTGTTCCGCGGCTTTATATAACAAGCACCGAAGCGGTCAAACATCTTCTGCAAAACGGGCTGTTGATAGAGAAAGGTTTCCGGGAGGTGCGGCTTTAACTCCGGTTCCCGCTCAAGAATCTGCGCCACTCTCCACTTATCCATGCGGTTATCCCTATTAAAGATGATCAATCCGGGCAGGGCTCGGAGAAGTTGATACTTCATCTGAAAGACGGCGGGTTTGATCCGGTTATGAATCACTTTGGGAAGAGGGTGGCGTTGTTGATGGTAACGCCCGTCAGGTTCTCTGGTAAATCCGTCTACGGTACGATCAGCCAATCTCACATGCTCAATCGTAAAGAAGATTGGTTTTAATCCCACTTGGCGTGCGGCCTGATCGTAATGGGGAAATACTTCGTACGGCGTGCGATCCCGGATGCAGTCGGAAAAAATATGGCGGCTTACCAAAACCCCTACCGTATCAGCCACAAACGATCCCCCCTTTCTCTCTAAGTGTATGCAACAAACAAATGCCTTAAAGAGGATAGCTGTCCCGGCGACAAAAAAATAGACGAAAGATTTCGCTCTTCCGTCATTCTTGATTCACCCAGTTATAAAAAGAGAAGCCGCTGGCCCGATGTTGTTTTTCTCTGATTCCGGACTGGTATAACATACCTTTTTGTCTGAATTTGCGCGAATACTCCACTGCTTCCTCCGCTGTCCGCACATTATTGCGCTGCCATTCAAACAAAATCCGGTCGATGTACCGGAAATTCAGCTTGCTGCAAAAGACCGCTTCCCGCAAGGCGGATTCAATCAATTCTTGCGAATATCCGTCTTCATCAATCCATCTCGCCAGCATTTGGCATTCCATCGGTGACAAAGGCCGGCCAAACTCTTGTTCAAACAGCTGGAAAACTCGATCGTATGTCTCCCCATCCAACTCTTCCTCCGCCGAATCCCGGTCAATAAATGAGGAAACCAGCTGTTGCATCAGCGGTACAAGGGAATAGCGTTCACTGCGGACTCCGTACTCATTCACCTCATGTTCAATCCGCAAATAGCCGCCGCGCACCAGCCGCTGAATCATATCGACGATCTGTTCCTGTGTGAGATTCATCCTCATCTCCAATTCACTAACCGTCGGAAACAGCTTTTGTTCCTTCTCCTGAAAGAAAAGAATATGAATCAATAACATAACTTCCGTTTCAGATAATCCGACCCGTTTATACTCCGTCAATAAGAGAACGGGCAAAGAGAGGGAGCCCTGCTGCAGGAGTTGAACCAGAGCCGTCTGCACTGATCCTTTTCCATCCATGCTTATCCACCTCGCTTGTCTTTCTACTATACCACAGGAATTTTGGCGTAAAATAGACTTGAAAAATGGAAAAGCATCGGTTTGAACCGATGCCCCTCACTTGATCCCGATTCTCCTTACGGGTATAAACGGTTAAGCATACGCGGGAACGGAATGGTTTCGCGAACATGATCCAAGCCGCAGATCCACGCCACCGTCCGCTCCAGTCCGAGACCAAATCCCGAATGGGGAACAGTCCCGTATTTTCTGAGATCCAGGTACCATTGGTAAGCTTCGCGCGGAAGATTGTGAGCTTCATATCGCTTTTCCAGCAATTCGGGGTCGTCGATGCGCTGACTGCCCCCGATGATCTCCCCATATCCTTCCGGTGCAATCAGATCGGCACATAACACCACTTCAGGGCGGTTGGGATCCGGCTTCATATAAAACGCCTTTACTTCAGTCGGGTAATGGGTGATAAATACCGGCCGGTCAAAGCTTTCCGCGATTTTAGTCTCATGCGGCGCCCCAAAGTCGTCCCCCCATTTAAAATCGGCAAAGCCTTCTTTATGCAGCAGTTCAACCGCTTCGTCATAGGTGATGCGCGGGAAAGGCGCCTTTACTTTTTCAAGGGCGGAGATGTCACGATCCAATGTTTTAAGCTCTGCCTGACAATGATCCAAAACGGATTGCACCACGTGGGCAAGCAGTTGTTCTTGGATCTTCAGGCTCTCCTCGTGATCGACAAAAGCCATTTCCGGTTCAATCATCCAAAACTCGATCAGATGGCGGCGCGTTTTCGATTTTTCGGCGCGAAACGTCGGGCCGAACGAGTACACTTTGCGCAGGGCCATCGCCGCCGCTTCCATGTACAGCTGACCGCTTTGCGTCAAATAAGCATCTTCATCGAAATACTTCGTGTGAAACAGATTGGTGGTTCCTTCACAGGAAGAAGGAGTCAGAATCGGCGGATCCACCCGCGTAAAGCCGTGTTTGTCCAAAAACGCCTGCACCGCCCGGATAATTTCCGCGCGGATGTTGAGGATGGCCCGCTGTTTCGGGGAACGAATCCACAGATGGCGGTGATCCATCAGAAAGTCGACACCGTGCTCCTTTTTGGCAATCGGATACTCGTCGGCAACCTGAATCACCTCGATCTTGGTCACGTCCAACTCAAAACCGCTCGGAGCGCGTTCATCCTGCCGGACAACGCCCCAAACATACAAGGAACTCTCTTGGGTCAACTTTTTTGCATCTTCCCAGATCTCGGGAGATACTTGATTTTTCAGCAAAACTCCCTGGATAAAACCAGTTCCGTCACGCAACTGCAAAAACATGATTTTTCCGCTCGAGCGTTTATTGTAAAGCCATGCGCCCAGTTTTACCTCTTGTCCGACATGCGCGGCTGCCTCTTTAATCGTCGTTAACACCTATGTACCCTCCATCCGAAATTATGACACTGAATTTTATTATACAACCGCGTATTTTAAACAGTCAACGAATCAGCGTCATTCCGTGTTCCGGAGTGAAACAAGCGAAAGACCCGGGCATCTCTTCCCGGGCCGAAAATCTGCTGAAACCCAAGCACTTCCGCAAAAGAAAGATCACAACGCGGCCTGATCAACGATCTACAGCTTTTTGATCCGTCCTTTGAAGCGATCAATAAACCGCGCATTGGCCTCGTCGCCGCCAGGGGCGTTTCCGCTCATCCAGATCGGCGGTGTCACTCCCTCCAGAACCAAAAGCTGTACCGCTTCCGCCATCAGACTGTTCAACAGGTAAGCATTGGCAAAAGTGGAAATCGCCGCGACACGCTGCTCCAGACCGGGAATGCTGACAACCGCATCTCCCACTTCCACCTTGCAGTCCAAAACAACATCGACGAGTTCATACAGATTTT
Source organism: Thermoactinomyces daqus (assembly GCF_000763315.1). Taxonomy (GTDB): domain Bacteria; phylum Bacillota; class Bacilli; order Thermoactinomycetales; family Thermoactinomycetaceae; genus Thermoactinomyces_A; species Thermoactinomyces_A daqus. The sequence goes on along the minus strand of NZ_JPST01000006.1, from coordinate 142,443 downwards.
TCTTTGTCGGATGGCGGGCCGGATGGTTTTCCGGGGTCATGGCGGCATGTTGCACCGAGGTTACGCCGATCGTGGTCACCCCCCGCCGTTTTGCTTCCAGTGCCGCGTCGATGGTCGCCGCATTGATTCCGTAAGCATTGACGATGATGAGCAGATCACCGGCCCCGAGCTGGTAATCATCGATGACGATCGCTCCGTATCCCGGGGTGCGTTCGATCGCCATAGAGCGCAGGGCCCCCCCGCTTAAAAGCGTGCCTTCATCGAGAATCGCGCTGATGTGCATAAGCCCTCCGGCCCGGAAAAAGATTTCCTGCGCCCCCAGATTTGAATGGCCTCCGGGTCCGTAAACGTACACGATCTTGTCCTGTTTGACATGATCCGCGATCAATCGCGCGGCACGTTTGACCGCGTCCGCTTCTTCCCGCAACCTTTCCAGATGAGCCACGATTTTGCGAAAGTACTGCTCCATGACCGTTTCCGCCACGCGCCACTCCTCCTTTTCCGGTTGTCACCCAGTTTCATGCAGGACGCAACCTCGTTTAATCGTCCGGAAAATGCGGATTTCCCCGGCTGTCTGTTTAAAGACGGCCAGATCTGCCGGGGCTCCGGCCGCCAACCCCCGCAGCGCCGGCAACCCGAGGTAAGCAGCAGGCCTGACTGAGGCCATATCCCAAGCTTGGGGCAACTTGCAGAGTTGTTTCCGGATCAAATAGGACACACTCTGACGCAAAGTCTGCACCGAACCGGCCAACAGCTGCGGCTGCTCTTTCAGATGCAGTTTTCCCTCCGGCGTCAACACCACTTTCCCGCCGATATGCGTTTCATACTCCCCCGGTTCGCCTCCCCCGAGACTGACGACATCGCTGACCAGCATCGCCTTTTCCTTTTTCATGGCAAGAAAGACCTTCAACACGGAATCGGGCAAGTGAAATCCGTCACCGATCATCGTTGCCAGCAATTGATCTTCGGCGAGCTGATCCCAAATGTAGTTGGGGTGTCTCGGCAACATCGCATGTGCTCCATTGCCGAGGTGCGTGGACAGGCTCGCCCCCGCACGAACGGCAGCAGCGATCTGTTCTGTACCGGCTGCCGTGTGTCCGATCGCGACGCGTACACCGGTTCGGACACATTTTTCGATAAAATCGATGGCATCCGGCCACTCCGGCGAAAGCGTAACCAGGCGGATACGCCCGGCAGCCGCGTTTTGCCAGCGTTGGAACAGCGTCCAATCCGGGGGTTTTACATAAGCCGGATCATGGGCTCCGCGCGGTCCGTCTTCCGGCGAGATAAATGGCCCTTCCAGGTGAATGCCCGGAATGATCCGTTCGAGCAGAGGCTCTTCGCGGATTGCCGCCGCAATCACCCGCAGCGCTTCCTCAATGGCTTCATCGCTGTTGGTAATGACGGTTGGCAAATAAGCCGTCACTCCTTCCGCCCATAACATCCGGGTCAAGGAAAACAGCGCTTCAGCGGACAGCGGCAACGCATTCAGATCGATTCCGGCAAATCCATTCACTTGCAGATCGACGAAGCCCGGTGCCAGCCACGGTAAATCGTCACTTCTCTTGATATTGCGAATGTCGCGGATCCTGCCGTCCTCAATCTCAACGGCAACGGGAGATCCGGTTCGATAGTCCACCCCTTCAACCAGCCGGAGCTCAGTTTCCTGCATGCTGACTCCCCCCGTAAGACTCCCCGTCCAAATACAGAATACAATCCCCGTGTGTCCGCAGGATTGATGCCGGACAATCCGGAGAAACCGGACCCGTGAGCGTCCTGTGCACCGCCTGGCGTTTTGTGGGCCCCGGGACAACACAAATGAGATGACGGGCTGAGACGAGCGCTGGTACAGTCAGGGTCAATGCCGTTTTCGGAACAGAGGCAAGATCGGGAAAACATCCGTCGTGAACCTGCTGCTTCCTGCATGCCTCATCAAGCTCGACGGTTTTCACCACAACAGGATCGGCAAAATCGGCGACACCGGGATCGTTGAAAGCAATATGTCCGTTCTCTCCGATTCCGAGGCAGACAATATCAATCGGCGCTTCATTCAGCAAGCGGGCATAGCGGATGCATTCCTGCTCCGGATCATTACCCGGGTTCATCAGGTGAACCGTGCCCGGTTGAACATGGCGAAACAAATGTTCCTGAAGGTATCGGGAAAACCGTTGCGGCGCATCCTCCGGCAGTCCGATGTACTCGTCCATGTGAAAGGCCGTCACACGCGTCCAGTCCACTCCGTCCGCACGGCAAAGGTGCTCAAGAAATTCATTTTGCGAGGGCGCCGCGGCAAAAACCATGCGCACTCTGCCCTGCCGGAACAATGTTTCCTTCATCTTCTCCACCGTCTTTGCCGCAGCGGCCATTCCCATCGCATTCCGATTCTCGAACACATGTACCTGCAAAGTATCCACCGTTTTCTTGATCATCGGTTCCAATCCCCGACTCACGGAAGCCTCCTCCTTCCTGTTTTTCCGTTTGCCGGCCATCATCCGGGCGATTCTGAATCCCCGGAATCCCCGCTGAGGACTTCCATCATTTGCTCCACTTCCGGGCGGCGGTTGCGGGTACACCAGCCCGTCACCGCAAAAACGATGGCCGATACCAGCACCGGCAACCCTTGTTGTGCCGCTTCACTGACGTCAAAGACGGTTTTGTCGAGCGCAAATGTGAACACTCCGGCCATGAGCGAGACGATGGCGGCTGCCGGTCCGCTGTTGCGAAACGCGGGCAACAACCCAAGCAGCATGGCAACTGAGACCGGCCCGACCAAGGCCCCAAACCAGGAGACCAGGAGTCCCAGCACCCCGCCAAATGCTCTCTGTTCCACAGCCACGATCATGGTCAGCAAAACAAGCACCAGCGTCGTCGTGCGGGCGACGATCAACTCGCCCCGGCTGCTCAGCATGGTCCACTTGCCGCGCAGCCTCGGAAAAATATCGCGTGTGAAAACTGAGGAAATGGCATTCGCATCAGACGTGGTCATGGCCATCGTGTGGCTGAACATCCCGGCGAGAACCAATCCGGTCAGACCGTGCGGCAAAAACTTCGTCGCCAGCAAAGCATAAGATTGGTCGGGCTGCTTCAGATGCGGGAAGAAAATCGGCGCGGCCCACATCGGATAAAACAGAACCAGGGGCCAGAAGAGATAGAGGATACCGGAGAGAAGCGCAGCCTTACGGGCTTCGGAACCGGACGGTGCTGCAATATATCGTTGGGCCAGGTTCCACGTGCCACCGTTGTAGCTGAAAAAATCGATCAGCAGAAACGCCAGCGCAAACCAGAGCGTATACGGCCCGGCAAACAAGTCCGAATGCCCCGCCGGCAACCGGCTCCACATCCCGGCAATCGCGCCGATCCCTCCTAGATTGGCCAGCACGATCACAAACATGGCAATCCCGGCGGCCAACTGGATGAGGAATTGTGCGAAGTCGGTCAAGGCATCAGCCCACAGCCCGCCGATCGTCGAGTAAATGAGCGATACACCACCTGAGAGCAGAATGCCGGCAGAGAGCGGAAGACCGGTAAACACTTGCAGGAGAATGGCAATCGCCGCCCACTTGGCACCGATATCGAAAACTTTTAACAAAATGCCGCTCCATGCCATGAGCTGGTGCGTCGGGACATTGTAACGAGTGGACAGGTATTCCAGCGGCGATCCGATTTGGTAATGCTCCCTTAAGCGCGTCCAGCGCGGAGCAATCGTAAAAGCCCCGGCAAAAACGGCAATCGACACCGGAACAGCCCACCACACGTAGATCGTGAACCCGTACTGGTAGGCAACGGCCGCATATGCCACAAACACGGCAGCACTGTAGCCGGACATGTGGTGAGACACTCCGGCGAGCCACCATGGCATTTTTCCGCCGGCCGTAAAATAATCCTCCGCATTTCCTACCCGGCGATATGACCAGACACCGATTCCAATCATCAACAGGAAATAGAGAATCAGGATGAGCCAGTCAATTGCCGCCATATATTGGCCCCCTTTTTTCAATGATTTGATCCGCATGTCCGGTCGGATGGGTGCCGCGACCCTCCCCATTTTCAGGGCTTCACCCCCGGGGGCTTGCCGAATTTTCGCTCTTTGTACCCGCCGTCTCCAGTCCAGATAAGCTAGTTTTTCAACAAGACCACTTTATCCAGATTTCTCGGCCTGTCGGGATTCAGCCCCAAATCCAGCGTTCGGTAATAAGCCAGCAGCTGCAAAAACGGCAGATAAAGGACACCCCGGGCGAGATCTGTGAGGCCGCTGTTCAGTTCAATTTTGATATCGCATTGAAAATCTTCCAGCCGATCGCCGATGACCAATGCATTGGCACCAAATTTCCGCACATCATCGACAACATCCCGTTCGTAAGGCCGGATCGACTGGCTGCTCAGCAGGATGACCCGGCATTTTTCATCTAACACGGAAATCGGGCCATGCCGGAATTCGAGCGGATTAAATGTCTCGGAAAAAAGTTGCGTCATCTCTTTCAACTTCAACATTCCCTCATTGGCCAAGCCGAACTGTGCCCCCATCCCCAAATAAATATAATGGCTGAAATTCCGGTCTTTTCCGATATCCTTCGCCAGCGACTCCACCCTGGCGATCACGTCTTCCCCGATTTCCGGCAACCGTTTTAATTCCCCCAGATATGCTTCATCTCCCGGCAGAATCCCCGCCAGCAGCTGTGCGGCCAGCAACATATTGGTAAAAGAACCAGTCATCACCACGCTGTTTTCCTGCACGTGCGACAAATGAAACACCGTATCCGCCTTATCGGCCAATTGGCTGGAAGGCCGGGTGGTGATGGCGAAACAATGGGCCAGCTTGTTCTGCCGTGCAAATTCAATTGCCCGGACAACTTCGGTAGTATTGCCCGAGCGGGAGCAGCCGACCAGTATCGTTTTTCTTTTTTTGGAAAATACGGAACCCGGGTTGAGAAACACTTCCGAAGCAGGCACCGACCAGGCGGGAAGTCCGGTTTTTTCCTGAAAAGCAGCCGCGGCGGCGATCGAAACATAGTAGGAGGTTCCGCAACCGGTAAAAATCACTTCCTCGGGCTGAAGTGCGGCAAATGTTTGTTTTACCTCATCCGCCCGGGACAATGCCATCCCGATTGTCTGCCTCCACGTCTCCGGTTGCCGTTTAATCTCTTGATAAGTGTGTGTTTGCACCATCATTTCTCCTCCCTATTTCCATTTCGGTGATGCTGATGCAGCTGAGCGGGTGATGCCTCCTCCAATCTTTGCCTGGCAAGAAGCCCGCTGCCGATCACCCCGGCATCATCCAGCAATGTGGCCGTCCGTATGGTCAGACGCGCCCAATATCCTTTGTAAACAAAGCGCTTCAACTCCTCCCGGGCCGGGTGCAACAACCGTTCTCCCGCCCGGGCAACTCCCCCGCCGATCACGATCACATCCGGACTGAACAACGACACGGCATACGAAAGCGCCTTGCCCAATAACTTCCCGGTATGCTGCAGTACCTCGACTGCCACGGCATCACCGGCATCGTATGCTTTGGACACATCGGCCGCCGTGATTTTGCACAGATTTTCACCCGGAAACCACGACTGCAAAAGGCTTGATTTTCCATTGGCAATCGCCTCGCGAACCTGTCTGACGATGCCGGTGGCCGACGCAACGGTCTCCAGGCATCCGTACATGCCGCAAGCACAGGGAGCCTGTTCTCCGTCCATGCGAATATGACCGATTTCGCCTGCCATAAACCCGCTGCCGTAATACATCTGCCCCTGGTTGACCATCGCTGCGCCGATCCCGGTTCCGAGGGTAATGGCCAGCACATGATCATAACCCCTTCCGGCGCCTCTGATCGCTTCACCAAATGCGTACATTCTCACATCATTGTCTGCGAAAACCGGAATATTCAGTCTGTTTTGAAGCAACTTCACCACTTCGACATCCCGCCATCCCAGATTGCCGGCGAACCGCACCAGCCCGCGATCCGGATCGACCAGGCCGGGATTGCCAATGCCAACGGCCAGCACCTGTCCGGGAGCGATTTGTTCCGATGCCAGAAGCGACTTCACCATCCGGGCGATCTTGTCAATCACCTGTTCATAACCCAGATGCGCTTCGGTAGGCTCCTGGATTTTGTGAAGAAGATTGCCTCTGCCGTCCAACAGGCCACAGACGGTATTTGTGCCGCCTGCATCGATCCCCACCAGAAATTTCACGGTTTTATCCTCCTGCCCGGAATCCTTTACAGGAAATGAACTCCCCCGTTTATTTTTCTTCTATCAGATTGAGAATGGCCGAATAAATCTCCTCTTCGATCGAAGGGGCAAACGGAGCGGGCAACCCGAAGTACAACAGCGAATCCCGCGCTTCATAGCCCCCTTCCGCCACCTGCCCGGCTGTCGGCACATAACCGATCATCCCGTTACTGTATGGAACAGGCAGCACAGAACCGCCTAACTGCCGTTTGACAAACAGCCCGTATTCCACTACGATCTCCGCGTTCATCGTCAACAGTGACAATCCTTCCACAAGCTTCAGCCAATTGATCTTCAGCGGGATGCCGGGGCGAATCCGTTCCGGTTCCTGCAACAGCAATCTCGCCCATTCCCCTATCACGGTCGGCTGATCTTTCACCTGCTCCAACTCGGCCGTTGTCGGCAACTTCTGAAAAGGCAAAGAAATGCTGGCCGTTCTTCCCGTCAACCGGCAAGGCCGAAGCGATTCCATCGGTTGCTGCAAAAGGCGGATCGCCTCATTGGCAAGTGTGTTCCCCAGCATGGCGACTTCTTTCCTGCTTCCCCGATAAAATCGCCCTGACCTGACCAACGCGGGACGGATATCCCCGCAACATCCCTGCAAAAAAGCGGCCACTGCCTCCGCGTCCAAACTGCGCTCGATTTTTTCCATGGCCACGCCGGGATACTCGGGAGAAACGAAATTCTCTTCCGTTGTGGTCGGATGACAGGTAAAGTGAACAAGCACCGCTTTCGTCTGCCCTGACCGGGTATAAAAGCGCACCACATTCACTTCGGGATCAGCCGGCCCGTCCGGATTGGGGGCCATTTCCATCCTGCCGCCGATCCGTTTGCGGCGATGAATGCCGAAATGACACTCCCCTCTTCCCCGCTCCGCCATCACGGGTTCGACCCTGCCGGCTGCCGCTTCAATTCCCGCGAAGACCCGTTCTTCCAGCCTTTCCATATACCCGGAATCAGGTTTGCCCAACGAAGGGGTAAAGCGATAAGTGGTCTGCGGGGCGGAATGGGTATGAGTGGCATGCAGGATCACAAACGGTTCCCGGATTCCCCACCTTTCTGCCAACCGGTGTTGCAACCTTGCCGTCAATTCCTGGCCCCACCAGATAATGTCCGCCGATACGAGCACTGCAGCCCGTTTCCGGCCCGGGATCTCCTCTTGTTCAAAAAACAAAATTCTGGCGTAGAGGGGCTGCGATATTCCGTCAAAAGGCCCGGCCCGTTTCATAAAACCGGCCAAAGGAACCGGTTTGAGCGGAGTGATGTCCACTTTGGCCGTTCCCAGTGCCAGCATCGCCCTCATTCCGTTTCTCCCGCGCCGACGTTCCCGCCGCCCCTCATCCTCTTGATCGGCGCAGCCCCCTTGCATTCATTTCCCATGGCGCTACAATTCAGAATCATTCCGCTCCCCCTCAATGCGCGTACCAAGATGCCACTTTCCCAACCGCCTCAATCATCTCCTCGATATCCTGTTCGCTGAAAAACTCACTGATGCCAACGCGAATCGACGTTTGCAAAATCTGCTCCGCCGTCGGACAGAGCCCCCTAGGGTAAGCAACATCGGACAGGTCAAACGGGAAATGACTGTTCAGGTAAGCCTGCCTCTTTTGAAATAGCGGCTGCAAATAAATCACTTCGGGAATATAGCCCGGCTGGTTGGGAATCCCTTCCGCTGCCAATGCCCGGGAAAACTCTTCGCGGCTGCAGGAGAGAGCTGACAGATCGAGGCGGAACATGTAAAACCAATAGCTGGACCAGCCGCCTTCGTAAACCCGGGGAGCCTGCACCCCCGGCAAACCGCGGATGCCTTTGCTGAGACGCTCCCCATATTGATGCCTTCTCTCACAAATCCAGGGAAGTTTCCTGAGTTGGGCGACACCGACCGCGCCTTGCAATTCGGTCATCCGGTAATTGGGGGCCAGATAGGACAGATCCCGCTGCACCTGTCCGGCGAAACGCTGATAATTCTTGTCGGCAAAAGCGTGAACGACGCGATACTCCTCCTCATCTCCCGAGTTGACCGTCACGATTCCCCCGTCTCCCGTTGAGATATGTTTGAAATCGTTCGTGCTGAAACATCCGTAATCCCCGATCGTGCCGACCAGCCGCCCTTTGTACCGGCTCAGATAGCTTTGTGCGCAGTCTTCAATCACCTTCAAATGGTGTTTGCGGGCAATTTCCATAATCGGATCCATATCGCAGGGATTGCCGGCCAGATGGACGACCAGAATCGCTTTGGTCCGTGAAGTGATGCGGGACTCGATTGATTGCGGGTCCATGTTGTACGTATGAGGATCGACATCGGCAAACACCGGAATCGCATTCTGATAAAGAATCCCGATTATCGTGCCCTGGTCGGTAATCGGGCTCGTGATCACCTCATCTCCCACGCTTACTCCGGCCGCTCCCAGCGCCACGTGGATGGCAGCCGTACCGGAAGAGGTGGCCACACTGTATTTCACGCCGTACAATTTATTAAAATCGCGCAAAAACTGCTTTACTTTTTTTCCGTGATGGTAAAACAGCGTATTTTGTTCCAGCGCCTCCATCAGCTCTTTCTCTTCTTCCACGCCAAAACGTTTGCCTGTGCCAAACGGCGATGTCTTCACTTTCGGTCCGCCGTGCAACGCCAACCTGCGTTTATTCATCGCGGATCTCTCCCATCTTTTTTCGTTGTCTCACCGGCTTTGATTTCTGCCCCCCCCGCTTTGACAGTCACCACTCTCCTGACGCAGGGTACCCCGAATTTCATTACCGCAGATCCGTCTGAACGGCGTAGATGAGAGCGGGGAAGAGGAACCCATATCACCAGATCGTCCAGGTCGGTGTCACTGGACAGGCAAACAGAACCGTCTGCGTTCATGCCCTCGATCCGGACTCTGCGGCGGGCCCGTTCCCAATCGTTGATCTGTTTGCCGGTCAAGAAGACGAATCCCCGTTGTTTTGCCTCGGCGACCACTTTGCGCAAGGCCTCGCGCACCAGCGGCTGCCGGTAAATATGAACCTGATGGAACAGAAAATGGGCCACCCCCTGCACACGTCGCACCTGCTCGAGAAACGGGACGATCAGGCTGCTGTCAGCCAAACGAAAATGATCGAGATCCTGTGTCAGGAAGCCGATTTCCAGCACGTCATAGATGCGGTTTCTCTCATCTGACCAGGCGATCGGAAAATAAGGATGGCATGTGCCAAACAAGAAACCGACGTTTCCTTTTTTGCTGGGCCCCCTCGTCTGATCGGACATAATGCCGCAGGCTTCGCACCAGCGAAACAATTCTCCCCAGCCTTCAAAACGGGTATAGTGATTCTTATTGGAAGTGACCGTCTCAAGACCCGTCTCCTCTTTCAACCAGCGGAGCTGACGCCGGAATTCCGCTTGATCCCACTTGCCACCGTCCTGCTCCAGCGCGTTGTAATGAAAGGCCAATTCATGATCGGCCGCCCGCACCTTTTGATAAATACGAGGGCTGTATCCCGGTTCGAGCATGCACCATGTGGATTTCACCCCACACTCCTCAAGCACGGAAAGGGTGACTTCGGCCGACTCATCCACATTCAGGTCACTGTCATGGGAAAGCATCGCCACATGCGAGATTCCGGCGGGCCAGTACCCGAGAAAAGGCAATGTCATCCCCCGGCCAGTCACTCTCCTCAACAAATGGCTGATCAGGACTTCTCTCCACCAATCGGCATACGGCCAAGCAAAATAAGGAGTTCCGGATTCCGTTCTCCGGCGGTCCAACTCCCAGTCCATTTCACTGCGGTCGTCCGCTTTCAGGATTCCGTCATCAACAGAACCGGTTCCGTCCGGGGCGGGAATTCCGTCTTCGATCACCGGCCCTCTCCCCTGCTGAAGCCCGACAACCGTCTCTCCGATCTCCACGGCCCAGCGATCGATCACACCTTTGCCCACCCGAAATTGGAGCAAAGCGGCCCCGCTTTCCTCTCCATGCGGCTCATCCCTGAAAACCCGGCCGATCCCGCGGCAAAAATGCTCATTTTTTTCCACAGCGATCCAGGGAGCAGCCTGCAAAAACCTCAGCGGCCTCATGGCCCCCCATTCCGCCGGCAACTGCACATAACCCGGGCCCAGCGTCCTTCCTTCGGAAAACCCAAGCCGTCCGGCAAGGCAGGAAAGCCTCCCGCAGGCTATCACCGTCCCTCCCCGTTCGGCAAAATTCCAGATCCCGGAAGCAGTTTCTGCATCTTTGCGTTCCAGGGCGACAATCAAAACATCGAGAGATTGTTCAGACAGCTGTTCCACCCCGTCCACCCATTTGAACGGGATCCCCGCATGAGCCAAAATTTCGCCGATATAGGCCTGAAAAACATTCAACCCGTATTCCCACCGGCGCACAGCCGCCTTCCGGTCCAGTAACACTCCTACACGCGCCATGTTCATCGCCAAATCCACCTTTTGCATGAAATTAACATCGGCAAGCCGAACCGGGCCCCTCTTCCCGTCCGAGGCTCCCGACAGTTGATCCGGTTCCTTTTCTCTCCTGATTTTGTTTGTCTTTCCGTGAGTTATATCATTCTGTAAATATCGATTTTATACAATAAATTAATACATGTATTATACTTGTATTATAAAATTAAGAAAATAAATTGTCAATTTATTCAGAATTATAAAGATTCCAAATCCACCTGTCGTGACAAATTCTGCAAAAGAGAGACTTCTAAAATTCGGTAAGTTTTCCCGGCTTCCGTGAAAAGCGGCATGAGCGGCCTGGGACTGAAACATCTCCTTCCGCGCCTGATCTCATGTACGCTCTTTTCCGCCGATTCCTACACATAGTTCAGTCCGCCGGCATAGGGAAACGGAACCGGGAACAATTTCTGCACGGCCGATCGAAAACCCGGCTTGCCCGTATCATGCGGTTCGGGGTCAAACAACAGCGACGCGAACGAGCGGATATCGAGAACATCATCCTGACCGTTGCAGCTGATCCTGATCCGGCCGTCCGGCTGCTGCCAAACCCGCAAACTTTCACCTGAGCGCCGGTCTTTCTCACACAAATAAGGCCGGAGCTGACTGATCAGCCTTTCCGGATTGATGATGCGGACGGTTCCCAAATTTTGCTCGGATTGATGCTGCGCGGGAGACAAGGCCTCAAGCAGCTCCGTTTCGTACCATGGAACCGGTACATCCAACCGGCCGATTTGTTCAGACCGGAACACATGAGCAAGCGTTCCTGCAATCAGACGGGGGTGACCCGCCCATTCGATGGCAAGCGCCGGCTGCTCCGGATTTGGTTGATCAGGAACGCCCACTGTGACAAAAGCGTCCGCCCGCCCTTCCCGCTCTGCGACCCACACCTTGTGATGTAGCTTAAGGCAATCGGCCATCGCCCGGGCCTGGATCAGGTTGGCTATATCCCAAAGGCTCTGCTCGTAACAAACTTCGCGCAGCCCGGCCAATCTTGCCAACGAAAACCAATCCGCCGGTTCCAGTTCCCTGAACCGGACATTTGCCATCTCCGGTTTCCTGGCGATGACAGCTGCGGAATCCGGGTCGATGGTAAAACGGGAAACCGCTCCGAAGCGAACACAATCCATTCGCCTGTACAACGGGCCATAGCCGGACACCAGCAACAGGGAAGCTCCCGCTTTGTCTACATGAGACAAAAGGCAATGCAAAACCGCACCGGCATAGCCTTTCCCGCGATATTCCGGGTGCGTGCAAACCGAACCGGCAGAATACACGGACAATCGCGCCGAACCGATCCGGACTACGGAAGGAACCAGCCCCACAAATGATACCAGTTTCCCCCCCCAAACGCACCGAACGACTGCCGGAGGCTGGAAGAAAACACCTGGGGAAACGATTCAACCATCGACCTCCGGCCGGATTTGCGGAAGATCCGGTCGGAAAGTTGAACAGCCTCTTTCAGTTCATCCGTTTGGAGCAAACGAATATCCGGCATGGAAACACTCTGCTGCTCCTCCGCCTTTGGCAGCAGATTTTCACCTCTTTTCCGAAAAATTTGCAGGTCAGTATGCGGGATTTTTTTCCCGAGATTCAATGTCAGAGATCGCCGATCAGGCGGTCATAATCGGACGGCTCCAAACTGTACAGCTCCGTGTTTTTCTTTCGGGCTTCCGGGTGCAGCTCGCCGGCATCCCGAAAACGGAACACCCGGTTCAACAAATTTTCCACTTTTTCCGACTGTCCGGAGCGCTTCAAAAGCTGCATCAATTCATAATCCCGAATGCCTCTTTGCAGCCATTTGTAGCGAAGTGAAAGCAACGGTTTTCCGGCAGCACCGGGATAGACGAAGTTCATGTCGCCGGCTTTCCAGCCCGGAGCGCGATAGGAGAGTTTCTCCAGTGGACTTTCCGGCCAAACCGTGTAATTCCAGCGCAAAAAGCCGTCCAGCTGCAATTTCTCCACCAACCAGGGGATCACTCTGCTTTCCAGTGGCGGAGAGGAGAGAAAGGTGTTGGGAAAATCAGGGTAACAGCAAACGTAGAAAAGTATCTTTCCCGGAAGTTGCCTCTTCAGATCCAGCAGACGGGTGTATTCGGCAGCGACACAATTCAAGATCGGGACATAATCATGAATGGGTCCCGGATTTTTTTGAATAAACTCGGTGCGATGAATGGCCAACTTATAGCGAAAAGACGGAGCTGCTTCCTGCAACGCGGCCAATTGCTTCTGAAAGAGGGCAAAATCTTTTGGCTCGTCGGCCAGGACACGAACCCGTTCGATCCACCCCTTGTCGATCAAATGGTGATGCAGGGCCTGAACATATGCGTCAAAATCGGCCCGTTTGCGGATAAAGCGGAAGGTGCACGAGCTTTGGTCATAATAACGGATCCGCACTCCATCCGGGTGATCCGCCATCACCGACCCGTAGCCCGCCTCCTCGTCCTGCCAAATGCCCAGCAACCCGAACAGTTCGATCTCCGCGGCAATGCCGTGTTGTTCCGCCATTTGCACATAACGATCCAACGCGGAAAAATCATAAGAAAACCGACCATTGGTCTCCCGAGTGATCCGCACCATGCTGTACTCGAACAAATCGGCGGGTTCCCGATCCCGAAAACTGTATTGCCCCGACCATGGGATTTCCGAAACGACCGCCGTGACCGCCTTCTGTCCCAGCTGGGCCAGGCTGTGCAAATAACGATCCAAAATGGCAAAATGTTCGTCCGACCAAAGAGGCACCTGATACCTTCTGGCAATGTTTGCATTATGTTGCCACAGGTCAAGATAAAATTGGTATTCCTTCGGTTCAGGCAACATCCAATCTTTCACAGTGAGGGAAAAGGAACATTCACCGGCCGTCCTTTCATCTTCAAACAGAGTGTGGCTGTACAAACGGATCTTCCCATGATAAATTCCGGGCCGGGTATCCTCCGTCGCGTGGCACTCCACCCACACAGCCTGAATTTTTCGCCGCTCCACAAATAACGAACTTTTCTCCAGCAACACGTCAGATTTTAAACAGCGGTCATCATCTTCGACCAGGCCGATCAATTTAACTTCCAGTTGCAACGGGGCATCCAGTTCGACATCAAGCCGGATGACCGGCAGCGGTCCTCCTTTCCAAAACTGGGGATCTGTGCTGACGGTAAGAAGAAACGGCTCATCTGCGGCGACCAAAACCTGAAAAGCCGCGCTGTCCCTCCGGCAGCAGGCAAGATCCACGTGCCGGACGGCCGTATCCCGTTGCGCTTCCAGCCAATCATTATGCCCCCAACTGTATCGGTAGAACATCGAAGCCAGACCAAAATTCAACAACACTACACCGCCTCCCCTTTGCCGCCATGGATCAGGTGTCCGTTATAATGACACCTTTCTTCCTGTCTGCCGGCTTTCATTCACTGCCTCAATAAAGCGGATTATCTGCCACGTCTCCTCCGGGTCGACAGGCGGCTTCCCCGTCACAAACATCTCCATTATCCGCTCAAGCAGACTGGCATAATAAGGTTTTGCGCCGGAGTTCACATCGACGTACTGCGTTCCCGTCTGACGGTGAAGCAAGGCGCCAAATCCGTTGTTTCCCTTGCGGTTGCCGCGAACGGTGCCGATGCGGCCGTCCTTCCAGAGTCCCACCGCCATCTCTTGCCCGTCATTGCTGATCGCGGTGACATCGAGGCAACCTTTTCCCAGGATGGCAAACAGCATCTCAACCGGATGAATGCCGTACCAGAAGAGTCCCGGCTGTGTCGGTTCCAGCGGCATCGGCCCATAGCAATCCGCTCCGAAAACGGCTTCTTGCCCGCCGTCAGCGAGCGCAGTCGTCAACGCTTCCGCGTAGCGCAGGGCAGAACAGCTCATCAGTGGGACGCGATGTTCTGCGGCCAGTTCAAGCATGGCACGGACATCAGCAGAATTGAGGGCCAAAGGCTTATCAATGAAAACCGGTTTCCCGAATGGCACGATTTTTTTGAACTGCTGCAAGTGCACCCGCCCATCGACAGACTCCAGCAAAATGGCATCGCACTGCTCGGCTGTGGCTTCCGGTGTGGCGGTGATGCGAACGCCAAACTGATCGCGAAGTTGACGTGTGTAACCCCCGACGCGCGAAAAACTGAGTTCAAAATCGGGCGAACCGCCCGGAAAAGCTGCGACCACCCGGCCTCCCGGCACATGATGCGGATGATCCGGATCATTCAGCAATTGGGTGAAGGCCGTAACATGTGAAGTATCGAGGCCGATGATGCCGATTTTGATTTCAGGCATGACCTTTCCCCTCCCCGGAATCGTGCGCGCGAACTCCCCCTGGCCAGAGAATCGGCTGAAACGTATTGGTCCGCGCAGACTCCCGTGCTTTCAGGCACATCCATGCGCTGAGCAAACCCGCATCCAGCGGGGCGCTCGACTTCGCCTTTCCCTTCATCACCTCGATGAAATTGCGGGCCAGTACCGCATCGCCGCCAAAATGACCTGCCTCTTCGGTCAATTCATAAGTTTCAACCCGCGGTGAATGGTGCATGTAAACCTTAATCGCATTGGCATAAAAATCAAACTCCAGCGTCCCTTTATAGCCAAGCAGACGGGCACCCCGGCTGGCAGCCTTTCGCCGGGCATAGAAATTTTGCGTATAGACTGCGTGCATCCCCGTCTCATACCGGATCAGCGCGCTTCCGGAATCCTCGTTTCCCGTATCGACGGCAAAACAGCAGTATTCGCCTGCCGGCGTTTCGTGCGGCAACTTGCGGATATGGACCGTACTGTCCGGGCAAATCTCCCGTTCATCGCATTCGGCACATTTCAAACCGGCCGTTTTGTTCCCCTTGAAAACCTGTTTGGACGTCATGGCGCAAACCATCGTCGGCTGCAACCCCAGCAGATAGTTGATATAATCAAAATCGTGGGTGGCCTTCTGCAAAAAGAGCCCGCCCGTTTCCTGCTCGTCACGATACCAGTGGTGATAATAGACACCGCCGTACGGGACATTGTTCACCGCCTGCACGTGTTCGACCGTACCGATTTTTCCCGAATCGACAATCTCCTTCACCAACTTGAGCAAAGGCGCTGCCCGCAGCGGAAAAGAGACGACCACTTCGGTTGCCGAAGACTCAACCCCCTGCTTGAGCCGGAGCAAATCCTGCTCATTGGTGGCCACCGGCTTCTCCAGAAACAAGGGAATTCCCTTCGGCAAAACGCGCAAGGCCATCTCCGCATGACGGGAACAGCGGGTCCCGATCAGGATTCCGTCCAGCTCCGCCTCCTCTGCCATCGCTTCCGGGCTGTCAAAAAAAGCAATGTCTTCCGCCCGGTCTCCCATCTGCTGTTTGATTTCACCGTTGCGAATATCGTTGATGGCCACAACGCGGCAGCGTGGATCGATTTTGCCGATTTCGGCCAAGATGTTTTGAATTCTCCTTCCGTACCCGATCACTCCCAACCGCAAGCTGATTCCCTCCTATTGTTTGATCGCACCCTGCATTCCGGAAACGAAATAGCGCTGCATAAGCAGATAGAAGACGATAATCGGAACCAGGGAAATCACCGTTCCAGCAGCCATCGCCCGCACATCATCGCCAAAGGTGCCGGAGAGGTAAGCGAGTCCCAACGCCAGCGGATACAAATGATCATTCTTCAGAACGATCAACGGCCAGATGAACGAGTTCCAAACAGAAATAAAGGAGAAGACGCTCAATGCCGCCAGCGTCGGTTTGGTCAGGGGCAACATGATGCTCCACCACAGGCGCAACGGTCCGCAGCCGTCCAAAATGGCCGCTTCCTCCAGCTCTTTCGGAATGGTGAGATAGGCTTGCCGCATGAGAAAAACGGAAAATCCCCCGACCAGTCCCGGAATGATCAACCCCCACCACGAATCAATCAGTCCCAATTTTTGCACAATGATAAACAACGGCACCAATTTTCCCTCTTCCGGAAAAAACATGGTCCCGATGATTGCGTAAAATATCAGGTTCCGGCCCGGGAATGTCATCCTCGCCAGCGGATAGGCCGTCAGAGAGGTCAGAAACAGATGGGCGGGCACCATGATCACAATCAGGATGAAGGTGTTCAGCAAATATCTCGGGAACGGAATGACCGTCAACGCTTCCACAAACTGATCCCAAACCGGCGGCTTCGGAATCAGGTCGGGCGGAAAGGTGAAGACATCCTGGCCA
This sequence comes from Thermoactinomyces daqus, assembly GCF_000763315.1. Classification (GTDB taxonomy): domain Bacteria; phylum Bacillota; class Bacilli; order Thermoactinomycetales; family Thermoactinomycetaceae; genus Thermoactinomyces_A; species Thermoactinomyces_A daqus. Next base: position 125,626 of record NZ_JPST01000006.1, on the reverse strand, counting down.
TTCGATTTGAACGCGGTTGAAAGAAGCCACAAAAAAGGCCCGATAAAAATAACCGCGATGACGGTCAGCAGAAGATACATCAACGTCATTTTCACGGCACGCAGCCAACCGCGCCTGCGTTTCACACTCATCAGACCTGCCCCCCTCTTGACAGTTTGAAATTGATAAATGTCAAAATCATCAAAATCAGCCAGAGCACCATGCCCATTGCGGTCGCATAGCCCATATCCAGTTCGACAAACGCTTTTTGATAAATGTAGAGCGGAAGCGACAGGGTGCTGTCAAGCGGCCCGCCACCGGTCATGATGTAAATACTGGTAAACATCTGCACACTGCCCAATGTGGCCAGCACCAGAGTGACGGCGATGGTGGGCCTCAGCTGGGGCAAATACACATGCCACAAAACGCGCAACCGGTTGGCGCCGTCGATCCTCGCGGCCTCAACCAGTTCCTGAGCGATCGACTGCAACCCGGCAAGGTAAATCACCATGTAAAACCCCATCGATTTCCAACCTTCAAGCAAAGCGACGGCAGGCAGGGACGTGCGGGGGTTTAACAGCCAGTTGACCGCTTCTTTTTGCAGGCCGAGCTCCTGAAGAATGGCATTTAACAACCCCGCCGGGTGGTATAAATATTTCCAGACGATCGCCACGGCCACCATCGAGGTGATCACCGGCAAATAATAAATCACCCGAAACAGTTGAATCCCCCGCAATTTCTGGTTGACGAGAATCGCCAGGAACAAGGGAAGCGTGATCAGCATGGGAACGATGATGAGAAAATAGGTCATTGAATTTTTGGCTGCGGTCCAAAACCGCGGGTCGTGCAGCAGCGTCCGGTAATTTTCCAAGCCCACCCATTCAGCGGGGGAGATCACGTGAAATTCGGTGAAGGAATAGTAAAAAGCACTGAAAATGGGCAAATAGTCAAAAGTGAAAAACAAAGCGAGTGCCGGCAACAAAAACAGGTAAGGAAGCAGAGGGATTTTCTTTCTCTTTTTTTTCGAGCCCGAATATTCAGGAGGCGGAACAGTTTCAACGGCCACTTTATATCCCCCTTTCATGGAATCAGGCAGCAGATCGACCTATTCTGCTGCCTGTTCTCTGTTGCAAGGTTATTGCTTGGCCAGGGCTTCATTCCAGTGTCTGACTGCGGCGTCCAGCGCATCTTTCACTGATTTCTTTCCGAGCATGGCCGCCCGGATTTGTTCCAGGTAAAATTCGCGCAATTCTTCCCCTTTGGGAACACCCGAATAGGACAGTGTCATGTTCGGGGCGTATTGAACCATCATTTTGCGGGCCTGGTCCTGGATGGTTTTCACCTCAAAATCAGTGAAAAAGGGATCCTGCAGCGTCGCTTTGGTTGACGGAAAGATCGGCACCATCTTGCAAAACTCCAATTGCTTCTTCGCACTGGTCATAAACAGGGCAAAGTCGGCCGCTTCTTTGGGATGCTCTGATTTTTTGGGAATGACGAAGAGCTGGATATCTTTTACTGCCACCTTGCCTGTTTTGGTCACTGGCGGAACCACTTTCAGTTTGGGAATGACGCCGGGCGCGTTTTTCTCATAATTGTTCAACTGGAAAGACCCCGCCAAACCAACTTGTGCCGTCAGCTGATTGTCGATGGTTTGTTGCAACTGGCGATCATCCTTTACAATCGCTCCCGGGGCAATGGCTCCGTCTTTGTACGCACGGACAAATTTTTCCACAAAGGCCACGTGCTCCGGGGAATTGAACACCGCCCTTTTCCCGTCAGGGCTTAAAATCGGCAGCCCTTCGGTGACCATTGCCTCAAACACGGGCAAGTCGTTCGATCCGTAGACATTCGGCAGTTTTTGGTGAATCTGTTTGCCGTATGCAAACAGTTCATCCCAGGTTTTCGCCGGTTTGTCCGGATCGAGTCCTGCTTTTTTATACAGTTCGGTATTGATCAAGCCGATCGGCGGGCCCGCATGGTACCAGGGAATAGCCATTACCTTTCCGTCTCGGTTGGTCACGCTTTTGACCAGACCGTCAATGTACGGAGTCAATTTCTCTTTCCCCACCAAATCGGAAATTGGTTCCAATGCGTTATAACCTTGCAACATGGACATCCCGTCTGTTGTCTCATTGACCACATCGGGGGCTTTCCCGCTTGACAACGCCGTAAACAATTTTTCCGTCACATCCGCACCGGGAACATCCACCCATTTGATTTTGACTCCGGGGTGAGCTTTTTCGTATTCCTGAATGGAGCTTTCAATATAGCCGGAGAAATTTTTCTTCAGATTGATCGTCCAGAATTCCAGCTCAACCGTCCCCGACTTGCCGGCAGGTGCGGCAGAGTTTGAACACCCTGCAACCGTTCCCAGGCATAACAACAAAATCAGCATCCAAGCGGCCACCTTGCCTGTTCTCATCTTCATCCCTCCTGATCCGCTCATTCCAATTTCAATCGGTAAAGCTGCTTCAGCCGTTCGATCTTGTCGATCCAGCTTTCCGCTGTTTTCCTTGGAATCTGTCTGCCGGCCAGAGCATGTATCTCATTGGACAAAGCGTGGAGCATCAGGATCGCCGTTTGGTTATACTCGGCAAAATAGGCATCAATCGCCTTGTCTGCCTGGACGAGCAGGCTCTGCCTGATCCCGATGTTGAGATTGGAACGGGCGACTTCATCATACAAAGCGCTGGAAACGTAAGCCGCTTCCACAGCCTCAAACGCCTTCTGCCGACGGTTCGGGTCGTAAATGAGGATTTCGCCGATCATCCCGTGATAATTGCTGGAAATGTCCCAGCCGCCTTTCCATTCAAAATCCCCGTTCTCCAGCGTGAACCCATTCGGCTCAAAACGGTCGAACCCGACGTTGTCCCAGTAATTGGTGACACCGTTTTTCTCATAAAGACGAATCGTCAGCTTGGCCCATTTCTTGCCTTTGAGATAAGGAGTGAGATCGAGCTTCACGTTGTCCCACTGACCGTTGACCGGGTTTTGCGCCACATCCTGCTCCCAGACCACCTGGTCATCCACCAGCACTTGTCTGAAATGATAGCCGGCCAGCTTCGGGCCTTCCGCCATCGTCCGAAACGACAGCTCATACTTGCCGGAACCGTCCGGATGGATGATTTGCGAAGCAGAGACGCTGTTTCCCGCGCTCGTGCGAACCGCTGCGGGCACGAAAAAACTCATGTACCCGTCACCGTTGAAAGCTTTGTGGTCAGCCAGTTCCTGAACAAACTCCTTCTCCAGTTCGTACGTGATCACTCCCGCCAGCTTGCCCGTCCGCAGATTTTTCGCCGCCGTCTGCACCGTTTCGCGGACATATTTTACCGACGGATTGGACGGGGTGCTGGTCAGATAAGAAGTATAGACCATCCAGATCAGCGGCATATGATAAGGTTTCAACACGTTGTACGCCGCGTCGATTTGTTCCTGCTCCGTCGACCAGATGGAGGTGTTGCGGTACGGATCATCCCGGTAAGCGATGATCACCCCGTCAATGTAATCCCCCCGCGTTTGCATAAAATCCTCCGTCAGGGCCGGGAAATACATCACCGGCATAAACGACGGCATAAACCAAAGGTTGGGATTGATGATTTTGGAGGCTTCCCGCATTTGCGCCATATATTCAGGAGTGAAAGTGTCCAGGTTTTGGTTAAAATCATCGATGCTCCACCCGATGAGATTGGGGTACTTCAGGGAAAGTTCGGCAATCGCCCTTGCCCATGCCACATAGTCGGTGGTATAGGGATACGATTTCCGGCTGCCTGTCGACTCCGAAGGGGGAACCAGGTACAAAACAACGTTGATGCCGGCATCTTTGGCAGCTGGCAAAAACTCATCTTTGAAGTCGTCCCAATCGGTCGGTTGATACCAAAGAAGGTAGTAATACGTATTCACATTTAATACTTTCAGTTTTTCAATCATCGCCGGAGTATCCACGTGCCGGATCCCATCGGCCCGGGGCTGGGCTTCCCGTATAAACCCGGAATAATCAGCCAATTTAAAAGGCTGATTGCTGCTGGCCGGCGGGGTTTTCGCTGCTGCTTTCAAGGGCGGACGAATGTTCACCACCATCCCGAGAATGACAGCCATTATAAACAGCCAATAAAGTCCTTTCCTCATTCTGCTCTCCCCTGTCCGTAAATTTTATCTTGCAACCTGGTAACGACAGAAGATCAGAACAAACATGAGAGGAATCCCCCCGAAGCAACAAACAGTGTTTCCATGGCAACAACATCGCCGGCCCCGGAGACTGAAAGGATGAAGCGCCAGCCTTTGCATGGGTCAAGACAGAGTCGGAAACCACGACTCTTCCGCCTTGGTTCAGCGAGATTAGCTCTGTGAAACAACGACGTATTGCGTCTTTCAAACAACCGGCACCGTACTGGAAACAGGGCGGATTTGGGCAGGAATATCACATCATGAAAGGGCTTGCAAAGTTCATAACACAGTATTTTCTTCCTGATCAGTAAAACTTGTATGCTACTTGTATCTATATATAATTCAAAATATCATGAATTTTTATGTTAGTCAAGATAATTGTCTTGATCAATCTGTCCCCTCCCAATGAATCAATCCCGGCAAGATCCGCTTACTGTCCTGAACTCCCTCCGTTTCATGCCCCGTCGAAATTACTCCGGAAAAAGAAGAAGCGTCATCATACAAGAGAATCGATTTCCGCAGAGAATGATAAATTTTCAAAACCTTGTTTGCATTTCAGGTGCAGGAATGATACAACTATGATAGCAGTATCATAGCTGTATTATTTCTTTTACCCAGACTTTTTCAGAAAGAAGAATTGGCATGCGCAGAGAAAAAGAATTTCGTTACCTGAAACTCGCAAACATTTTGCGGGAACAAATTTTGTCCGGATACATCAAACCCGGTGAATTTCTGCTCTCCGAAAATGAATTGTGCAAATTTTATGGATTAAGCCGTACTTCGGTACGGAAATCGCTCGATGAACTGCTGAAAGAAGGACTGATTGTCAAAAAACCCGGCCAGGGAACCATGGTCTCCCCTGATCTGGAAATTACGGAAAAACAGCGGAGAATTCTTCGTATTTTGGCTCCTTCCCCCTCTTTTTTTGTCGATAACGGGTTGCCGGTCATTATCGAACGTTTTTTGCAGGAACATCCTCATGTTGATGTGAAAGTGCTCAGCCTGCCTTCCTTTTATTTCTGGGAATCGTTGCGGACAAGCAGGGAAATGGGGCTTGACCCCGACCTCGTTTTCGTTTCCGACCGGCAGTTCGCCGAGATGGACAATCTAGATTCCTTCGCTGATCTGGAGCCTCTCCTGGCCAATCGAATACCGGCCATGTATCCCAAAGTGATTCAGGCGTTTCGCCGTCAAAAAGAGATCAAAGCCGCCCCGGTCACCTTTTCGACCGTCTATTTGGCATACAACCCGGAATTGTTCAGACGCTACGGAGTACCCGAACCGGCATCCGCCTGGACACAATCCGAATTTGTAAATGCGGCAAAAAAAATGACACGGGACACCAATGGTGACGGAATTATCGATTTATACGGAATTTCCCTCTCTTCCTCGTTCAGCCGCTGGCCGGTGTTCGCCCTGCAAAAAGGAATCAGCCCGACAAACCCGGCGGAGCATCCAGAGCGTCTGGTCGAAACCTTCGACTTTCTGCACGACTTGTTGTATCGCGACCGGGTGGCGACCATTCATCAGACGGAAACACACCATCCCAACTCAGATGCGTTTGTGCGCGGAAAAACGGCGATGGTTTTGACCACCACCCTGGAGATGGCCGGCTGGCGCAGCGAACAAATGGATTTTGAACCGCAAGTGGCTCCTTTGCCTTTCGGTGACAATCAGGCGACTCTGCTTTTGGCCAACATGTTGATCGTCCCCACCGCCTGCAAATCGGCCGACCTGGCAAAAGAGTTCATCTCGACTGCACTCCGGTCCGATGTACAGGAGAAGATGAGCCGCACTGCCCATTTTCTGTCCGTGTTGAAACATGTAAACGAACAGGTCTGGGACCGTCCGTTTCTGGAATCGATCAATATCACCAACCGTCAGGTGGAAAACAGCTACTTCCTGCATGAACTCTTTCCGGATGCCGGTGTGATGGAAGAGCTGGAAACGGAGATGAAACTGTTTTGGGCCGGGCTGGAGTCGGCCGCTTCGTTTGCACAGACGCTGCAGCGGATGATCCGGGTAAAAAGTAAGTCTTAGGTCTGAGATTGAATCCTACTTTGGCAGGTTCCAGCAGGGTTCCCGTTCCTTTATGATGGATTGCAGAACCTTGTTACGGAAATCAGAAGTACAAAAAACGGAGGATTCAATCATGGCTTATCGACTTAATCTGCGGAAAAAGAACTTACTGGTCACGATCCATGTCCTTTCCGTCATAGCCTGGTTCGGCGGGGCGATCTGCATGCTTTTGCTGGGACTGTACATGCAGAAGGCGGAAGACGGAGAACAGCTTTATTATACGCTGGCCAACATGCATCTCATCGATGCCACACTGATTCGCTATCCGGCTCTGGTGGCCTTCATCTCCGGCATTCTGCTGTCAGTCTGGACGCAATGGGGCCTGTTCAAACACTATTGGGTTGTGATCAAGTTTGCCTTGACCCTTTTTATCATTCTGATCGGCATCTTTTTTTTGAATAATTGGCTCTCTTTTCTCCTGGAACATGCAGCCCTCTTCGGTCTGGGCTCCTTTCATCATCATCAATTTCAAACGACAAGTTTGTCGCTGATCAATGTTTCCCTGTTCAATATTCTGGCGATGGCCCTCATGACCTTGATCACGTATTTTAAGCCTTTAGGCAAGATCAGAAAACGGTCATGACCCAAAAAACCGGCCCGGAGATGAAAGTGTCGGGATACTCGGGAGAGACGGTGTCCCTTTGACCGGCCAATTCACAATAAGCGAAAGGGCTCGGTGACAACCGCCAACTTTGCCAAAAGCATTATTTTGACCGCGATCATGCGGTCTTTTTCATTGCTGCAGTCGGACACCTGATAATTTTCGACAACAAAAATATTAGAAAATCGAAGTAATCGCGGGTTAATTATGCTGATACTATAAATACAGTCTATTTTTGAGAAATAGTTTACTTTGACGTGAACGTTAAAAATCGATATAGTAGGAGAATGTTGAGGGGGCTGGACATGAATTGGTACAAAATTGACGATGTCGCAAAAATCACCGGTTTGACCAAACGCACCTTGCGCTATTATGAGGAAATAGGGTTAATCCCCCCACCCGAACGGAGCGATGGCAAGATCCGCCTGTATACGGATGAAGATATCGAACAAATCCGCAGAGTACTCATCGCCAAAGAGGTTTTGGGTTTTTCTTTGCAGGAGTTGCAGCAGTTTCTCCATCTGAAGAAAATGATTGAACAAAATCATACGGAGTATGGCAGCTTTGGCCCCGAGGAACTGCTGGAGATCAAAAAACATTTGTCCGGGCAAATCCACATGCTCCACGCCAAAATCGAGCGCATGCAAAAGTTCACTCAGGAACTCACTGAGTTGCAGCAAAAAATCAAAGTCCAATTAAATCAATTTGCAAAGGAAGATGAGTGATATGGAGTTATCGGAGCAAAAACGAAAGCGGGCGAGAAACATCACCGTGTTCGGCACGTTTCTCGCCTTTATGGGAATTGGCGTCGTCGACCCACTGTTGCCGGTGATTGCCGACCAGATTGGAGCAAGTCACTGGCAGGTCGAAATGCTTTTCACCGCATATATTTTTACAATGGCTTTCATTATGATTCCTGCCGGGCTTTTGACCGGAAAACTGGGCGACAAAAAAATGATGATCATCGGGTTGGCCATTGTGACCGTCTTCTCTTTGGGTTGCGCCCTTTCCGGCACCATCACGCAATTATCCATTTTTCGTGCCGGCTGGGGATTGGGGAACTCTTTCTTTTTCGCCACAGCCATGACTTTGCTCATCGCATTGTCCAGCGACGTAAGCAAAGCAGTCGGATTATATGAAGCCGCAATCGGACTTGGCATGGCCGGCGGTCCCCTGGTCGGGGGAATTCTCGGTGGTTTCGGCTGGCGGTTTCCCTTTTTTGCCACCAGTATCCTGATCTTTTTAGCCTTTTTGCTCGTCTCTTTTTTCGTTTATGAACCGTCGAACATGGAACGCCGCGGAAAAGCCGGCTTAAAAGAGCTGGCCCACCTGCTTTCCTTCCGTCCGTTTTTGCAAGCCGGCATCTCAGCCATGCTCTATTACTACGGTTTCTTTGTCGTTTTGGCCTATTCCCCGCTGGTGCTGAACCTTTCTGCGATCCAGTTGGGACTGGTCTTCTTCGGATGGGGGCTGTGCTTGGCTTATGGATCTGCCGTACTGGCTCACAAATTGGAAGCAAAATACTCTTACAAGTTTCTTCTCCGTTACAGCTTAATCGCGTTTGCAGTCTTCTTGCTTTTGCTCTTTTTCATCAAAAATATCTGGGTTGAAATCATTCTCGTCATTCTCTCCGGTTTGGCTTCGGGACTGAACAACGCGTTATTCACCAGTTATGCCATGGAAGTTTCTCCTTATGAACGGGGTGTGACTTCCGGGGTGTACAACTTCGTGCGCTGGCTCGGTGCAGGCGTCGCTCCGGTCTTGTCCGGTGTACTTCACGCCATCAGCCCGACATTCCCCTTCGGAGTCGCGTTCATTCTCGCCGTGATCGCGTTCGTCATCATTCTGCTTCCGAGCCCCGGCCGGCAAAGCAGCACCGCGCAGCAACAATAATCATAGATGGTAAAAAGCCGGCTCCAAACCCATGGAACCGGCTTTTTCTGCAAGTGTATACTCTTCCTTTCCTCGTTTCCCCGACACCCCTGTCTGATAAACCACATATAAATCGAACAAAACGGATCACTCCTGCCACAAAGGAGGCAACGTAATGCTCATGCTCCTGTTTCAATTTGTCACCATTCTGCTCTCCGTGTTTTGGGGAAACATTTTTAATTTTTTCTGATCTGTTTGATCATCCTCTTTTGCGGCATGCACTTTGTTCCCGCCCTTATTGGGCCGTATAGCCTCCGTCGATGACGACTGCTTGTCCAGTTACTCCTTTGGCCCGCTCGCCGGCTAAAAAGAGCGCGTAATCGGCAATTTCCTCCGGGTCAAGCAAGCGCTGCTGCGGAACAAGCGGAAACAGCACTTCTGCCATTACCTTGTCCAACGGAACGTTTCTTGTCTTGGCCAGATCCTTAAGCTGATTTTGTACCAGCGGCGTATCGACATAACCCGGGCATAGTGCATTTACCGTGATCCCATGCGTGGCCCCCTCCAACGCAGCCACTTTGGTAAGGCCGATCACGCCGTGTTTGGCGCTGTTGTATGCCGCTTTTCCGGCAAACCCCACCAGGCCGTTAATCGAGGCCATGTTGATGATGCGGCCGAATTTCTGCTCCTTCATGATGGGAAACACTTTTTTCGTGGCGATAAACGGCCCGATTAACATGATCCGGATCAATTGTTCAAACTTATCCGTCGGGAAATCTTCCAGATTGGAAACAAATTGAATGCCGGCGTTATTGACCAGGATATCCAGACGGCCAAAGCGGCTGACAGCGCGCGAGATCATCGTTTCCACCTGGCTTTCATCCGTCACATCGCAGGGAACCGCCACTGCTGTAAAGCCTTGTGCCGCGAGATTGTCCGCCGCCTTTTCCGCGGCTTTTTCATTAATGTCGGCAATCACCACTTTCGCTCCGGCCCCGGCAAATTTCCGGGCAATCGCCCAACCAATTCCACTGCCTGCCCCCGTTACAATTGCTGTTTTCTGATCCAATTCTTTTCGCAAAATTCATCCGCTCCTCACCAAAACCTTTTGCAATCCGTTTTCCATCGGTAAAATAGGTTCAATAAGACATGAACGATAACAACCAGGAGGATCGATCGTTGGAAATACGCCAATTAAAATATTTTCTCGCTGTAGCCAAGCACAAAAGTTTTACCAAGGCCTCCCAGGCACTGCACCTGTCACAACCCTCCATCAGCAAGATGATCAAAAGTTTGGAAGATGAGTTGGGAGTCACCCTGATCGATCGTTCGACCAAACAGATCGAACTGACCGACGCCGGGGAAATCGTTCGCAAACAGGCACAGCAAATCATCCACTCCATTGATGATCTGGCCCAATCGCTCTACGATTTGATGCACCTGAACAAAGGGCACGTCACCCTCGGACTTCCGCCGATTGCCGGAACCATCTTCTTCGCTCCGATCATCGAGAAGCTGCACCGGCACTATCCCGGCATCCAGCTGGAGTTGATGGAGTTTGGTTCGAAAAAGGTGGCACAGGGGATTGAAAGCGGAATCCTCGATGTGGGCATCGCCATGCTTCCGGTTGATTCCTGTAAATTCGATGTGATTCCTTTCGTCTCCGAGGAAATGAGGCTGATTACTCACCGCCGGCATCCTCTTGCCGGCAAGTCCGTCGTCTCTTTGTCCGAGCTCAAAGACGAATCCTTTATTTTTCTCAGCGAAGAATTCGCCCTGTACGAGCGGATCTGGCACGAATGCACCAAAGCCGGTTTCAAGCCAAAAATCACCTACAAGAGTTCGCAATGGGACTTCATCGCCGAACTGGTTGCCACCGGCCTGGGAATCGCGATTTTCCCGCAATCGCTGTGTGCCAAATTACCAACGGAACGGCTCCGCATCATCCCCATAAATCCGGCCATCCCGTGGAACCTGGGGATCATCGTCAAAAAACACCGCTATATCTCCTATGCGGCGCAAACCCTAATCAACCTGATCAAAAATCATCGTTTCAATCATAACTAAAAGGCATAGTTATAATAAAAGATGTATTCTTTACGAATAGATTTATTCTCGTTACCTTATAAGTATGATCTTTCCACAGGAGCTGACTCAGCTCCTTTTCTTATGCATCAGAAAGGTGAAGATTATGAGAATATGGATTGTCTTAGGCCAGATCTTGCTGATCAATCTCGTTTATCTGTGCGGGGAAGGCATTGCGCATTTGCTCAGACTGGAAAAACTGCCCGGCAGCATAATCGGTTTGGCTCTTCTGTTTCTCCTGCTCAAACTTCGCATCATTCGCCTGGAATGGGTCGAAGAAGGCGCAAAATGGCTGTTGGCCGAACTGCTGCTCTTTTTCATTCCTCCCACGGTCGGCATTATCCAGTTTCCGCAGATCATGGGTGTGGAAGGGCTCAGGATGGCCGGCGCGGTCTGGATCAGTTTAATCGCGGTCATGTGCATTACCGGCCTAGTCGCCGAATTTTTGCAAAAGCGGAAGAAGGGAAAAGCCTGATGAATGAAATTTTGCTGAAGATATTTTTACTCGTCCTCACCATCTCGATTTTCGTGGCAAGCCAAAAAATCAGCTCCAAGCTCACATTCGTCCTGTTTTCACCGGTGATTGTCACACCGCTCATCCTGATCATCATCCTGGAGACTTTCCATATTTCCTACTCCACCTACGCTTCGGGAACCTGGATCTTGACCTACATGCTCGGCCCCTCCACGGTCGCTTTCGCCGTTCCCATGTATAAATACCAGGATCTGCTCAGGAAATATTTAAAAGAGATTTTGATCAGCTTGAGCATTGGCTCATTTTTGGCTGTCATCACCTCAATCTTGTTCGCCATCCTGTTCCAGCTGAGCAAAGTGATGGTGATCAGTATCATCCCCCGTTCAGTAACGACACCGATCGCAATGGAATACGCCAAATCCTTGCACGGCAATCCTTCCCTGACTGCCGTCTTTGTCATGATCACCGGCTTGTCCGGGGTGGTTCTGGGCCCGCTGCTAATTCGTCTGCTCTCCTTAAAATCCCCGATTGCCAAGGGGTTGTTGATGGGAATGGGCGCACACGGCACCGGCACCTCCAAAGCATTTGAATTCGGAGAGCTGGAAGGAACTTTCTCCAGTTTGGGCATGATCATAGGGGCCTTCATCACCCTGGTGTGGGTGTTGTTATTGCCGAGTCTGACCCCGCTGCTCTGATACCCGGGAAAACAGGGGCCAAACCTCCGTTTTCCCTTTTTTATCCGGTGTTAAAGGTATTTTAAGACCGCCACCGAACAGACATGCGGAACGCTGATCGGTTCATCGGGATAACGGATCGCCAGCAATTCTTGCAACCTGTCTGAAATCTCCCGTTTTTGCGCTTCCGATAACAGCGTGTACCAAGAGAGAGTACGGATTCTCCCCAACCAGTATTCATGCGAAAAGGCGATGGAATATTCCCACTCCCAGCCCGCCGTCAGCCGGAGACCCGCTTTTTCCCATTCACTGAACCAACTGAGCGGAAACCCGAGAAGCCTTTTCTTCTCTTCTTTGCGGGATCCCGGTTTATCGACTGCATCTTTTGGCAAGAACGATTTTGCCATCACAAAAGTATCCCGGAGCAAGGGATTTTGCTTGGACAGATCAAAACGCGAATCCATCACGATGAAAAGTCCGCCTTCCTTTAATATGCGTTTCACCTCCTTGATCGCCTGCGGCCGGTTAAACCAATGCCATGCCCGCAATACTGTGACCATCTCATATTGAGCAGACGGAAGAGTGCTGTTTTCCGCGGTCGCGCAGATATAGCAGATCCGGCTTCCCTCCTCCCCCTTTCGCGCTTCAGCCAGCAGTTCAGGGGAAGGGTCAACACCGGTAACCTGCGCTCCTCTTTTCACCAGTTCCCGGCTGAGTACCCCGGTTCCGCATCCGAGATCCGCTATCTTTCTCCCCTCCCACCGCACGCCAAAACTTTCCAGCTGCTTAAATACTTCAACAGGAAAATCATTGCGCCATCTGGCATAATCCTTTGCCACTGAACCAAACTTGACCTCCATCATATCCCCCGAAAAAAATTTTTTATTAAGATTGTCCCCTTAATAATTATATATAATATTCTGATATATCCAACCAAAAATAAAGCAGAGATCGAATAAATTTCGACCTCTGCCGTACACTTTTCCGTTTAGTACAGGGACATATACTGCTCGCGTTCCCACGGATGAACAGTGGTGCGGAACAGATCCCACTCGATTTCTTTCGCTTCCACAAAATGAGCCAAGGCGTGTTCGCCGAGCGCTTCAACCATAACCGGGTCGTTTTGCAATTCCACCAAGGCTTCTTGCAAGTTGGCCGGCAGATTGTCAATTCCTGCATCGCGGCGCTCTTGCTCATCCATCACATAGATGTTGCGATCCGTTTGTTGCGGTAACGGAAGTTGTTGCTTAATGCCGTCCAAACCTGCTTTGAGCAGAACCGCCAAAGTCAGGTACGGGTTGGCTGATGGGTCGGGAGAACGAACTTCGATCCGGGTGCTGAGTCCGCGGGAAGCCGGAACCCGAACCAGCGGACTGCGGTTTTTCGGCGACCAGGCAACATAACAGGGTGCTTCATAGCCCGGCACCAGACGTTTGTACGAGTTAATCAGCGGATTGGTGATGGCCGTAAAAGCACGGGCATGTTTCAAAACACCGGCAAGGAAATGACGTGCGGTTTTGCTTAAACCGAGCTCGTCAGATTCATCGTAGAAGGCGTTCACTTTCCCTTGGAAAAGGGACATATGGCAGTGCATCCCTGACCCGTTTACCCCAAAGAGCGGTTTCGGCATAAAGGTCGCATGCAAACCGTAACGACGGGCAACGTTTTTCACCACCAACTTAAAGATTTGGATATTGTCGGCAGTCGTTACCGCATTGGCATATTTGAAATCGATTTCGTGCTGACCCGGTGCCACTTCGTGGTGAGACGCTTCCACTTCAAATCCCATTTTGTCCAAAGTAAGCACGATATCGCGACGGCAGTTTTCCCCGAGATCCAGCGGTGCAAGGTCAAAGTAACCGCCTTTATCGTTCAATTCAAGGGAAGGTTCACCTTTTTCATCGGTTTTGAAGAGGAAGAACTCCGGTTCGGTGCCCACGTTAAACGCGGTGAAGCCCATTTCTTCCGCTTCTTTCAAGGCGCGTTTCAAAATTCCGCGGGGATCGCCCTCAAACGGTGTGCCGTCCGGATTGTAAATATCACAAATGAGTCCGGCAACTTTTCCGTGTTCATTTCCCCAGGGATAAATCACCCAAGTATCGAGATCGGGATACAGATACATATCCGATTCTTCAATGCGCACAAATCCTTCGATGGAAGATCCGTCAAACATCATTTTATTATCAAGCGCTTTTTCCAACTGGCTGCGGGGAATTTCCACGTTTTTGATTGTTCCCAGCAAATCGGTGAATGTCAAACGAATATACGAAACCTTTTCCTGATCGGCAATCCCAAGAATATCTTCTTTGGTGTATTTTGCCATTGTGTCGTTCTCCCTTCACAATTTATTTATGACACCGGAAGCAGGAGGGAAGCATTAATGGCGGAAAAAGCGCGACATCTCTCCATGTGTAAGAGGAATTTGCCCCGGGCGGTTCGGATGGATGATCTGCTGCTTCAACATCCGGCGCAGTTCCCGCTCGGTAAGTTCTTTTTTCACCCGCTCCACTTCTCTCTTCGCTTCCAGGACTTGCTGATTTTGTTTAAACATCTCTCTCACTCCGGCCAGATTAAGCCCCTTTTCCAGATAGGACTTAATCTGCAATAGCCGATCCACGTCATTAAATGAAAACAACCGCTGATTCCCTTTGGTTCGTTCCGGGCGAATCAATCCCTGCTGTTCGTAATAGCGAATCTGACGCGGGGAAAGTTCGGTCAGCTTTGTTACAATTCCAATGGGAAACAAAGGCATATTCCGCCTCAGCTCATCGCGTACACTCATCGACGGCCGCCTCCTTTCCTCAGGCTGCTTTCCATACTTTAATTGTATTCATGTCAGGTTTATTAGTCAAGCGATGTAATAAAAATTGACATGATTAAGTGCGCATATTGATGTGCTCATTTTGCCTCCTGCCGGACTTTTTTATAATAAAAAGAGCCCGGTTTCCCAGGCTCTTCATGTTATGAAATGCCGATGCGGACGAAAAACCAGATCAGCATCCCCGTCATCACCAAAAATTTGATAAACACTCCGCCGACAAAGCCGACAAAGGTGCCAAAGGCCACTTTAAAGGCTTCTCCCCAAGATTTTTTCAGGATGAACTCAAGCAAAAGCACCAGCACAAACGGTCCGACAATAATTCCGACCGGACCGATGATGAAGGGGAAAACGATGATCCCCACAATCGCAGCGATAACGGACCAGACGGAGCCCCCGTACTTTTTCACGGCGATACTGGTAGAAAGATAATCGACCAAAAACAGAAGAAGGGTAAGAATGATCACCGTGACCCAAAACGAAACTCCCAGTGGAGCCGCCGCGGGGATAAAGAAACTGTAGACGGCAAAGCCCGCCAATAGCAGCGGCGCATCCGGCAGGGCAGGAATAAACAAACCCGCAAAAGCGAGCAGGAACAATACAGCCACCACAATCCACAGAAGCACTTCCAACCCCGGTTCCTCCTTTTATCCACTTTGCTTGAGAATAGCCAATTTTCCAGTTTCCATCATAAATTCCAACGCCTGAACGATCGCGATTTTCACGTGCGAATAGGTTAATCCGCCTTGCATAAAGGCAATATAAGGCTCGCGCAAAGGGCCGTCCGCCGACAATTCAATGCTCGCCCCCTGTACAAAGGTTCCCGCCGCCATTATGACCGGATCTTCATACCCGGGCATATGATCAGGCACCGGCTTGATATGGGCATCGATCGGCGAGGAAGATTGAATCCCCTGGCAAAAGGCTATGAGCAACTCAGGACTGCCCAGGGAAATCTGCTGAATGATATCGGCTCTGGTTTCATCCCATGCCGGGGTCGTCCGAAATCCCAATTCCTGCAACAAGGCCGACGTAAACACCGCTCCTTTCAATGCTTCGCCGACAACATGAGGAGCGAGAAACAATCCTTGATAATAATCGCGCAAGTATCCATAAGTGGCGCCCCCTTCCACGCCGATTCCGGGAGCAACCAGACGGGAGGCGGCTTTGGCAACCAAATTCGCCCTGCCGGCAATGTATCCCCCCGATTTGGCCAGGCCACCGCCCGGATTTTTGATCAGGGAACCGGCGATCAGATCGGCACCCATATGAGGAGGTTCTTGTCCCTCCACGAATTCGCCGTAACAATTATCGACAAAGATAACGAGATCAGGCCGGATGGAGCGGATTTTCCTCACCATCTCTCCGATTTGCCCGACGGTAAACGACGGGCGATCGGCATATCCCCGCGACCGCTGAATCCCGATCATTTTGGTCTTGTCCGTCAACGCGGCAGCAAATGCTTCCCAGTCGATATTTCCGGCAGGGGTGAGCGGAATTTCTTTATAAGCAATACCATAATCGGCCAATGAACCCGAGCCGTCTCTATCTGAACCGATCACTTGCTGCAACGTGTCATACGGGCGCCCCGTCAGGTAGATCAGTTCATCCCCCGGACGCAGGATTCCATAAAGGCACGCGGAAATGGCATGGGTGCCCGAGATGATGTTCGGGCGCACCAAAGCTTGCTCCGCCCCCATCAATTCAGCAAATGCCTTTTCAAAAATCTCCCTTCCCATATCGTCATATCCATAGCCGGTCGAAGAGTGCAGGTGGAACTCGCTTACCCCGAGTTTCCGAAACACCTGAAGCACTTTCCATTGCATCTCATCGACGTGATGCGAGATTTTGGCGATCATTGGAGCGATCTTTTCTTCCACTTGCAAAACGTTTCGTTCAATCCATTCACCATGTTTTAACTCATTAAACACCAATCCATCATTCCCACATTTAAAATTCCTCGCTTAAACGGGCAAATTGAAGCAAGGCGGGCGGCAGTTTCCCGAGTTGTTTGCGCGAGAGGCGAAACTCGAACCGGATCTTTGTATCCATTGCCTTGCTTGAACATACCTCTGCCGCCTCATACAGGGCAGCAATCAAATCTCCGCGGTGGATCGGGATTTCCGCCGTACCGGTCACCGTCTCCGCACTCAACATTGCCGCGATTTTCTCTTTGAGCCGCATCAAATCATCGTCGCAAAAAGCCGAGATCGAAATCGCCTCTTTGCCCTGGAGATTGACGTTCAGCTCCGGTTGGAGATCGGCTTTATTGAGGACGATCAGAGTCGGGAGATGGGCTGCATCCAGTTCCTCCAACACTTTCTCCACCGCCTTCATCTGTTCCTCCGCCTCTTTATGCGATGCATCGACGACATGTAACAACAAATCGGCCTCTTTCACCTGTTCCAGCGTCGAGCGAAACGCCGCCACCAGATGATGGGGCAATTGGCGGATAAATCCGACGGTATCCGTGAGAATCACCTGTTCCCCGCCCGGCAACTTCAAACTGCGGGAAAGGGGATCAAGTGTCGCAAACAGTTTGTTCTCCGCCAAACTGTCCGCTCCGGTCAGACGGTTGAGCAAAGTGGATTTCCCGGCATTTGTGTAACCGACCAAAGCGATTTGGGTCACCCCGGTCTTTTTACGGCGCTGCCCCAGCAAACGGCGATGTTTTTTTATCTCTTCAAGCTGAGCGGTGAGAGCGCGGATTTGGCGACGGATGTGACGCCGGTCCGTTTCCAGTTTCTTTTCACCGGGACCGCGCGTGCCGATGCCTCCCCCCCAGACGGGAAAGCTCTTTCCCTCTCCCCTGAAGGCGCGGCAACAGATAATTAAGCTGCGCCAATTCCACCTGAATCCGCCCCTCCCTGGTTTGGGCCCGACCGGCAAATATATCCAAAATCAGCTGGGTCCGGTCAATCACTTTGCAGGGAAACAGCAGTTCCAGATTGCAAATTTGCGCAGGGGAAAGCTCCTGATCAAAAATGACCAGATCCGCTTCCGCCTGCTCCGCCCATTCGGCGATCTCCTGTGCTTTGCCGTGTCCGATCAGCCATGCGGGGTCGGGGCGGTCACGAAACTGGATCACCTTTCCGGCAACCTCCGCTCCCGATGTCTCGGCAAGGCGGGCCAATTCTTCCAAAGTGGAAGTGATTTCCGCCTCGTTTCGTTTGGATCCCGTTCCCACCAAAATCGCTTTTTCTCGTTCAAGCATCGAAATCGTTACGTCATCCCTTTCTCAAAGAAAAACCTGGTTTTTGGCCCTTTCATTATACCATGAATAAACAGGCGGGTTTTTTTCCGCTTCCCGAAATTGGAAATCTTCCCCTCTCAGCATCATCAGATCATCCTTGCTGGCATAGCGCAGGTTTAACAGGCGAACAGCCTGATTGCGAATCGCCTGCTCCACCAGATTGCGAACATGCCTCGCATTGCCAAACTGCTCATCCCTTCGCTCCATTTGCTCCTTAAGGTGCTGGCGCAATTTCTCCTGCGCCGTTAACGACAACCGGTACTGGCGCTCCTGCACCATCTGTTCGGCAATTTCCATCAATTCATCCAAATGGAAATCGGGAAATTGCAGATGGATGGGAAAGCGGGACGGAAGACCCGGATTTAAGCGTAAGAATTGCTCCATTTCTTCGGAATAGCCGGCCAGAATGAGAATAAAGTCATTTTTATAGTCTTCCATTGATTTGACCATCGTATCAATCGCTTCTTTGCCGAAATCCTTTTCGCCGCCTCTGGCCAGTGAGTAGGCCTCATCAATAAACAAGATGCCCCCCAGCGCTTTTTTCACGTGTTCCCTCGTTTTTTGCGCCGTATGGCCAATATACTCCCCGACCAGATCCGCGCGCTCCACTTCAACAAGATGGCCTTTGGACAAAACCCCCATCTCTTTGAACAGACGGCTTAAAATACGCGCCACAGTGGTCTTTCCCGTTCCGGGATTTCCGGAAAAGATCATGTGCAGCACCTGTTGTTCTGCGGCCAAGCCTGCCGCGCGCCTTCTTTTGCCAATCTCCAGCCACGCGTAAATCTCTTTGACAAACTCTTTGATCTTGGACAATCCGACCAAATGCTTCAACTGTTCCATACAGTCGCGCAAAGGGCCGTGCTCTTCATGAACAAATGCCTCTTCCTTCAAAGCGGCGGGACAGGCGGAAATTTGCATCTCCTGCCTGGGGTGGTCAAAAACAACATGAATTTGGCTTTTATTTATCCCTTTAAGAACTCTCCGATTCATGGAGTTCACCTCTTGATCCGGGTTCGCTAAACCATGTATACGCGCCCGCCCAGATTTTGGTGAACAAAAGAAAACCAAGCAAGCTTAAAAGGAAAGCCTGCCTGGCTTCATCACAGTAAACAGGAAAGCTCTTATACCTCTTTTTGCTCTTCAGCCGGCATCAAAGAAACAGGCCTTGCAGGAGTAAAGGTGGAAATGGCATGTTTATACACCATTTGTTGTTTACCATCACTGTCGATCACGATGGTAAAATTGTCAAAACCACGAATTACTCCCCGAAGTTGGAAACCGTTGACCAAATAAATGGTCACCGGGACAGATTCTTTGCGAATCTGATTCAAAAATGTATCTTGAATATTGATCGATTGTTTCAAAATCCGAACCTCCTATGTATTTTGCATTTAACATTATTGTACTCTATTCTCTGGGCAAATGAAACTTTCCTGCAACAAGCTGCTGAATTTCTCTCAAACATTGCGGTTCTGTCACATCAAACCAATGAATCTCCTTGAGGCGGCGAAACCAGGATAATTGCCGTTTCGCATATTTTCTGGTTCCTTTTTTTATAGAATCGACTGCTTCGGCCAGCGTGATGTCCCCGTTTAAATAGCTGATGATTTCTTTATACCCGATCGCCTGCATCGAGGTCAAACCCAAATGGTAACCCCGCTCTTTCAACCGTTTGACCTCTTCGACCAAGCCCGCTTCGATCATTTGGTCCACCCGCCGGTTAATCCGCTCATAGAGAAGCTCCCGCGGCATCGTCAGCCCGATCCAGAGCGCATCGAACGGGGAAGTTCCTTTCCCTTTCAATGATGAGAAAGGTTTTCCGGTCACTTCATAAACTTCCAGCGCGCGGATGATGCGGCGGAGATCATTGGGATGCAATTTGGCGGCTGCATCCGGGTCCACTTCACCGAGGCGACTGTGCAGGTATTCATTGCCTTTTGATGCGGCCAAATTGCGCAGCTCCTCGCGAAGATCCGGGTTTTCCGGCACATGCGGCAGTTCGTAATCATGCGTCACCGCTTCAATGTACAATCCCGTTCCTCCCACCAGCATCGGCAAATGCCCGCGCGCATGGATCTCGGCAATTTTTTGCCGGGCGAGTTTCTGAAATTCCTGAACGGAAAAAGGAACATCAGGGTCGATTAAATCGATCATGTGGTGCGGCGCTGCCCTTTGCTCCTCCGGGGAGGCCTTGGCAGTACCAATATCCATCCCCTTGTATACCTGCATGGAATCTCCGGAAATAATCTCCCCGTCAAACATTTTTGCCAGGGTCAGGCTGAGATCCGTCTTGCCGACAGCCGTCGGTCCCACGATAACAAGCAATTCCTGCTTCACTGCTTCTCCCCTTTCCGGATCACACCCCAGGCAAACTGGGATGATTCTTTCGCAACGACAAAGCCGAGCCGCTCAAATTCCCCGCTTTTGACCCGTTCTTTCAGCAAAACCGCTTTTTTCGCCACCCTGACGGCTTCAGCGACCGATTCCTGATCAAGCGGAGCCGGATTGGCCAGCGGTTTTAATTGCTGCATGGCTGCGGAGGCCTTAACCGTCTCCCGAAACATGGGATCGAACATGACAATATCAAATGATTCATCTGCACACTGCTTTAAATAGGTCCGATAATCGGATTGAATCACTTCAACCCTCCGCATGGCCCGGTCCAGCTCCTTGCGCTGTGTCTGATAACTGTGCAGGCCGTGTTTGACGATGGCCGCGATCACCGGCTCGCTTTCCAGGGCCACAACCTTGCCGGAAGGGCCGACCGCAAAGGAAGCGACGATGGAATCCGCTCCCATGCCCAGGGTGCAATCCAATACGCGATCCCCTTCGCGCATCCCGGCAACGGAGACCATCGCATCCGTATCCCCGCCGATGAGCTGTTTGATGCGCAGGGCGGACATATTGGGGTGAAAGAAAAACTGATTCCCCTCTTTGTCCTCATAGCGCCACTCTTTCTTGGTCACAATCACCGCCCGCTCCAGTCCTGTTTGCTGAAACAGATCAGGCAGGGAAGCGCGTTCCCGGCTGATATACCGGACACCGAGGGAAGCGGCCAATTCCATCGCTTCTTTTTGCTGGCGATTCCCCGGATGAAATGAGGTTGTGACAAATAAAATGCTACATCACCCTTTTAAACATTTTTTCCAGTTCATAGGTAGAAAAATGAATGAGGATCGGCCGGCCGTGCGGACAGGTAAACGGGTTCTCACAGTCGTTCAACCGCCGGAGCAGCTCTTCCATTTCATCCTGGCGCAAATGGCGGTTGGCTTTGATCGCCGCTTTGCACGACATCATTTTCGCAGCTCCGTCCCGCAGCATCGCGGTATTCACTTCGCCATGTTCTTTCAGCCATTCGATGATTTCATGCACCAATTCCACCGGCTGACCGCTTGGAAACCAGGTTGGGTAAGCCCGCACGACAAAAGTGGTGCCACCGAACGGTTCAATCTCCAATCCCCACCTGCGCAAATAGTCAAGCCGGCTTTCCAGCACTTCCGCTTCTGCCGGGGAACATTCGATCGTGAGCGGAACCAGCAGGGGATATTGTTTATGATTCTCTTCTCCCAGTTTTTTTGAGTAGATTTCATAATAAATCCGCTCATGGGCCGCGTGCTGGTCCAGCAAATAAAATCCGTCTTCCGCCTGAGCCACAATATAGGTTCCGTGAATCTGCGCCAGAGGCAACAGGTGCGGGAGACGGGGTTCAGCCGGTTGCTCTCCGGGTTCTGTTTCCGCCGCATTGTCTGGCAAGCCGGTTCCCTTTTCCTCGGGTGCGGGCTCCGGTTCCTGTTTCTCCGCTTTCCGCGTTTCTTCTGCCTGTGTCAAGGAAGAAAGGGCCGACCGATAACGAGGCGAATTCTCATCTTTTGTCTGCTTGGGTTCCGGTTCCCAACCGGCCTGCTTAGGCGCCGTTTCCTTCACACGATCCGGTTCGGTTCTGCTCGCGGGAAGCGGGTACGCCTTTTTGGCCTCGCTCGCAGCCAAGTCCCAGCGGAGTGATTCCTGGATCGGCTTTTTCTCTTTGCTTCGCGGTGCCTCGGCCTGAGGAACAAACCGCTCACGTCCGAAGGCCTGTCTGATGGCCTCTTCAATCAGCTGGCAACATTCTTTTTCCTTGCTCAGTCGCACTTCCAGCTTGGAAGGATGAACGTTGACATCGACCAGTTTCGGGTCCATTTCAATATGCAAGGCACCGATGGGGTAGCGCCCGGATGGGAGCAACGTGCCGTATGCCCGTAACACCGCCTGGGTGATGGGGATGGAACGGACAAAACGGCCGTTGAGGATGATCGAGAGATAAGAACGGGTCGAACGGGTCACCTCCGGTTTGCTCATATATCCCTTGAGGCGGAAGTCCAAATTTTCACCGCTGACCTGGACAAACCGGCTGGCCACTTGTTTACCGTAAAGCGCATAGAGCGCGTGCAACAATTTTCCATCACCTGAAGTGCGAAACAACTCGCGGCCGTTATGTGTGAGGGAAAACGCGATCGAAGGATGGGAAATCGCCAGTCTGCCCACGACATCCGCCACATGGCTAACCTCAGTGTTGACGGTTTTTAAGTACTTCAAACGAGCCGGGGTATTATAGAACAAATCTTTCACTACGACATCCGTTCCACGGGATCGCGAAGTATCTTCCACATCAAGCACTTCACCGCCGGCAATCGTCACCCGGGTTGCCAGTTCGGAGGGGTCATGGGCTGTCGTCAAAGTCACCCTGGCCACAGAGGCGATGCTCGGCAACGCTTCACCGCGAAACCCGAGCGTCTGGATGGAGAAAAGGTCACGCTCTCGCTTGATCTTGCTCGTGGCATGCCGCGAAAAAGCCGTAACGGCATCTTCCCTGTCCATCCCGCTGCCGTTATCCGAAACCTGAATGAGCGAAATGCCGCCCTCTTCAATCTGCACGGCGATTTTGGTCGCTTCGGCGTCGATTGCATTCTCAACCAGCTCTTTCACCACGGAAGCCGGGCGTTCGACCACCTCACCGGCTGCGATCTGGTTGGCGAGGTGGTCGTCCATCACTTTAATTTTTCCCATGCTGCTCTCCCCTCCCCTTCATTTTCTATCGGTTCAATTTTTGTTTCAGCTCATGGAGAAATTGCATGCATTCAAACGGGGTTTTATTCATCAAATCCCATTCTTTAACGGCCTGAACAATTTCCGCACCGATCCCGTCCGCCTCTTTGACAGCCGGCGCCTGAACCGGATCGCTCTTTTGCACCCCTTGGTAATCAAACAAGCTCAACTGGCCGGACAAATCCTCAGCCGTCGTTTCTTTGGCCGTCGCCTCACTCTCCATCCGCCCCTCCAGCTCATGAAGCAGCTGCTTCGCCCGCTTGATCACAGTTGCCGGAAGGCCGGCCAATTCCGCTACATGGATGCCATAACTGCGATCGGCTCCCCCGGGAATGATCCGGTGCAAAAAAACGACCTTTCCGTTCTTTTCAATACACTGAGCGTGAACATTGACCAAACGCTGCAATGTTTCCTCCAGACCGGTCAATTCATGGTAGTGCGTCGAAAAAAGCGTTTTTGCTCCAATTTGGTCGTGAATATACTCCACGATCGCATGCGCGAGCGCCATTCCGTCGTAAGTGGAGGTTCCGCGTCCCACTTCATCCAGCAATATCAAACTGCGCGGTGTCGCTTCTTTCAGCGCGTGACACGTTTCGGCCATCTCGACCATAAAGGTACTGCGCCCGCCAATGAGATCGTCCGCCGCCCCGATCCGCGTGAAAATGCGGTCAACGATGGCGATCTCCGCCTCGTCGGCCGGAACGAAACTGCCGATCTGCGCCATGATCGTAATCAGCGCCACTTGCCGCATATAGGTGCTTTTGCCTGCCATGTTGGGGCCGGTGATCAGTAAAATCTGGCGATCCCTGGCATCCAGATCGGCATCGTTGGCGACAAATTCCCCGCCGGGGGTGACCGCCTCCACAACCGGATGGCGCCCCGCCCTGATCTTCAACCCGTCTTCCGCATGTACGCGCGGGCGGGTATATTGATATTTTTTGGCCACCAGAGCAAAAGCCTGCAACACATCCAATTCCGCGACAGATTCGGCCAGCCGCTGCAGACGGGCTGCTTGTTCCGCCACTTTGGCACGCACTTCCGCAAAGATCTCATACTCCATCTCCACCGATTTTTCTGACGCGTTTAAAATCATCTGCTCCCGCTCTTTTAATTCCGGAGTGATAAACCGTTCGGCGTTGGCCAGCGTTTGCTTCCGCTGGTAACGGTCTTCCGGCACCAGATGCAGGTTGCTTTTGGTCACTTCGATATAATAACCGAACACGCGGTTATATCCAATCTTCAACGATTTGATTCCTGTTTTTTCCTTTTCCCGCTGCTCCAGTCCGGCGATCCAGCTCTTTCCATCCTTTTGGATTGCCCGCAATTCGTCCAATTTTTCATGAAAGCCCTCACGGATCATTCCTCCCTCTTTGACCGATACCGGGGGCTCATCGACAATCGCAGAGGCAATCCATTCCCGCACATCCACACATTCGTCAAGACCTTCCCCCATTTCAACCAATTCACGAGAACCGGAATTGATTAAACGCTCGCGCAGCTGCGGGATCACGGACAGCGACCGCTTGACATTGACCAGTTCACGGGCATTGGTGGACCCGTAAGCAATCCTGGCCGCCAACCGTTCCAGATCATAAACCTGCTTCAGCAAATCGCGAACCTCGTCCAACAAAATAAAATCGGACAAAAAGGATTCGACCGTATTTTGTCGCCGCTTAATTTCACTTAAGCTCAACAGCGGCTTGTCCAGCCACCTTCTCAGCAGGCGGCTTCCCATGGCCGTTGCCGTCTGGTCAAGAAGCCACAGCAGGGATCCCTTCTTTTTCCCGTCGGCAAGTGTCACCGTCAGCTCCAGGTTGCGCCTTGCCGACTCATCAAGCATCATATACTGTTTCGCATCATAGCGGCGCAAACGCTGAACATGCCCCAATGTCCGTTTTTGCGTTTGTTGCAGATACGCAAACAACAGGCGGACAACGCGTTCCAGTCCCGGAGTTTTGCATACGTCCGCAGCATCGGGAAATTGCCGGGGCATCTCTTTCATCACTTCCGCCTCTTCCTGCGGCGTCAGGGTGAAAGACGTGATCAGGCATTTCAACCGCGTTTCCAGCTTTTCGCGAAGAGCCGTGTTTTGTGCCAGTTTTTCCTCAAGGACAATCTCTCTCGGACGATAGCTCGATGCTTCATCCAGCACAAACTCCAAACCATCGGTCATCTCGGTAACATGCCATTCCCCCGTGGACAGATCAACCGCGGCAAGGGCCATTTCCCCCTCAGAGCCTGACAGGGTGAGCAGGAAATTATTTTCTCTCTCATCCAGCATATTCTCTTCGATAATCGTGCCCGGGGTGATCACCCGGACCACTTCCCGCTTCACGACGCCTTTGGCCGTGGCAGGATTTTCGATCTGCTCGCAAATCGCAACTTTGTACCCTTTATCGATTAAACGTTCCACATACGTATGAGCGGAATGATAAGGCACTCCACACATGGGAATTCGTTCGTTGCCGCCATCGCGGCTTGTCAGCGTGATCTCCAATTCTTCCGCCGCTTTTTCGGCATCTTCAAAGTAGGGTAGGAACCGAGCGCCTGACCGCCTCGCGGCGATTGGTTTCTCCGCCCCTCCCTCCGAACCGTACGTACACCTCTCGGCGTATACGGCTCTCCACCTGCCGGAGCCGGTTTAGCCTCCATCTCCTGCGGCAACTGCTCATCCTGCCTGTTTTTGCTGAATATGTAATGTAAAAGTGCGATGACCTTCACGGCTAAACCGGTTAACGCAAGACGCCGGATTTTCCCGGAGCCTCCCGCTCCTTCCTTCGCCCTGCGTTAAACGCAGCAGGCTGTCTCCCTTCGCCATGTACCAGGCTTTCCCTGGCGCGGACTACTACGGAGACTCCGTCACCATAGCGGATATTCAGACACCTCATGTGCCATAGCTGCAAACAAGCCTTCCGCCTTAGGTGATCCCCATTTAGATTCTGAGGAACAGGCGCGCTGTGATGTCGGATGGGACGTTCGCCCTTTTGTCTCCGACGGAGATGCTTGGTCAAGGGACGCCCCGCCCGGCAATGTCTTTCTGCCGTGCGGCTTGACCATGTGACGTTCCGGTTGCCTTCCGTCACAGGCTATGATCGGCCAGCTCGGGCTATCCTTCAAGCAGTCCAGCCTTCTTCCTCATTCACAGCATTTCGTCTTGCCGTTCAGTCGTGCTGTGGCAACCCAGCAACTTACGGCTTTACCAGCATGCTACACTCCCCGTCGGGTTTCCCCTTCGGATCAGCTGGTTGACGATTGGCATCCGTGCGTCCGACCGCCAACTGCCTTGCCAGGGGCAGATTTCACTCAGAACCCTTATGGGCGCACAAACATTTCATAAAAATCGCCTAAACGAAAAAATAAAAAGGCATCAGGATATTGTGCCTTAATCGATAAGTATTGCTGAATCATCGGCGTATATTTTGCCAACGTTCTCTGCCTCCGTTTTTCTGTTTTTCATTACACCATTGTAACACGAATGACCATTCAACACATTATGTTTGCTCCGTTTTTTTCTTGCCGTATGGCGGCAAACGCCAAAATTTGCGAAAATCCTGCGATTCATCCCAAGTGATCCCGGAGGCGAGATAATGGTAAAAATCATCCAAATAGGCCTGGTACACTTTATAATCCGGGCATTGTTTCAGATCTTGCCACAAGATGGGGAGCCAGTCGGCAATCGCCTGTTTCCGCCCTTTGTAATAGGCTTCCTGCATCGATACATCGGCCAGCGGGTTATACCGAAGCTGTTTATAATTGGCGGCGATCAGCTTCGCTGTCACAAACACGCCTTTGGTCAGTGTAGGGGAGACAAGCCAGCTCGGCGGCGTCCGATACTCGAATCCGCCGTAGTCCTGATAGCGAAAATCCCCCAGAAAACCGTATTTGGGACGCCGTCTCTTCCCTTTTTCATCCTCTGCGATCACGAGCAACATTGCCAAATAGTTATCCAGTGCCCGGAGCAATTTAAAATCCGGCTGTATACCGCTGAAATGGATATGCCCTCCCAGCGGAAATCCCTCATACGGCATGGCACCTGCCAGCCACTTGGCCGGAACTTTTCCCATTTTTTTATTGGCAAAAATGAGTGACTGATAAATGCGCACAACGAGCTGTCGCGGATTTGGCGTCGGGTCGGGTCTGAGTTCGACAAGCGGTTTGTGCGAGCGATTTTGACCCAACCAGATCGCGTCACATCCCACCTTGCCGCGAACGGGAAAATAATTTGAAGCAATCAGCAATTTTCCTTGCGGTGATTCCATGACAAATTCAGGGTCTGCCCCCAAAACAATCTCCTCCAACGGTGTCCGGGAGCGTGCACACCCTTTCATGTATTGGGTGATCGCCTGCACATATGCCGTTTCCATTTCCTTATTTAAACGCGGGGACGGGTTCACTTGCTGAATCACCATTTTCCTTCCCGTGCCAATCCCCAGTTTGACAACGCCATAGTCCAATCCGAGTGCATAAACGGCGCGGATGGCCAATTCCTGCGCTTTGCGCGTTTCCCTCGTCCGTTCCGACAGGGGAACGCGCCGGTAAGTCACCCGTCTTTGTTTTTTGGCAGCCGGAAGAAAGGCGGAATTGTTTACTGAACGATAGATCAGCAAAACCCTTGTTTGGAAAACGGCCAAAATATACTCTCTCAATATGGTTGCATTCACTGCCACAGGCAGGCCATGCATCAGCAATATCCGATTTCGCTCCACCAAATTCCGGCACTTCGTCACCTGTTTCTCATCGTTCAATACAAGCATGTATTCCGATAGCCTGCTTGCTTCCGGCAGTTCCAAGCGGATGGTCGATGCCAAATTCTGCTTTTCCACAATGAAATCGCGAATCCCTTTTCCATGATCTACTGCCAGATAAGGAAGGGTAATGGTGCCCATAACCTTTCCCCTTTCTTCCCATCTCTCTTGCTCACTTCAAGGGCATGATGCTGATATAGTATGTGGAACGGGGAAAAATGGTTAGCAAAAGACAAAAGTCTAATCGGGCGGAGCATTGAAGCATATGATAGATGGTGACACAAAAAAAGGATCAGGAGCAACCACCCGACCCTCTGCAAACATAAGCTGCTGATTGATGCAAAACCAGCAGCCGGCAATCAATTTTTCATCTTTTACACTCAATCCTAGTCCTCCAAATCGTCGATGACCAGATCAGGATCCAAATCGTCAAAAGAGGACTCATCCATTTCACTGTACCCGCTCGCCACTTCTTTATCATCCAGCTCCGCATATTCCAACGGGTAGACGGGTACACAAATTTTGGTTTCTCCGATCATTTCGACGGCAAACTCCTTTTCGATTCGCACATCGACTCCATCATGATGTGAGGCGATCGACGCTTCCACGCAGTTTGGAGCCTGCGTCACAGCGGCACTAACTGAAACTGAGGCATCCCGGGTGTTTTGGTCATAATAGCTCAGCGGAACCTGCTCTGTATAAAAAACGGTTTCTTTGACAACATCGGTTTTGGTGTTTCCTTTTGTCGAATACCAGATATTAATATCATAGCTACCGCGAACTTCAACCGCTTCCCCGACTTTGCTGCATTCATATTGATGGTTGATCACCCACGCGCCCAGAATCGTGTGCAATTTTTCCGGCGGAGTAATGGTATGTGTCACTTGCGAAAATTTTCTTCCTTTTCCACATACCGCTTTGGTCACTATCTGACGGTACTCCACGGCTCTATCTGTATAGGACAATATGCTTCCCTCCTCCAAACATGTTCATTAACAAGTGTATGCAGGGCCATCGTCTAGAGTGCAAAAAAACCCCACGGAAAAAAACCGTGGGGACGTCCTTTTTTTTACGAGCAGTTGCAGGGGCCGCCGCTTCCGCAGCCGCTCCTTACCGGTCCGCCCGTTTCCACCTCTATTTTTTTGGAAATAGTATCCGCCAGCACTTGCTGAATGGTTTGCAGCAGGTCATTCACTTCGACCTGGCGCTGCCTGAACTCACAAACGATCGGCATCTCGTCCAGATATTGATTAAGCTGATCCAACTCTTTCTCCAGAAGCTTTGCATATTCCATTTTTTTATAATGTTTAGCGTGAACCCATTCTTTTTGCTTGCGCTTGATGGCGGCAATGCTGTTCTGCACAGACTCGCTTTTTTCGACTTGCTCTTCCGCCAGCCGAAAGCGGATCACTTCCTCGCTTCTGCTGAGCAACTCGGCAAATTTCCGCGCCTCGACCAGGATGGGATGGTTTTCGGGAATGGCATTCACCTCATCCACCCACTTTCGCAAGCGGTTTTTCTTCCACCCACACACCTTTTAGCGTCCATGTTTGCGGCTCGTCAATCCGCACATACGCAAATTTTCCGATCAGATGTTTAGGCCCGACAAAGTTAACCAATTTATTGGTTCGGGTTCGGCCGGACAGGACATTCGGATTTTTTTTGCTTTCCCCTTCAACGAGCACTTCGACCACTTGCCCGCGCAGTTCCTCATTTTTGCGCCGGCTGATCTCGTTTTGCAATTGATTGAGGCGGGCCAGCCGCTCTTTTTTCACTTCCATCGGCACGTCATCTTTCATCTTCGCGGCAGGCGTTCCTTCACGGGGCGAGTATATAAAGGTGAAAGCAGAATCGAATTCGACTTCTTTGACGAGAGATAAGGTTTCTTCAAACTGCTCATCTGTTTCCCCGGGGAAGCCGACGATAATATCCGTGGTCAGCACCACATCCGGAATTGCTTTCTTGATTTTGGAAACCAATTCCAGATAGCGTTCGCGCGTGTATTTACGTGCCATCAACTTAAGCACTTCCGAACTTCCCGACTGAACCGGCAAGTGGATGTGTTCCACCAGATTTCCGCGTTTGGCCAACACTTCGATCAAATGGTCATCAAAATCGCGCGGATGACTCGTAGTAAAGCGAACCCGTGGAATGCCGATCTTGCGCACATCGTCCATCAAATCGGCAAACGTATACTCCCGGTCGGTAAAATCTTTCCCGTAAGCATTCACGTTCTGCCCGAGCAGGGTGACTTCCTGATAACCTTTGCGCGCCAATTCGCGAATCTCGTCCAGCACATCTTCGGGCCGGCGGCTCCGCTCTTTCCCCCGGGTATACGGAACAATGCAGTACGTGCAGAATTTGTCGCATCCGTACATGATATTCACCCAAGCGCGCAAGCCATCTTCCCGCACTTTGGGCATGCTTTCAACAATATCGCCCTCTTTGGACCATACTTCCACCACCATTTCCTTGCTGAAAAGGGCGTTTTGCAGAAGTACCGGAAGGCGGTGAATATTGTGCGTTCCAAAAATCAGGTCAACGTGTTGGTAACTTTTTAAAATGCGTCCGACAACCACTTCTTCCTGGGACATGCATCCGCATACCCCGAGAATGAGATCGGGGTTCTCCAGCTTCAACTGTTTCAGGCGTCCCAACTCACCAAAAACCTTGTCCTCCGCATTTTCCCGGATCGCACAGGTATTAAGCAGGATGATGTCGGCATCCTCCTCGCGCTCAGTCCGGGAATACCCCATTCTCTCAAGAATCCCGGCAATCGTCTCACTATCGTGAACGTTCATCTGACAGCCGTACGTTTCGATCAAATAGTTTTTCCCCTTGCCGACCTCACGCATATTCTCGGGGATTTCCTCAAACTGAATCACTTGCACTTCTTCTTTTCCGCGTTTCTTTGCCGCTTTTAAGTCCGGAGCAACAAAGTATTGGCTGTAGTCCTTTACTTGTTTGCTCATGTTTATTCACCCTTTCTGGTGAGAGTATCCTTTCCATATATGAAAAAACAGTCGATTCACCGTGAAAATGAGATGGAGCAGGCATATTGAAAACGGTTGGGAGTTTTGAGTCACAGACTTCAGCCCCCCATTCCAAAAAATCCTCCATTCAAAACCATCATTTGGTGAAATCACATACTCGGCTTGTATTCAACAAGATGGAAATTACAGCTTTTAACTAAGTTATTATACATGATGTTTACCAATGGTTCAATGATCAGGGTTTCCAGCGGCGACAACAACTAACGAAAGGGACGTAAAACCCCGGATAAAGTCGAATAAGAAAACAGAAGAGGAAAAAACAAGCGAGCGTCACTTCATCCCAGAAAATCTGTTCCCTTTTCCTCTTCTTTTTTTATAATCATCCATTGCAACCGGGAGCCTGGGAGCATCCCCTCGCTCCCGATTGCTTTATTCTCACAGATTATGTTTGCCAAGAGTCCAAACCCTTATGGCAAATCGGATCCACTATTGATACACTGTGAATTAGGATCGGGACAGTTCTCATTGATAAACCATCCCATTTTGCAGGAGTGATCCATTTGCCCAAGAGTCAACCGCTGATCGAACTTCGCGAAGTCACCAAATCATACGACTCCCCGGAAGGAAGAACCACCCCTCTCAAAGAAGTAAGTGCAGTCATTCCGCCAGAATCGGTTATTGCCTTAATGGGACCTTCAGGCACCGGCAAAAGCACCCTGTTCCGTCTACTAAACCGCTTGGAGGACCCGGATCACGGTTCGATTACATATAAAGGAAAACCGCTTTCAGAATGGGACCCGATTTTACTGCGGAGAGAAGTCCACTATGTTTTTCAATCAGCTGTTTTATTTCCCAAAACCGTGGCCGATAACTTAAACTACCCCCTTAAATTACAAGGAAAATCGATGTCCGAAGAAGAAATGGCGCGATTGCTGGAGCGGGTTGGTCTGTCAAAATCGTATCTCACCCGTTCGATTGAAAAACTTTCCGGCGGAGAAAAACAACGCGTCCATTTGGCCCGTTCTCTCTCCTTAAATCCGCATGTACTGTTACTGGATGAACCAACAGCTTCGCTTGACCCTGAGAGCACGGAACGGATTGAACAGGAGATGCGGTGCTATCGGGAAAAAGGGCATACGGTGCTATGGATTACTCACCAACCGGAACAAGCCCGGCGCATCGCAGATCAAGTCTGGCATTTGGAAAGCGGGCATTTGCGACAGGAGGAAATGAAGCGATGACCTGGACAGCTACGGTCACCACCCTGGGATTTATATTGATTTCCATGTTTGTTTCCCTCTGGCTTCGTTTGAAACTGGAACGGGATCTGATCATCGGAACCATTCGGGCCACGATTCAGTTAATCAGCATCGGCTATGTCCTTCATTTTATTTTCACCAGTAACCATTGGTATTGGATCGGGCTGGTTTTATTGGTGATGATCACCGTCGCCTCCCAAAACGCGGCTGCTCGGGGAAAAGGAATTCCCTGGATTTTTTGCCGCATTTTTTTGACTATTTTCATCGTCGCCGGTTTTACCCTGCTCATGATGCTCTTTTTACACCTGATTCAAGCCAAACCGCAAGTTCTTATTCCCATCAGTGGAATGATCGTGGGTAATAGCATGGTTGTCTCCTCTCTCGTCCTGAATCAGATGAGACAACAGGCGGAACAGATGCGTGAGGATATTTTAGTTGCCTTATCGTTGGGAGCGACCAGCCGTCAGGCAAGCATGCGGCTGACCAGGGAAGCGATCCGCTCCGGGACGATTCCCATAGTCGATTCACTTAAAACAGTCGGACTGGTGCAACTGCCCGGAATGATGACCGGGTTGATCATTGCCGGCACGAATCCGATTGAAGCTGTGCGTTACCAGCTATTGATCATGTTTTCTTTTACTGCTTCGGCGACACTGACCAGTATTCTGATGGGCTTATTTGTTTATCCTACGCTTTTCAATCGGGCACATCAATTTATCGGTTGGAGAGGAAAAACCGACAAGTAATGCCCCCTTTCCAACTTTTATGAAAAACGCGATTCTTTTCTTTTTTAAAGGGAGAATCGCGTTTTTCGTTTTTGAGGACTCTTTTCAGCCGATCATGAAAAGGAATTGGCCCAAAAAGAAGATCCGCCTCTTTACTTAGTCATATTATTAATAGTAATATTATTACTATGAAACAGACAATCAAAAAATCCCCGATCGCCCTCGCAATCCTTTCGCTTCTCATCGAGGAACCGATGCACCCTTATCGCATGCAACAACTTTTAAAAGAAAGGGGGAAACACGAGGTCATCAACATTCGTCACCGAACGGGCATTTATCAGACGATTGACCGTTTGCTTCGTGACGGCGCCATTGCCGTTCGGGAAAAAAAACAGCATGAAGGGAAACCGGAACTGACCGTTTACGAAGTGACGGATAAAGGAAGAACAGCGGCATTGACTTGGCTGAGGGAAATACTGTCCACACCGAAACCGGAATTTCCGGAATTTCCCGCCGCCGTCTCTTTTATGATGCTTCTCCCGTCGGATGAGGTGGTACGGGAACTAAAAAAAAGAGAAAGGGCACTTGAATGCCGTTTGAACGCAACCCAAAACCAGTTGCAAACCGTGACATCTGAAGGGCTCCCCCGCTTGTTCCTGCTCGAGACCGAATATCAACACGCGATGTATGCAGCAGAATTGGCATGGGTCCGCTCCGTGATCCATGACATCGACACAGGAAAAATCCATTGGGATCAGAAGTGGCTGCGTGAGATTGCGAATAAGTTTTCCCCCTTGGACAACCGTCACAGCTGACGGGTTCCAGGGGAAGCAAAGGAAACAAGGAGGAACCGGATATGTCCGATAAAGCGCCAAAAGGTTACAAGGGGATTGGCATGGAAGGATTTATTGCTTCGTGGTATGCAAAAAACACCCAAAAAAATATGGAGCAATACAAAAGAGATGCGAAGAAGGTTGCCGCCATTGTTCCGGAAGGCGGATCCGTTTTGGAAGTTGCCCCGGGACCGGGATACTTGTCAATCGAACTGGCAAAACTGGGCAACTACCGAATCACCGGCTTGGACATAAGTAAAAAATTCGTGGAGATTGCACAGGCCAAAGCGAAAGAAGCAGGTGTAACCATCGATTTTCAGCATGGCAATGCCGCCCGGATGCCATTTGATGACGGAACGTTTGACTTTATCATCTGCCGGGCTGCCTTTAAAAACTTTGCCCAGCCGGTCAATGCCATTAATGAGATGAACCGGGTTTTAAAACCTGGCGGAAAAGCGGTGATTATGGATTTGCGCGGCGATGTTTCCACAGAAGTAATGGAAAGGCACGTCGAGGAGGATCTGGGTCTTACCGGATTGAACGCATTGCTGACAAAATGGGCCTTTAAATGGATGTTGATCAAACGCGCATATACAAAAAAACAGTTTACGGAGTTAATCGCAAAAAGCCGCTTTCAAACATGTAGAATTCAGGAAGATTCAATCGGACTGGAAGTATGGATGGAAAAAGGGCAAGAAGGCCGGTGATCCCCAAAAACCCCGGCTTCAGCCATGGGAATGAGAACGAATATCAGGCGAGGAGGGGGTGTTTTTCCCCTTCCCGCGCCATTCATTCGGCTGGCACAAAGCCATCATCAAGGGTCTTTTATCCTATACTTTTTCTTTTTTCACGAAGGAGATGGCCCCATCCTGAAGCGAAGCGATCCTGGCCAGCGATTCCACGCGAAAACCACTTTGCCGAAGCCTTGTTCCTCCATCTTGAAATGCCTTCTCAATCACAATTCCAATACCGACTACATGAGCCCCCGCCTGTTGAACCACATCAATCAATCCCTCTGCTGCTTGTCCGTTCGCCAGAAAATCGTCGATGATTAAGACGTGATCATCCGCATTTAAAAACGGTTTTCCGACGGCAATCAGAGTGGTTTCCCGCTTGGTAAAAGAGAAAACTTCCGCCTTGTAATACTGATCGGCCATGGTCAGGGATTTCTTTTTCCGGGCAAAGACGAGCGGAACCCCGAGTTGCAGTGCCGCCATCGTTGCCGGCGCAATTCCCGACGATTCAATCGTCAGAACCTTGGTAATGGCTTCATCTTTGAAACGACGGGCAAACTCTTCACCGATTTCCCGCATCAGAAACGGGTCAACCTGATGATTCAAAAAGGAATCCACTTTTAAGATCTCATCTGACAGCACTTGACCTTCCAACAGAATTTTATTTTCCAAACTTTGCATTTCGCACCCTCCCAAACAGGTGATAGTAAAAAGCACCCCGGCAGCCTGCCCACGCGGAGTGAGCGGGTTACCCGGGTGCAAACGAACACCGGCAAAGAGATCTATACGGGTCTCAGCTGATTAACGGATGTCCGTCGAGTTCAGATGCTTTTCCCTGCTCCCGGTTCCTTCGTCACAAAGGTCGTTGCAGAAAACACCCATCCCCTCCAATTGAATTTTGTCAACAGCCTCAGACCTTTCCAGGTCTCTTCATTTTTGCTCACTCATAGTCGGGCTGTTTACGGCAGCTCGGTAGAGACTCGCGGGCCTTATTCCCGCCATTATATGAGTGCATTCGTTTTTTATTTTTGATCAGGTGATGTTTTGCCTGATGATCCACATTCCTGACAATGAACAAGCCCAATTATCCATGTGTACCAGTTTAACACAAAGAACCCGGACTGGCGAGAGTTATTCTTTCCCCTTTCCGTGCGCAAACCCAATTGCGGCTCAGGCAAGGTGAATGATCAATCCCGGTTTTGCCGGATGACAAAGGCCTGGATATACCGATGCTGCTTCCCTGACCACCTCGCTCAGCTCAGCAAGGGGAGACAGATGAGTAATAAGGAGCTGTTTCGCTTGGATCTGTTTGGCTGCCATTGCCGTTTCCTTTACAGATAAATGGCTGACAGGGTTTTGAGGGCGTTCCGCTTCCAAAAATGAGCCTTCACAAACAAACAGGTCCGGCTTTGCCGCCATGCTGATCCAATCCGTTTTTGGACCTGAATCCGCCCCATACAGAATCGTTTGCCCGCCGGAGTCGATTCTCATCGCATAACAAGGGACAGGGTGATCCGTAGCAAAAAATTGAATCTTTACATCTCCCAACTTCAGCATGTCCCCTTCTTTTACCGCCTGCCTTTGAATATAACGCCCATAGCTCAATTGTCGAAACCATGAATCTGGCTGAGCAGGGGACCAGACCGGTAACGGGCGGTTCCTCATGCCTTGATTCATGGCAATCATGATCGCATACTGCAAAACAAAAAAGTCGGAAATATGATCATGATGCAAGTGGGAAAGAATGACGGCATCCACTTCATAGAGCGGAAGAAACTTGGCCAATTGCGATAACACTCCACTGCCGCAATCGATCAGAATCTTTTTCCCGCCAGCCTCCAGCAGATATCCCGGAGTCGCCCCGCCCGGTGCAGGAAAAGGGGATTGGCATCCCAATACCGTCCATTTCATCTTCACACCCCCCCCGGTAAATAAAGAAACAGCCACTTTCATTTGGCGAAGTGGCTGTTTGTCCATTATTATGCGAATTCGGCAACCAATTTATCAAACTGTTCGCGGGAAATCATGATGTCTTGTTTGGCCAGCGGCTCTTCTTTAAAGCCTTTGATTTTGCTTTCATATGATTGCTGCTCTTTGTTTTGGTAGATAACCCCCGTTACCAGACCATGATTTTCCATCAGCGTTTGCATGGCCAGCTGGCGATCGGACGGATCATAGTTTTCAACTTGATCCAGGTTGACCAGATTCTCTTTGAACCAATCATACGTGTTGATTTTGTTGTAGGTGACGCAAGGACTGTAAACGTTGATCAAAGAAAAACCTTTATGCTTGATTCCTTCTTCGATCACGCGGGTCAATTGTTTCAAATCGCTGGAAACCGATTGGGCGACAAAGCCGGCCCCCACGGTCAAAGCCATTTCCATGGGGTGAATGGCCGATTCGATTGAACCGTACGGCGTGCTTTTCGTTTTGAAGCCAACTTCGCTTCGCGGCGAGGTTTGGCCTTTGGTCAACCCGTAAACCTGGTTATCCATCACGATATAGGTAATATCGACATTACGGCGGATGGCGTGAATGGTATGGGCCATACCAATGGCAAAGCCGTCTCCGTCCCCGCCGGCAGCGATCACCGTCAAGTCACGATTGGCCAGTTTCAACCCCTGAGCAATCGGCAATGCGCGTCCGTGTACACCGTGAAAACCATAAGCATTTACATAACCGGAAATCCGTCCGGAACAACCGATCCCTGAGACAATGGCCACATCATGCGGTTCCAACCCTACATTGGCAAAAGCGCGCTGCATGGCGGCCAACACGGAGAAATCTCCACAACCTGGGCACCAATTGGGTTTAACTTTATTGCGGAAGTCTTTAAATGTGGCCATGAACCAACAGCTCCTTACATTGTTTGTAAATTTCGGAAGGCAAGAACGGATTGCCGTCATACTTACCGAAATGAACCAGTTTTTCTGCCATTCCGATATTCATTTTGATGAGATTGGTTAATTGCCCCGTAGCATTGTTTTCTACAACAAGTACTTTCTTCGCTTTTTTCATTTGCTCAAGCATAATGTCGCTCGGGAATGGCAACAATTGACGAATATGGGCGTGATTTACTTTCAGGCCTTCAGCCTCAAGACGCTCTTTGGCCTCATGAATCGTGCCGCGGGTAGAGCAGAAACCAACAATGAGAAGATCCGCATCCTCATGGGCAGCGTCCAGGTAGACCGGTGTATCGAAATCAATGCCGTTTTTCAGTTTGGACAAGCGTTTCTCCATCATTTTTTTACGATTAACCGGATTTTCGGATGGACGGCCTGTCTGGTCATGTTCAACCCCGGTCACATGGTGCAACCCGTTTTTCTTGCCCGGGAGCACACGGCGGGAAATGCCGTCTTCCGTAAACTCATAGCGCGGGAACAGCTCGGAATTTTCGAGTTTCGGCAACTCTTCATCCCAGCCCACCAGTTTTCCGCGGCGAATTTGAATCCGGTCGTAATCCAGCGGCTCAACCGTTTGTTTACCCAGCGCAAGAGCCAAATCGGTCAAAACGATTACCGGACATTGATACTCTTCGGCAAGATTGAATGCCTGGATTGTGTCGTAAAAACATTCTTCGGCCGTACTTGGAGCAATCACGATTTTCGGTATTTCACCATGGGTGCTGTACAGCATTGCCAGCAAGTCACTCTGCTCTTGTTTGGTCGGCAGACCCGTACTCGGACCCCCGCGCTGCGTATTGATGATCACCGCCGGAGTTTCGGTCATACCGGCCAAACCGATTGCTTCCGTCATGAGGGAAAGCCCCGGACCGGCAGAAGCGGTCAATGCGCGGACGCCGCCATAGTTCGCCCCGATCGTCATGGTGATGGCAGCGATTTCATCTTCGGTTTGTACAACGGTGCCACCGAATTCGGGCAGCTTTTTGATAAGATATTCCATGATTTCAGAAGATGGCGTAATCGGATAAGCTGCCATCAAGCGTGCACCAGCTGCAATGGCTCCCAAAGCGACGGCATCGTTTCCGATCATGTACAACCGTTTTTTGCCATCGGAGGATTCCAGACGGAATTGGGTAAAGCTGTTCCCAACCTCGCTTCTTACATATTCAGCCCCTCTTGTGATCGCTTCCATATTTCGGTCCACAACTTTTTGCCCTTTGCGCGCAAATCTCTCTTCAATGACTTCTTTAAACGAGTCCGCATCAATGCCCAAAAGTGCAGTCGAAGCTCCGACAGCCACCATGTTTTTCATTTGGGCCATACCGATTTCTTCAGCGATTTTCGTAAATGGAACAACGAGAAGGCGAGCGTTTACTCCTTCCGGAACGGTTGGATTAAACTTGGCATCGGCCAAGATGACTCCGTCTTGAATTAACTCGTGAGCATTCAAGTCAATCGTTTCCTGGTCAAATGCAACAAGAATATCCAGCTCGTCGGAAATGGAGCGGATTGGGTTTATGCTGATCCGAATCTTGGTGTTGGAATGACCACCCTTAATCCGTGAGGAAAAATGTCTGTACCCGTACAGATAATACCCTTTTCGATTGAGTGCCGAAGACAGGATTTCGCCGGCACTGTCAATACCTTCCCCTTGTTGTCCGCCCACTTTCCACGAAAGCTGCTTAACCAATGAACTCATCTCCTTTAATACAGCCACACACTACACAATATGAAATGAAAAAAAATTTATATCAACTCTTGCCCCGAGAGGATTCAAAACCCCCCCCTGTGGCGAGTGATAGCATTTTCATGTATTAATTCTAGTCCTCTGCCAGACAAAAAGCAACCTATTAAACTTTTCTCTCTTTGGAATTTATCTGTTAAAAATCCCAATAAACCCTCTGTGAGAAGATGAGATTCATTTTGCTCGCATTTTTTGCTGTTTTATAAAGATAATTGTTTTTCGTAAAATCGGTAGCCATTTTCCCAAGACCATTTTTTCACAGAAGACTCAGGGAATGCCTTTAAAAGGGCCTCTGTTAGGTAATGTATGTAACGATAACTCTCCAGATGCTTGATTTTGTAGCTGATTCCGTCAAAATCCGAGCCGAAGAAAATATAATCCTCCCCTCCCAGCCCGCATAGGTGATCAATATGTTTCAGCACATGGGAAATCGACGCATCCGGATAAGAAACATGGACAAAAGACGGGACAAAAGTAACCCCGATTCTTCCATCCCGTTCGATCAGGGCCCGGATCTGGTCGTCTTCGAGATTTCGCTTATGCGGACAGATGGCCCGGCAATTCGAATGTGACGCGAGAATCGGCAGTTCTTCCTCCCCGATGACCTCCCAGAATCCCTTCACCGACAGATGGGAAACATCGAGGATCATGCGCA
Source organism: Thermoactinomyces daqus (assembly GCF_000763315.1). Taxonomy (GTDB): domain Bacteria; phylum Bacillota; class Bacilli; order Thermoactinomycetales; family Thermoactinomycetaceae; genus Thermoactinomyces_A; species Thermoactinomyces_A daqus. Next base: position 85,947 of record NZ_JPST01000006.1, on the reverse strand, counting down.
GTCGTTTCATCTCCTCAATCACTTGCCGTCCGAACCGGGTCAATCCTCCTCCACGTTCCTCCTCAATTCCGTCGGCCACTTCGTTGGCATAATTCCAGGTAAGACCCATTTGCCGGATTCCCAGACGCCACAAGAGCCGCAGATTGGCCAGTTCCCCTTGCAGGGCATCCGCTCCCTCAAGCAGCAGAAGCGCCCCGATCCGTTCCGGCGAACATTCTCTCAAACGCTTGCGATCGGCAATCAAGATGACATTTTGCTCGTCCTGGATGATCTCTTCATAAAAGAGGTCGATCTGCTTCAAAGCAACTTGGAGCCGCTGCGCTTTGGCTACCGTCTCCGGTACCCAAACAGCAAAAACTTGCAGAGCGACCGTCGCTTCCCGCAAATTAAAATACGAACTGTCCAGCTTCGATTGAGGGTCGTAGAACTTATGCTTCACCGGATCTTTCCACATTTTGCTCAGTACATCACAATGTCCATCCAGCCATTGCATATTTTTCACCTCATATTTATAAAAAAAACCTGTCTATAAAAATAAACAGGTTTTTTTGAATATATCGATTAGATAAATTAGCGCGGTTCCACGATTAATTTAATCGCGGTTCGCTCTTCACCATCGATCACAATATCCGTAAAAGCAGGAATACAAATCAGATCAATCCCGCTCGGCGCCACAAATCCTCGTGCGATCGCAACCGCTTTAACAGCTTGATTCAGCGCCCCTGCGCCAATTGCTTGCATCTCTGCTTGACCACGTTCACGCAAGACCCCGGCGAGTGCACCAGCAACAGAATTCGGGTTAGATTTTGCTGAAACCTTTAATACTTCCATGAAGGTACCTCCTCGATGGTTGGAGTGAATCCACTACTTCTATCCTATTCGACTTCTTCGTAAAAATTCCTTCTAATTTACATTGATACAGCTAAAAAATCACAAATAAATTTATTTAAAATCAACCGATCAAGGGGTGATCTTCATCGATCTGAATGCGCTTCATCTGTTTCGCTTTTTTACTCTGTTTGTCCAGATCAATCAGAACAGCATTAAATTTTGCCTTTCCTTTGGCCACTTCAAAGCGAACCGGCATCTGCGTTAAAAATCGTTTGATCACTGCGCTTTTTTCCATGCCGATCACACCGTCTGCGGGCCCGACCATCCCGACATCCGTAAGGTAACCCGTGCCCTTGGGCAAAATCCGTTCATCCGCCGTTTGCACATGGGTATGAGTACCGATCAGCGCAGAGATTCGTCCGTCCAAATACCAAGCAAGCGCCTGTTTTTCAGAGGTGGTTTCGGCATGAAAATCGACCAGGACCATGGAAGAAGGAATTTGCTTCAAGATCTCATCCGCTGTCCGAAACGGGCAATCAAGCGCCCCCATATAGGCTCTTCCCATCAAATTTATCACCGTTAAGCGGCCCGCTTGTGTCGAAAAAACGGAAAACCCCTTCCCGGGAGTATCTTTGGGATAGTTTGCCGGACGTATGATATTCGGTTCATCGTCGATAAAATCGAAGATTTCCGGTTGAGACCAGGTATGATTTCCCAAGGTGATGCAATTGACTCCCGCATCCAGCAATTCTCTTATCGCATGGCGCTGAATGCCTCTGCCGTTGCCGGCCGCATTCTCCCCATTGGCCACAATGAAATCCGGTTCGTAGATCTGAATCAGCTTTGGCAAATAATTCACAACGGTTTGTCTTCCCAATGCGCCTACAATATCACCGATCATTAAGATTCTCATAAAATATTTTAGCCTCCACAACCAGATGCTGAGAAAAAATAAAGCGGCCAAAAGGCCACTTTATTTCGCGTACTCCACCGATCTTGTCTCCCGGATGACCGTTACCTTAATATGGCCGGGATAATCCAACTGATTTTCAATTTGTTTCGTGATCTCGCGGGCCAAACGAGCAGCTTCGGCATCATCCACTTCCTCCGGTTTTACAATGATGCGGCATTCACGCCCTGCTTGAATGGCATACGATTTTTCCACACCGTCGAACGAATCACAGATCTCTTCAAGCTTTTCCAGTCGCTTGATATAAGCTTCCAACGTTTCACGGCGCGCTCCCGGTCTGGCTGCAGACAATGCATCGGCGGCCCGAACCAGTACGGCGATAACGCTCGTCGCTTCACAGTCCCCGTGATGGGATGCAATGCTGTTGATTACAACGGGGTGCTCTTTATATTTTTTCGCCAATTCCACCCCGATATCCACATGGGAACCTTCAATTTCATGGTCAATTGCCTTTCCGATGTCGTGCAACAGGCCCGCTCTTTTCGCCAAATGAATATCTTCACCCAGTTCAGCGGCGAGCAAGCCGGCCAAATGAGCCACTTCCATCGAATGTTTAAGCACATTTTGACCATAGCTCGTACGAAATTTCAAGCGCCCGATAATTTTGATCAGATCAGGATGCAATCCGTGAACCCCTGTTTCAAAAGTGGCTTGCTCTCCGTATTCACGAATTCGCTCATCCACGTCACGGCGCGATTTTTCCACCATCTCTTCAATGCGCGCCGGGTGAATCCGCCCGTCGGCAACCAGTTTCTCCAGTGCCACCCGGGCCACTTCCCGCCTGATCGGATCAAATCCGGAAAGAATCACAGCTTCCGGCGTATCATCAATAATGAGATCGATTCCGGTCAGGGTTTCCAAGGTTCGGATATTCCGCCCTTCCCGTCCGATAATACGCCCTTTCATCTCATCATTTGGCAAGGTGACCACAGAAACGGTCGTTTCGGCCACATGATCCGCAGCGCAGCGCTGAATGGCCAATGACAGGATTTTGCGCGCGCGGCGATCTCCTTCTTCCAACGCCTCCTGCTCCATCTCTTTGATGATCTGGGCCGTTTCATGGCGCATTTCGTTCTCCACTTTGGCCAGGATCAGTTGGCGCGCTTCCTCTGTGGTCAAACCGGATATTCTTTCCATTTCTTTTGTCTGTTCCTGGTATAGCTCATCGATTTGTCGCTGTTTCTTTTCAATTTCCCGTTCGCGCTGATTCAGATCTTCTTCACGCTTTTCCAAAACATGTTGCTTTCGTTCCAGCGTTTCTTCTTTCTGATTCAGCCGCCGTTCAATGCGGTGCAATTCATTGCGTTGTTCGCGAATTTCCTTTTCCGCTTCACTTCGCAAGCGATGCGCCTCATCGCGAGCTTCAAATATCTTTTCTTTCTTGAGGGCTTCCGCTTCCTTGTTCGCTTTATCCAAGATTTCAGCAGCCTCTTTTTCCGCACTTCCGATCCGAGCTTCTGCTGCTGTCTTTCGAATCCAATAACCGATTCCGATTCCGATTCCGAGAGAGGCAAACAGCAGAATGACGTCAGCTACGTCCAAAACCATCGTCCTTCGCTCACCCCCTCTGTCTCTATTTACAAAACAAGACCGATGAACTCGGTCTTCTCTCGTCCGCCGTCATGTTTTGCTATACCAGGTGAAGGCTGGGAAACCAGCTAACATTTTCAAACTTCACTTTTAGTCAACAACCATACACGGAACCAGAAGAGATATCCTTACCTCTAAAAAAAGGCAAAGATACATTACAATTGTATAATTTATACATTCTCATTGTCAAGGCAGAAGGCAAGCCGCCTCTTCGTTCCACCGGATAAAATGACAGCGCTTTCACGACTTCTTTTTATTTTTTCATTAATTCTGAATGCAGTCAAGTCCATTTGAAAAAATAAGAGAGCCCCGCGAAAGGGGCTTCCGGCCGGGCAAAAGATACAGACCGGCTTTTACAGGCTGGCTGCTTTGCTTTTTTCCACCTCCGATTTTCCACCTGATAGTTTGACATAATAGGCAGTATCGGCCGATTCCGTCAAGTGAACGTTATGAGTGACCAGGATGATCTGCCGGCCAAACGTTTCCGCCACCGATTTGAGAAATTCGATCATCGGAATGATAAAATCTTCACTCACATGCTTACCGGGTTCATCGAGAATAATCGGCCCTTCCAAACGGGGTTTTACCGTCTCGATCAGGGCGATGCGCAAAGCTAAAGAGACGACATCGACAATACCGCCGCCCCGTGCATCCTGCGGTTTGTTTTTAAATGTCTGGCCCTCCCATTCGGAAACAACATAAAAGTCTGCCGTAGGATTCCCTCCGTGCTCGGATAATTCAATTTCAAAACGAAATGAGGGGCCAAACACGTATTTGAGCGCATTGGTCACCAATGTTTCCAACTGCTGTTTCGCCTGCATGCGGGCATGTTCCGCAGAGAGTTGGAATAAAACCCTCACCTTGTCCAGAAGGTCGCGTTCCCGAATGCAAACATTCCATCGCTCTTCTGTTTCCCGCAAGCTTTCCAGGTGCAAATCGCGCTCCGCTTTGCGGCTGACCAGCTCCGTTCTCGCCGCCCTGAGCGCTTCCTCCAGCTGATGCAGTGAAGCGTCCGCACCCATTTTACTTATTCAACTCCTGAGGCAGGTAGCTCCATGCTTTCTCCAGATCCTCTTTGATTTCCTTTTCCAGCCGCTCAATCTCTTCCTGCAGCTGATCCGGCTCTACTCCCAGCTCCTTGGTCTCCCTCAGTATCTCTTCTTCCTGCCGCTCCAGATTTTCCAGACGCGCTTCCGCTTTTACCAGGTCACTTTTGGCCTTCTCCAGTTGCATGCGAATCTGCTTGATTTTCTCTTCCAGCTGCTGCACGCGCATAACCTCCTTGGTATTCATTCATGATATGTTCAATGATCGAACCGCTGATCGGCGACCCGCAAGTAGGACAGGTTCCCTGCTGTTTTAAAAGCTCTGCCCATTCATTTGTCAGCCGGATAATGGTTTGCTCCTGATCATGGATATACTGTTTGCCCCTGGAGATTCTGTCCCGGACGTCAGTAAGGTTCCGATGGAACGTTTTCAATTTTCGGAGAAGTTCACTCTTGGACTCAAGCGGCGGCAACACAGTCCCCAATCCCCGGGCCCGGCGTTGCTGTTCACTCACTCTCCCCCGCAGAAAGCCGATCTCCTTTTGCAGGCTTTTCACTTTCGCGCCAAGCTGCATCAGCGTTTTCAAACGGCTCATTTTCTCGCGGGCAGCCTCATACGACCGGCCGGCCTCCGGAACCTGTTCCAAACGCTTCTGCTCCTTCTCCCAATGGCTGCGCTGCTCGCGAAGGTTGTCCCATTTACTCTTTAACTGGATCAATCTCATCCCTGTCTGCTTTTTGGCTTCGGAAGATCGCAAAGCCTCCTCCGCCAGGGGAAGCCGGTCCGCAGCCTGAATCAGCTGCCGGTTCTCCCCTATTTCCCTCTGCACACGCAGCCATTTTTCCTGCTGCCTTGTCCATTGCCGGGCGAGGATGATTTTTTGTTCCAAGCGGGCGACCGCAGCTTCGGCGAGAGAGAGGTTTTTCAGTTTCGCAATCGTCTCTTTTTCTTTTTGTTTGCTGCTTTCAATCGTTTGCAGCGCATGCACATGCTTGCGCAACGTTTCCAGAAGTTCCTGCTTGCGGCGCGCCTGATAAAAGGCTTCTTCCGCCGTCTCCAGGTCGCTTTCCAACTGATCCAGGTTTCCGTAAGGTTTCAGCTTCTCCTCCAGCTTCTCCCGCTCTTCTTCCAGTCGCCTGATCTCGCTGTTCAGCGCCAACCGGTCCCCGTTCGTTTTTTTCAGCGCGTTATCAATCAGGTGGGCTCCGCTGATACGCCCGATCGTCTTCGCCTTTGTCTGGCTCGATTCAAACAGGAGAAACGGGCTTTCCAACTGCGTTCCAAAGTGAACCAACATCTCCTTTTGATCCAGCTTGACCGGTTGGATTCGATGGACATCGGTCACCTCCTGGGGAACGGTGTTGCCGAATCCCTCAAATATCTGCTCCGTCCCGTCCGGTTTCCTCAGGATATAGCGATTTACCGACGAACTGCGCAGTCTGATCACTTCCGTTCCATCGGCAAAGATGAGGGAAACGCGGCATTCTTTTGCTCCGGTACGGATAAATTCACTTCCGCGAGGGATATTGAACAATACCCAGCGAAGCGCCCTCAAGATCGCACTTTTTCCGCTGTCCGAAGGGCCGACAAAGACGTTCAGCCCATCCGAAAAATCGATTTCGGTATAGTGGTGGGACTGAAAATTCTCGATGATCAGCTTTTGAAAACAATTCAATGGCCGCTCTCTCCTCCCGCTTCCTGTTCAATGGCGATCCGCCGCTGGGCCTCAAATTTCACTTCATCCTCCACGTCGTTCATGCGGGAAATCTCATCGATGATATCCAGGACGTCGATCGCCTGAAAATCAGCCGCAGACCGAACCTGCTGCACAAAAGAGGTTAATTGCTCCTGACGGTAAGCCGCTTTTTCCAAATAAGAGCGGTCAAGCACCTCATCTCCCCTTTTTGCGCAGGTAAGGGGAATGAACCGCACGTCAACGTCCCGCCCGAGCTCAAGCAAAACCACTTGCGGCATCCGCCTGATTTCGGACGGGTGATTGTTGATTCGCGCCAAGGCCCCCGGATTGACAATATATTTGCCATCACGGTGCTGCACGGGAAATCCTGCGTGATAATGCCCCGTCAATAAGATATCCACATCATCAGACCAAGCATCGTGAATCATCGTATGGGGGACTCCGTCGGGCAATGCCCGGTCAACCAACATGCCGTGAACCATGTGAATGCAGTAGTCCGCCTCCATTTCATTTTGCACGTGGTAATCCGCTTTGGGATCCCTTTTATCCAGGTCATAGTGAAAAGGTTGCCCGCTCAGCTGGATGACCAGTCCGTCTTTTTCCAGTTTCACCTTTTCATCCCCGCTGATCAGGCGGATCACCCCAAAGGCATCCAACAATCCCAGCATGGTCCGCGGAGTGGTAGCGGGATTGTGCCCATAGATATCATGATTGCCGGCAATGGCATAAACAGGGGCGGGAAACTGCCGGAAAAGACGGGCAAACTCACGAACGACTGCCGGCGAGAGATTGGGCCGGTCAAATACATCGCCACCGTGCAAAATGAAATCCACTTGCTCCCGTTCGGCTATTTGAATGACCTCTTCCAGCTTAAGCCTGATGGTTTGCTCAAACTGATCGGTTCGGCTGCGCGGTGAAGTCCCGCGAATGTGGGTATCCGTCATATATAAAATCCGCATCACCAATGCTCCTTTTCCTCTTCGTACCGCGTGCGTAACTGGTTCAGCACCGACCGAACCACTCCCATCGAATAACCTTGACGCAGCAGGTACTGCCCCAGGCGCCGCTCGACGGTGGGCCAGGGTTCACGGCCAATACGAAGATAGCGCCTTTCGGCAACCTGCATTGCCAACTGGCGCTCTTTGTCCTGGTCCACCTCTGTCAGGGCTTCATCGATCAAAGATAAATCGATTCCTTTTCTCATCAATTCCTGTTTCAATCTGCGGCTGCCATATCCCTTGCCATGCATCCGCTCATTCACCCATTGCCGCGCAAATTGGCGATCGTCGAGATAGCCCGATTTTTCCATCTCGGCGATCACCTGACAGATCATCTTTGCGGAAAAATCTTTTCGTTCCAACTGCTGCCTTAATTCACAGGCTGTTCGCGGCTTATACGAAAGAAAGCGCAAAGCTGCCATCCTGACCTTGTTATATTCCTCCGCAGCCAGAATTTCTTCCAACTGATGCCGATCCATTTCCATCCCTTTATGTAACCGGAAACGAACCAAAACATCCTCATGGATGGAGCAAAAGGGTTCCCCATCCACTTCGATCTGGTAGCGTTTGGAACGAGCCGATTGTTTTTCAATACGGGTGATTCTGTTCATCGTTCCCTTCATCCATTCTGCTCCGGCTTAAAGATCAAGCCAAATCGAGAGATTCTTCCGGTTTGCTTTTGTCTTTTGCCTTTTTCCCTTTTTTCTCTTCTTTGGTTTCGGTTTCTGCGACCGGCTCTTTGATCAGAGGCAAATCAAAGTGGGTGCGAATGCGGTTTTCGATTTTCAGACAGAGTTCCGGATGTTCTTTCAGGAACTGCTTGGCGTTCTCCCGCCCCTGACCGAGACGGTCCCCTTCAAACGAATACCAAGCGCCGCTCTTGTTGATAATATCCAGTTCCGCGCCGATGTCGAGCACGCTTCCCTCTTTGGAAATGCCTTCGCCAAACATAATATCGACATCCGCTTGTTTAAAAGGCGGTGCGACCTTGTTTTTCACCACTTTGATCTTCGTGCGGTTTCCAACCATGTCATTTCCTTGTTTGATCGACTCCTGACGGCGAACTTCCAGACGCACGCTGGAATAAAACTTCAGTGCGCGCCCACCCGGAGTCGTTTCCGGATTTCCAAACATGACGCCGACTTTCTCGCGAATTTGGTTAATAAAGATGGCGACCGTTTTCGATTTGTTGATCGCTCCGGACAACTTCCGCAGCGCCTGGGACATGAGACGCGCCTGCAGCCCTACGTGTGAATCGCCCATCTCCCCTTCGATCTCCGCTTTTGGAACCAATGCCGCAACCGAATCGATGACGATAATGTCAACCGCTCCGCTGCGCACCAACGCTTCTGCGATCTCCAGCGCCTGTTCTCCCGTATCCGGCTGGGACAACAGGAGCTCGGAAATATCGACGCCAAGTTTTTGCGCATAAATCGGGTCCAGCGCATGCTCGGCATCGATAAAAGCTGCCGTCCCGCCCAATTTTTGCACCTCGGCAATCGCATGCAATGCGACCGTCGTTTTCCCCGAGGATTCAGGACCGTACACTTCAATAATGCGTCCTCGCGGAAAGCCGCCGATCCCCAGCGCGATATCCAAAGCCAATGCTCCGGAAGAAACGGTTTCCACCTGCGGGGTGACTTCTTCTCCCATCCGCATGATCGAACCTTTGCCGAATTGCTTCTCTATCTGCCTCAATGCCATTTCCAACGCCTGACGACGATCTGACATTCATGTTCCCCCTCTATCCCATTAATCACATATCAACATCATACCCTGTTTTTTCTCTCCTGCCAAGATCATTTACGAACATTTATTCGATTTTCGGTGAAAGATGCAGGCCGGACCAGCAATGGGAAGGCATAAACGTTTTCTGTAGTGTGAGATCGGAAATATTGTGGTACATTACTACTTGAAGAAGAGAAAAAGGAGGAGCGCCCAATGGACAAAGAAGCTCTCAAAGAGCAGATAATGGAAAAATTGGAAGAAGTAAATGACCCTGAGTTAAATATCGACATCGTTAACTTAGGTCTTGTCTATAATGTGGAGATTGATGATGAAGGGAATGTCAAGATCACGATGACCCTGACGGCAATCGGTTGCCCGCTGGCAGGAACCATCAACGAGCAGGTAACTGAAGCAGTGAAACAGGTGGACGGCGTGAAAGAGGTGGAAGTGGACATCGTCTGGAATCCGCCCTGGGATAAAAGCCGCATGTCCCGCTATGCCAAAATCGCGCTGGGCATTCCCGATTGAGTTGCCGCAAAAAACAAACGAGCCGGAAGAAATCCTCCGGCTCCATTTTATGTTTTCCGTTCTTCCGGTTCGCTTCCTTTCCCCGCGGCATCGCGTCATTGGCGAACCGCCCCATTTCCTCCGATTGCGGCCTAACCCGGGCAGCAAATCAACCCCCGTTTCCTCATGGCGCCTGGCAATCTGCTCGGATGCAGTTCAGCTGCGGGCGCAAGCCGCGATTGCTGGCGGAAACGTCCTGCAGAGGCTCCATTTTGTCTTCAGCCGGGATTCTCTTGTAAAATGAGCCCTTGGCATCTCCGCACTCATCAGTGCCGCCGGTTATCCATAAAAAGCCAGGCATCCGTTTTCGATACCTGGCCTCTTAAAAAACTTTATTTTCGCGGGCGAGCAGGCTCCATGTTCACCCGGGCACCATTGATTTTGGACTGTCTGAGCGCTTCGTATACAAATGGCGCGACATCTTCCGGTACCTCGACAAAAGAGAAACGGTCATAAATATTGATTTTGCCCACTTGGCGCAAAGCGATCCCGGCGTGTTCCGAGATGGCCTTGGCCAATTCCTGCGGGCGCAGATTCGCATTGCGACCGACATTGATGAAAAAGCGGACCATGCCCGGCGCAGCTCCCGTTTCTCCAAAGTTATAGGTGGTGTCGATATTTTTGACAAAACGATCGGAGAAAGCCAAATATAATGCAGCCTCTGCCACCTTTTCCGCCGAAAACTTGCCGCTGAGCTGATCCACCAATTCATCGAACAGCGTAAGATCGGCATCGGATTGGATAATCTCTTCGATTTGGGCGATCCACGAGGCTTGCTGTTTGGCGGCTACTTCTTCCAATGTCGGCAGTTCGCGCGCTTTGAGCCGGGCACCTGTTTCCTCTTCAATCGTTCTGAGTTGCTTCATTTCCCTCGGTGTCACCAGCGTGAGGGCCACCCCGTTTCTCCCCGCACGGCCGGTTCGCCCGATCCGATGGACATAACTTTCCACATCTTGCGGAATATCATAGTTGATGACATGGGAGACGCTTCCCACATCAATTCCCCGAGCCGCGACATCAGTCGCCACCAAAAGTTCGATCTCTCCGCCGCGAAAAGCATTCATCACACGATCCCGCTGCTGTTGCGCCAAATCCCCGTGCAGGCCGCCGGCGAGGTAACCTCTGGCTTGCAGCGACTCCGTCAATTCGTCCACACCCTTTTTGGTGCGGCAGAAAATGATCGACAAGTCGACTTCTTCGCTGTCCAAAATCCGGCACAGCGCCTCAACCTTGGTATTTTCCAAAACGCGATAATAATATTGCTTAATGACCGGAACCGTCACCTCACCCCGGTTGACCGTGATGTAGCGCGGCTTACGCATGTATTTGTTGGCCAGTTGCCGGATCGTCGGCGGCATTGTGGCCGAGAAGAGCAGAAGCTGACGGTTTTTCGGCAAAAAGCGGAACACATTTTCGATATCATCGATAAAGCCCATGTCGAGCATTTCATCCGCTTCGTCCAGGACAACCATCTCCACTTGTTCCGTATTGATGGTGCCACGGCGCAAATGATCCAATAAACGCCCGGGCGTACCGATGACCACATGGACTCCTTGTTGCAAAGCCTTAATCTGCCGACCGATCGACTGTCCTCCATAAATCGGCAGCGTCTTCACCCGTTTGGGACGGCCGATTCTTCTCAATTCTTCCGATACCTGGATCGCCAACTCACGGGTTGGAGCCAGAATCACACTCTGAATCACCCGTTCAGCAGGATTGATGCGCTCCAAAACCGGAATCCCGAATGCGGCCGTTTTTCCAGTGCCGGTTTGTGCCTGACCGATGACATCTTCCCCCCGCAAAACGGCGGGAATGCACTCCGCTTGAATCGGAGAGGGCTCTTCAAAGCCCAAATCTTGGATTCCGCGTAAAATTTCTTGGCTTAATTGAAACTGATCAAAACGATTCATCTTGTTGTTTCACCTTTCTTTAAACGTTGCTGAAGGATGAAGCAGGCATGTTTGGCAGCCAACAGCCGAATGCGCCGGCGCGTACCCCGAAGCCTGTAACAGTACACGCGGGCAGGCGATCCTGCCTCCTTCAATCCAATATAAACGAGGCCCACCGGTTTGTTTTCAACTGAGGCCGGACCGGCTACACCGGTAATCGATAACGCAAAATCGGTTCCGAACTGCCGGCGGGTATTTTCCGCCAGAATTTCGGCGACCTGAAAACTGACCGTCCCGTGCTTTTCCAACACATCCGCCGGGACTTGCACAATCTGGTTTTTACTTTCGGCAGAATAGGAGACAAAACCGCCGCGGAACACCTCGCTGCTGCCGGGAACAGAGGTGAGCAGTTCAGAAAGCAATCCGCCTGTGCAGCTTTCCGCCACGGAAACCGTCCTGCCTTGCGCAGCGAGAGAGGAAACCAGAACTTCCTCAAGCGACCGGTCTTCCTCGCTGAAGCAAAAATCGCCGACTCTCGCCAAAATTTCTTTTTTTACCGGCTCAATCAACGCCCTGGCTGATCGTTCATCCTTTGCCTTGCTCGTTAACCTCAACACAACTCCGGCCTCTTTGGCGTAAGTGGCTATGACCGGATTTCCGTATTGCTGGATCAAATCCTTTATTTTTTCTTCCAATAAGGATTCACCGATGCCGAAAAACGAGAGAGGTTGCGAAACAATCGCCTGTTTTCCATAAAATTGCTGAAGCAAGAAGGGGCGCACGCTCTTTTCAAACATGGGGATGAGTTCATTTGGAGGGCCAGGAAGCAAAACATAGGTAACATCGTGATGGGAAACAGCCAGCCCTGGAGCGGTGCCATGATCATTTTGAAAGACGGTTCCACCCGGAAAAACAAACGTTTGTTTATAATTGTTTGCGGGCATCGACCGGCCCCGGTTCGAGAAATAACGCTCTAACCGCCCGGTTACTTCAGGGTCCTGCACCAGGTTGACCCCGATGAACTCTGCCAGCGTCTCTTTGGTCAAATCATCCATTGTCGGCCCGAGTCCGCCGCAGAGAAAGACAAGCTTGGAACGGGCATGAGCGGAACGGAGAACCTCCAGAAGCCTATTCGCATCATCACCGACTGACGTATGCAAGATCACCTCGATTCCAAGCGACACGCATTCGCGGGATAAAAACGAGGAGTGTAAATCGACTGTTTCGCCGAGAAGAAGCTCTGTTCCAACCGTAATAATCTCCGCTTGCATCAAATCGATCCTTTCCCTGTAAACCGTCCCTTTACTGTGTCTTAGTAAGGGTAACAATTTTTCTATTTTTATAGAAGTAATCAAGCCCGGAAATAATCGTAATCAGCACTGCCAGCCAGGTAGCCACGAGTGAAAACGGAAATGAAATCGTTGAAAAAGGAACGTTATTCAACATCAAGGAAACAATGGCCACGATTTGAATGATCGTTTTCAGCTTGCCAAGCGGGCTGGCCGCAATGATATATCCTTCAGCCGCTGCGATCAACCGAAGAGCTGTTACGGCGAATTCACGGCCGATAATGACGATGGCAATCCAAGCATCCAGGCGCTGCATCTCGACCAAGGAAACGAGTGCCGCCGTAATCAACAATTTATCCGCCAGCGGATCCAAAAACTTCCCCAAATTGGTCACCATTTTGTTTTTTCGGGCGATGTAACCATCCAGTCCATCGGTGACCGCCGCCAATATGAAGATCAGTGTCGCAATCATTTCATTCATTTTTAGAACGACTGAACCCATTTGAATTTGCCCGATATCAAACCGCACGAGCAAAAAAATCATCACAACCGGCACGAGGAAAATGCGGGCTAATGTAATTTTGTTGGCCAGGTTCACTACAACCAACCCTCCTGGCATGAACTGATTTCTCCTTGGCAGTTTCTTCCCCTGCCATGATCATTTGGAAGTGAACCATACTTGTTGGCTCGTAAGACCATCTTACAAGATTTAAGCTGTTTTGGTTAGAACTCATTTGCTTATTTTTTGTCAACGTACTTCCTCCAAGGCAGGAAAGACCCAGTCTAATTCTTCCGTAAGTATAAACCATGCACTTCTCGCATGTCAAAAAAGAACAGAGAGGTGATCATTTCCTCTCTGTTCCATTTTCTCCTTTTTTATTCATTTTGAGACTGTTGGCCGTCAGACTCAACCCGTTTAAATTGGAACAAAGAGACTGCCTTTTGAGCCGAAGTATCGATCAAGACGCCATTGGCATGGAGCTGGACCCGGTCCGGATGATCAATCCTGAGCGATATCCATTCCTTGTCTGTAAACGTCACCGTTTGTCCGGCAGCCAATTCTTTGTCGGCGATCAAATCTCCGTTCGGTCCGCCGGATCGGGCTCGAATATCCGTCGGCTCTTGGGCAGCAATGGTTAATTCAACCTGATCGGCATTGGAAATTCCGTATACGTCACCGTATTTTGATCCAGTTTCCGCCGACTCCAAAATAGTCACTACCGGCCTTTTCGCGGAAACGGGAGCGACCGTGCCATCGCTTTCCTCGGAGGATTGAGCAGGGGTTATGCTTTTCACAGCGTTCACCTGCGGCTTATTCATTCCGAAAATCAACCAAACGATCACGCCGGCCGCCACGAGCAAGACGGCAATCGAACTGATTAAGATCCATTTCAATTTTTTATTCAATACTTCAATTTCGTTCAGCAAAACAATTTTGACCCGTTCCCAATCCGCTTTTTTTCGGCGTTTGACTTTTCTGCTTTTCGCTCTGGAAAGAGAAGCGTTTTCCTCCTCAGAAGCTGGCACCGGCAAAGACTCATTCACCGCCGCATCCTCGACCACTGTCGTCCGATAGTAGCGTAAAAGGGGATTAGGGTCGATTCCCAGCACTTTGGCGTAGGATCGGATAAATCCTCTGACATACAAAGGGTCAGGCAAAGCTGAAAAGTCCGCCCTTTCTAAGGCTTCGATGTAATCAGGCTCCAGACCGGCCCGGTCGGCCGCTTCCGAGACACTCATCTCTAGCTGTTCTCTTGTTTCTTTTAATTGTTCAAAGGGATTGGCCATCGCAATCATGTACCTCCCGTGATTGTGTTCAGTGGCCCAACTTCTTCAGTATAGCCCACAAACAAAAGATCCGTCAAAAAAGCAAGCCCTAAACGAAACAGGGCTTGCTTTCTCAAGAGGATAATGGTTATTGCACATATTTAATGTGAACATATCTTGACGAATTGACCGCTTTTCCATTTACGGTCACAACTACACCATCTGACGGTTTCAAGCCGATATACAAATCCGGCCCGTGGCTGAAATCGTAGTTATACGTCCAGGACTCCCCTTGCTTGATCGTCACGTCGGCAAATTTATTCACACTGCCGGTCGCGCTTGGCAGATTGTCTGTCAACTGGATCAAGCATTTCCCCGAAACGGCTTTGATCACGAGATTCACTTTTTCTTCGCCGCTCCAGCGATAGTTATTCACATTGTTTCCTTGTTGCATCAACATCAATTTCCCTGTCGGAGATGCCATTGGTTCAGGATTTGCCGGCAGGGTTCCCTGATTTGATGATACGGTTTGAGTCTTTGGCGCCGATTCATCCGGCGCTTCATTCCCATTATTCATATAGGAAACAACGGCCCATGCCACCGGAATGCACAGCACTAATCCGGCGATCGCAATGGCCACCGAGCGCTTGATCGGCCAATTAAAAGCAAATTTCTTCGCCGATTTTCGATTTTTGACGGCGCTTCTGCTTAAACGTTGCAACTGTGTCGCTTGTTGTTCGGGTGCCGCTTCCATACTGGCACTGATTTCTTTTGCCGGAACAGGTGGAAGGGACACGGAGGTCAAGCCCGTTTTCGTTTTTGAAACCCGGGATAACGGTCCCGAACCGGTACGCCCTGTGGGTTGCGGTCCGGTGATTCCCCGTTTCGGGATATTCGATTGTACCGGCAATTCCCGTGTTCGCTTTGCGGGTACAGGAAAAGGCATTTCTTTATTCAGCTGTTCCTGATTTGATTGTTGAGCTGCCGCGGCCGTTTGATTCGGTCTTGTATCAGACTGCTGTTGCTGGTTGGGCAAGACCGCCCGCATCATGGTGGTATTGGAACGCATATATCCAACATCGCGCCTCGCCAGTTCCCGATTGCGCCGCGCACTGTCATTATCCGTTTTCGGAGCCGTCAATGCCGTCTTTGTATCGATCCGCTGCCCGGATTTTTGGTTTAAAGGTTTGCGAAGCATCGTCTCTTGAGACACAACGCCTTGAGGGCCTGTCCCGCCTGACACAACCGGTATTTTCCCCGTTTGCCCGAGCGGGGGAAACGGAAAGGTTTGTGTCTGGGACAAATCCTTTTCAGTTACTGCCTTATGTACACCGGTAAAACGCTCTGCCTGTTCTATTTTCCGGTAATGGCGCAAGATATGATGTGGCTCTACTTTGACGCAGTTGGCATAAGAGCGAAGATAGGTTCGAACGTAAAATGGACTCGGTAATTTATCAAACTCTCCATTCTCAATCGCAATCAGAAATGATTTTTGAATTTTCGTTTTTTCTTGTAGTTGGTCGAGGGACAGTCCAATCGCTTCTCGGGCTTGTCGAAGATACGAACCAATTTCGACAGACACCCCAGCCACCTCCTGAAAGGTTGTTGAACCATCGCTTTTTTGCACCTGGCTGTTGGTTCGGCAACCTTATAAAATTGTAAATCTCCATTTATTTGCTATTCGTTTTTTTACAATTGGCTGGCATAATCCTTTTTTCTCACATGATTTACCAGCAAAAAAACATGCACCGTCTTCGCAACAATTTATGATATTATGGGGAATCCATATTTTTCAGACTAACAGAGGTACCTTGACAAAAGCAAGAACCAATCCAGCATTCTCTCGCAACTCAGCATAAAAACACGAACTATTTCGACGGCGCACTTCTATAAACACAATTCGATTCAAGCATACCACGCTGATTCTTCTGTGTCAAAAAAAGCTCTCCAAAAAGAGAGCTTTACTGAACAAAAGAAATATAAATATCCTTTTCATCAGTGTAAACATCGGTTTTTACAGGGAAATTGTTAATGGTAACAGAAATATTATTAGGTTTAAATAATTTCAGCCAAATCCCAGTCGAAAAAGACTGGGAAAAATCCGGTCTGTCAGGGTTTACCTCTCCCGCAGCAACCGGTGAGCCTATCTCCTGTTGTCTGACCTCATAGCCGCTTCCGCTCCCTTTTAACCATTTGATCTTTAATTGGAGCTTGTCGGCATTTACAAGTTCATAACGATCGGTGCCATATGTGGAGGAATTGAGAGGCGACAAAATCGGTTGACGATCCCCGGCCTCATGTTTCCCCTCGATTTTCGCTTGCACCGTTTCCATGTCAGGCTTGGCATCAGAAGCATTTTCCATGCGAAACCACATGAATGCTACGGCGGCAATCACGAGCAGGATCGCCCCGATGATCAGCAGAATGGTGTAAAGCTTCCCAAAGGTGAATCCTTTTTTCTTATCCGAATTTCTATGCTCACTCCGTGAACTGCGGCGGGTAAGTACAGGCGGGTCATTTTTGGCAGGAATACCAAGTTCCCCGGAATCCGGAAGAGCAGACTTTCTCGAAGAAGGACTCCTCCTTTTCGGGCCAAGGTCAGCTGTTTCATCCGGCTCCGTCATGCCGGTTTCGTATTCTTCCGCCGCCCGATAGGCATTCGTCTGTCTGAATCGCTCTGACCGCGAACGATAGGCACGCTCCTCCGTCTCACGGACACGGCTTCCGGATAACCCCCTTTCCTCTTGGGGCGCGTAAGTCATCTCCGGCTCATCGTTCCCGTACCCTGTCGGCCCGGCGGAGGGAAGAGAAAGGCGACTGCGGCTGGCATTGTTTGCAGTCAGGGCGTTCCGGTTCGCCTGATTCTGGAGTAAAGCAAGCAAGGCTCCGGGATTTTCTCCCACCGCGATCGCATAACTGCGAACATATGAACGAACATAGATCTGCCCCGGCAAAAGATCAAATCGCCCGGTCTCGATCGCGGCTAAATACTTTTTTTGGATTCGAGTGCGCGCTTCAATATCGTCCAAGGTAAGCCTCAACGATTCGCGTGCATATCTCAACCTCTTTCCAATCTCAACGGACAACCAAAACCCTCCTCATCCAACACAAAAACGCCGTTTACTTGCTGATTTTAACACGATAGCTTTTGACTGTATCCTGTGCATCTGTATTAATTTCTTGACCATTTACCGAAATTTGCACATTGGAAGGGGTGCCGAGGCGAAACCAAATTTCATCTTTCCCCTTTGTATCCAACACCACTTCTTGTCCGACTTTCAATGTGAATTCTTCCGGTCTGTCATTGTAGGAAGGAGCGTAAATAACCCGCGATTCACCGTTTTCCCCTTTCAAAACGACTTCCAGCTTGTCCACATTCGAAATCGTGTATAATTGTCCTTCATACGGGTTATCCGATATTTCTCCTTCTTGCAGGATCGGGTTGTTCGCAGCCAAAGCATTGGCATTCCCAATTGGGGCCGGTTGACTTTGCTGCGTTCTGGGTGAAGTATAACCGGCGTGCGAGGATGGATGGCTGTTTCCCCAGTAGTAGTACGCTCCCGCCCCGATCAAAAGAAGCGCACCAATTGCCACCGCCACAGTAAGCTTAGATGATTTTTTTCCATTTTTCAATGCTTCTTTGCTTTTTTGTTTGCTTTCCAAAGCAATGCGTCGCGGAACAAACGTCGTTTGCTCAACCGCTTTCGCCTGAAACGGCAGCAGCGACAAATTTTGGGGCACCGGATAGTTCGCTCCTCCTTCTCCTTGCAATCCGGAGGATGCCCTGTTCGTCACCGGCTGCGGCAATCTCAGCTGCTGTTCGGCTGGCAAGGCGACTCTTCCGGTTTGACCGTTAAATGAAGGCTCGGGCAAATAATCCGAAACACCGGGAGTCAAATGCTGAGATGGTCCGGCAGATCTGGCTGTTTCCGAAATCCCAGGCGATTGCACCTGCCGCTCAAACCTTTCCAACAAAGGCCGCGCGTCCACACCCAAACTCTTGGCATATGTCCGCAAAAAAGCTTTGGCATAAAACGGACTGGGCAGAAGTTCAAATTGTTCATTTTCGATCGCTTGCAGGTATTCCAGGTGAATATTGGTCACCTGCTTCATTTGTTCAAGCGTATACCCGTTTTGTTCTCTCACACGTCTTAAATAAACTCCGATCCCCGCCATTTCCCTATCCCCTCCCAAGCAAAAAACTAAAAAACTGCAAAAAACTCAAAACTCGTTAAAGCCGGTTTCCAGCATATCGTATGTGATTTCCTCATCAGGAAAATTCCTGAGCTCGATAATATAATCGAAATCATCCATTGTATATTCTGTCTCTTTCACAAACACATCAGGATGTTCGATCACTTTGGTCGCCGGCATGCGCAGGATTTCCCGCACCAGCATGTCGTGCCGCTCAGTCGCCCGCAACGTGGAAACAATCCCGTCGATAATGTAAACATGCTGCTCCGATAACTCATCCTGTGCCAATTGGCTGCGAATCGTCTGTTTTAACAACGTGGATGAAACAAACGTCCAGCGTTTATTCGCACAAACACTGGCGGCCACGACCGATTCCGTTTTTCCGACGCGAGGCATTCCCCGGACACCGATCAACTGATGTCCTTCTTTTTTGAATAATTCAGCCATAAAATCGACCAATAACCCCAATTCTTCTCTTGTAAAGCGGTATGTACGCTTGTCTTCCAGACAGCGATCGAGGTAACGTCCATGTCGTACCGCCATCCGGTCCATTAATTTCGGTGGTCTCAGAGCAGTGATGGTGATATTGTCAACGCGTTTCAATATTTGAGCCAGTGCATCAATTTTTTGATGATCTTCCGTCTTCAGCAGCATTCCGCGACGGTTATTTTCAACACCATTAATTGTCAATATATTAATGGAAAGTATCCCCAGTAATGAGGCGATATCACCAAGTAAACCCGGACGATTTTTGTGAATTTCATACTCCAGATACCACTCGTGGTTTTTCACATAACCACACCCTTTACCCGATATATAGGGGTTTATTATGTTTTTTAGTATAGCACATCAGCAAAGTCGGGAGAAAGATGCAAATCAAATAAAACAATTTAAGAACAAATTAAAACACCCAAAAATATCGGGTGTTTTAATTCGCGAACTACATACCGTTATTTTTTTCCATCGTCAACTAATTTCACCATCAAACCTGCCATCACGCGCTGTTCATTTTCGTCCGCGACGCTCCAGAGGTCTTTTAACAAGCGTTCCTGGTCATTTTGCGGATCAATATCCTTGGCCAGGTAATCACCGAGCTGATAGGCCAGGTCAGAGATGGTGTTGGCATTCATGCCCATTCCTTTCGCTTGGTCCACGCGCTCGGCAAGAAAGTTTTTCCACTCCTGAAAATTATCCAACACAGACATTTTGCATTTCCTCCTTAGATGCTGTTCAACGTTCCTAGGAGGTAATATGAGTTTATTTCCCTTATTTTATGTATTGGAAGTTCATTTCAGGTATACCAGCCACCGTTGACCGCCAGAACTTGACCTGTGACGTAGGCCGCCTCCGGCAAACAAACATAACGGATCAAGGAGGCCACCTCTTCCGGCAGCCCCAGCCTCCCAGCCGGTATCTCTTCCGCAAGGCTGCTTCGTTCTTCCCTGGTCAGCTGCCTCTCCAACATCGCGGTCTGTATTGCTCCCGGGGCGATTGCATTTACTGTAATTCCGGAAGGGGCCAACTCTTTCGCCAGCGCTTTGGCCATGCTGATCTGTGCCCCTTTTGCCGCCGAATAAAGCACTTCACACGCCCCACCTGTTTGCCCCCAAATGGAAGAAACCAGCACAATCCGCCCTTTTTGCTGTTGAATCATGGCCGGGAGAACGGCTTGAACCAAGGAAAATGCGCCGCGTACATGTGTATCCATCACCTGGTCGTAATCCTTTTCCGTCATGTCTTGAATCAACCCCGCCACGCTGTTTCCCGCAGCATGGATTAAAATCGTCGGATTGCCAAAATGATGGGTGATTTCCCGGTAAGCCGCAGATACGGACTCCCTGTTTCTCACATCGACCGGCACAGCCAGCGCCCGCACTCCGAACCGGCGACAAATCTGCTCTGTCTGCCTGGCGACCGTTTCCGCTGAATGATACCCAATTATCACATCTGCTCCGGCTGCGGCCAATTCGACTGCCGCCGCTTTTCCGATTCCGCCGCTCCCCCCTGTGATCCAGGCGATTTCACCATGCAATGGTTTCACTCGATCTCCCTCCAACAAAAATGCGCCCAATCGGACGCATTTTTCAGTCAATGTTTATGTCGGGGCTCTCATCCCCGCATGTACGATCAATTGCATCTTTTCAGCCATCATGAATGAGGGCGCACAATCGAAACAGCAAAACGATTCCAATCAATATGCTGTTGCATGCGCCGGTTTATATCGTCTACGCTGAGACTTTCCAGCACGGGTATGATTTTGAACAAATCCGCATCGTTAAAGCGATAGTTGGTAAACTGATTGGCAATCCACTCCGGCGAGTTGAGGAAACGCAAATTGGCCCCGATCTTTTTTTTGCGAATCCGTTCAAAGGTTTCGGGAGATATCCCCTGTTCCGCCCGTTTCGGCAGTTCATCGCGAATTCTTTGCAACAGCTGATCCGGATCAAAAGTATCCCCGCCGATCATGGAAAATCCGTAACCGCGATCCAGCGAATAATCACAGCCAAAGCTGTCATCGATCAAGCCGTCATCATACAGGGACTGGTAAAGCTCGGAAGAGGAGCCGATGAGCGCCTCCAGGACGATCTGGGTGGCCAGCTCCTGTTTCATCAGGGCTTCCCCCGTCAGGTTGACAGCATCTTTCCCTTCCTTAAAGCCAAACAAACATTTGGATATCCCTACACTCAGTTCCACTTCCTTCACTTTTTCCGCCACCTGATCAGGTTCATCCGGGAAAAAGCGGTGAATCTCCTTGATCTCATCAAACGTTTTGGCCGACTGATTTTCGCGGATCAGTTCTATCGTCGCCTCAGGGTCGACCGGCCCAACCAGGAACAGAAGCATATTGCTCGGATGATAAAATGTTTGGTAACAGGTGTAAAGCAACTCTTTTGTAATTTTGGAAATCGACTCGATGGTGCCGGCGATATCAATTTTAACCGGATGTTGTTGATACATCGCTTCAATCAAGCCAAAATAGGAGCGCCAGTCGGGATTGTCGTCATACATTCGGATTTCCTGGCCGATAATCCCTTTTTCCTTTTCCACATTTTGATCCGTAAAGTAGGGACTTTGCACAAAATCGAGCAGGGTCGTCAAGTTCTTTTGCACCTGGTCCGTGCAGGAAAACAGGTATGCCGTACGGGTAAAACTCGTAAACGCATTGGCTGAAGCTCCCTGGCGGGAAAACTCCTGAAACACATCTTCCCCTGAAGGCTGCTCAAACATCTTGTGTTCCAAGAAGTGAGCGATTCCGTCCGGGACAGACATCTTTTCTTGCCCCTGAACCTGAAAGGTGTTGTCAATCGAGCCGTATCGGGTGGTAAAGGTCGCATAGGTCTTGTTAAAGCCGGGCTTTGGCAACAGATATACCTGCAGCCCGTTGGGCAGTTTTTCGTAATACAAGGTTTCTTCAATCTGCCGGTGCTCAATTTTTTGCATTCGCGTTTCCCTCCTGGTCGCGCAAGAAGTAAATGGTTTCAAGCTGAATTTTTTCGGCAACCCGCGTAATATCCTCTTTGCGCACCTGCTCAAGATCATGAAGCAACGCTTCCAGCGTTCTTTCCCTTCCGCTCAATACCGACTGATTAAAATGGAAATGAATCAGTTCAAACGAACGATCCTGCTGTTCTTTCAGCTGATTGGAAAGCGTCGCCTTGGTCTGATCCAATTCCTTGTCACTGATATCTCCCTGCTGCATGGCCGCCAACTGTTTCTTGATGATATCCACCGCTTTTTCAAAGTTGGAAATTTCGATCCCCGACTGGATGATGAGCAACCCTTTGTGGCTTTCCAGCCTGGATGAACAGTAATAAGCGAGACTTGCTTTTTCGCGCACGTTCAAAAACAATTTCGAGTGGGGAAACCCGCCGAAAATGCCGTTGTACATCATCAAAGCGGGATAATCATCATCCTGGATGGTCACGTTGGTTCGGCATCCCAGATTGAGTTTTCCCTGCTTCACATTGAGGCGGTCAATGACTGTTTTTTCCTTGCGCGCTGCGGAGTGAACCGCTGAAGGCACAGCAAGCGTTTTCCGCCTCTGCCGAAGTGAATCGCCAATATTTCTCTCCAAACGTTTTACCACATCGTCCGCAGAGACATTGCCGACGCAATAAATATCGATTGGGCAGGTTTGAATCACTTCCTGGTAATATGTATAGAGATTCTGCGCGTCAATCTGCGGCAAATCCTCGATCCGGCCATGGTTGAACAGCGCGTATGGCTCACCTTTGCACATCTCTTCCACCATGCGCTGGGAGGCATATCGGATCTTGTCATCTTGAAGGCTTTCAATTTTCTGTTTCAAATTTTTCTTTTCCGCCTCCACATAGGAAGCTTTAAAGCCTCCCTGTTCCAAGTGCGGTGAAAACAAGGCTTCACTAAAAAGATTAATTCCTTCATCCAACAGGGATTTTTTCTCGCTGAGATACCGTTCGTTGGCAATTTCCATCCCGATCTGGATGAGATGGCGCTCCCCCCGTTTGAACACATCACCAAACAGTGTCGCACCGTAAAAAGAATCCAGTTTTCTCCTCAATTCGATCGTCGTGGGGTAAGAAGCTGTTCCCCGCTGAAGCACACTCGGCAAAAGTGCTGTTTTCGTCACATATTCCGGCTTTAATTCCTGAGCGATAAACGCCAGCAACGCCGTCGTCTTAAATTTTTCGCTCGAGCAGACGTGAACGCGCACGTCGCCGATTGAAACGGTTTCAAATTGGATTGTCGACACGTTGACACCTCTCCTTTTTAAATGGGCCGATGTATAAACATTATAGTCTAATTAGCCGCGGTTGGAAACGATAACCACTTATAGTATGACCGAAAAGCAGAAAAAAACCTCTACCCATTTTTTTTGGATAGAGGCCAAAAATGTTTTCGTCAGGCCATCAGTTTGGCAATTTTTTTCGAAAGCGCCAAAAGGATAATCCCGAAGATAATCGAGAGGGCACCGATCGCACCGAATATCTGGAAGTAACCCATCGTCTCGGTGAAGGCAGCCAACTGTCCGGCAAGAATGTCCGCAATACCGGTGCTGGCCAGCCATACTCCCATCAACAGGGATGCGTATTTGATCGGTGCAATTTCACTCACCATCGACAAGCCGATCGGCGACAGGAACAATTCCCCGACCGTGTGGAAGAAGTAAGTGAAAATGATAAAGAGAATATTGGCTTTCACGGTGACATGATGCGCATCACCGCCGGTTTGCATCACTGCTGTCAACAACACCATATATCCGATTCCGAGCAGGATCATTCCCAATCCCATTTTGACCGGGGTTGGCCAGTCACCTTTTTCCCGCTTGGACAAGGCAGACCACAGCTTGGCAATCAGAGGGGCAAGGATGATGATAAAAGCGGGATTAATCGACTGGAACATTTCCGTCGGAACTTCCCAGCCGAAAACATTCCGGTTCACAAAAGTCTGGGTATAGAAAGTTAACGATGTACCCGCTTGCTCAAATCCGGCCCAGAAGAAAACAACGAAGCAAGTTAAAATAATAATCGCTAGGGTTCGCCGTTTTTCCTGTTTCGTCAGCGGCGTTTTTTTATCCACCGCCGGCATCTGCTTGGACGGCGCCATTTTGCCAACCGGTTTTTTTCCAATCTCACCGAGGAAACGGTTGGACAGCGCATTAAACAGCACTTGCCCGATAATCATCCCGATGGAAGAAGCCAGGAACCCATAACGATAGCCGTGTTGAATGACTCCATTCACATTCGTGCTGAAGTAGTCGCCGACCAGCCCGACGACCAGCGGAGCCAGAAAGGCACCGAGGTTGATCCCCATATAAAAGATCGTAAACGCAGCATCTCTCCGTTTATCATCTTTTTCATAGAGCTCGCCGACCAAAGTTGACACGTTCGGCTTGAAAAATCCGTTACCGAACACCAAAAGGGCAAGCCCCAAATACAATCCCCACCGACTGTGTTCGGCAAATAAAATGAAGTTTCCCAGCGCCATGGTGACCCCGCCGAGAGTAATCGCCCACCGCCGTCCGAGAAAGCGGTCGGTCAGATAACCACCGGCCAACGGTGTAAAGTAACAAGCACCGGTATAAAAACCGAAAATCAGAGAAGCCGTCCCCTGATCATAACCCAGGCCTCCGCTCAGGTAAGAGGCGGCCAGATAAAGGGCGAGAATCCCCCTCATGCCATAGTAACTGAACCGCTCCCACATCTCTGTGAAAAAGAGCAGATAAAGGCCGCGCGGGTGTTTCTTTTTCGGCTCTGGTACAGGCACGTTACTTTTTTCTATTTTTACTGCAGCTTCCATGACAGACCTCCTTAGAGCATGTCGTCGGAACATCCATTGGAAAGATACGAATTTCCGTTATCCGAAAAAAAGTTTTACTAAGTAAATGCTTTATAAAGTAAAACAATTGTATAAAAAAATATCCGTGATGTTTTCCCCGATTACAATATGATTTAAATTTAAAGAAAATAACCACGAAAAAAATGATTACCAGAGCAGAGACGGCGCCGAATTTTCTGGCTTTTACACCATTTTTATAAAATTGCCGTAGGAATATTTTAGTATAAACCAAAAGATAAATCAAAGGAAAAAATTAGAAAAAGAGAGAGTAAGCCTGTATTTATCACAATCCAAATGATCGTAGCACTTCTTGAATCCAAGAGAATAAAAGAAATCATTGTTAAAATTTCAATATAGATATGTAAATCGAGATAATAGTATCAATTGTGTAAAATAAACAAAATTTTATAAGAAAGATTGAATTACGCAAAAAAGACCCCAGCTGGTTGCTGAGGTCTCTTCACGACCGTTTATCGGGCCCCTTTTTCATATGGCTTTCCGTTTGCCGCGGGCGGTTCTGCCTTGCCGACAAATCCGGCCAAGGCCAAGATGGTCAGGATATACGGAAGCATGCTCAGCACTTCACTCGGCACGTAATTCGTCAAATGATACAGCTGACCGGTAAGTGCCAAAGCCACAGCCAATCCGAAGAACAGACCGGCCCACAAAACGCCGAAAGGACGCCATTTGCCAAAAATCAGTGCAGCCAGGGCGATAAATCCTTGTCCGGCCACCGTCACCTGCGTAAACTGGCTGCCAATGGCAATCGAAAGGCCCGCACCGCCGATTGCTGCCAGCGCACCGCTGATCATGACAGCGATATAGCGCATCACAATCACGTTGATTCCGGCCGTTTCCGCCGCGTGCGGATGTTCCCCGACCGCTCTTAACCGCATGCCAAATGACGTCTGGTAAAAGAGAAAATAAGTGATAATGACCAAGGCGATCGCGATATAGGTCGTCGGAAGCGCCTGAAAAATCGAAGGACCCAATACCGGGATCTTATTCAGGAGGGGAATCGAAATCACACTCAGCTTATCCGGGACAACCGGCGTTTGCGAAGAGCCGTTATACATATGCTTGGTTAGATAGACAGCCAGTCCAAGCGCCAAAAAGTTAATCGCAACCCCACTGACCACCTGATCCGCTTTAAACGTAATCGAAGCAATCGCATGCGGCAAAGCTAACAAAATGCCGGCAACAATCGCGCACAAGAGTCCGATCCAGGCGTTGCCGAAGAAGATCGTCGTTACCGCTCCGGTAAAAGCGCCGATCGTCATCAGGCCTTCCAGCCCGATGTTCACCACCCCGGAACGCTCCGAGTACAATCCGCCAAGTCCGGCCAAAATCAGTGGTGTTGAGTAAAGCACGGTCATCGATAAAATGTTTGTCAGGGTTTCAAGCATTGGTTTTCACCCCTTTTTTGCGCCGGGAATGAAAGATCTTTTCCACAATGTTGGCGGCCACAAACAAAATGATCGCCGCAAATACAACGCGAATGACCTCAAACGGCACTCCTGCTTCAAACTGCATGTTTCCGCCGCCATATTCCAGAACCCCGAAAAGGATGGAGGCCAAAATCACTCCGACAGGTGTATTGGCTCCCAGCAAAGCGACGGCGATCCCGTCAAAGCCAATGCCGGTGAAATCGTTCATAATCGGCAAATAACCATTCGTACCGAGCGCTTCGACCGCTCCGGCCAAACCGGCAAATGCCCCGCTGATCATCATTGACAAAATGACGCTTTTCTTCACATTCATCCCGGCATATTCAGCCGCGAGCGGATTGAAACCGACAGCCCTCAGTTCGTAACCCAGCCGGGTGCGCCAAACGAGGACATACATGACGAAAGCAGCGGCCAAGGCGATCAGAATGCCCAAATGAACGCGCGCTCCTCCAAACAGATCGGATAACCACTGAACCCTCAGTGAAGCGGAATCGGGAATTTTCTCCGTGGAATCAGCTCCGGGGGCCAGCAAATGAAAAACAACGGCATTGGAAAGATAAAGGGCGATATAGTTCATCATAATCGTGATAATTACCTCATGAACCCCGCGCACTGCTTTTAAGAGGCCGGGAAGATAAGCCCAGATCGCTCCGGCCAGCCCGCCGGCGATCACGGCTGCAACGGCATGCAAACCGGAAGGGAGCGGTAATTTTAAACCGACGATGATAGCGGCCATCTGTCCGACGATAAACTGCCCTTCAACCCCGATATTAAAGAGACCGGTGCGAAAGGCAATGGCTACGGCCAAACCCGTCAATAACAAAGGGGTGACGGTCCGGATCGTCTCTCCCAGATCATAAGGCTGAAACAAAGCACTGACAAAGAGGGCATTATAGGCTTCGAGCGGGTTATACCCGGCCGCGACCATCATAATGGCCCCAATCAACATTCCCAGCACAATCGAAATGAGGGAAGCCAGAAATGTTGACATCTTGTTCATCCGCGAGAACAGTTGCTGCACAGCTATTTCACCTCCTGTTTTTTGCCGCCCGCCATCAGGAGACCCAATTCTTCTTCCGTCGTCGTTTCCGGATCAACCCAGCCGACGATTTTCCCTTCGTAGATCACGGCAACGCGGTCACTCAGTTTCAGGACTTCATCCAGTTCCAGGGAGACCAGCAGAACCGCTTTGCCTTTATCCCGTTGTTCGACAAGACGGCGATGGATCGACTCAATCGCACCAACATCCAGGCCTCGGGTTGGCTGTGCAGCAATCAGAAAGTCGGGATCGCGGTCCACTTCCCGCGCGATGATCGCCTTTTGCTGGTTACCGCCCGACAGTCCCCGAATCGGAACGTGTTCATTTGGGGTGCGCACATCAAACTCTTTGATCAAGCGCTTGGCATATTGATCAATCTCGCCATTTTGAATAATTCCCCTCTTGGTAAACGGGGCTTGATAATATGATTGCAAAACCATGTTTTCACTGACGGTAAAATCGAGCACAAGCCCGCGTTTATGCCGGTCTTCCGGAATATGGCCGACACCAGCTTCGATCACCTTTCGCGGTTTGAACCGGGTCATGTCTTTTCCATTGATGTGAATGGAACCGGACTCGATGTCGCGCAATCCGGTAATCGCCTCGATCAATTCCGTCTGTCCGTTTCCGTCAACACCGGCGAGTCCGACGATTTCACCGGCTCTCACTTCCAGATCAAGGCCATTTACCGCACGGACACCGCGATGATCCAGAGCGACCAGTTGTGAGATCTTGACAATCGGTTCACCGGGTTGCTTTTTCTCTTTTTCCACGGTGAAGGAAACCTCGCGTCCGACCATCAAGGCGGCCAATTCATTTTCATTCGTTTCGGCCACATCGACCGTTTGAATCACTTTTCCGCGGCGAATCACCGTCACCCGGTCACAGGTGCTCATGATCTCCTTCAGTTTATGGGTGATAAAAATGATCGTCTTGCCTTCGTCGACCAGCCGTCGCATAATCTCCGTCAACTCTTCAATCTCCTGCGGCGTCAAGACTGCCGTCGGCTCGTCGAAAATGAGGATATCTGCTCCGCGGTACAACGTTTTCAAAATTTCCACACGCTGTTGCATCCCGACGGATATATCGGCAATTTTCGCCCGCGGATCCACTTTGAGGCCGTACTGATCCGATAAGCGCTGAATCTCTTTCTCCGCTTTTTTGATATTTAACAGGCCGAACTTGCTTCGCTCATCACCCAAAATGATGTTTTCCGTTACGGTAAACGGCTCAACTAACATAAAGTGTTGGTGAACCATCCCGATTCCGAGTTTGTTGGCCACAGTGGGTCCCGTAATTTTGACCGGCTTCTCGTTAATGCGGATTTCTCCTTCGTCCGGTTGGTACAGGCCGAACAAAATGTTCATCAGCGTCGACTTTCCTGCACCATTTTCCCCCAATAACGCATGAATTTCGCCTTTTCTGACCGTCAGATTGATCTGATCATTGGCGATAATTCCGGGAAAACGCTTCGTAATCCCAACCATTTCCACTACATTCACCCTGATTCCCCCTTCTCGGCGGCATATTTTTCCATTTGTCATTAAATTAAAAAGCGAAAAAAGCTTGAGGATTTAAGTATACAAGGTATTAGGGCATATTTCAAAGGGATTTCTATTTAAAAAGGCCAGCATGGACGCTGACCCGATTTCCAATATTATGGTTTAAAGTTGGCAAGTTCTGCTTCGGTACTCGGAACTTTGAGTTGACCGCTAATAATTTTTTGTTTGTACTCTTCCACTTTCTTCTCAACATCGGGACTCACATGTTTATCAGCCATGGAGATTCCGTTTTCTTTCAGACCCATCACCACATGTTGACCCGGTTTCAGTTTTCCGTCTTTCAATTCCTTGGTCACATTGTAAACAGCCACATCGACGCGTTTGACCATCGAAGTCAGGGTATGGTCGGGAGCGAGGTTGGATTGGTCACGGTCTACACCGATCGCCCAGTACTTCCCTTTCTCGCGGGTTTTCACTTCATCAAACAAGCCTTTGCCTGTACCGCCCGCAGCATGGAAAATAATATCTGCTCCGTTGTTATACATGCTTTGGGCCAGGGAACGTCCTTTTACCGCGTCAGCAAAACTCTCGGCATAAGCGACCGAAACGGTAGCTTTCGGATTTACTGCTTTTACCCCGGCTATATAGCCCACTTCAAATTTTTTGATAAGCGGAGATGTCACCCCGCCGATAAATCCAACTTTGTTTGTTTTCGTTGTTAAACCGGCAATCACACCGACCAGGAATGAGCCTTCCTCTTCCTTAAAGGTAACGGCAGTCACATTTTTCGGGATTTTTCCTCCGAGATCACTGTCGACAATGCCAAATTTCGCATCAGGGAACTGATTGGCAATATCAGGAATCGCCTTGTCGAATTTGTAACCGATCGCCCAGGTGATATTGCGTCCCTCACGTGCAAACTTCGTCAAGTTCGGTATATAATCATCATCGCTTTTTGATTCAAGGGCTTTAATGTCGACACCGTAATCTTTTTTCGCTTTCTCCAGCCCTTCCCAGGCGGATTGGTTGAACGACTCGTCATTCAGCCCGCCGGTATCCGTCACCAACCCGGCTGCAAAACCGCCTTTTTTGGTAGTCGCCGACGAACATCCGACTACTGTGAACACCAATGCCGCACAAAGGAAAAGTGCAAGCCAGGATCTTTTTGCCATGCAGTGGCCCTCCTCCAAAAAAATTAGAATATGAGTTCTTTCCGATTGCAGAATAATCGGAAGGCAGCCGGAAATAAACATATTCCGAAACCGAATTTTATGTATTTCGGAGAACTATGTTTATATAAATTGAATCCATTTTTTCCGGCTGTTTTTTATTGCTCATAGTAATTTATATCATGCTTGTTCACTATTTGGCTACATTTTTCTTTTCTTGATATTGCTCCAGTGTTATTAATACTTCCCTGGGCTTGCTGCCTTCATACGGCCCGACGATTCCATTGCTTTCCATCATGTCGATCAAGCGCGCCGCCCTTGTATAACCAACCCGCAATCTCCGTTGCAAAAGCGAAACGGACGCCGTCTTCGCTTCCAAAACGAGCTGAACCGCCTGCGGAAACAGTTCATCATCCACCCCGTCCATCCCCTGATCCGGGGCCGTGGGAATCAACTCTTCCTGATAACGCGGTTCCTGCTGTTTGCTCACAAAGCGGACAACCGCTTCCACTTCATCATCGGAGAGAAATGCCCCTTGTACGCGGATCGGTTTGGAAGCACCGATCGGCAAATAAAGCATATCACCCCGTCCCAGCAATTTTTCCGCTCCCCCCATGTCCAAGATGGTGCGGGAGTCGGCCTGTGAAGAAACGGCAAAGGCAATTCGCGAAGGAATATTCGCCTTGATCACCCCTGTGATTACATCGACAGAGGGCCGCTGCGTGGCGATGATTAAATGAATCCCTGCCGCCCTGGCCATTTGGGCAAGCCGGCAAATCGCGTCTTCCACGTCGGAAGGAGCCACCATCATCAAATCGGCCAGCTCGTCCACAATGACGACGATGAAGGGAAGAGGCTCCAGGTTCTTCTCTTTGTTTTCGGCCGCCATCTGGTTATAGCGCTCAATATCTCTCGCCCCGTGCTTGGCAAACATTTCATACCGTTTTTCCATCTCGGTCACCACTTTTTTCAGGGCGATCGCCGCCTTGCGCGGATCCGTGACAACAGGGACCAGCAGATGGGGAATTCCGTTATATACATTCAATTCCACCATCTTGGGATCGATCATCATCAATTTCACTTCGTCCGGCCGGGCTTTGTACAGCAAACTGGTGATGATTCCGTTGATGCAGACGCTTTTTCCCGAGCCGGTCGCTCCCGCTACCAGCAAATGCGGCATGCGCGCGAGGTTGTCAACAATTGGTTTGCCGTAAATATCCCGCCCCAGCGCAATGCTCAATTTGGAGGGATGATCGCGATATTCAGGGCTTTCCAAAATATCCCTCAGTCCGACCAGAGAAACCTCCTGGTTCGGCACCTCGATGCCAACAGCCGGTTTTCCCGGTATGGGCGCCTCAATGCGGATATCTTTCGCGGCCAGGGCCAAAGCGATATCATCTGCGAGATTGACAATCCTGCTCACTTTCACCCCGATCTCCGGCTGAATTTCATACCGCGTCACAGTCGGGCCCCGATGAATCCCGGTCACCTTGGCCTTGACTCCGAAGCTTTCCAGCGTCTCCTTCAGTGTGCGCGCATTCTCCCTATGGTCGTCTTGGTCCACCAGACTGCGCTTTTTCGTTTCCCGGAGCAAGGTCGTCGGCGGCATAAGATAATGCGCCATTTCATCTTTCGAATGAAAGCGCACTTCCATCGTTTCTTCTTCCTCGGCATCCTGCTTCTCCACCTGCTCAGTCTTCGGTTTCGTTTTCAACTTTAGCGCTTCCGGAATCATTTTTTCCAGTTCCAGCTCCATTTGCGTTGCTTGCTGCGCCTTTTCTTTTTCATTTCCCCCGTAGATGGCGTCTTCAAAGTCATAAATCACCGGTTCGATCGGATCGCGGCTGACAGAGGCTGCCGCCTTCGTTTCCCCGGATCTTTTTCTCCTGATCCGCTTCGGTGGTTGCTTCTGTTTGTAGTATTGGCGCAACCAATCGATGATCAGCTGTCTGCCCCGTTTTTTCCAGGCACGGAATAATTGTTTCACGATCCCGAAGAATTTCACATAAGAAAAATCGGCCACGAGCAAAATTCCGCACAGCACCAATGCGCCCAGTACAATCAATGTCCCCATATCATCAAATAAAAAGTGCAATAAGGCATAAGCGAAAGCACCGGTCATTCCGCCCCCGACATCAAGAGGAAGGCGGGAAGTCCGTTCCTCCAAAAGCAAATTCCATGTCGTGTCCACAATTCCGCTGTTCGTATGGATCGTTTGAAAAGTCCAATAGTGATTTAACGTCAGAAATGAAACGAGAATCATCGTCAACCCGCTCATGCGCGGAGTCCATTTCCGTGGCCATTTGCGGTTGGCCATGACATAAACGGCCAGCCAGACTCCCAGAAGCGGAATCACAAAATTCCATGTACCGAAGACAAACCGGGCCAAGTAAGTCAAGTTCCGCCCGATTGCCCCGTAGCTGGCCATGGTAATAAAAGAGGCAGCGAGAATCACAATCCCGTAAATCTCAAACAAAATCTCATTTTTGAGCGATTTCTCCGCATTTGCTTTTTTCTTTTTTCGTGCCATATGTATCACCTTTCACAAAACCGTCACTCTTCATTATAACATGGAAAAGCTTGCCTGCAGAATGGTCCGTCCTAAATTTTGGGAATAGAGTGAAAGAAGAGATATTTTTATTGCCTGACCGAAGAGGTACGTTTTGCCAATCTCAGCAGGGGATCGGGCCTGTTGAGACCCTTCGGAACACAGGCAGGTTGGATAGCATATTCACGAGCCGATTTGCAACAAGCTTTCAAAAAGGATCATTCCCCTCCAAGCGTAGTTGAGGCGGCCGGGTCTTTTATACGGAAATAATTAGATATGATATAATAATCTAAAAAAAATTAATTGTTACAGAGAGGAGGCAGGCGCCGTCACTGGCCTTTCGCAAGTGGTCCAAGGCGTAAAAAATGAGGGTTTCCTTATTCGTAACCTGTTTGACTGATGTATTTTTCCCGGAAGTGGGTAAAGCCGTTGTCGAGATACTGGAAAGGCTTGGATGCGAGGTGGATTTTCCCGAAACGCAGACATGCTGCGGCCAGCCTGCCTATAACAGCGGGTACCACCTGGAAACCAAAGAGGTGGCCGAGCATATGATCGAAACGTTCGAACCGGCTGAATATATCGTAACACCATCCGGTTCATGCGCAGCGATGTTCCATGAATATGAACAGTTATTCAGCGGTCAGCCGGATTTACAAGCACGTGCCCGGGCCCTGGCGAACAGAACCTATGAATTCACCCAATTTTTGACTGAGATCTTGCAGGTTGACGACCTCGGGGCGGAACTCCACGCAACAGCCACTTATCACCCTTCCTGCCACATGAACCGTCTTTTGGGGGTAACGGAAGCTCCGTACCGCCTGCTGGAAAATGTCAAAGGGCTGAAGTTGATTCCACTTCCTCATGCGCATGATTGCTGCGGGTTCGGCGGCACCTTCTCTGTCAAAATGAATGCGATTTCATCCCGGATGGTCGATGAAAAAGCACAGCATATCGAGGAAACAAGAGCCGGGCTCCTGATCGGAGCCGATTGCAGCTGCCTGATGAATATCGGCGGCCGTTTGAGCCGCTTGGGAAAACCGGTCAAAGTGATGCATATCGCCCAAGTGTTAAACCATCTCCGGCAGAGAGGGGATGAAAAAGATGCCGATTAAAATCGGACAAGATCCCTTTTTTAAACGCGTCGAAAGCGGAATCAACGACCGGCAGATGCAGAAAGCCGTCAGTTCCGCACAGGAACGATTTCAGAAACGCCGGCGGGAGGCAACAGAAGAGCTTGGAAACTGGGAAGAGTGGAGAAAATGGGGTGAAGCGATACGCGCTCATACCATGCGCTATCTGGACTACTATTTGGAGCAACTCTCCGAAAATGTAAGCAAAGCCGGCGGGCACGTTTTTTTCGCCCGGACTGCCGCGGAAGCGAATGAATACATCATCCGGGTCATTAAAAGCAAACAAGCAACCCGTGTTGTGAAATCCAAGTCGATGATGACTGAGGAAATCAGTTTAAACAAAGCCTTGGAAGAAGCAGGCTGCGAGGTATTGGAAACGGATTTGGCCGAATTTATCTTGCAAGCCGATGATCATGACCCTCCTTCCCATATTGTCGTCCCTTCTTTGCACAAGGACAGGGAAAAAATTCGTGAAATATTTGCGCGCCTGGGGTATCAGGGTTCTGCCGTCCCCGAAGAAATGACGCGTTTTGCCCGCAACTATCTGCGCAAGAAGTTCCTGTCCGCCGAAATCGGCATTACCGGTTGCAATTTTGCCGTAGCCGAATCCGGTTCGGTCGTTTTGGTGACAAATGAAGGAAATGCCCGCCTCTGCACAACCCTTCCCAAGACGCAAATCACCGTAATGGGGATGGAGCGGCTGGTTCCCACTTGGGAAGAACTGGATGTATTGGTCACATTATTGTGCCGTAGCGCTGTCGGCCAAAAATTGACCACTTACGTAACCGGGCTGACCGGTCCCCGGCGGGAAGGCGAGGGAGACGGGCCGGAAGAATTCCATTTGGTCATTCTCGATAATGGCCGTTCAAATATATTGGGCACGGAATTTCAAAGCATCCTTCACTGTATCCGCTGTGCTGCCTGCATCAATGTCTGCCCCGTCTACCGCCATATCGGCGGGCACGCATACGGATCGATTTACCCCGGGCCGGTCGGGGCAGTCTTGACTCCGCTGCTGGCTGGTTATGACGAGTATAAGGAGCTTCCTTACGCTTCCAGTTTGTGCGCGGCATGCACCGAAGTTTGCCCTGTCCGGATTCCCCTCCATGAATTATTGATCGAGCACCGCCGGAAAATCGCGGAGGACGAGAAAAAAGCTCCGCCGGGTGAACGGCTGGCCATGAAAGGATTTCGCCTGGCCGCCACTTCGCCAAAACTTTATCGGCTTGCGTCCAAAGCCGCGTCCATAATGGCAAAACCGTTAACGGAAGAAGCAAAGCTGAAAACGGGCTTCGGTCCGCTTAAACCCTGGCTGGAAACACGTGACTTCCCGGCACCGGAACAGGAAACTTTTCGGGAGTGGTTCCAAAAACGGCGGAAAAAGGGGGAAAATTCATGACCATTTTAAACCGGGACGCTTTTTTAAATAAGTTGGCCGAAAGGCTGGGGCGCCCGCGCATGCGGGAGGAGATACAAAAACCGGAGTGGGATCAGGCCAGACTCGTTCCGCCGGAAGATAGAAAGGGGTGTGAAGAGTGGGTTGAGCGCCTGGAAAAACAAGCACAACTCAATCGCACCACCTTTTTCCGCATACCGGCTGACTTCCTGCCCGAAGCAGTTTGGAAGATGATCAAAAAGGCCGGGGCGAAAACGGTTATTACCTGGGATGATGTGCGTTGGAACGAGTACGGACTCGATCCGGCATTGAATGCCAAGTTGGAGGAGCATAGGATCAGGCTTCAGCAATGGTGTGACGAACAAGCAGCGGAAAGCATTTCGCTGGCTGAACAGGCGATGATCGGCATCACCTTCAGTGACTTGGCTCTGGCCGAATCTGCAACCGTGATGTTACTCAACGGACGGGGAAAAGGAAGATCCGTCAGCCTGTTGCCGCACAAGTACATCGCCATCATTCCGAGAAGCACCATCGTGCCACGGCTCACCCATGCAACCCGTGAAATCCGTCGCCGCATAGAGAAAGGGGAATTGCTTCCTTCCTGCATTAACTTTATTTCCGGACCGAGCAACAGCGCAGATATTGAAATGAATCTGGTGGTGGGCGTTCACGGACCGGTGGAGGTCACTTATATCGTCGTGGATGACCGCTAAGCGTTATCCCTGCGGTGAGAAGGGACGAGTGCTTATCTGAGCGCAAAAAAAGCCCACTCTTTTGATCGAGCGGGCTTTCCGGCAAATCCAATCACATGGCAGGAGTGATCGCCAGTGGGGAAAGGAACCTCTTCCACTCAGGCTTTGTCATTCTGTCACATCGAAAAACTGAAGGCATTTTCCTTGGCAGCAATCCCTTTGGCCATTTCTTTTTGCGTGCTGCGCCGGTCGCGCCTGGCCACTCCCGACTGATAGGCGGCTTCGATCACCGCTTCTCTCACCTTTTCCACTACACGGCTGTTAAATACACTGGGAATGATATACTGCTCACTCAGCTCCTCATCGGAAACGACGGAAGCGATGGCCTGAGCGGCAGCCAATTTCATCTCTTCGGTGATTTTGGACGCGCGGCAATCGAGGG
Organism: Thermoactinomyces daqus; assembly: GCF_000763315.1. Lineage (GTDB taxonomy): Bacteria > Bacillota > Bacilli > Thermoactinomycetales > Thermoactinomycetaceae > Thermoactinomyces_A > Thermoactinomyces_A daqus. The sequence goes on along the minus strand of NZ_JPST01000006.1, from coordinate 49,697 downwards.
CGCCTCGAAAAATCCCGGGAAAACACAGCACATTATTAATTTGGTTCGGATAATCGGACCGGCCTGTCGCCATCACCCGAACATAAGGTTCCGCTTGATCCGGCGCAATTTCCGGAACCGGATTGGCCATGGCAAATACAATCGGATCGGGAGCCATGCTTTGAATATCTTCCACTTTCAAGACACCGGGACCCGAAACCCCGATAAAAATATCCGCTCCTTTTATCACTTCGGACAGAGAGCCTTCAAGCCTGCGGGGATTGGTATGGGCTGCATACCAATTCCAGAAAGAATTCTCATACCTGCGGGTTGCGACAATCGCCCCTTCCCGATCGACACCGATCACATCCCGCACACCGGCGGCCAACAGCATCTTGGTGCAGGCAATTCCGGCTGCACCGATGCCGCAAACGACCACCTTGCAATCGGCCAGATCTTTGCCGACCAATTTGACCGCGTTAATCAGCCCGGCCAGGGCCACGACCGCCGTTCCGTGCTGATCATCATGAAACACGGGAATATCCAGTTCCTGCGAAAGCCGTTGTTCAATCTCAAAGCATTTCGGAGAGGCGATGTCCTCCAGATTAATCCCGCCGAACGTCGGGGCCAGCGCCTTGACAATTCGGATGATCTCCTCCGTATCCTGCGTCGCCAGGCAAATTGGAAAAGCGTCCACTCCGGCCAGCTGTTTAAACAGCATCGCCTTCCCTTCCATCACCGGCATGGCCGCTTCCGGTCCGATGTTTCCCAACCCGAGCACTGCTGAACCGTCTGAGACAACCGCCACTGTATTTCGTTTGATCGTGAGTGAATGGGCCCGCGAGGATTTTTCCTGAATCGCCTTGCAGACCCTCGCCACTTCCGGAGTATAGACGCGGGACAGATCATCGCGGTTTTTGATCGGCATTTTGGGCACCGTTTCGATTTTTCCTCCCAAGTGCATTAAAAAGGTGCGGTCCGAAACGTTGATGACGTGAACACCGGAAATTTCTTTCACGATCGACACCAGCCGGTCGCCCAATCCGTAGTCGGTAATATTGACGGTAATATCGCGAATGGTGAATGTTTTTCCTTCCTGAATCACGTCGATGGCAATGATATCCCCGCCTACTTCACTGATGATTGAGGCGATTTTCCCGAACGAAACCAATTCTTTTTCCAGTTTTAACCGCAAGATGATACTTGTCTTTGCCCCCATTGAAATGCTCATTCAGATCGCCTCTTTTCTGATGATATATAGTCCGGAAAGGAAATAGCCCAATTAACCTCCGGTATAAGCCCCTGATTGGTTTGCCCGCCGGATCGCTCCTGTCCTCTGACCGCATTCTCCCATGCGGATGAATCGGCAGCTTCAAAACAGCCTAAAAACCGATGCCCCGCGTTCAGGGCATGTTTCACCATTTTGCGGTTGCCGGACCCGGTTCTGTACACCTTCAGGGACGGGAACGATTTTCCAGCCCCGCCTCGACGGAAGCGGTTTCATCAGAAATCCGGAAATGTTCCGGCATCAATCGCTTGCTGCCGTTCAATCCGCTTTTATTCCATGGCATCCCGGGACAAAAAATTCGCGTGCCAATCCCGAAAGGGAATGCAAGGGCTTCATTCGTTGTGGTTATTTCGACTCCCTTTATTTTCATTTCTTATCCATCCCCACCGGAACTCCTTTTCTCTTTTTTTAACACTTCGTGAACTTCAATCAAGAGCGGCCTCCACTTCTGTCATCCGTTCCTGCCGGCCGCCTTTTCATCTCGGCACAGCGGGCCGGCGTCGGAAATATTTTGCCGGGATTGCATAAATTTTCAGGATTAAATACCTCGCGAATTGCCAATTGCACAGCCAGCTCCTTCTCGGAGAAGAGATAGCGCATCTCTTCCCGCTTTTCCAGACCGACACCGTGCTCCCCGGTGATGCTGCCACCCACCTCGGTGCAAACCTTCAAAATCGCCGATCCCGCCCGGACGGCTCTCTCTTCTTCACCGGGGATTCGCGCGTCAAACATGATGAGCGGATGCAAGTTACCGTCTCCGGCGTGAAAAACATTGGCAATGCGCACTCCATGTTCGCGGCTGATCTCTTCAATCCGGGACAGCACTTCCGGAAGCCGGCTGCGGGGGATGACTCCGTCCTGGACCAGATTATTCGGGGAAATGGTTCCGACGGCGCCAAAAGCAGTCTTGCGGTTATTCCACCAGCTCTTTCTTTCTTCCTCGGAAGAAGCCGGGCGCACTTCCCGCACCCCGTGTTTCCGGCACACGTCCACAATGCGCTCAATCTGTTCGTCCAAACCCTCGGCAATTCCGTCCACCTCGACCAATAAAACAGCCCCGAGATCGCGTGGATACCCTATCGGAAACGTCCCTTTTTCCACGGCTTCTATCGCCAGGTTGTCCATCATCTCCAAAGCCGCCGGGTAAATCCCCGCAGCGATGATGCCGGTAACCGCTTCGCTCGCCTGTTTCACCTCATCGAACATGGCGAGCACGGTTCGCACCCCTTCCGGCTTTTTTTCAAGCCGTACCGTGATCTCCGTCACAATGCCCATCGTCCCTTCCGATCCGACAACCAATCCGGTTAAATCATACCCGGGTTCGTCGGGAAGACCGCCGAGTTGAACCACTTGACCGTCGGGCAACACCATGGTCAAACCGAGAACGTGGTTGGTGGTGACGCCGTATTTGAGACAGTGGGCCCCTCCGGCATTTTCACCCACATTTCCCCCGATGGTACAAACCTGCTGACTCGAGGGGTCCGGGGCGTAATAGTAGCCGTGACCGGCAACGGACTCTGTCAGGTGCAGATTGATATACCCTGGTTGCACCACTGCCCGCCGGTTCGGGAGATCGATTTGCAACAGGCGGTTCATTCTGGCCAGACTGATGATGACCTCGCCACCCGTCGGAGTGGCCCCTCCGCTCAAACCGGTTCCCGCTCCGCGCGGAATAAAGGGAATTCCCCTCTGAGCCAGAAAGCGGACGACCTCTGCTGTCTCTTCCGTGCTCCCGGGAAAGACAACGGCTCTGGGCAACGCCTTTTTCAGGGTGTAGGCATCACACTCATAGGCGAGTAAATCTTCCTGACGGAAAAGGACGGCATCCTTTCCGACACAGCGCTGCAGGGCGGCAATCAGTTCCTGATGTTCACCGCCATCCTGTCTGCCGGCCGGCTCCTGCTCATCCCCTTCCCCGCAGCGATAAGCCTCGTCCAGCAATTCAACCGTATGCACGACCCGTTCCCGTCCGCGGCGCTGATGAACGCCCATCGATATTTGCAGCATGCAACCGGGATTTCCCATGGCAATCCAGTCCACGTCCGGTGGAACGTCATCCATTTTACGTTCCAGAAGGCGCCCGGCCATATCAGGGTAAACCAGGTTATAAATCCCCGCACTCCCACAGCAACGGTCGGCTTGGGGCATCTCAATCAAAGTCAGCCCCGGAATTTGTTTAAGCAGCTGCCGCGGCTCGTTTCGCACTTTTTGTGCATGGGCCAAATGACAGGCATCGTGATAGGTAACGACCCCTTCCACCCTGCCGGACGGCGGTCTCAGACCGATCTCGCACAAAAAAGCGGAAATGTCCCGCACCTTTTTTACAAACTCCTGCGCCTTTTCATGGTAATCGGGATCGTTTCTGAGGAGTTGGTCGTATTCTTTCATCGCCGCCCCGCAACCAGCCGCATTGACAATGATGGTATCCACATCCGCCCGCAAAAACGAATCAATATTTTGTTTCGCCATTTTTTTTGCGGTCTCCCGATCCCCTGCATGTATTTGCAGGGCCCCGCAGCAAACCTGCCCCGCGGCACCGCCACTTCCAAACCGTTGCGGCTTAAAACCCGGACTGTTGCTTCATTGATTCCCGCGTATAAAACATCCATCACACACCCGGCCAAGAAAGCCACACGCCCGCGCTTTTCGCCAAGCGCCGGGGTCACTTCCGCCAGGGTCTGCCGGGAAAATCGCTTCGGAACCGGCGGCAGAACCGCCTCCATCTTCCGGATGTGCTCGGGTAACAACCGGAGAATCCCCGTTTTTCTGACTAAAGACTGAAGACCTGATTGCTGGTAAAACCGGAGCAGACGGCCCAGCGCATGCAAGCGGCCGGGATTAGGAAAAAAATGCCGCAAAAACAACCGGTTGATCCGTCCCTTTACTCCCCGTGGAGGCATGGCCTGATAAAGCTGACCGCGCGCCTCTTCGATCAAGGCACCGACCTCCACCCCCGAGGGACAGGCCGTTTCGCAAGCCCGGCAATCCAGGCACTGAAAAACCGGATCAAACAAGCCTTGGTTTAAGGAAATCCGCCCTTCGCCCGCTGCTTTGATCAAATGAACGCGCCCTCGCGGAGAATGGGGCTCCAGTTTCTCTTCCTGATAAGTGGGGCACGCGTCCAAACACATGCCGCAATGGATGCATTTTGACCATTTCTCCGGATCGGGCGGATCAGCAAACGGATATCCTGTCAGCGGTTTTGTTTTCTTGATCGGATCAGGCACGATTGATCCCTCCTGCCCATCGACCCGGATTAAAACGCCCTTCCGGGTCCAAACTGGATTTGATCTTTTGCATCAAAAACAGTCCGGACGGCATTTTGCCCCAAACGGGGATCTTCTCTTTCAAAAAGGAAGGGGCATGCAGCATCACCACATAACCAAACCCTTCTTCAATCCGCTGCCGCACCTTTTCAATCAGTTCTTTGGCACAGGCCCATTGATTCTCGTCTGGCCGGAGGACAGCCAGGGTGATCCCGGTGCCCGGTCCCCCGTGAACCAACGCTTCTATGCCCGCTTCTTCCGCCAGACGATGCACCAGTTCAACCACCGAGTCCGCCTGATCAGGCAGCGTGCTGATTTTCAATGCAACTTTTTCCGCACTTTGCGCATCCCTGGCATGTGGCAGAAGTTCTCCCAATGAACGCCATAGTGCAGCCGCCCATTCATTTCGCAAAATCTCCCGAATCGTTATCCCTTCTTCCTTTGCCCAGTTCACCACCTGGTTCTGCTCCTTGGCAACCGCCTTGCTCTCATCTTCAAATCCGATCATCAAGCCAAACGAATCATGCTCACCGGGAAGAAGCGATGTCAGCACCGAATCATTCACCAATTCGGCCGCAGAAGGTTCCAGCGACGAATCCAGCAGGCGCCGGCTGAACCGCTTCAGGGAAGGAAGATCCCCGTTTTCCAGGATGATCACTGTTTCCTCCGGCGGCAAGGGACGCAATTTAAATGTGCATTCACTAATCACGCCCAGAGTTCCGAGCGATCCGACAAACAGCTTATTCATGTCATATCCGGCGACATTCTTGACGACTTTTCCACCAGTCGAAATGATCTCGCCATCAGCCAGAATCACTTTAAGTCCGGTCACCCAGTCACGCGGCGTTCCATACTTCAACCGTTTGGGGCCGGTCAGGGCGGCAGCGACTATTCCGCCCGCCGTACTCAACTCCGGCCATCCCGGATCGAGCGGCAACATTTGCCCTTTTTCCCGCAAGACCGACTGGATCCTGCTCAGCGGAATACCCGCTTGCACTGTCACCATCAAGTCTCCGGCGGAATATTCCGCAATCTGATTGTATCTGGCCAGCGACAAGGTAACCGCCGCCTCTCTCCGGTCAGGATGGCCATAACTTGCGCGCGCCCCCAGACCTTGAGGGTTGATTACTGCTCGCGCCTCGCCGGCCCAGCGGATCACTTCAACTGCATCTTCCTCCGATTCGGCAAAAACGACCAAATCGCCACCGGCATCATCAGCCGGTAACATCACTTTGTTTTCTCCCAGCCGTTCAATCAGACGGTTTCGGTCTGTTTGGGTTATATCGCGTTTATTCACGGTCACAGCCTCTCCCCTGTATGACAAGATGACAGCGCCGGGATTTCAATTTTCCCTTTGATACAATTCAACATACGATTGTCTCTGATGGTGCAAATGATGCTCCATTTCCTTCGCCGCCGTTCCGTTCGAACTCCGTAAAAACAACCGATCGCATCATCCTCCTTTTCCCCTTGTTTCAGTCCAGCCAACGTATATCGTATATAATATATTATATAGAATAATTAAATTATTTTCCCATGTCATTTCATCTCTGTCATCGCAAGGAGAACTCCGGCAACATTACCCAAAAAGAAAAAAAGAACCCTTAACGAATTAAGAGTTCCTGAGGTGTTTTTCACAAATTAAACCCGTGGCTGGTTGGTAATCTTCATGCCCGGTTGGTAGCGCGGATCCAGGTAATGAGCCGGATCGGGACTGATCAGGCGAACCAGCGTCGCCTCTCCTTCATTTTGCTTGTTCACCAGCATGGTTATTCCATCCACAGTCATCTCTTCCAGTTTTATTTGCGACGGATCATAATAAGCGAGGTCCAACGGAAAGGCAGAATAATAAATCATTGCAGCAACGCTCCCTTTTTTCGGGCTTCAATTCTCGTGTTCAATTCGGCCAGTGCATCAGAGATGCCCCCGACCTTGTCGATCAATCCATACTCGACGGCATCCCGGCCGATCACGTTCGTTCCGATGTCCCGCGCCAATTCCCCCGTCCGGAACATCAATTCGCGAAATTTTTCTTCCGAGATATCGGAGTGTTCCGCCACAAACCGGACAACCCGATCCTGCATTTTTTCCAGATATTCAAATGTTTGTGGCACACCGATCACCAAACCGGTCAAGCGTACGGGATGGATGGTCATGGTTGCCGTTTCGGCGATAAAGGAAGTGTCGGCAGCGACAGCGATCGGCACCCCGATGCTGTGCCCTCCCCCGAGAACGACTGAAACCGTCGGCTTGCTCATCGTGGCGATCATCTCCGCAATGGCCAGTCCTGCCTCGACATCTCCGCCGACCGTATTAAGGACGACGATCATCCCTTCGATTTTGGGATTTTGTTCCACCGCGATAATCTGGGGAATCACGTGTTCATATTTTGTTGTTTTGTTCTGCGGCGGCATCACTAAATGCCCCTCGATCTGGCCGATAATATTTAGACAAAAGACATTGGTTTCCAACTGGGGCACATTAATTTGCCCTAACTGTTGCAAGGCATGAACCGTTTCATTCTTCTTCTTTAACTCCTCTTCGGAGGGCCTCGCCTCGGTTTTTTCTTTTTCCTCATTCGGTTGGTTGGTCATGGAAAATCATCCTTTCCTCTCATCTCTCCTTAGTATGTACGAGAGGGAGGCCTTCTAATAAAAAATTAAACAATAACGCCGGGTCTCAATGTTTTCCAATATTTTGACCAACGGCGCATCTTTCTTCATTTATTTTCCATAAATTCCTTTGTTATCTTTATTTCAACTTTCCTTCCTTTTTCTTATAATAGAGGAGAGATAGCATCCTTCCATTTGCACTCCTTGTCCAAGCTATCTCAAACGGAAACGATGTTCCCCGGTTTTGAGGACGCCAGTCGTCCTCTTTTTTTTGCATGCAAAAGCACCTGTTCTCCCCGGAAAGGAGGCAGGTGCTCACTGGTTTGACCAAGAAGTGTCGGTTTGTCCTGTTGCCGGAACACGGCGCTCTTAAGCCTTTGCCAGTTCCTCAATCATCCGGATCACTTTGTCGCGCGGATCTTCACCCTCATTTTTTTCCATTTGCGCAACCACTTCCGCCCTCCGGTCAAACAAGCGAAATACTGCATTTAAAAAAGTTTCCGCCGTCATTTCTTCTTCCTGCAGCACGTCGCAATATCCCATCTTTTTAAATGACTCTGCGTTCAGGATCTGATCCCCGCGGCTCGCTGCTTTTGAAAGCGGAATCAAGAGCATCGGTTTTCTCAGGGCCAAAAATTCAAAGATCGAATTGGAACCGGCGCGGGAAATGACCAGATCGGCCATATTCATGAGATGCGGCAATTCGTCAGAAACGTACTCAAACTGCTTATAACCCTCAAATTGCAGCGAACTGTCAACTTGCCCTTTACCGCAAATATGGACAATTTGAAATTGTTCCAGCAGTGAAACCAGATTTTCCCTTACCGCTTCATTAATCCGCTTGGCACCAAGACTTCCTCCCATGATAAGCAAAACGGGTTTATTCGGCGAAAACCGGCAGATCGCCAATCCCTGTTCGCGATCTCCTTGTTTCAGCTCTTCACGGATCACGGCTCCCACATATTCGGCGCGATCCGACTTGAAATAGCGGGTCGTTTCCGGAAAGGTCGTAATCACCTTCGAGGCAAACGGGGTCGCCAATTTGTTGGCCAGACCCGGAGTTAAATCGGATTCATGGATGATCACCGGAACCCGATTCAACCAACCGCCGATTACAACAGGGACGGAAACAAATCCTCCCTTGGAGAAAATAAGCCCGGGCTTTTGCCGTCTGATCAGCCGGTAAGCCTGAAAAATCCCTTTTAAGACGCGAAACGGATCTTTAAAATTGTTCCAGTCAAAGTAACGGCGCAGCTTACCGGTGGAAATCGCATGGTACCGGACCTGATCCAGCCCGGCGATCAACTGCTTTTCAATCCCGTTTTCAGATCCTATGTATTCCACTTCCCAACCTTCCCGCAAAAAGTGCGGAATCAACGCCAGATTGACGGTGACATGCCCTGCAGTCCCGCCGCCGGTAAACAAAATACTCTTACGCAAAGAAAAGCCTCCTTTCCGCTTTTGCCTTTTGGAATAAATCCATTTTAACAGCTTTTTCACCAACCACATCAAAAAATTATTTGAAAGAATAATAGAAAACAGAAATTTCCATTTTAATGGATGATCCCCCTGATCATCCGGGTAAAAAACCATAACCGTAATCATCCAAAGAGGGCATACCATACATGTGGACATTTACTTTTTCCGTCAGGTTAAAATCCTGTGATCAGCTGCAACCTGATTTATTCATCCCGAGAAAGGCGGAGTGAAAATTAATGGATATTTTAATCGGATCGATTTTGGGCATGGTGGAAGGCTTGACGGAATTCGCCCCTGTCTCCTCCACCGGACACATGATACTCGCCGGTCATCTGCTGGGATTTGAAGGAACCGTCCGGGCTACGACGTTTGAGGTGGTGATCCAACTCGGTTCGATCTCGGCTGTCGTTGTCTTTTTTTGGAAACGCCTGCTGAGCCTGGTTGGGCTCTATCGCACCCCCGGGCAGGAAAAAAGCGCGCACTTGAATCCCGTTCATATCCTCCTCGGAATGTTTCCGGCCTGTCTCCTCGGACTCTTGTTTCACAACTACATAAAAGAGAAGCTGTTTACAGCGCAAACGGTGATCTGGGCTTTAATCCTCGGCGGGATTCTGATGATCCTAGCTGAGGCATTTCGCAAAGCGCCCCCCTCTGCTGCAAACTTGGATCAGGTAACCTACAGCCAGGCGTTTATTGTCGGCTTGTTTCAATGCCTTGCTCTGTGGCCCGGTTTCTCGCGTTCCGGTTCGACCATTTCAGGTGGATTGCTGGCGGGAATGAATCATCAGACGGCATCGGAATTCACCTTTATCCTGGCTGTTCCGATGATGGTGGCCGCTACCGTAAAAGACCTTCTGGATAACTGGGAGCTTCTTCACGCCAGCGACCTTCCTCTCTTTATAGCCGGGTTTGTCACTGCGTTTGTCTTTGCCCTGATTTCGATCCGGTTTTTCCTTCGACTGATCAGCCGGCTGAAATTGACGCCTTTCTCCATTTACCGGTTTATCCTGGCCATCGCCTTTTGGGGTCTCATGAAATGATGCGGAGATACCATGATCAATATCAGAAAAGCCGGGAACAAAGAGATCGCGCGGCCCGGTCCGAACAACCCGCAAAAAAAGAACAGCCGGAGAGGCGAAACTCTCAAAGCTGTTCTTTTGCCTTGTCCTTATGTCAGTTTTGATGGGTCGGTTTTAAGGTCGGCACACGGACTGGAGCATGATTTTTTCATCGAACAGGCCTGACATTTCCCCAGCTTGCTCCTTTTGACAAAACGGAACAAAGTGAAGGCGGCATAACCGAAAATGATGAGACCGAGCAAAATGTCCACCAGCATCCTCTCTCCCCCTTTTCATTGAAATCCCAACCATTTGCCCCCCTGATAAATGATCAGCGAGATCACGTAGGCGACCGCCAGCGCATATCCGACGGAGAACCAGGTCCATTTCGCCGATCCGGTTTCCTTTTTGATGACGGCCACAGTCGCCAGACACGGAATATAGAGGAGGATAAAGGCCATAAAGCTGTATGCCTGCAGCGGGGTGAAAAAGTGCGAAATGATTTGCCCCAGGCCGGCATCACCCGAAGTCGCGTAAATGATGTTCATGGTCGACACAACGACCTCTTTGGCCAGGAAACCGGTAAGCAAGGATGCTCCCGCCTGCCAATTGCCAAATCCGAGCGGGGCCAAAAGCGGAGCGAGGATTCCTCCGATTTTGGCCAAAAAGCTCTGGTTCATCTCGACTCCGAACCCACCGGGTCCCGCATACCCCAACAGCCAGATGGCAACGGAACCCCCAAAGATAAACGTCCCCGCTTTTCTCATAAAACCTTTTCCCTTTTCCCAGGTGCTCCGCATTAACGTGAGCCACTGCGGAACCCGATAGGGCGGCAACTCCACGACAAAAATCGATTCTCCGTCATCCATCAGGCCGGTTGAGAACAGTTTGGCCAAAATCAAAGCCACAACCACCCCCAACACATAGAGGGACAGGACGATCAGCGCCTGATGTTCTTTAAAAAAAGTTCCCACAAACAGACTGTAAACCGTCAACCGTGCTGAACAGGACATCAAAGGGGTCAGGATGATGGTCAGCAACCGCTCTTTTGGCTGCTCGATGGTGCGGGCGGCCATCACTCCCGGCACATTACAGCCGAAGCCGATAATCATCGGAATAAAAGCTTTGCCGTTGAGGCCCACCGCTTCCATCAATTTGTCCATCACCATCGTCACACGCGCCATATATCCTGAATCCTCAATAAAGGAAATGAGCAAAAACAGGATAAAAATTTGCGGAACAAAGACGAGAACGCCGCCGACTCCGGCCACAATTCCCTGAATCACGACCGCCTTCATAAATTCCGACGCCCCGATTTGTGTCAATAACTGCGTCAGGGTGTCAGCGAGCGGACCATTGATCCATTCATCAAGCAAGTCGGACAATGGTGTGCCGAGCCAATCAAAAGTAAGCTTAAACATCAAGTACATAAACAGCAAGAAAACAGGAATGCCCAGAAAGCGGTTCGTCACAATCTGATCAAGGCGATCAGTGAAGGTGACGCCAACTTCCTTGGCCCGGGTCACACAGCTTTCCAAAACGGATTGGATAAAGCGGCTGCGCACCCGGTGTATATGCTGCTGAAGCGATTTTACAGACGCTTCGGCGCACACCTCACGTTCTGCCTGTTCAAACAAACGCTTCAAGTCTTCTTCGGAAATGTATTTGGTTAACAGCCCTTTCACCGTCTGGTTGCCTTCAAAAAATTGCAGGGCAAGCCAGCGCTTTGAAGGCAATGACAGCCCGTCCGGAATCTTTGAACACAACTCGCGCATGGCTCGTTCCAAAGGCAAACCGTAATCCAGATGCAAAGGCTCTTTGTTTTCTTTGGCACTTTCCGACAATCGGCCGGCCAATTCGGCGCAACCTTTGCCGGTGCGGGCGACAATGGGAACCACCTGACAGCCGAGCTGTTCTCCCAAACGCTCCGCCTCAATCAGGCTCCCCCGTTTGGGCCACATCGATCATATTAAGCCCGATCAAAACCGGTTTTCCATACTCCAGCAATTGGATGGTTAAATACAAATTTCGTTTTAACTGTGAAGCATCGACAATATTTAATATCAAGGAAAATTCATCATGTAGCAAAAAGTGCGTCGCCACGCTCTCATCGCGTGATACAGGATTGAGCGAATAAATTCCGGGAAGGTCGATTAAGGTGCCTTGCTTGTTTTTCAGGGTACCCACTTTCTTTTCGACGGTCACTCCGGCCCAGTTGCCGATATATTCGTATGAACCGGTCAGGATATTAAACAGGGACGTTTTCCCCGTATTTGGGTTACCGGCCAACGCAATGTTGATCATATGCGTTCCACTTGAATGCCCAGAGCTTCCTGACGCCGGATGCCAATGCATTGACCATCGATCTCGATTGCGATCGGCCCCCGAAACGGCAAAATCCGTTTAACCGAAACAACGGAGCCTTCCATAATGTCCAAATCGACCAAACGCTGTTGCACAATCGGATTTACATTCGCTGTATCGATAATCCGTACACGATCTCCCTGTTTGATTTCCGTGAGTAAAATGGTTCTCACCCCAGTAAAATAATGATAATCATTATCAATTCATTTACATTATATGAGATAAATTCTCATCTGTAAATGATTTAATGCAAGCATGTGATGGAGGTATTCATGAAAGCGAGCGGCCTTTGTCTCCGCTGAAGTGGTCTATGTCAATAATCAACGCACTTGAATTTGATCATTATATCTGCTGTTTTCACAGCAAGAAAAAAAGGAAAAAATAAAGGGGAGGAGTATCAAATCCGATTGCCAGCATGTTGCTTCTGTAACATTGCCTCAAATCAGTTGACAAACCACCTGACAGAAGGGATTCCTTTGGAACACAAAGCACTTATTCACTTGCTCCTGCATTACAAATATATCGGCATCTTCAGCCTCTTTATGTTCGGGTTGATCGGGCTGCCCGTGCCGGATGAAGTATTGCTCACACTCATCGGCATTTTGGTCACAGAAAAAAAACTGGCGTTGATCCCGAGCGCGCTGACCAGCTATGCAGGCAGCGTAACGGGGATGTCTTTCAGCTACTGGATCGGCCGGGCTTTAACCAAGACCTTAGTCAAAAGATTCGGCCGTTGGTTTGGCATCACCCCGGAGCGATTGGGAAAGGCACATACATGGTTTGAACGGTACGGAAAATGGACGATCAGCGCCAGTTACTTCATTCCCGGTTTGCGTCACGTGATCGCTTACTTTTCCGGTTTCAGCCGTTTATCCTACCCCCGTTTTCTCCTGTTTGCCATCATCGGCGCCGGCTTCTGGATCACCCTGTTTCTTTCTTTGGGCCTGTTGCTCGGACGGGATTGGCTGTTTTTGCTGGCGGCCATTCACCGCTATATGCTGATTGCCGTTTGTCTGGCCGCAATGTTGTTGCTGTTCGGCTGGTCTCTCAAAAAAACCATGACAAAACCCCGGAAGAATCCCGAACATGATTAACATGCCGCCTTCCGGGGCCTTTCTTTTCCGCGCCATCCTCTTTGGCTCCGCTATATATCCCACTTTCCGCTGATTTTCGCCCACAAGCCGGGGTCCAGATTCCCCCCGCTGATGATGACACCGATTTTCTGCCCGCATGCAAAGGGAACTTTCCCTGCCAACAAGGCGGCCACCGTTACGGCTCCTGACGGCTCCACCACCCACTTGAAGCGAGTAAAAATATAGAGCATCGCCTCGATAATCTCCTCTTCCGTCACCGTGACGATTTCGGAAACATGATTTTGGATGACGGGAAACGTCAATGTCCCGAGTGAAGTGGTTCGCAGTCCGTCCGCGATCGTATCGGGTGAGTCGATGGTTACCCGCTCTCCTTTTGCCAAGGATAAGGCTGCATCATTTGCCTTGGCGGGTTCGGCTCCGACGATGCGAATCGACGGATTCACTCCATGCGCGGCAATGGCCGTCCCGGAAATTAATCCGCCCCCGCCAACCGGGGTCATGATTCCATCCAATTCCGGTACTTCTCTCAAAAGCTCCAATGCAGCCGTCCCTGCCCCGGCGATCACGCGCGGATGATCAAAAGGGGGAATCAAGACCATTCTCTTTTGCTCCATCCACCTCTTGGCAACCTGTTCGCGATCTTCTTTCCACCGGTCATAAAAAACGATCTCCGCCCCATAGCCCCGGGTTGCTTCCACTTTTACCCCGGGGGTATCCTGAGGCATGACGATGACCGTCTCAATCCCCAGAATTTTGGCGGCCAGCGCAATCCCCTGGGCGTGATTTCCGGAAGAAAAAGCGATAACGCCCCTTTTTTTGTCATCGTCGTCCAGTCCGCTGACAGCATGGTAAGCCCCGCGAAACTTAAAGGCTCCGCCGCGCTGAAAATGTTCGCATTTGAAATAAACTTCGTACCCCGTCCACTCATTAAATGAACGGGAAGTCATGACCGGAGTCCGGTTTGCAATCCCGTCCAGATTCTGCGCTGCTTGCACAATATCATCAAAGTTTACGCTTTTCCCCACTTCGATCCGCTTCTCCCCTCTTGGAGCCGGCCATCGCAAGATCCGGGATACGCCGGCAAAATTCCGGGCAGTAACCAAAGCCCGGATAGAAAACAAGCCCGCTCCGTTTCTTTCCTTCGCCTTCTTTAGATCACCCTCAAGGAAAAAAGCCCATTCCCTTCTTCAGAAATCCGCCTCTTCACCGGGAATCACTGCCGAAAAACGCAGCACAGCCCGGTGTCCTCCGACTGAACCACCTCAAAACATGCAAATGCGATGCGTGAGCAATATTCCCCCGCTTTTCTCCTTCCTGGGCAATCATCCATCCGGCTGTGCCAAAGACTACATATAACGAATACATATATTGTATCCCAATTGTCAGTGCGAAAGGAATGAAGACTATGCACCACAAACAAAGGGGAGAATTTGACCACCCCTATGCCCATCTCCAGCAACAGCCATTTCCGTTTCCTCCGAGCCGGCCTCAACAACCGATGCAGCCCGGACAACCAACCACCCCGTCTCAGCCGCTGACGCCATACCCGATGATGCCACGGCAACCTTCGCAACCCGGACCGGGAGGACCTTCCCCGACCAGGCCATCGCACCCATCCCCCATGCCAGCCAGACCGCAACAACCTTCACCGCCGGGGCCCGGAACTGGTCCGACCCGTTCGATGCCGAATCCCCTGCAATGGTTTCTTCAATATATTTATCGACCGCCGCATCGGTATTAAGAACACCTTGGCGCGTCATCGACAGGGCTGACGATTTCCAACTGAAAGAAACCGTCAGCCCGTCCGCCACTCTGCATGATTTTCTCACCCCGCCAGGAAAAATAGACGGTTCAATCAACTGAAGACAAAAGGCCTTCAACTGCCCCTTCCTGTACAGCATCGGCCAACGAACGGCCGATGAGCGGCGAACAAGGATCGTTGCAGAGCAAATAAAGCTGATGCAGGGCCCGTGTACACCCGACAAACAGCAACTTTGCGTTTAATTCGTCATCAGGATAATGTTGATCATCAAGGTCCATCATCACCACCGCATCAAATTCCATCCCTTTGCTCAAATAAACGGGCAGGATGGAAAGGCCGCCCCGATACTCAGTTTGACCGGAGAGGATCAGGTTGGGCTGCCATCCGTTCGCCAACAATTGTTCATATATTTTTCTGCTTTCTTCTTCCGTTCGCATGATAATCGCCAGCGATTGAACTTTGGCAAACGTTTGCCGGAGCAATTGCAAAAGCTTCTCCATCCTCTCCTCCCTGCCGGCGTGAATCACACGGACGGGTTCCCCGCTGCGGTAAACAGGTTTGGCCAGAGCGACATCCCCTGCATATTTGCTCACAATCTGATTGGCAAAGCGTATGATCTCCATCGTGGAGCGATAACTTGTATTCAGCTCAAATTTCCGAACCTGATCCTGATCGAACACCTCGGCCAATTCACGCCACTCTGTAATCCCGCGAAAGGAATAAATGTTTTGCAACAAGTCGCCCAAAATCGTAAAAGAATTTCCCCGGCAGTGCTTTTTTAAGATCGCCAGTTGATAAGGCGATACGTCTTGCGCCTCATCCAAAACAATGTGATCATACACTTCCTTGGCATCCAGCCCGAAAAAGCGGTGCTTAATTGCCACGAGCGGGGCCAAGTCTTCCCATTCGATTTCTTTCTTTTTCCCGGCCACCATCCCGTATTCCGCCGGCAAAGATCGCAGCAGCTGCTGATACCATTTCAAGGGAGTGTGATTCGGCCATGTTTTCATAAAGCTGCGCAACTGGGCGGATGCTTTCTTTTTTATCTCTCTGCGCGGATCAAGATGGCGGATTTCTTTATATTCCGTTTCCAACCAGCGTTTGATCCGGGCCATCACCCGCTCTTTGCGCTTCATCAGCGGCTCATGCCGATATTCCTCATAAAACCATTTTTGAATTTCTTCAGCCGGCAGATGCTTGTTCTCCCAGGCCACAAACGGACGGTCTGGCACAAAGGACGCCTCATACTCATCCAGTCGTTTTTCCACCAGTTGCATAAAACGGATGCTTCCTTTGAAACGGGCAACCTCACTGCCCTTTGTCCCCTCCGTTCGCTGCTCAAACCACCATTCCAACCGTTCATCCTGACTTCGCAACTCCACTTGCTCTTCCAATTGTTCCAAAGCCCAGTCGGCAAATGTGGTTTGTTTTACATCCCCCACTCCCAGTTCCGGCAGTACATCGGAAATATAATCAATAAACATTTGGTTTGGAGCAAATATAATCATTTTCTCCGGGCGGATCTTTTCCTGGTAGCGGTAGAGTAGATAAGCGAGCCGATGAAGCGCGACCGTCGTTTTCCCGCTGCCGGGTACACCCTGAATGATGATGGCCCAGTTACGCTCCGCGCGAATAATCTGATCCTGTTCATACTGAATCGTCGACACAATGTCCCGCAGGCGGTGATCTTTATTTTCCTCCAAACGATAAAGCAAAAATTCATCAGTCACGTTCACATTTTCCGAACCGCGCACATAACTGTCGACGACCCGCTCCAACTGCTGATTGCGAATGGCGATATTCCGTTTCAAATGGACTGTTCCTTCAATGCGTCCATCGGGAGAATCATAATAAGCCCGATCACTCTGTCCGGAAAAAGAATAAAACATGCTCGAAACCGGCGCCCGCCAATCAACCACCAGCAAATCGCCGGTATCCTCGTCTTGAAGTCCCACTTTGCCAATATAAATGGGAACCACCCGGCTTGTTTGCTGCTCCTGAAAATCAAGCCGTCCGAAATAAGGTTCCTTTTTGGCAATGTCCAGATTTTGCCTTTGTTTTTGCCGCTGAGCGTCCAGCGCTTGTTCCACCGGATCCTTCCCATAATAACGGGGGATTCCATCCAGTGTTTTTTGTTGCTGTTCCACTTTTTTCAATACATCTGCCAATTTTTTCTTCTCCTCATTAAAAGGGGTGTCCAACCGATTCACATCCTTCCAAGAACAGTAAAAAGCACCGGGATTGGACGGTGCTTGCATTAAATCCATGTAATTTTTTAAAACGGGAAATGGTTATATTCTACACCATTTCTTTCTTTCCTCCAAAAATAATATCAAAACTCATTCGTATTCCGAAAAAAGGTCCAGTACAGAAGACGAAGTGGGCAAACACCAATCTCTGTGCAAAACAAACGCCAAAGTTTTCCAGCTGATCAGACATACTCCCGCCAAGATCATCTGCTGAATGACGGATTCCGTCACAACCGTTTTCTCCTCTTCTTCTCCAATCACCATAAACACCTGGTATCCCTGTGATACTGCCGTGAGCGCGGTAAAGACGGCGGCCGGATCGAGTCCTATCCCGGCCAAAATCAGACTTTGGCACTTCGTCTGCCTGATTGCCCCAACAAAATCACAATGCTCCCAGGCATTGGTCTCTGTTCTCGGAAGAATCGGCACTGCCGGAAAGAGGCTGTGCAATTTTTGCTCCAGCACCCCTCTCCTGCTTCCCTTCTCCGTCCTCAGCAAAGATATCAACGCCGGCATCTGAAAAATCCCCGCCACCGGCCAAGCGCAATCATCCGTTTCATCAATCCGGAATGTGCCACCGGACCGGCAGCAGCCAGCAGCTCCTCTTCCAGATCCAGATAGACCAGAACCATCCTGCCCGGATCGTGCTGCGGAGGAGCGGGCCCCATTTCCGGAAACGGTTTTCCTATTTTAAACCAACCGGGATCAACACCTTCATAATGGCGTTCATTATGAACTTCATGATGCACTTCATGGTGCACTTCCGTAAAAGTGCCACGTCGCTTCCTATTCATAATATTCCCCTTTTTACCCCTCTGATCCTTTCTTCAATGTATGCCCGGTTCTTCACAAAAGAGACTGTCTCATCTGTAACCGGACAGCAGGCCATTGCAATAAATCCCTGAACATGGGAAAAACGGCCATATCCTTTTGTGTTCATGACGAATAGCTTAATTAGGGACATCAGCAGAGGAAATGGAGGAATCATGATGCCACGTCGTACCGAATTGGCCCAGACGGCCGAACAATGTGCACGAACCTGTGAACAGCTGGCCCATACCCTTTGGCACCGGCAGGACGTGCACCGGAGAATGAGACAAATCCGCCTGTTGCAGGATTGTGCCTTTTCCTGCAGACATTTACACCTGTTACTTATCAGAAATCGTCCGGAAGCAAGACAAGAAGCGGAGCGCTGTGCTTCAATCTGCGAAAGATGCGCCAGGGAGTGTCGGAAATTCTCCGATCCGGAATCCCGCCACTGCGCCGAGGTGTGCACGAACTGCGCCAGAGATTGCCGAAACTACGTCCGCGCTCGGTCGTTCAGTTATGAGTAGGATCTGTACAGCTATTTTTAAACCGGGGCCTCCCGGTTTTTTTATGCATCCATCCATATCCTATATATGGATGGATAACTGTCCGCTGAGCGAGAGATATTACCCCTAGCCAAATTCAGGAGCCATCAAAAGGAAAGGAGTGAAAACCAACATGAAACAAGTGCGATTGTTTGGCCTTGTATTCACCATCATCTGTCTGTTAATTGTTCCCCTTGACGCCAAGGCACATGAAGCAAAACCGTATCACTTCGGGTTTAAAAAGAGCAAAAACGGCCAGCTTCCTTCCATCGCCCAGGAAGGATTCATGGAGATCCTGAAAGAGCATGGGGCCATTTTCCTCGGGGATTCTCATAAAAAAGAGCTGTTTCTCACCTTTGATAACGGATATGAAAATGGATATACCGGCAAAATCCTCGATATTCTCAAAGAAAAAAAGGTTCCTGCGGCCTTTTTTGTTACGGGTCATTATGTCAAAGACCAGCCCGAATTGATCAAACGAATGGTTAAAGAAGGACATGTGATTGGCAATCATTCATGGAATCATCCGGACCTGACCCGGGTTTCGGCCGACACGATCAAAAACGAGCTGACCCAAGTGAAAGACGAGGTCACCCGTATAACCGGTACGAAAGATATGCATTTCCTCCGACCGCCCCGGGGGATTTTCAGCGAGCAATCCCTGGCTGTCAGCGGCAAACTTGGCTATACGAACGTTTTCTGGTCCGTCGCTTACAAGGATTGGGATCCCAAAAGGCAAAAAGGCTGGAAATATGCTTATGAGAATGTAATGTCCCAACTCCATCCCGGGGCTGTGATTCTGCTGCATACCGTCTCTAAGGACAATGCCGAGGCATTGAGCAAAATCATCGATGATGCCAGAAAGCAGGGGTACCAATTTAAGAGCTTGGAACAACTGAAAGTGAAAAATTACCGGTAGGAATATGGAAAAAAGAAGGAGCCATGCCCGGCTCCTTCGACTTCATTTTTCACGGGTATGTCCTTATTCTTTTCTTGATAAACCCATGGCCTGAATCAGGGCTTCATGGATTCGCGTGTTTTCATAAACCCCCATAAACAGCCGGCCGCCACATCCTGCTGCCGTCAACGGAACATCAACAGCCGTATGCCCCGTGGTTGTCCAATCAGCAAAAAACTTCTGGTCAGAATGGGCTAAATCGAAAGGCCCGTCTTCTCCGGATATGGATTTTTCGTCACCAGACTCATCTTTGCTGACCGCCTCTTCCACAGCCAAGCCGCCGGTTTCATGATCAGCGAGGACGATGACTAAAGTATCCGGATGTTTTTTGGCATATTCCTTTGCCAGGGCAACTGACTTGTCCAGCTGTTGTCCTGCTTTGATCATTCGTGTCGCGTTATTTTGGTGCCCCATCTCATCAATCGCTTCCTCTTCGACCATCAGGAAAAAACCTTTTTTGTTTTTGGACAAGGTATCGATCGCTTTTTTCGTCATTTCAGGGAGGGAAACAACCGGGGCATACTGATCGCCATCGCCTTCAGGATGCTGTTTGAACATTTCTTCATTCGCAAAAAGCCCAAGCAGTTTGTCACCATCCGCTCTTTTTAATTGCTCTGCATTGGTAACATAGTCATAACCGAGCCGCTTCGCTTCTTCAACAAGATTTCCCTTTGTCCCTTTGCTCGCTTCACTTTGGCCTTCCGCCGGATGATCAGGATAAGCGCCGGGATTTCCCGCCGGGTACCAATAATCTTCCCCACCGCCAAGGAGAACGTCGACTTTGCTGTTTTCAAGGTACTGTTTGCCGATCTCGCTCTGCAAGGAACGATCGGAGACATGTGCTCCAAAGGCTGCCGGCGTGGCATCGGTAATCTGGCTGGTTGTAACCAAACCGGTTGATTTGCCTGCCTTTTTCGCCCGTTCCAAAACAGTTTCCACCGGCTGGTGATTGACATCCACTCCGATGGCCCCATTGTAAGTTTTTACCCCGGATGCCATTGCCGTTGCGGCAGCGGCCGAATCCGTCACCACACTGGCTGAAGAAGTGTGAACCTGACCGATGTAAGGCATATCATTCATGGACAGTTCACCTTTTGTTCCAACGGTGGCAAGTTTAATTGCTTCCCGGGCAGAGGTTCCCATTCCGTCTCCCACGAATAAAATCACGTTCTTCGCCTTGACATGTCCGGGACGAACACCAGATCCTTTGGCCTGAACAAAACCGGTCAATGCGCAAGCGGACAGAAGGGACAAGGACAGCGCAGCCGTTGCGATCAATTTTCTGTTCAACTTTTCCCTCTCCTATCACTGATTTGTTTAATCTCCTCCATTCTAAATCGGTTTTATTAAACAATCTTGAAGAAACTGCAAAAATAGAATTCATTTCGTGTTACTGAATCAAATTTCCAACAACTGACCTAAGAGACAGACCTACAGCCTGCGCGCTGAACAGACCGAGATCCATCATGCTCGAGAAGAGGCATCAGCATTTCCCGAATGATGATAATCCATTTTTTGAACCGGAAGGAGATGAAGGGATTTTGAAATTCAGACAAGAAAAACTTAGCGCGGGAGACGGTTACCGGGGTACAAGGAAGAGCATGTCCAAAATTGCCCGGCGTTTACACAAACAACGTCTTGTTTTCGAATAAAGCGCGTTCCACGCACCCATTTAATATTGACAAATAACTAATTTTATGTTATTATTAAATTTTATTTGACAAACTAAAACACCACCTGTTATGATGGATACGAGACGAAACCCAATCCGGCAATCCACAGAGACAGGGGGTACATATGGAAAACTTACCATGCAAGGGATGCAGAGGATTATGTTGCGGACCTGTTCCTGTTACAGAGCGAGAGCTTAAGATAATAAAAAAGAAAATTAGATCGATGCCACATAAACAACGTTTGGCATTGGAGAAACAACCGCGGTTTTATGGAACGTGTATCTTTTATGACCTGGAAAAGGACCGATGTGGGATTTATTCGGCAAGACCGGAAATTTGCCGTGTGTTTGGCTATCATAAAAACCTGTCTTGTTTCCGCAAACCCGAATTGGCGACAAAAGATAATTGGACAGCCAAAGAAAAACATGTTGGTATATTGTCTCAGGATTTTACTTGGAAGGACTTCAAATGACGTTTTTTGGTTTTTTTCAACGCTTGGCAATTTGATCATCCGCCATCCTTCATTTGCGTGAATGGAATGCGGATGCATCTTTTGTTCGAAAGAAAACAATTTTTTCACTATAAAGAATAAATCCAAGGCCATAAAACAGTTCGATGGCCTTGGATTCATTACCCACTGCGCCGACCTCTCCGTTGATCCCAATCCGGCATTGTTCCGGAAATTACCCCGTTCTGCAGATTGTTCAGCACTCGGACAAACGATTACGGACAATCTGTGTCGCTTTCACCATATTTTTCAGTGAAGCGACGGTTTCCTCAACTCCACGGGTTTTTAAGCCGCAATCAGGATTAACCCAGAACAGTTCAGGTTCCAGAACTTGCAGGCCGCGTTCAATGATGGCAATGATTTCATCAGCGGACGGAATTCGCGGACTGTGGATATCATATACTCCCAGTCCGATTCCTTTGTCATAGTCATAATCTGTAAACGCAGATACCAATTCCCCGTGGCTTCGCGATGTTTCGATTGAAATCACATCCGCATCCAACCGGCTTATGGAGTCGATAAAGTCATGAAACTCACAGTAGCACATATGCGTATGGATTTGCGTCGTGTCTTTCACCGAAGAAGTCGTTAGGCGAAATGCCTTCACTGCCCAATCCAAATACTCCTTCCGTGACGATTTTTTAAGCGGCAATCCCTCCCTGAGGGCTGGTTCATCCACTTGGATCATCTTTATTCCGGAAGCTTCCAACGCTTCCACTTCTTTTCTCAATGCCAGAGCAATCTGCCAGGCCACTTGCTGTCTCGGCAGATCATCACGAACGAATGACCAATTCAAGATGGTTACGGGCCCTGTAATCATTCCCTTGACCGGTTTTTCCGTGAGGGATTGGGCAAAAACACTTTCCTTCACACTCATGGGTTCAAGAAACTCCACATCACCATAAATGATGGGTGGTCTTACACAGCGCGATCCATATGACTGAACCCACCCATTCTGCGTAAAGGCAAACCCTCCCAGCTTCTCACCAAAAAACTCCACCATATCGGTCCGTTCAAATTCCCCGTGAACCAGAACATCGAGTCCGATCTCTTCTTGAATATGGATCCAGTTTTTGATTTGCTTCCGGATAAATTCATCATAACGCTCTCCTGTCCACTCTCCCTTCCTCCACTTTCGCCTGGCTTGCCGCACTTCTGAAGTCTGCGGAAAACTCCCGATCGTCGTGGTCGGCAACAGCGGGAGTTTCAATACGTCCTGTTGCTTCTTTCGCCGCTCCTCAAACGGGAGGTTACGTTGCAGATGATGAGTTTGCAGATTTTCGACAGACCGATGCACTTCCGCACGGTTTCTCACCGGGGATTGAGCCAACTGACGCAGTGCCGCACGGCTGTTGTCCAATCTCTCCGAAACAGTGTGGAAACCATGGTTAAACCCTTTGACCAAAGCGGCGATTTCATCCAGTTTTTCATCGGCAAAAGCGAGTGCATTTTTTATTTCCGGTTCCAAATAAGTCTCATGTTTGACGGAGACAGGAACATGCAACAAACTGCAGGATGGTTGCAGCCATATGCGGTCCGGGGAAACATAACCGGTGATTTCCCTGATCAACTCCGATTTTTTCGGCAAATCCGAACGCCAAACATTTCTCCCGTCAACCAGCCCAACCCCCAGCACTTTGTCAGCAGGAAAACCATACATTTTGATATATTCAAGATTCTTCTCCAAACCGTATGCAAAATCCAGCCCAATCCCTTGGACGGGCAAATCGATCAGCTCCGGATACCATTCGGCATAATCAAAATAAGTTTGCAGCATGATGCGAAGCTGAGGGGCTGCTTCGTGCAATTGCCTGTAAATGTATGCGACCGTTTCCATCTCTTCTTTGCTGATGGATGTAACCAGAACCGGTTCATCAAATTGAATCCACTCAACGCCTTCCTGCTCCAATTCCTGCAAGATTTGCACATACAACGGCATCAACTGCAAGATAAACGCAGGCAGCTGTGCGCGTTCGTACCCCTTGGAAAGTTTTATAAACGTATAAGGCCCGACAATCACCGGCTTCCCTTGAATCCCCAGTTTTTCTTTTGCCTCGCGATAAGCTTTAAGAGGTTTATTTTCCGTCAGGGTTGGTTGCACTCCCTCATATTCCGGAACAATGTAGTGATAATTCGTGTTAAACCATTTTGTCATTTCACAGGCAACTGCTGTCTGATTTCCTCGCGCCATCGAAAAATAAATATGAAGCGGAACTTCTCCTCCTTCATGGCGAAACCGTTTTGGTACCAGCCCAAACATGACAGCCATATCCAACATATGATCATAAAACGTAAAATCGCCCACAGGGATCAAATCGATTCCATGATCTTTTTGCTTTTGCAGATGCGACAGACGAATCTGTTCCATTCGTTTAAGAAAATCGGCTTCTTCCAATTTTCCTGCCCAAAACGCTTCCAGAGCCTTTTTCCACTCGCGATTTTCCCCAATGCGCGGATAGCCTAAGTTACTGCTTTTGATCCTGCTCATTCTGCAAACCTCCCATATGAGTTCATACATAATAAAAAAGCATTCCCAACGTTCACAGAGAGCGTTAGAAATGCGAAAATAAGCAGGATCAGACAGACGAACCCCTTCACTTTTCTAACACCTCCCTATCTCCCGTAGGTCAAGCAGTGTTGTCAGAATAGGCAGGTCTCCTGGCTCCAGGATCTTCACCAGCTAAACCGCCTTCCCAATCCAGTCAAGGATCAGTGACATCATCTTTTTAGCTGATTCCCCTGTCACAGTGGCGGGACCGCACCGGATTCACACCGGTTTCCCTATTAAACTTTAGAGATGGCTTCCTCTAAAGTACCTATTCCCACTATTTTCATTTGTTTTTGCTATTATAAAGGATCATCAAAGAAAGAACAAGAACAAATTGCTGAATTGTTTTTTTACTGTCCCAAAAACAGATTTCCTCCATGCGCCCATAACACAATCCGTTTATAAATGTTGTCAGCAATCGATTTTACCTCAAATTAAAAAGCCACAACCCCTGATGTTTCAAGGGTTGCAGCCTCTTGTGCGGTTTAGATCCGATTATACTTCCATGATGATTGGCAGAATCATGGGACGGCGGCGGGTTTTCTCAAACAAGAATTTGCTTAGCGCATCACGAATACTTGTTTTCAGGGAAGCCCACTCGCTCACTTGTTCCCTCATACATTTTTCCATCGTTTGGCTTACAATGCGATTCGCTTCTTCCAAAAGCTGTTCTGATTCGCGAACGTAGACAAAGCCGCGCGAAATAATATCCGGACCGGAAAGAATCGTACCGTTTGTTTTACTTAGGGTAACCACAACGACTAAAATGCCGTCTTGGGAGAGTAGTTTACGATCTCTTAGTACGATGTTTCCAACATCTCCAACGCCTAGTCCGTCAATCAGCACTTTCCCTGTCTGAATTTTGGGACCATATCTCGCTTTTCCGTCTGAGAATTCGACTGTATCTCCGTTGTCACAGATAAAAATATTTTCTGGGCGCACTCCCACAGATTCGGCAAGTTGGGCGTGAGCACGCAACATGCGGTACTCACCGTGAATCGGAATAAAATATTTGGGTTTCATCAGGCTTAGCATCAGTTTCAAATCTTCTTGAGAACCATGTCCTGACACGTGAACATGAGAAGTCGTACTGTAAACGACATCAGCGCCGATGCGGAACAGCTGGTCAACAGTGCGGCCGATCAATTTTTCATTCCCCGGAATCGGCGTCGCGGCGATGATCACCGTATCGCCGGGCAAAATCTCCACTTTCCGGTGGGAAGCGTTTGCCATGCGCGTAAGTGCAGACATCGATTCCCCCTGGCTGCCGGTGGAAATCACCGCAACCTTGTTGGCCGGAAGGTGATTAATTTCATCCGGATCTATCAATAAATCTGATGGAATCTCCAGATAACCCAATTCCGAGGCGATATTTACCACATTCACCATACTGCGTCCGACCACCGCCAATTTCCGCCCGTACGTGTGGCAAGCGTCCACCACTTGCTGGATGCGGTGTATGTTGGAGGCAAATGTGGCTACAATGACCCGTTGCTTCGCTTTCCGAAATACTTCTTTAATTCCGTCACCAACCGTGCGTTCCGAACCGGTAAACCCGGGACGTTCTGCGTTGGTACTGTCCGACAACAAACATAAAACGCCTTTTTTCCCTATTTCCGCCATTTTGTGCATGTCGGCCACACGACCCCCGACAGGGGTCAAATCAAATTTGAAATCGCCCGTATGCACCACAGCCCCTTCGGGAGTCTCAATGCAGACTCCGACCGAGTCCGGAATGCTGTGGTTCGTATTGAAAAACGTGGCCTTCAAATGGGAACCTAATTTGATTTCCGACTGGTTATTGATCACATGCCGTTTCGTGTCATTCAGCAGATGTGCTTCTCGAAGCTTATGTTCGACCAATCCCATTGTCAGTTTCGTCGCGAAAATGGGAACGTTTAGTTGCCGCAAGATATATGGAAGACCGCCAATATGATCCTCGTGTCCATGTGTTAAGATAATTCCGCGTACTTTCTCCCGATTCTCAACAAGATACGTGATGTCCGGAATGACAATGTCGATTCCCAACATGTCCTCTTCAGGGAACATTAAGCCCGAGTCAATGACGACAATGTCATTCTCGTACTGCACCACATACATGTTTTTTCCGATTTCATCCAACCCACCGAGAGCAAAAACGTAGAGTTTGCCCCGCTGGTTTTTTGTCACAAATGTACCTCCTATATATTCTGTTGTCGTCACCCTAAACCGCACAAATCTCACTTGTTCTCATTATATACGATCAAAAAATATGTATGCAACCAATTCTTGTTGAAACGGAGCTGAAGAAATCATCGCGATTGAGGAAAAATGAGAAAAACCGACCTGCACATACAGATCGGCTCATTCTGATTATAATAATTCCCTGATCCATTCATCCGTTGCCGCCCTTTGCAGTTCATCCATTTCTGTGAGCGGCAACCGGACATAAGGCTCCGACCAGCCCTTTTGCGCCATCGCATACTTTAACGGCACAGGGCTGGATGTGATAAACAAACCGTGGAAGACGGGCAACAGTTTCTGATGAATGGCGATCGCCTTCTGATTGTCACCGGCAAAAAAGGCATCGATCATCTCTTTTATCTCTCTGCCGACCAAATGACTGGCCACACTGACCACACCGGCTCCGCCCACAGCCAGCACCGGCAGGGTGATTCCGTCATCGCCGCTGTAAACGGCCACATCCGAGGAAATGGAAGCGATCAGGTTGGAGATTTGCCCCATGTTTCCGCTCGCCTCTTTGATCGCCACGACCTGATCCAATTCGGCCAGGCGCTGCATCGTATCAACAGTCATATTGACACTGGTGCGCCCGGGGACATTGTAAAGCATGACCGGCAGTGACGTCGCAGACACAATCGCCTTAAAATGTTGCACCAGTCCCTCTTGCGAAGGCTTGTTATAGTACGGTGCAACCAGCATGATTCCGTCGACACCGATCTCTTCCGCCTCTTTGGTCAGTTCGATGCTTTGCTGTGTATTGTTGCTGCCGGTTCCCGCAATCACTTTCACGCGTCCGGCCACTTTCTCTTTGGTAAAACGGAACAAAGCCAATTTCTCTTCGTGAGTCAAAGTAGGCGATTCGGCTGTTGTTCCTGAAACGACGATCCCGTCGCTCCCCGTTTCGATCAAGCGCTCAATGCATTCTTCCAGCCGGGGCCAATCAATTTCGTTTTCCTTGGTGAACGGGGTGTACATCGCAGTAATTAGCCGGCCAAAAAACATATCTCTCACTCCATTTCCAAATGCACGCTCACGCATAATTGAGATTATGCAGGTTAAATTTCCGGTGAAGGGCACGAATGGCTTTTACCATATCTTCTCCGTGCACCAGCACCCAGATCGTCGTATGCGAATCGGCCGACTGCAAAATTTGTACATCTTCTTCAGTCAGCGCTTCAGAGATTTTCGCCATAACCCCCGGCACCCCGGCAATGCCCGCACCAACGACCGAAACTTTGGCACAGCCGCGGGAAAGTTCCGGAGTTAATCCCAAGTCGCTGATGATGGCTGCTGCCTGGTCGGCAAGGTCATCATAAACCGTATAAGCGATCTCACACGGATTGACACTGATGAAGTCGACACTGATCCCATGGTCGGCCATCGCTTTAAACACGCTTACCTGCCAATCATATTGGCCCTGGTTTACACGGATTTTTATTTGCGTCACATTGGGCATCTGTGTAATCCCGATAATCGTGGTTTCCCGCACTTCACTGGCCGGGCGGTCGATTTCCGTCAAATGCGTCACCAGTGTTCCCTTATGATCCGACATCGTCGACCGCACGCGAATCGGGATTTGCGTTTGCATGGCAATTTCAACGGCCCGCGGGTGGATCACTTTGGCCCCCTGAAACGCCAGGTTGCACATCTCAGTATACGTAACCTGTTCCAGTTGGGCGGCATCTTCAACAATGCGCGGATCAGCGGTCATGATCCCTTCGACATCAGTGAAAATATCCACATATTCTGCATGCAAAGCGGCCCCCAAAGCGGTCGCGGTCGTATCGCTGCCACCCCGGCCCAATGTCGTGATCTCCCCATCGGTTGTCTGCCCTTGAAAACCGGTCACGATCACGACATTTCCTTTTTCCAGTTCATGTTTGACCCGCTTGGGATTGACGGTAATAATCTGTGCGTTGGTATGATGATTATTCGTAATGATTCCCGCTTGTCCACCAGTCAGTACACAGTTTTGAATTTCATGTTTTGTTAAGAGGGAAGAAATCGTGGCGGCGGAAATAATTTCACCACAGCTCATCAACAAGTCTTTTTCGCGCGGAGTGATTACGTCCCCATATTGTTTGGAAATACTTAATAGTGTATCTGTTGCATAGGGGTCTCCCTTTCTCCCCATCGCAGAAACCACGACGACCAGACGATATTCTTCGGCCAGCGCCTTGCGAATATGATGCAATACGCGCTGGCGCTGTTCGGGGGTCGCCACTGAGGTTCCGCCAAATTTCTGTACGATGATCCTCATGGTGTATCCCTTCTCTATCTTTCATTTTCAATGAGTACTTCCGCAATTTGAATCGCATTGGTGGCTGCCCCTTTGAGCAGATTGTCGGAAACGACCCACAGGTTGAGTCCGCGCGGATGATTCAGGTCACGCCGCAGCCGTCCGACAAACACCTCGGTGCGATCCGCAGAATGAAGCGGCATCGGGTAAATTTGCCCGGCAATGTCATCCTGAACCACAATTCCCGGCATCTCGCTTAAAAGTGCCCGAACCTCATCCAATTCAAAATCTGATTTTAATTCCACATAAACAGATTCGCTGTGTCCGCGGAAAACCGGTACGCGCACACATGTCGCCGTTACGCCGATCGAGTCATCGGCAAAGATTTTTTTCGTCTCACGGACCATTTTCATCTCTTCCAGGGTAAACCCGTTTTCTTCAGCTACATCCACTTGCGGAATCACATTAAAAGCCATTTGGTAATGCCGATCCAATTTTCCCACCGGAAGCACACTGGCGGTCACTTCATCCCCGTTCAAACTCGCCTTCGTTTGCTGCTCCAGCTCGTGGATCGCCTGCCAGCCGGCTCCCGAAACAGCCTGGTAGGTGGAAACGATCACGCGTTCGATGCCGTAGCGATCATACAGCGGTTTTAGTGCAACGACCATTTGAATGGTTGAACAGTTTGGATTGGCAATAATCCCTTTATGATTTTTCGCCGCTTCCGGATTTACTTCCGGCACCACCAGGGGAACTTCCGGATCCATCCGAAACGCATTGGAATTATCAATCACAACCGCTCCTCTTTTCGCCGCTTCCGGCGCGAGCACCTTACTGACACCGCCGCCCGCACTGAACAGGGCAAAGTCAACACCGGCAAAGCTCTCCGGCGTCGCTTCTTCGACCACCACTTCTTCCCCGCGAAAAGTGATCGTTTGCCCGGCAGATCTTTTGGATGCAAGAGGGCGCAATTCTTTTACCGGAAAATTTCGTTCATCCAAATACTTGAGCATTTGTTGTCCCACAGCCCCGGTTGCTCCGACGACAGCTACTGTGTATTCCCTGTTTGCCACTCAATTTCCCTCCAATAATCCTGATCATATGGGAGTCGTCCTCCAAACAGCAAAAAAGCAGGCAATTGGAGGACGTCTGTCTTATTGCGAAAGCTCTTATCTATTATGAAGTGAAATCGCGATATTTTTCAACTATTAATGGTTGCAACTGCCTTCCTTCAATGGCTGACAAACAGGTTTCGGGGATCAGTTCCATCCGCGCCACCATTGATTTCGGCTTTTTTTCCGGAGCATCCTGACCAAAAGGAACAAAATATACATCTTTTGTTGTCAGCAGACAGGCCAGATTCTTTGCGTTCAACCCCAGCGCGTCGTTGGTGGAAATGGCCAACACGACCGGCCGGTGATTGCGCATCTGCGCCTTGGCGGCCATCAGCACCGGCCCATCTGTCATCGCATTTGCCAGACGCGATAATGTATTCCCCGTACAAGGGGCAATCACCAGGCAATCCAAAGTTTTGGCGGGGCCGAGAGGTTCAACCTCGGGGATGGACATAAGCGGTTCCTGCCCGGTAATTTCTTTGATTTTTCGCTTCCAATACTCCGCCGTCCCAAACCGGCTGTCCACCGTTGCGACGGTATGGGAAATAATCGGAACCACTTTTGCCTCCATTTCAACCAATCGCTGCATTTGCGGCAGAACCTCGTCATGCGTGCAGTGGGACCCTGTCATGGCAAAACCGATTGTCAATCCGGCAAAGCTGATCTCCCTCACTACACGGCTCCCTCCTTTTGCAATTCGGTTGTCATCAGTTGCGTGATGGTTCGGGCGAGGATACGACCCGCCGTCTTCGGCGCCACTATACCTGGCAAACTCGGAGCCAAAATCGCCTTGATTCCCCGTTTCTCGGCAAAGGTGTAATCCACTCCGCCCGGTTTGGAAGCCAGATCAAGGATCACCACATCATGAGGAACTTGTGCCAGCACTGTGGAAGTGATAATGAGGGCGGGAATCGTATTAAAAATCAAATCGGCATTGCGGACATACTGAGCCAAATCCTCGATATCGAACGATTCCATCCCCATTTCAAAGACCCTTGCTTTATAGGCGGAACCACGCACCCCCACCTTGACCCGTGCCCCGATTGCATGAAGCGTTCTCGCCAGCGACATCCCGCATCTTCCCAGCCCGAGAACGATGCATTCAGAACCGTGGATGGTGATGTCCGTATTTTGGATCGCCATCATCAATGCTCCCTCCACGGTCGGAATCGAGTTATAAATGGCAACGTCATCCCGCTCCATCAGTTCAAACAGAGCGATCTGATATTTTTGGCAGAGATTTTTCAAATATTGTGTTGCCATCCCAGCAAACATCAGGCAATGCTTGGGAAGCGCCGCCACATGTTCTTCTGTGAGCACCAGGGTTTTGGAGGTAAATACGCTGTTTACCATCCCGTACTCATCTGTTCCGATAATGGGTAAAACGAGGACATCAGCTTGCCTCAACACATCTGCCGATAATTCCTTCAAGGTCGCGCCGCTGAGGGGGCTTTGCAAATTGTCATAACCGATGAGACTTACCCTAGCATCCATCTGGATACAGCTTTTTATAACTTCCAACTGTCTCGCATCTCCACCGAGGAAGACAACATGCTTACCTTCCAGCATATGCAATTAACTCCTTTCCCCGGAAGAATAAGTACACAAAAAGGCATTGCCAACTAATCAATCCTTGCTTGCATCATATGAGGGTGTTGGGTATTCGGTTCCGCACTTTTTATCCTTTCTGCTCAGCCGTGCTGATGATCACCATCTCCGGCCCCACTTTTTTGACCAGACGCCAGGATAATTCAATCTGCCGCGATTTCTTTTTGAACCACGAGGAACCCACCGGGATCAAAATGGATTCGATTTTTCCGGTCTGCGGGTGAAAAGTCAGATCCGCATGCAAAAAGTTTCCCAGTCGCTCACCGTTAACCAAATCAATGCATTCCTTTTCGGCAAATTCACTCCAACGCATATTTCTCCTCCATTTTTGCTCAGCATGATAAAAAAACTTTCTTTACCTCATATTTATGAACGGAAAAAGCAAAACATAAGAAAAATCCCCCCGCTGTTGCAGGGGAAAATAAACATTCCTCTTATCGCAAGCACGATCCGGGGGAAAGCCTGAACAGACCCGTTCCTCATTGCGCTTTGACACAAAAAAGCCCGGGGGATTATCTGATGCGCCCCCCAGACTTTCTTTATTGACAACACTTTTTTTTGGCTTTTTGCACTTCGAGGATGAGCAGATCCAACTTCATGGAAAGCGGCAAGACTTCCGCAGCTCCCAAGCGAACGGGTTCACCGCTCACAAACTGATACAGCTCATGCCTGAGCCGCTCCAATTCTTCTTCCACTGCCTTGCATGGCAAGATTTCAGCCATGAAGATCCCCTCTTCCTATTTGCCGGTATGACCAAACCCACCTGCACCGCGAGCTGTTTCATCCAACTGCTCCACGATCTCCAACGATACCTGCGGCACCTCTGCGAAGACAAGCTGAGCAATGCGATCTCCGCGTTCAACGCTAAACGGTTCATCCCCCAAATTAAGCAAAATGACACCAATTTCGCCCCGATAGTCAGCGTCGATCGTACCGGGAGAATTGAGAACGGTGATCCCCTGCTTTAAGGCCAAGCCACTTCGGGGCCGTACTTGCGCTTCCAGGCCCGTCGGCATGGAAACGGCGATTCCGGTAGGGATCAACTTCCATTTCCCCGGCTCGATCACGGATGTTTCCTTTACCGCTGCATGAAGGTCAAATCCGCTGGAACCAATGGACATTTTTGTTGGAAGAGGCAAATCTTCGTTTCCTTGTAGTTGAATAACTTTGACACCGATCAAGCGAGTTCCTCCCTGAAACCTTCTGGTATTTTACCGTCAGGTGAGATGAGAGCCAGCGACATGGGAGAGGTGAAAAGCTCACAAGCCAGCTCATTGACATCATTTAAGGTAATCCGCTCCACACTGTCCACGATTTCATCCATGGACAGATGCCTTCCCAGCAGAAGCTCATTTCTTCCCAAACGGCTCATGCGATTGTTTGTGCTCTCCAAGCCCAACATCAAACTGCTTTTCAGCTGTTCTTTTGCTTTGTTCAATTCATCAGCGGTCAATCCATGCCGTTTCACTTGCTCCAGTGTCTGGCAAATGCATTCGCACACTTCTTCTTCCTGGCCATGCTTGGTTCCGGCATAAACGGCAAACACGCCCCCATCGCGATGCGCGGAGTGATATGAGTAAACAGAATAAGCGAGGCCCCGCTCTTCCCGGATTTCCTGGAACAAACGCGAACTCATGTTTCCTCCGAGAACATTATTAAGTAAAACCAGCGTATAAATGCGTGAATCCCGAATCGAAAGTCCCGGAAGGCCAATGCAGAGATGAGTCTGTTCCGTCGGCTTTTGTCTTACTTTCACCCCCGGCACAAATCGGAGGGGATTCGTCCCTTTGACCGCCGACTTTCCTTGAAATCCGCCAAATGATGCGACGATTTGGTCGTAATAATCATCCGGCAGATTCCCGGCCACCGCAACCACCACCTGGTCCGGCGTATAATGATCCTTTTTGTATTCAAGCAGGGCTTCTCTCGTAAAGCGGAGGACCGTCTCCTCATTTCCGAGCACGGGATAGCTGAGAGTGTGATTCCCGAGTGAGGCGACCGACAGCAAATCGTGAACCAAGTCGTCCGGTGTATCTTCCACCATGCGAATTTCCTCAACAATCACCTTTTTCTCTTTTTCAATTTCGCCCTCGGCAAAAACGGAGCCAAAAAACATATCCGTGAGAATTTCCAGAGCGGTGGAAAAATGTTGATCCAGCACTTTTCCGTAATAGCAGGTGATTTCTTTGGAAGTAAATGCGTTGACATGGCCGCCGATCGCATCAAAAGCCTCCGCCAGCTGCCTCGCCGATCTTTTTTCCGTCCCCTTGAACATCATGTGCTCAATAAAATGGGAAATTCCGTTATTTTGTTGATTTTCATCTTTTGAACCCGCACCCACCCAGATGCCCAGCGCGACAGAGCGGACATGCGGGATTTTCTCGGCGACGATCCGAACCCCGTTTGGCAACGTATGTTTTACGATCAAGTAAGATCCTCCTTATCCACGGCAAGAGAGCATTAATCAAGCAGTATCCATACTATAACAAAACTTGCATATCCGCTCAAATCAATCTGCCCGATTGGATGAAAGAACTTCACCGACCGTTGTCCATTTTAATCCTTTTCTCTTCCCCTCACGCAAAATTTGCCGCAAAGCTTTTACCGTCCGGTCTGTCGGATGCGTCAACAAAAGGTGACCTGGTCCGAGTTCCCTTTTCACTTTGGTAACCATCATCCCCGGGGAGACGGATTTGCGCCAATCGACAGTGTCAACAGTCCATAAAACCGTTTGCAGCTGGTGCTTGGCTGCGACTTCACATACCATCCGGTTAAAATCACCTGCGGGAGGAGCAAACCATTTGCTTTTGGTGTTCAACGTTCGCTCAATCAGGGACTCGGTTTTCCCGATTTCCCGTTCCATTTGATTCCTGCTAATTTTGCTCATCAACGGATGCGAATAAGCGTGATTGCCGATCTCATGCCCGTCGGCTGCGATTCGCCGTGCCATGTCCGGATTTTTTTCCAGCCACGAACCATCAAGAAAAAATGTGGCTTTTACCTTTTCCTCTTTCAATATCTTTAGCATGTCAGGAATATATTCCGTGCCCCAGGCCACATTCACCATCAAAGCAACCGTTTTTTTTCGTTCATTCCCACGGTAAACCGGTTGGGGACCGAGATCGCTCAAAGAGACTTTCGGGGGAATCTCCCGATAAACCCAAACGATTTTCGACTGATCTTTTTGTCTGAGAGTCCGTCGCACCGTTTCTTCTATGTTCACTTCCCTGCCATTTAGGCCGGGAATCGCTTTCCATACCCGATCAACCCGTGCATCAATCGGTTTTATGTAATACTTGGCTGCCTCTTTTTTCACCCGTTCATAAAGCGGGTTTTCTTCATCAAAATAATGAAATACCTGTATTGATTTATGATTTTTCACAGATGTCACATAAGATTCGATCACTGGTGTTTGCACCAAGACGACCATAAAAACAACAGACAAGAGTATGGATGCCGCCCGGATCGGAAACAAGGCTTGTCACCTCCTTTTTTCCTACCATATGCGGGCAGGCATCTTCCTATTCTTCCCCTGAAAACGTAAAAAAAGAGACAGATCGCTCTGACTCTTTTGTTGCTTCCCTGTCACGATTCTTTTTTCTTATCCGCCTGCTCCTTCAGAAGCACTTTCCGGGATAAGTTAATCCGGCCTTGGTCGTCGATCTCTGTCACTTTCACCATGATCGAATCACCGACCTTGACTACATCGCTCACCTTGCCCACACGGTTGATATCCAATTGGGAAATATGGACAAGCCCCTCTTTTCCAGGGAAGAGTTCCACAAATGCGCCGTATTTTTCCACGCGCTTCACTTTGCCGAGATAGGTTTCTCCCACGGCGACTTCGCGCACCAGATCTTCAATGATCTGTTTTGCCCGTTCATTTTGTGTGGGATCGGGCGAAGCGATGTAAATGCGTCCGTCTTGCTCAATATCGATCTTGACGCCGGTCTCCTCGATAATTTTATTGATGACGCGACCGCTCGGGCCAATCACATCGCGAATTTTGTCAGGATGAATTTTCATTGTGAGGATCTTGGGCGCATACGGCGAGAGCTCTTTTCTCGGTTCGGAAATCACTTCGGCCATATGATCCAGGATAAACAGGCGCGCTTTCCGCGCTTGATCAAGGGCGCGCTCCAGGATCTCCCGGTCGATCCCTTCAATTTTAATATCCATTTGCAGCGCTGTTACCCCTTTTCGGGTACCCGCCACCTTGAAATCCATATCGCCGAGATGGTCTTCCATGCCTTGGATGTCAGTCAGGACAACCACATTGTCTCCCTCTTTGACCAATCCCATGGCAATCCCGGCCACCGGCGCTTTAATTGGCACCCCGGCACTCATCAAGGCGAGGGTGGATGCACAAATGCTCGCTTGGGAAGTGGAACCGTTTGATTCCAAAACTTCGGAAACAAGGCGAATCGTATACGGGAATACCTCTTCGGAGGGGATCACCGGTTCCAGGGCCCGTTCCCCCAAAGCACCATGTCCGATCTCCCTGCGTCCGGGTGCACGAATCGGTTTCGCTTCGCCCACGCTGAAAGGAGGGAAATTATAATGATGCATAAACCGCTTGGACTCTTCCAGATCAAGCCCGTCCAAAATCTGCACATCACCGAGCGCACCCAAGGTACAAACGCTGAGAACCTGCGTCTGTCCCCGTTTGAACAACCCGGAACCGTGCGTGCGGGGCAGAATATCGATTTCGCTGGACAGAGGGCGGATCTCGTCGTATTTCCGTCCATCCGGCCGCTTTTCTTCTTCCAAGATAAGACGGCGTACTTGTTCTTTTACGATCTGATCGAATACGTGGAAAATCTCGCTTTCTTTTTCCGCATATTCCTCCTCGGCCATCTCTTGCGCCAATTGCTGTGCCACCTGTTCTTTCACTTGGTCAATCGCATCTTGGCGCGCCTGCTTTTCCGTCACCTGAACCGCGTCAATGATCGCCGAAGTTGCCAGTTCGCGTACCCGCTGGTTGATGGTTTCATCCACCTGATACAGCTGTGTCTCCATTTTTGGAAGACCCACTTGGCTCACAATCTGTTCCTGGAAGGCAACCAGCTCTTTGATTACCTCATGGCCGAAAAGAATCCCTTCCAAGATCACCGATTCGGGGATTTCATCAGATCCGGCTTCCACCATGTTGATTCCGTCTTTGGTGCCGGCCACGACCAGGTGCATTTCCGATTTTTCCATCTGCTCCACTGTCGGATTGATGACGAACTTCCCGTCGACCCTGCCGACCACGACACCGCCGATCGGCCCTTTAAAAGGAATGTCGGAAATGGAAAGTGCTGCCGAGGCCCCGATCAGAGCAGCAATCTCAGAGGAACAATCCTGATCGACCGACATCACGGTTGTCACCACTTGGACTTCATGGCGAAACCCTTCATCAAAAAGCGGACGGATCGGACGGTCGATCAGCCTTGAAGCAAGAATCGCTTTTTCACTGGGCCGTCCTTCGCGTTTGATAAAACCGCCCGGGATTTTTCCTACTGCATACAACCGCTCTTCATAATTGACCGTGAGCGGGAAAAAATCCGTGTCCCGCGGCTCCTTGGAAGCTACGGCTGTGGCCAAAACCGCCGTCTCCCCATAGCGAACCATGACGGAACCATTTGCCTGACCAGCAAATTTTCCAACTTCTAAGATCAGTTTACGACCTGCGAGCATCGTTTCAAATATTGCCGGTTCCATGTTACAGTATTTTCCTCCTCTCGAAAACGTACATAAACAATCCATAATTCTTCATATGTACATTATGATCCTTCTCCGGTCATTTTAAAAGACAATAAGTTAAAAAGCGGGGCAAATGCCCCACTTTTTGGCTATCGACGCAATCCGAGTTTTTCAATCAGCTCGCGATAACGGGTAATGTCTTTGTTCTTCAGGTAGTTGAGCAAATTACGGCGTTGCCCTACCATTTTCAAAAGACCACGGCGGGAATGATGATCTTTTTTGTGGTCTTTCAGGTGAGCGTTCAGCTCATTGATGCGATGGGTCAAAATCGCAATTTGCACTTCCGGAGATCCGGTATCTCCTTCATGCTTTTTAAATTGGTCAATGATTTCTTTTTTGCGTTCGTTTGTCAATGCCATTGTGTATCCTCCTTTTGCTAAAACCCCCGTGACCCAGAGTATCGCCGAGGCATCGATCCACCGAGCCAGGGTTAAACCCAGCAGACAGCGCCTGCTGACACCGGATAAGTATATCACAGGAAAGCACGGAGTACAATAACCATTATTCTACAAATTCTTTCAGCCAGTTCTCCGCGTATTCCCGATCGGACTGAATTTGCTTAATTAATTCGTCCACAGAGGGAAACTTCTTCTCTTCCCGGATAAATGAGAGGAATTCCACTGATAAAATCTGTCCATATAACTGCACATTTTTCCCCAGAAGATGAACTTCCAGGCTCTCGCGGGGAACCGGGTCCGCAAAGGTGGGACGAACCCCGATATTCATAATCCCATATGATTTTTCACCGCCGACTGAAGCACTGACGATGTATACGCCCCGTTTGGGCACAAGATAAGGATCAAGCAAATCGAGGTTGGCAGTGGGAAAACCG
Organism: Thermoactinomyces daqus; assembly: GCF_000763315.1. GTDB lineage: Bacteria > Bacillota > Bacilli > Thermoactinomycetales > Thermoactinomycetaceae > Thermoactinomyces_A > Thermoactinomyces_A daqus. The sequence goes on along the minus strand of NZ_JPST01000006.1, from coordinate 11,745 downwards.
ATCTTCCGTCCTCTCTGGTCCCCGGTCACCACTTTCCCTTTCAGCTCATAGGGACGGCCCAGAATTCGGCAGGCAACTTCTACATCTCCCGCATCCAGCGCCTGACGCAAGCGGGTGCTGGATGCGGCGATTTCTCCTGACAAGATCGGCTCAACAATGCGCGTCACAAACCGGCCCCGGACGAGAAGCGGGAGGTCGGACGCCTTTCCGGCGGCACATCGGCCAAACGTAAAATTAAAGCCGGTGACAATCCCTTTGACCCCCAGCGGATGCAATACTTTCTCCACAAAATCTTCCTTCTTGAGCGAGGCAAAATCAAGGTCGAATTTTATAACATACGTTCGCTGTACTCCCAACTTCGCAAACTGATCCAGCTTGGCCGGAAGCGGAGTCAGGTAGCGATTCACGCCCGCCTGCCCCAACACCTCTCGCGGATGGGGATGAAACGTCATGACCGCCGGCACCGCATCCAGTTCTTTAGCCAGCATGACCGCTTCCTTGATCACAGCCTGATGCCCGAGATGCACACCGTCAAAATAACCGATCGCAAGCACAATTTTTTGCGCTTTTGGATCTTGTTTCTCAATCGGATAAGTTAAAAATATCGTTTCCATCAACATTCCACTTCCCGAAACACTTTTTCCGGTTTCGCCAATCCGCCGGGCATCACTCGATACAAAGCACAAAATCGTCCGGATTCCGAGTAAACCCGCACCAGGCTTCCCGATGCAGGCAAGCCTGAAAACCGAAGTTCCCAACCGTCCAGGACGCGTTTGACATCTTCATCACCAACAACCAGCGATGGCCATAAGCTGAGCGCATCGCCGGGGGAAACGAGATATTCTCCCAGCTTTTGCTGCTCTGCCGCCTGGGCGAGTTCTTCCAACATCCAGCAATCTTCCAAGTGAAACGGACCGCTTTGCGTGCGGACAAGCCCTGTCATGTGGGCAGGGTAACCGAGCGCTCGTCCGAGATCGACGCAAAGCGTACGGACATAAGTCCCTTTGGAACACAGGACATCAAACGAAATCTTGGGATAAGGTGTATCTTCGATCCCCAGCAGATGCAGTTCATAAATGAAGACTTTCCGCGAAGGACGCTCAATCTCTTTTCCCTCACGAGCCAGTTCATACAGTTTCTTTCCTTTGATCTTTACCGCAGAATACATCGGCGGAACCTGCTCAATCTCTCCTGTAAAGCGGCTGAAAATCGCTTCAACACAAGGATGATCCAATTTTTCCACGGAATCTGCCTTTGCCGTGATTTCACCCGTCTGGTCTTCCGTATCGGTAGAGATTCCCACCATAAACGAACCGCGGTACCGCTTCGGCATGGCCTGAATATACTCGGCTATGCGGGTCGCTTGTCCCAAACAAACAGGCAGCACGCCCTCCACTTCCGGATCAAGCGTGCCTGTATGTCCCACTTTTTTTTGTCCTGCCAAACGCCTCACTTTGGCCACAACGTCGTGGGAAGTGAGCCCTTTTGGCTTAAATACCGGCAAAATCCCGTGGCATGTCATCTTTTTTCACACTCCAGTTCCAGGCGAAGGCGGGGAAGCATTTTTTCTTCCGCTTCCTTGAGCGAACCGTGAAAGGTGCATCCGGCTGCCCGGGCATGTCCACCGCCGCCAAACGCTTTGGCCACCTTTCCGACATCGACGAACTCCCGGGACCGCAAACTCACTTTTACCGTCCCGTCCTCCGTTTCCCGGAACAGGATTCCGACATCAACCCCCAAGATGTTTCGGGCGTAATTCACAATGCCATCCAGATCTTCATGTGACTGCAAAAAAGCGTCCGTATCCTTCCTGCTCAAACTCATCCAAGCCACAAGCCCGTCATCGGATCGGCGCAGGCTGGAGAGCGCTTTTTGCAGCAATTGAAGCTGTTCGATGGTCACCGTTTCAAGAACGGCATCGGCGATTTTGTGGGACTCGATGCCCGTATCCACCAGCTGTGCGGCAATTCTCAGGACTTTGGGGGTGGTGTTGGAATAGCGAAATCCGCCGGTATCAGTCAATAAACCGGTATAAAGATAACTGGCCAGCCGTTGATCCAGGGAAACCCCCGCCTGTTCAACCCAATCGAACAGAATCTCAACCGTCGCCGCCGCATCGGGCACGACGATGTTGACATCTCCAAAGCGTTCATTGGTCGCATGATGATCAATATTGATGATGAAGGCATCTTCTGCGAGCAACTGCCGGATGTTGCCCATCCGTTCCCGATCAGCACAATCGAGCGCGATCACATGACGAAAGCGCCCGCTAATCTGATCAGTGGAAACGATCTCTTTTGTTCCCTCCAGGATGAAAAATTTCTTGGGAACGGGGGATTCATTCACCATTGTCACCTGTTTGCCCCATCTTTTCAACAGGTATCCTGCGGCAAGGGTGGAGCTGACTGCATCTCCATCCGGATTGACATGAGATACAATCAGCACTTGATCCGCTTCGCTGATGAAATGTTGAAGAGACTCAAACCACACCATTATTCTTTAGTCCCCTCTGTTTTCACTTCGTAAAGCAAGCGGGAAATGTGTTCGCTGTGCTCCAGCGACTCATCCATCACAAACAGCAGCTCGGGAACGTGGCGCAACCGGATGCGGCGCCCGATTTCCGAACGGATATAACCTTTGGCTTTTTCCAGTGCGGACAGCGTTTCTCCTTTTTCTTGAGCGCTTCCCAATACGCTGATATACACTTTGGCAATTTGCAAGTCGCCCGTCATTTCCACCCTGGTGATGGTGACAAAGCCGATGCGCGGATCTTTGATCTCTTGCTGAATGATTTGGCTCAGCTCTTTCTTTACCTGTTCGCCGACACGGCTTACCCGAATGCGTGCCACCTTCAAAACCTCCTAACACTCTTGAGTTACACATATGTGACGACAGCATCGTAAATCTCTAGCTCATCGAAATTCTCGATGAGGCGAAGCGCCTGCTGCAGTTCCTGTTCAACCACTTTCCTGCTGCTGCCCACACCGACGACAGCGATTTCCGTCAACTGGCGATCATCTTGTTTTCCCGTTTCCGCCACCGATAGATTGAATTTGTTGCGAACCTTGGCTTGCACACTCTTGATGACACGGCGTTTATCTTTGAGGGAAGCGGAAGCAATCACCCGCCCTTTGATCTCCAGTAGGCCGATGACGCTCATTACTTCCGTTCCACTTCTTCAATCACATATACTTCGATAAGGTCGCCTTCTTTGATGTCATTATAGTTTTGCAGGGTTAAACCACATTCATACCCCTGTGCAACCTCTTTTACATCATCTTTAAAGCGTTTGAGCGTATCCAGTTTGCCATCGTGAATAACAACCCCATCGCGGATGATGCGGGCATTTCCATCGCGAACGATCTTGCCTTCGATGACATAACAGCCGGCGATGGTTCCCACTTTGGACACTTTGAAAATTTGCCGAACTTCGGCCGAACCGACCACTTTTTCTTCAAACTCCGGATCGAGCATTCCTTTCATGGCCGCTTCGATTTCTTCAATTACATTATAAATGACCCGGTGCAAGCGAATATCCACTTTTTCCTGTTCGGCCATGGAACGGGCATTGGGTTCGGGACGGACGTTAAACCCGATCACAATCGCATTGGATGCCGACGCCAGGATGATATCCGATTCGCTGATCGCTCCGACACCGGAGTGAATGATTTTTACGTTCACGCCTTCCACATCGATTTTTTCCAGTGAACTTTTCAGCGCTTCTGCCGAACCCTGAACGTCTGCCTTGATGATAATATTGAGATCTTTCACTTCGCCCTCTTTGATCTGTTTGAAGAGGTCATCCAGGCTGACACGGCTGCTGGCGCCACGCTCTTCCTCGATTCGCTTCTGCATCCGTTTCTCGGCGATGGCCCGCCCTTTTTTCTCATCTTCAAACACCATGAACTGGTCTCCCGGGCTTGGAACATCAGGCAAACCCAAAATCTCGACCGGAGTGGACGGCGGTGCGGTTTTAATGCGGCGACCGCGATCGTTGATCATCGCCCGGATTTTGCCGAAATAATTGCCGGCGACAATTCCGTCTCCCACCTTCAGTGTACCGTTTTGTACGAGAACCGTCGCAACCGCTCCGCGCCCCTTATCAAGCTCTGCTTCGATGACGACGCCGCGGGCACGTTTATTCGGATTTGCTTTCAGCTCTTGTACTTCAGCCACGAGCAAGACCATCTCGAGGAGATCTTCAATTCCGTTTCCCGTCAAAGCGGAAACAGGAACGAAGATGGTATCCCCGCCCCATTCTTCGGGAACCAGGCCGTGCTCCATCAGCTGCTGCTTAACCCGGTCAGGATTGACACCCGGTTTATCCATTTTGTTCACCGCGACGATAATCGGCACATTTGCCGCTTTGGCATGGTTGACCGCTTCGATTGTCTGCGACATCACGCCATCATCGGCAGCGACGACCAAGATGGTGATATCTGTCACTTGTGCACCACGTGCCCGCATGGTCGTAAAGGCGGCGTGCCCCGGAGTATCCAGGAAGGTAATTTTCTTGCCGTTTACTTCTACCTGATAAGCGCCGATATGCTGGGTAATTCCGCCTGCTTCCCCCGCGGTGACGTTACTGTTGCGGATCTGATCGAGCAACGTGGTTTTACCGTGATCGACGTGGCCCATGATGGTGACAACCGGCGGACGTTCCACCAAATCCTCAGGTGCATCCACTTCTTCTTGCTCTTCAAAATTGGATTCATCCACTTCTTCTTTGTAAATGACGGTGACATCAAACTCTTCCGCGATCACGCTCATCGTCTCTACATCGATTTCCTGGTTGATGGTTGCCATGACGCCGTGGGAAATCAGCTTCTTGATCACCGCGGATGCTTCCCGGCGCAACAGTTTGGCAAAGTCAGCCACTGTGAGCGGGCCGGAAACGGTGATTTCCTTGGGCAGAACCGGAGCTTGTTTTTCCCGGTTTTCTCCCTTGCGGTCCCCTTTTTTACGGTTGCGCCCTTTCCCGCGCCCGATGGCAAAGTCTTTGGGCGGATCGTCTTTTAATTTGCTGAAACGGCCTTTTTTCGGATCTTCTTTTTTCGCGCGCTTCGGCTGCTCCACTTTATCCTTTGCCATGAAGCCGGCGGACTTTTGGACTTCCTCGGCGGCGGAAATCCGCGGCTGACGCCCTGGCGATTTCGGCTGATTTTGTCTCTGGTTCGGCCGGTTTGGACGCGAATTTCTCTTATTTCCCGACGGCCTTTGGCTTCTTGAACCTGACTGGTTTTGATTTTTCGCTTGTTGTTTCACTTTCTTCTCTCCCTGAGCCTTCTCTTTTGCTTCCGAAGGGGCTCCCCCTTCTTTATTCATGTGTTGTTCCACTTTCTGGATCATTCCTTCATCCAGTACGCTCATATGGTTGTTCACCTTCATGCCAACCTGTTCCAACAGATTGAGCATCTCTTTACTGGAAATTTTCATTTTTTTGGCATACTCGTAAACTCGCATTTTGGCCAATCGATTCACCCCCGTCAAGTACTTACCAGCTTGGCAAACGAACGGGCAAAACCCGCATCCGTCACGGCTACAACCACTCGTTCGTCTTTTCCAATCGCTTTCCCCAATTCTTGCCGCGTTCCGTAACGAATGAGCGGAACATCATAGGATGAACATTTATCTGTAACCTTCTTCTCGGCATTTTTAGCCGCATCCGTAGCCAGAAAAACGAGCTTAGCTCTTCCAGAACGTACTTCCTGCAAAACCAATTCTTCTCCGGACACTACCTTTTTCGCCCTCGTGGCAAGCCCGAGCAACTGCAGGATCTTATCCATCTGATCCGGGGTCAAGCGTTTTTACATAATCGCGAAGCTGGTCATAAAGTTCGGATGGTACTTGCACTTTGAGGGCTCTGTCCAATGCTTTCTTTTTCTGTGCCAAATCGATATACTCCATTTTTGCGCACAAGTAAGCACCGCGTCCTGATTTTTTTCCGGTCGGATCAATTACGATCTCATTTTCCGGTGTGCGCACAATGCGAACAAGGCTTTTTTTAGGAAACATCTCCTGCGATGCAACGCACTTGCGCATGGGAACTTTACGTTGCTTCATTTTTTAGAGCAACCTCCCCACCAGTTTATTCATTGATAAGATCTTCGATTTCACGGATTTCTTCTTTTTCCTCTGCGCCAGCCAAATGCGCCTCTTCTTCTGCGGTCCGATCTTCTTCTGCAATCGGATCTTCTTCCCCGATCAGATCGTTCTCCGCTTCTGATTCACTTTTAATATCGATTTTCCAATTTGTCAATTTGGCGGCCAGGCGGGCGTTTTGCCCTTCTTTGCCGATCGCAAGCGAAAGCTGATGATCCGGCACAACGACCCGCGCCATTTTTTCCTCTTCATAAACGGTGACGGAAACAACCTTGGACGGGCTCAGCGCATTGGCAATCCACTCATCAATCTGATCAGACCAACGCACAATGTCGATTTTTTCACCCCGCAACTCGCTGACAACCGTTTGTACGCGAGCCCCGCGGTGCCCCACACAAGCTCCGACCGGATCCACATCCGGATTGTGCGAAGCGACGGCCACTTTGGAGCGATAACCGGCTTCACGGGCAATCGCCTTGATTTCGACGATACCTTCATAAATTTCCGGAACTTCCAATTCAAACAGGCGTTTCAACAATCCCGGATGAGTGCGGGAAAGAAAGATTTGCGGACCTTTCGTCGATTTCTCTACTTTGGTGATAAAAGCTTTCACACGGTCACCGTGTTTGAACCTTTCACCGGGAATCGTTTCCGCATGGGGAAGAAGCGCTTCCACCCGTCCCAGATCCACGTAGTAATAGCGGCTGTCCGCCCGCTGGACGATCCCCGTGATAATGTCTTCCTCACGGTCCACAAAGTCTTTGTAAATCGCCGTCCGCTCTGCTTCGCGAATTCGCTGGGTCACCACTTGTTTCGCCGTTTGGGCGGCGATGCGGCCAAAATCGGCGGGCGTTACTTCGATTTCGACAATATCCCCCAATTGGTAGTTCGGATCGATCTCCCTTGCCGCATCCTGCGAAATTTCCAGACGGGAATCCAAAACCTCTTCCACCACTGTTTTACGGGCAAACACCCGGACTTCTCCGGACTGCCGGTTAATGTCAACACGCACGTTCTGCGCTGAATGGAAATTCCGTTTGTATCCGGAAATCAATGCAGCTTCAATCGCTTCAATCAAAATATCTTTGCTGATCCCTTTTTCTTTTTCTAACTGCTCCAGGGCCTCGATGAACTCGGCATTCATCGGTCCCATTCCTCCCTTCGCTTTAGAACACGACACTCAAGCGGGCTTTTGCCACTTTTTCAACCGGTATTTGAAAACTTTTTTTCTTTTCTTGAATGGTAAGTTGCACCCCATCGTATTGGCTCAACACACCATCAAATACCTTTTGCCCATCAATCGGTTCATACGTCGTAATATGCACATTTTTTCCCACGGCTTTATGAAAATCTTTTTCTTTTTTCAGGGGTCTTTCCGCACCCGGAGAAGAGACTTCCAGGATGTAGGCACCCGGAATCGGATCAGCCTCGTCCAGAGAATCGCTCAATTTTTCGCTGACGCGACTGCAATCATCCAGGTCTACCGGACGCTCCTCACGATCAATGAAAATGCGCAAAAACCAATTGTTCCCTTCTTTCTTGTACTCTACGTCGACCAGTTCCAATCCTTCTGCTTCCAAAATCGGCTTTGCCAGTTTTTCCACTGCTTCTGTTACCTGCCGACTCAAAGCCAACCCTCCTTAAAAACGGCTAATGACAGAACATCTTCGGCAAAATGCAAAGAGTGGGTCAGCGCCCACTCTTTTGCCAACAGATGTATCTACAATAAGTATAGCCAAAGCGATTATACCACAATCATCAAATCGCTGGCAATTGCAAATCCTTGCTCCCGACGTGCGGAAAACCAAAGGGCCGATCGAAAAATGCAGCGATCCCAGCGATGCTGATCGCTCAGAAACCGGACCGCGCCGCGACTTCCCCGAAAAAACAGGACACATCATTTCTGATTACGATAACAAATAGTATAATAAACATGTGACCTTCACGATCCAGAAGGAGGATGACGATGACAAAGCAAAATAGCAAGCAATTACCCCAACGATCCGAAATCCCGGTGGAATACACCTGGCGGCTTGAAGATATTTTCGACAGCGACCAAAGTTGGAACGATGAATTCGACCAAGTAAAAGAACTGTTGCCCAAAATATCCCAATACAAAGGAAAACTTGGCACTTCATCCGAAACGCTCTTGGCCGCCCTCAAATTTCAGGACCATGTGCTCTACCGCTTGGGAAAGCTTTATACATACGCGCACATGCGTTATGATCAGGACACCACCAACTCCTATTTCCAGGCTCTGAATGACCGGGCAAAACGGCTGTATTCCGATGCGGCAAGCGAAATGTCTTTCATGGTTCCGGAAATTCTGAGCATCAGTGAGCAAAAATTACAATCCTTTATTCAGGAAAACAAGGAATTGCAACTATACAAACACGCATTGGATCAAATCAACCAAAAAAGGCCTCATGTCCTGTCCGAACCGGAAGAAGCGCTTCTTGCGCAGGCCAGCGATGTGATGCGTTCCTCAGCCAATACATTCGGCATGCTGAACAATGCCGATCTTCGCTTTCCGACCATCATTGATGAAGAAGGAGACGAAGTGGAGATTACTCACGGGCGGTTCATCCAGTTTATGGAGAGCAGCGACCGCCGGGTGCGCAAAGATGCTTTTATGGGGCTTTACGCCACTTACAATAAATATAAAAACACCTTTGCCAGCACGCTGAGCGGGGCGGTGAAGAAAAATAATTTCTTCGCCAAGGCGCGCCGTTACCAATCGGCGAGACAGGCTGCCCTGTCATCCAACCACATTCCGGAAAAAGTATATGATCAACTGGTGGAAACGGTGAATGACCATCTTCACCTTCTGCACCGCTATGTTTCGATCCGCAAGCGCGCTCTCGGGCTTCCGGAACTTCACATGTACGATATTTATACACCGCTGGTAAAAGATGTGAAATGGAAAGTGACCTATCCGGAAGCACAGCAGATTCTCCTCGAAGGCTTAAATGTGTTGGGGGATGAATATATTTCCATCCTGAAGGAAGCATACGAAAACCGGTGGGTCGATGTTTATGAAAATAAGGGCAAACGCAGCGGAGCCTATTCTTCCGGCGCATACGGAACCTCGCCTTATATTTTGATGAACTGGCAGGACAACATGGACAATCTGTTTACGCTGGCACATGAATTCGGTCATTCCGTCCACAGTTACTACACCCGGAAGCACCAGCCTTTTGTTTACGGCGATTATACGATTTTTGTAGCGGAAGTTGCTTCCACTTGCAATGAAGCACTTTTGAACGACCATCTGCTCAAGACCACAAATGACAAACAAAAACGGTTATATCTTCTCAATCATTATCTGGATTCTTTCCGCGGGACGGTATTCCGCCAGACGATGTTTGCCGAGTTTGAACACTTGATCCATCAAAAAGCCCAAGACGGTGAAGCGCTGACCCCTGACTTGCTGACAACTCTTTATTATGAGTTAAACCGGAAGTACTACGGAGACGAAATCGTCAGTGACAAGGAAATCGGACTGGAATGGGCGCGCATCCCCCATTTCTATTACAATTATTATGTTTATCAATACGCAACCGGCTTCAGTGCAGCGGCGGCTCTGTCCAGCCAGATCTTGAGCGAAGGCAAACCGGCTGTGGACCGCTATCTCTCTTTCCTGAAGGCGGGCAGCTCCGATTATCCGATCGAAGTGCTGAAAAAAGCCGGCGTTGACATGACGACGGCAGAGCCGATCAAGCAAGCGCTAAAAACATTTGAAACGAAATTGGATGAGCTGGAAGAGCTCCTCTTCTGACAAAAGAACCCTGCCCTTGCCCGTCAAGCAAAAAGCCATTGAGTCTATGAAGCAGTACTTTACAGACTCAATGGCTTTTTTGTGTTTGTAGCAGGAGAACAAATGTTTATCATCAAATGTTATTGTTACATAGAATATTCGATGTTGGATGAAGGTGAGTACAAGTTTGATAACGGAAGGTTCAAGAACTCCGGAAAAGGCTGGAACTGCTGATAAAACGGCTCAGTGCCTTTCAGGGGTAAAAGAGCGAAATCTGATCTGAATAGCGCAAAGACGCTTCCAAAAAACAGTTTTCCCAAAACATTTCGAATCAGGAGTGGATGCTATTTGAAAGCGATTATTTCCCAATTAGAAAACTATATGAGTAAGTTAGAAGAAAATCGTTATTTTAATGGATCTGTATTAGTAGGTTAAAAAGAGAAATTTTACTAAGCCGTGGTTATGGTTGGAGTAATATAGAACATACTGTACCGAATACACCTCAAACTAAATATCGAATTGGCTCCATCACTAAAGGTTTTACAGCCATGGCTGTTCTTCAGCTGCAAGAACAGGGACTACTATCGGTGTTAGAACCCATTCGTAATTATATTCCCGACTTTCCCAAAGGTGATCAAATCACGATCCATCACTTGCTTACACACACTTCCGGCATTCCTGATTTTGTTAAATTCCCGGATTACTGGACCAGGATTATGCGATTGCCTTCTACTTTGGATCAAACCATCGATTTATTCAAGAATCTTCCTCTGGAGTTTATACCCGGAGAACGGTTTTCTTATTGTACATCGTCCTACATTTTACTTACTAAGATGATTGAACGACTTTCTAAGCAATCCTATGCCAGTTTTCTAAATCGTTACATTTTTGGCCCGCTTAAAATGAATGACACGGGTGTAGATGATGGTCGTACGATAGTCCATAATCTTGCTTCAGGATATTCTGTCTGGAAAGAGATAATTCATACAGAACACATGGACATGTCCATTCCTGTCGGGGGATATGGGTTGTATTCTACAGTCGAGGACTTATATCGCTGGGATCAGGCTTTATATACAAATAAACTCGTATCATATGAGTCACTCCAATCTATGTTTACTCCTCATCTGGAAAACTATGGTTACGGATGGGCTGTTCAACAGCTGGAGATCGGTAACAAATATCATACTTGTATTAGTCATTATGGGGATATCAATGGTTTCTGCGGAAATATTCTTCGATTCGTAAACGATAATCTTACAGTTATTATCTTGAGCAACCTAAATATTACTCCGGTAACATGGATCGGAAAAAACCTAGTTCGTTTATTTTTTGGTGTACCGATCTCATTTCCTGAAGTAACGACATCAATTGATCTAAATGAAAGTGTTGTTAAGCGCATAATTGGAATCTATCAGATAGAAAACTCTGAAAGAAAAATAACAATTACCTATGAAGGAGGACAATTATATCTAAGTGTGACTAAAATGCATGGAGCACCTTTTCAATATCCAATACACCCTGTTTCCGTCACTGAAGATTACATCCAGTTCAGAACTGAATATATTGATGAGACATTAGTATTTAATATAAACAAAACTCCCATTCAATTAATGTATAGAGAGATGGATCAGACACATATAGCCTTTCATTTAAGCTAATTAGATAAATAAGCTCATATCCCAGGGGACCGGATTTCATATTTGAGTCGCAGTATCTTATTTGGCGACGGCATCCGTCTGTTCCTTTCAGACCCGGAAGGGTTTATATCAAATTACTGTTACCGCCGGTCTATAATTGACCCAGGATCGCCGAAAAAGAATTGACCCACTCCCCGTCGAATAAATCCCCTTCGAATAATACCGCCAAATTTCTTCGGAGGGGGA